>JBMFRC010000005.1:0-185443 GCA_049968235.1 Candidatus Hydrogenedens sp.
CGGTCCACAGGATTGGAAAATAGGTTTGTCTGAATTATTGCGGTTAATACAATTCTTCAATACAGGTGGTTATCACAGTTGCCCAGACAGCGAAGATGGCTACTGTCCTGGATTATAGGAGAAGCAGTAGAAAAACAAAAGTTGATTTTAGTCACTTTGCAGGATGGTAGATAGAGTTACAATTATCATATGCGTATTATGAAAAGAAAGAAACAGAGACAGTTATTTAGTATAGAAGAACGCAGGTAAAAATGCCTGTACTCCATTCGTGCAAAAAATATTTCCCCCCTACATTTAGAATATTACGGGGGGAGGAATTTTTTGAATGGAGTTGTTTTTATGAATTTATGAAATATTGTATTGTATGATAAAATCGTTTTTGGATTAGTGGTTTTGTTGGAATTAATATGAACATTTACAATATTGCGTGGGTAAACAATTATGCGGAGAGGGGAAATGGGTATGGAGAGGAATCGTTATCTTCAGGTTTAACTTTCCATATATCAGGAGTCAGAGGAGGTAATCCGTAGGCAAGGCGTGCTTTATCACATTTTATTTCTGGATAGCCGTTTTTATAAGAAGGTTCTATTTCTCTGCATACAGATGGTCTTCGCCAATAAATTGTGCAGAAAACATGTTTCCCGATAGTTCCTAATAATGCAGTACAACGTGGATAGGGTTTGTTTGTTCCTTTCATAACACAACGGAAATCATTGAGGTCTTCACATAATTCTTCGGGAACACCATCTGGTTTATATCTGCTTTGTTCTCTCCAGTAAAAAGAAACTCGGTAAAAAGCACAGCATGCACCACAAGTTAAACATGGATTTACCATATTTCCGTTCATGTCCTTATATTCGTATTCTCTCTCAAAACAAGAATATTTTGTATGGAATCAATATCGGAGATTTATTTTTTGTCTTTTCCCCAGATTGTATCTTTTTCTTTTTGTCTTTCTTCTTCTAATTTTTGTATTTCTTTACTCATTTCTGCTTTTATCATTTCCAATTCTTCATAGGAAGAGGCGTTATTTAATTTGGATTCAAATGATATTTTTATTTCGGCAATTTTTGAATCGTATTTGCGATTTATTTCTGCAATCTTTTCCTTTTGTTCCGGGGTTAACTTTTTTACTTCCCCGCTCATCTTATTCAGTCTTTCCATGGCTAATTCATAGGCACTTTTCATAGTGTTCCCTCCTTAAAAAGAGAATTCATCGTCCAGTATTGAGGTAATAAATCGTTCTATTGAAATAGGATAATAACGGCTATCCGGTGTAATGAAGATACCTGTAGTAATATCCTCTTTCCGTTCCAGTTCATCTAAACTATTTGATAATGCGGTATCAATATTTTCTTCCAGATGTTTGATTTCCAAAAATTCGGATTTGCATTCTACAGGTCGGTTCGGGAAACCTAAAAAGCCAAATATACGACCTGCAATTTCCATATTTACATTGTCTTCACCAAATAGGTCGCTATATTTAGTCTTATAGTAAGAGGGCGTGATAACAAATTGAGGTGATACATGAATTTTCCCACGAACGCATAAAGAGCGGTAACGGGCTTCTAATGCATCACCGAGGCAAATATAGGGCAACTCATGATAACCCTTAATAATCCCATATCGGGGCTTCTTTATAATTACCGTCTCTGAGAAAATTCGATACATCTCTTCTCTATTTAGCGTCATAGTATTTCCCAGTACATAAGTTTGTGATAGCGTTTTAACCATCAATATTATCGTTTAATATTATAACGCTTGTGGGTTTATAATTTCTCTTAATTGTTACCCTGTCGTAAAGGCATACGGCTGTAAGATACAATTTCCACAGAACCTTTCCATTTGTTATAATGATATAAGATAGAAAGGGTATCCCCTGTATTTATATGTGAACAAAATTCATCTTCCAGTGAAATTTCTTTCTGCACTTTTCGTCCGTTACGCATCGGAAATTCAACAATAAGCTGACACCCTATTTTATCTGAGCCGGGTAGGTTGTGTTCCTGCCCAACTATAATCGTTTTATTAATAACACTTCCTTCTGTGTAGATGAGTTTTTTTTCGGAGTTTTGTTGGTTCAGAAAAAGTCCGGAGAAAAGAAAAAGAGCCGTGCAAAGTACAAATAAAAAAAAGAAAATATTCCTTTTTTTGTATAGACGAGGTCCTGTTATCGGATGAAGGACTTCGCTTTGTATATATCCTGTTCTTTTATACTTTATGCCCATAAATAATTTCTTGTTTATGGATTATAGGTGTAATCATTTTATATCTTTCAGAATCATTATATTTCCATTATACTTTACAGGTAACAGCCAGAGGATATTCTTTTCGTGGAAGAATTTTTTCCAGTCGGAAAGGTCCTTATTGGGCAGAAATTCTAAAGGCTCTCTATTTAATATTAGGAGTCGAATATAGGTTTGTAGTTCTTTATCTCTCGTTTCCCAGAGTTCAGGAATAGGTTTATATATCATTTTTGCCAATTGGATACCTTTTTGTATGCCTATGAGTGTTTGTATAAGGAGATTGGCTGTTTGCATATCACGATTTAAAGAATCTGTGAAAGATGGAGCCGGAAGTAAATCCCCCGGAATTTTCCAGAGGCAAAGGTTATCCATACTCCATGTAAACACATCCCATTGTTCACTTAAAAAATCTTTTTTCTCTGTAAAATTCATATTATTTGATAAAGCATAAACAATAGAAATGAAATAAGCGGTTTGTGATATATCCATCCAATACTCTGGACATGCAGAAGTTCCATCAGGATAGACCCATAATGGGAAAGTTTGTTTCGCTGAAAGTTTCCGTTTCTTACCAACCTGATGCCAGAAAGAAATAAGTTTTTTGGAAAAGTCATACATGTCCATATTGTTCATAGATTGAATCAAGAAGTAACAATCGTGTAATGAAATGCGATTTCCCCAAACAGGGTCAAAGGGATTTGTTAATATTGCTCCGGTTGTAGGGTCTGTGCATAATGTAATTTGTAACCAGTTTTTTGCAAAATTTTCTTTTATATCCTTCTTCGCTATTTCCCATCTGGATTTCCAGCAGGAAAATAAGGTTTCTTTCATCTGATTGTAATTTGTTGTTTTTAGCCATTGAACGGATTCTTCCATTTCTGAATAGTTGTGGGTAAAGATATAGAAAAAGGTTACTTCTTTTGTATTATCTATTGTCACGCTGGGTTGTATAATTAAAGATGAACAATAATCATCGAATATATGGAAAGTTGTTGGGAAATTCTGTTTTGTGGTATTAGATAAGTCATTTGGGGTTATGGGATAATTTAGTATATTTGCCCCTTTAACGGGATTTGTAGAGCAAATTCCAATATATACCCCTTCTTCAAATCTCTGCCAAAATTTTTTTGATATATTTGAAGTTTCCTTTATTTGCTCGAGTTTATATACATCAGAGTTCCCTGCATTATAGGGGCGAAAATGTATGAGTGTTTGTAATGTCATATCCCAGAACACACAAAAATCTTTCTGAAAACCTTTCGGGTCGTTCAAGAAAGCATTTTCAATAATAGGCGGAGATTTAGGAGAAATATTTTGGTACGATATAAAATTTTCTGTTACATCTTTTTGTGTGTTTTTATTAAAACGGAAATGGATACAAATAATATCCCTGGAAGGATGAACAAACATTTCCTGTTTCCATGTTATATCATTATTTTTTGTTGTTCCTTCAAATTCGAGCAAGGGAATCTCAGGTGATACATACTTTCCCGTGATATTTAAGTTCCCTTGCTCTGTAAGTGAGTAAATAGAATCCTGTATTTGCAACATATATGTAGAAGAATCTATAAAAGGCTTTTTATCTTCTTTTTGCGGGACAGAACGATAGAGTGGTCCGAAATGATTACTACCTCCAATTCCACTCCATCTTGCAAAAGAAATATTTCCATCTGATTTTATGCCCACAAGCATATTCCCATTCCCAATCAGAAATTGAGTATCCGTTTTCGGAATTTCAGGGTAAGATGGTATATGAATTATCACCACGATAAGCAAAATGTAGGGGTAATATTTTTTACTTTTCATTAACGAATCCCCCACGAATCATGAAATAGGTTTCTTGTTTATTTTCAACAGGGCGAATAGTCAGTTTAAGAGTTCCTATTTCTTTTAGGAATTGTTTCCATGGTGAGAAAATCGCAGACATATCTCTTTCATTAATGCCGTTTAACAATTCCTGTTTTGCGCACCAGAGAAAGATTTTTTCTATGTCCTCACTAATTTGTGGTATATTGATACTTATTATGTGAGATGTTTCTAAATCTTTTCTATTTTCATGAAGTTGGGTTATTATTTCTGCCAGAAAAGGTTCCTGAGTGCAAATAATCCATCCTTCTTTATAATAAACGAGAGAAAAACAAAAAGCATTGTTCCACGCAGGAACGACATATCCCTCGAAAGAATTCCATTGGTGTGGATAAAATGGCAAATCTAAATCGAGTTCTGATAAGAGTCGCTTAATATCATTACTTTTATAAGGGACCCAGAAACCAAAGATAGGAATAGGATTCAAAAATTTGTCTGACATACCCGAATAAAGAAAGACTCCTTTATTTAAAAGTCCTTTATCTCTAAATTGTAAATATAATTTTTCAGGAAAAGTGTCTTTAAAAGAAGATAAAAATATTAAAACAGGGTTTAAGGCTTTTGGGGGTATAAATGACAAAAGGGTATTTTTTAATGAGTTCTCTAAGAGTATATCCTTTAACGGACTACACAAAAGAATGGATGAAATATTAGAATTAGAAAAATCCGAAAAAGGATTAATGTAATCTTCTGTTCTTCTATTATTAATATGCCCCTCGACAAACAAATTGTTTTCGGAATGAACTGAAAGGGATACTTTAACTTTTTCCCCTAATTCTATATAAGCCATATAATTGTTTATACTTAACGGTTTTCTGGAACAAGGGACAACCTGATTTAGAATCGTATCTTTATTACTAATTAAAAGTTCATTCCCTTTCCATATGCAGTAATATTCTCTGTTATCAATAATATTGTTAGACATATTCCATAAAGATAAAAGAAACAATCGAAATAATCGTCCCGGTTTGATAGATACCAGATAATCTCCCTGTTTATTCCAACTGATGAGTAAAGGTTTTCCCACCCATAAATACCAGCGGAATGGAGTAGGTCTTATACCCCATTTTTTCCTAAAAAATAGTTCCATATTATATAAATATTCAAAAAGATATTTACTTGCAGAGATAGTTATTGGCTGTTTCTTTACAGAACTCCAGAAATAAGGAAAATCTGGAAAATATATGGATAAATTGGTATCCTGAATTACATACCCATGAAAACCCTGTTCAGGAGTTAGTATAAAAAAGATAAACCCTATGATACAAAAAGATAGAAAAATAATGAATATTAAAAACTTTTTATATCTTCGTTTCATTTCATTTTCTTATTGCACCTTGAAATTTAATTAAGTCCGAATATTTGATATAATAAAGCATATCTTATCATCAAAAGAAAAATTGTTGGGCAATTTTTGGGTTTGTATTCTTTAAATAATTATATAACAACAACTTATGTTCTTGTAAAAAAATAGATTTAAATTAAAGAAAAATTTTATTTTGCCGATAAGATATATGTAAAATAGAAAACAATACAGATTTGGAGGAAAGTGAAATGGTTGGAATTCAGAGTGTCGGCGGAATACCGGAACCGGTCCCGGAAAAACCGACGAAAGTAAAAAGTGACCGCGATAGCGGTGTTAAAGATATACGAGGCTCCGGGAAAGTAGATACATTAAAAGAAGACCAGGTAGTTATCAGTTCTGAGGCACAAGCAGCAGCAGAACTATCGCGGTTAATACAAATCAGTAAAGAGCAGGAAACCGTTCGACCAGAGAAAGTCGAAGAAGCAAAACAGCATTTAGAACGCGGGGATTATAAAAAAACAGAAGTAGTTCAGAAAATAGCAGAGAGAATTTTGAAAATATTGAGATAACATATACTTAAACTTGCTATTCTCAACGGCGTATGTTTTTCAACATACGCCGTTTATTTTTTTGATATTTACGGAAACATTGTATATACAAAAATCGTTTTTCATGATAGAATATTAAAATAAAGGAATATTGATATGAGATTATTTAGCATCACTTTATTATTTGCTCCCCTTATTCTTTCAAGTTGTGGAGTAGAATTGCTTACAACGACAGCCATTCAAGGAGAATTACAGGCACAACAACTAAAAAGTATGCAAAGACAGGTTCAAGGTATTGCTGACCAAACAGGTAAGATAAACTTAGAACGGGCTATTCAAACCTTTCGTGCAGAAAATGGTAGATACCCGACATCGCTAAACGAATTAGTTCCCCAATATTTACCTTCATTGCCTTCTCCTTCCGGGAATAGTGCATATAGTTTTGACCCGATAACAGGACAGATAATTACGGTTCCCTCAAGTATCCCGTCTGAAGATATCCGCAAGATGGAGCAGGTAAAATATGCAATTGCCCAATATGCACAGGCAACAGGTTATTACCCGGCAACATTGGACAGTCTCTATCCCTCTTATTTAAGTTTTCTTCCACGAACAAATGATGGACAGTTTTTTGTTTACAATGCACAAACGGGAAGTGTTTCTCATCCATTGCTTGCGGGGGCACAAACTTCTCAAACAACGACTCCCGGAGCACCCGCAGGTTCATATCCTATGAACTCTGTTACAGGGGGAATGGTGGTTCAACAGCAACTCAATGGTATGACAAATTCCTCAGGTGCTGTAGGTTCTTATTCCCGCCAGAGTGTGCAACATATTCAGAATGATTATTCTAACAAACAAAATAAAGTTATGGATGATTTAGGGTTATAAGTAAGTCTGGGAAAGTGGTTTTTGAGCGTATTTGTAAAGACCTTTATAAAACTAAGGCACGCAAGATTCGAAGTTTCATTCCTTTATATGCTGTCCCTGTATTATGAAATGTAATACCTTTATAGCGGAAATTCCTTAATGGAACATGGGTGTGACCAAAATATACCTCACTGATACCTGCATCTGTTCCAAGTTCCAGTTCATTTAGATACCAGAGTAAATTTCGAGCAGTTCTTCGATTTCGGAAGTAAATATGAGATATAGCTACATGTGTTCTCATGCTTACCGCTACATCATAAACCTGATTAACAAAGGAATTTCTCCGCAATGGTTTGCGTTCCCAACGGTTCCGGTATTTTGTCAACTGGCTTTGGTTCATTTTGCGAATGGAAACATCACCATGAAGAAAAACAATCTTTCCTACTCTTAGATAATAGGGATGCCATGAGAAATTAGGGACTTCTTTTTCCATTTGAGTTAATAACTGGCAAAATTCACGACGATGGTCATGATTCCCTAAATTGAGATGAATATGACATTGAGGATATTTTTCTGCAAGTGTTTTTAAGAAATCGATAGATTTCTGAAAAATTTGTTCATTGGATTTTTCATTAACCCAGTGAAAATCAAAAGTATCTCCGTTAAAAACAAATATATCGGAAGATTGTAAGGCTTCCTCCACCGCATACAATTTTGCTTCCCAATTAGAGCGAGAACAAAATATATGTAAATCCGAAACAACGGAAATTCTTTTCATGGAAGATTTACTTTTTTGTATGATATATTTTCTATGTTATATTTAAAAGGTATCCTATGTATAAAAGTATAACTGATAAAAGATGTTTTGTGCATAAAATTTCTTTTTTACAACATTATTCCGGGTTATTTCTAATCGTCCTTTTTTTCTTTATTGGGTGCAATGGAACGGAAAATGCTGACCCGAATGTTTCGATTCGGTTTTTTCATGCTACCTATCAATATCCCACCGGCGGTATCAGTCATTTCTTGACTTATGGCGATTTTAATCGCGATGGAGCACCTGACATTGCAGTTACTAATTATAATACGGATAATGTGGCTGTTTTGTTACGCAATTCTGAAAAGGGGAATTTCCATTTGCATGTAGATTTTGCGGTAGGTAAAGGTCCGGGAATGATAAAAACAGAAGATATAGACGGAGATGGGTATGGGGATTTGGGTGTGGTAAATCAAAACGGTGATTCCATCTCCCTTCTTTATGGGAAAGAAGATGGGACTTTTGAAGATGCTCAAACAATTGCCCTAAAAGCGGGTGCAAAACCTTTGGCTCTGGTGTTTTTAGATATTAATAAGGATGGACTTGAGGATATTGTCGTAGCAGAATCAGGAATGGGGGAAATCAGTTATCTTATGAATGCAGGAAACAGGAATTGGGGTGAATTTCAATATATTCCATGTGGTAGTGGACCTCGCTGGCTTTTACCAGTTGACCTTGATAAAAATGGAGAAGTAGATTTGGTCGTTTCCAATCGCGATTCTAATAATATTTCTGTGTTATTAAGTCAGATTGACAATCCTTTTTCAGTAAAGGTAGATTATGCGGTTGGGACTTATCCTCGTTGTG
This sequence comes from Candidatus Hydrogenedens sp., assembly GCA_049968235.1. GTDB lineage: Bacteria > Hydrogenedentota > Hydrogenedentia > Hydrogenedentales > Hydrogenedentaceae > Hydrogenedens. Next base: position 8,461 of record JBMFRC010000005.1, read on the forward strand.
TAGAAACGATGGATATTAATGGAGATACTTATCCGGATTTAATTGTTGCAAATGCAGGGAGCGGTAATTATTCTTTGTTAATAAATGATACACATGGAGGTTTCACATCTATAAATACTCTGCAATCACATGCACTTCCGATGAAAATTTTGATTGAAGACCTGAATGAAGACGGTTATTTAGATATAGTTGGATTGTTATATGGGGAATTAACATTAAGCACAGGGGAAATTGCTAACGGACCTTTTGCGTCTGCAGAAATTTATTATGGTTCACAGGAAGGCAATTTTACATATCAAAAAATGATAAATCTAGGTGTAGGTGCTATTGATATAGAAAAAGTAGATTTAAACGCAGATACTAAAAAAGATTTAGTATTTACCCTTTCCGGATTGAATCATGTGGGTGTAATCTATGGAGATGGCAAAGCATTTAGTAGAGCGGAAACACGACCTCTATTTGATGGTGATATTGGAACACTGACTTTTGGTGATTATAACGAGGATTCTTCAAATGAAATTATTATCTGTTCTAATCGAAATGCCTATTTTAGAGTTTTTCAGGTTGGCACAAACCTTTCCCTAACGGAGAAAGGAAAATGGGATGTCTCTGATGTTATTCAGTCTATTGTATCTGTTCCAATGGATAATAACAATAATTCCGTAGACCTTGTTTTTTGTGAAAAAGGAGTAATGGGTGTAACCGTTTATCTAAACAATGGACAAGGGGTTTTTCAAAAAAAAGGGACATATTCTATTAAAGAACCTACCTTCTCTCATACTCCATATCCATCATCAATTGCTGTAGGTGATGTTAATAATGATGGCAACAAAGATATTGTTACTGCGAATCCGGGAGCAGACACTATATCTGTTCTTTTAGGGGATGGAACAGGTGCTTTTGGTACTGCTAAAGAAACGATAGTGGGCAATTACCCTATGGCTGTAAAATTAACAGATGTTAACCGTGATGGTAAATTGGATTTGTTATTTGTAAGCAGTAAAGACCCGGATGATGCAGATGACCAATCCCCCTCACGTTTTGTATGCTGGTTTGGTAATGGAGATGGAACATTTGACAAAACGACACAAAAGAGATATGCAACCAATGGGAACCCCCGGGGGCTACTGATGATAGATTTAGACCGGGATGGAGATTTAGAAGCAGTTACAATCCATCCTACTGGACAAACGGTTGTAATTTTTGGAGCAAAGCCAGACGGGACTTTTGTAAATACAGGCTCAATTAAGATAGGGAAAAATCCTAAATCCGTTTTTTCATGGGATATTGATAATAATGGATATCCTGATTTAATATCTATCAACGGGGATAGCACTATCTCGGTAGTATTGAACAATGGGAAATTAGAGTTTTCATCAGTATATTATTACTATGCGGGTCACAGCCCAATATCGGGGATACCGTTTGATATTGATAAAGACGGCATTTATGATTTAATTCTTGCAAATAATGCTTCAAATGATTTATCCTTTGTTCTGGGAAGGAATCCATAAAATCTCATAATCCTTTGAAACAAATTTGTTAAAGATAATGTCAGAATTAGGGATTTATTAATTTTAAACACTGTAATAAGGAGTTTTGTCTTATGGATATGGTAAAGAAAACATTGAAATGGGTCGGTATCGTAATTCTTGCTTTAATTCTTGCTTTGCTTTTATTTAAATTCTATGCGGACCGCACCTATTTTAATAACTATGACCCCAAACTTCCCTTGAATGTTCGAGTAGAAGAAGTGAAGGAAATTAATGATGAGATAGAAGTTTTTAATATAAAGCGACCCAGACACTTCCAAAGTATTAAATTTTCATATGAAAGCAGACCGGGGGAACGTGTCCCTGCTTTACTTTTGCTCCCTGCAGAGATAAAAGGGAAAGTTCCCTGTGTTATTTTTCTTCATGGGATTGGACAAAGTAAAGGTTTTATTCATGAAATAGGAGGACCTTTCACAGAAAAGGGATTTGCAATGGCAAGTTTTGACCAGAGTATGCAGGGGGAACGAAAAGTTCAGGGTGGATGGTTAAAACAGGCAATTGCATTTCGTCAGCGTCCATGGAAAACAATTAATGACGCAAGAAGACTTGTTGATTATTTGCAAACGCATCCGGATATTGACCCTAATCGTCTTTATATGGTGGGTGCAAGTTATGGGGCTATTACGGGTTGCACATTTACTGCGTTCGATAAGCGGATAAAGGCTTCTATTCTCGTTGTAGGTGGCGGTAATATTAAAAGAATGTTGGATGCTCCAGCAATAAAAAATAATGCCCCTAAATGGCTCCATGCAATAGGAAAACCTATCGTTTCCTTCATCATGAATGTAGCAGACCCAATTCACTATGCCAAAAATACTTCACCCACACCGGTACTATTTCTAAATGGCGACCAGGATACACTGGTTACACCTGAAGCAGGAAAATTTTTGTTTGAGTCTGCAGGAGAACCTAAAGAAATACGCTGGTATCCTATTGACCACCCCGGTTTACGTGAAAGCGATGGAATTAAGGTAATTCAAATGTTAGATGATGGACTTGCCTGGTTGGTTGAACAGGATAACAAGATTAAACAGAACAAAGTAGGATGGTACCGGGGCTGGGAGTCGAACCCAGGACATCTGGAACCACAATCCAGTGCTCTAACCAACTGAGCTACCCCGGCACCTAAGATTATTGTACAAAAAAACTACTAAAAAACGCAAGGTGTGGGATTCTTGTAAAAAAACTTATAATGCCCATTACAATCAGGATAATGTAGGGGCGAAATATCTTTTACCCTTTCGTATAACTGCAATTATTCGTCATGTATATCCAGACATGAGTATTGGGTAATTAAAATGTTTGGATTCATTTCCAATTGTTTTTCAAATTCATACGGGGCGGATACATGTATATCTATGTATTTATTGGGACGAATGCTTATTCGTCTCTACATAGGCAAAAAATATTTTAAGAATAAACAAAAATCAATAGGTTACGTCATTAGGGGAAATAACTGTTCCCTTGTGTTTTCTTTGTTATTGAATATTGAATTATAATTAAGACATAATACAAGCATATTTTTAAGTAAGAAGGGCATATAATAATGTTTGTCGTTTTTGTGTATGTGCATGTTAAACCTGAATTCATAGAAGCATTTCGTGTTGAATCGGAACATAATGCCCGAGAAAGCCGAAAAGAAACCAGTGTGGTTCGTTTTGATATACTTCAACAGGTGGATGACCCAACACGATTTGTTTTGTATGAAGTATATAAAGATGAAGATGGAGCAAAAGCACATAAAGAGACCAAACACTATGCACAATGGCGAGACGCAGTTGCCTTAATGATGGCAGAACCGAGATATAGTGTAAAATATAATTTCTGTTTAGAGATATAAAGAAAAAATTTTACCTTTGGAGGAATCTAAAAGATGATAAAAAAATATAAATTAACAAACGCTGTTTTTATAATTTTACTGTCCATTATTTTCTTCTCAGGTTGCGCTCGAACGTTAAAAGATACCTCTGGCTTTGCAGAAGAAAAAGTCATTACTGTTAAGGCTCCCTTTGATAAGACATGGCAAGCAACTAAAGAAGCCTTGCGAGAGTTAAAATTGGAAATCTACACGCGGGACAAACGAGGTGTATTTGTCGCTTATGACCAACCTAAGAGAGAATGGATGCAATTGAAGCGAGTTAAATATGAGATTCAGTTAGGTTCTGTAAATTCTGAGGAGACACGCATTTTTGTCTCTGCCATAAAACAAATTTATGGTGTCACTTTACTTACTAATCCTGATTGGCACGACCGTAAAATAACAGGGAAAACAAAAACAGATGAGATTATAAATAAGATTATGGAAAAATCTGGTGATAAATCAGAAAGTTCTCCGACGGAGGTCAAGGTCCAGGAGTCAACACCCTCAAACTAATTTCTTTAAGTATATTACTATCTTTTTTTGTACTCATCTATTGATGTAATTCCCATTGACGCAAACTTTTATTTTTTTAGTTCCTTCGAATGTAATACCTCTCTACCTTTTTTTCTCTTTTATGGAATGTTCCGGTTGCTATTTGTTCGAGAAGGAGAAGACGAGTTTGATAATTTCCTCTGCAATGGTTTCAGAGGCAAGGGGTCGAGCTAATTTTTTTGCAGAATTGGACATGTTTGCCAGTAAAGCGGTGTCGTTTATAATTTTACGGATACGGGGAAGTAATGTATCAGCGGAACAATCTTTATCAAGTAAAACTTCTGATGCTCCAATATTTTCGAGGGAACGGGCATTGTATTCCTGATGATTATCCGTAGCAAAGGGAAATGGTATCAGGATAGATGGTTTCCCTAACACAGTAATTTCTGCTAATGTGGAAGCACCAGAACGAGCCACCAGTAAATCTGAAGCGGACATCAGGTCAGCCATATCTTCGTAAAATGGGTAAATTTTCAACGGAACTTTGGATTGTGATGTAAGGTTTTTATATTTATCATAATCATTATGTCCGGTTATCCAGAGCATCTGGAATTCATCGGGTTCTACTTTGTTTAACATATCAGAAACAGCAAGATTGATTGTATGTGCTCCCTGACTTCCTCCCACCACGAGGATAGTCTTATGTTCGGGATTTAATCCTAATTTAGCACAGACCTGTTCTCTGGAAAGTGGGGACAGAAAGGCATGTCTTACAGGATTCCCTGTAATTACAAATTTGTCGGCAGGATAAACTTCTTCGGGTAGGTTTTCAGCCAGTGGAAAACTTAAAAATACTTTTTGTGCTTTTTTTGCGAGGATACGATTTGCCATGCCCAAAAGTGAATTTTGTTCATGTAGAACAGTAGGTATGTTTAGCATTTGAGCGGACCATAGAATCGGGAAGGAAACATACCCACCGACACCAATTACAATTTGAGGTTGAAATCGAAGTAATATCTGGAAGGAACGAATTATGGATAGGGCTAATAAGGAAGCGGTTATTCCTTGCGAAATGATATGTTTTCTCGACCAGCCACGAATAGGAACACTTCGAAAAGGAATTCCTCTTTGCTGACATATCTTCTCTTCCAGATTGCCTTTTTTCCCTACCCATTGCACCAGTAAGAGATGGTCACGCCGTTGCAATTCTTCCAGTATAGAAAGGGCAGGGAAGATATGCCCACCGGTCCCACCACCTGTAATGATAACTTTCATATAAGACCTCTAAATCATACAAGTTTATAGAATTATTTTCATCCGTTCTATAATATGTTATATCTATTTTTCTGTTTTTTGTTCCTGTGGGAAGGCATTCGGGTCTAATTGTTTCAGGACACTGCGGTAACCTTCCATATCTTCAAGACGCAGGAGCATAATATTTACAATCCCGAAGCCATATGTTTTAGGAGCCATCGTTCGGGTATATTTTGGAGTTTGTTCTATACCTTCAAATCGGAGGGTATGTATTCCTTCGGAAAGTTCATGAATGTCTAAATAAACGGGAGCAATATCGAAGCCCGGAGCGGAGAAATCAATAGGCACTCCGAAAGGTTTACCATCCATGTAAGGTTGAAATACACCGCTTAACAAAGAGAATATCATGTAGGAATCTATACGATAAGTCCCTTTTTGTTGAATCTCAAGGTCAAATTCAATACTTGCTTTGGGAGTCAGCGGTATATAATAAAGATAATATTCGGTCGGAACGGTTAGAATAGCAGGGTCAGCACGATAAACGAGGCTATCAAATTTCTGTGCTTTATATGGAGGGACTCGTTTATCTGCTGGAGGCAAAGGTTCATCCCATGTGGTAGGGGTTGTTTGATACCAGAAGGCTACGGAACTAACCCAATCCTGTCGTTCCTTGAAACCTGCAAGGTCCATTTTTGTTACAGGTGCTTTCTCATTCATGATACTGCCTTTATGTTCAATGACGACCTTCAAACTTTTTTCAAAATGTATAGGGTCAGGGATATGCCAGCGATATACACTTACACGGTCTCCAGCAAATACTCCTTCATACATGGGGACGCCATAGTAAGGAGCATAAAACTCACGGAAGCCCCATGCATCGTTAAAATAATCTTCTGTTCCTGTGCCTTTTAATTGGGGCATCTCTGCTCCGTCAATATAGAAGAAGTCATCCCCTTCTCCAAACCAGCCTGTTTCCATCTGTAAAGTAGAATAAACAGTCCCTACATAATATCCCTTCCCCTGTGTTTCAAGGAGGGTATAATTTCCGGGCTTTGCCGGATATTCCTGACGATAACGAGCATGAAAATAAGGCGTATCCGGAGTCCATTCGTTAAGTTTTTTCCAGTCAATATAATAGTAAAAAGAACCTACCCGTATATCCGATTCATTTGTTACTGTTACCTTGATGTGTTTCTGGAAAGGCATAGGCCAGAAACATGCACGAGCACGACCTCTGGATGTATTAACAACAACCTGGGATATAAATTCCTTATGTCCCGCCAGACCCAATCCGAAGAAATCACCAATAGGTGCTTCCACACTGGGTTTTTCCAGACCATCATAGTAAATTCTTAAAACGATACTGCGGGGATAAAATAAGTTTTCAGTAGCAATGGTGTTCCAGAAATGGGTAATCATTCCGGGACCCTCTTCATCCATCAGGACTAAAGTCTGATTCGGCTCAATAGCACGGGCATCTCCATTCTTCTCTATATCCTCAGCGGAGCTACTATTTCGCATACTTTGTCCAGCAAGTGGTTTCAGGAGAGATTCAAACGAAGTGTCTCCAAAGGTATTATCCCCTACAAAAAGAATGGCTATAACGAGAGGGAATAATAGTGATAAAAAACAAACATCTTTACTGAGTTTCATAATCTACCCTTTATCGTTAAATTATATTTCATTTATCTTTTTATTTTAGCAAAAGTTCCTTGAGTTGGGATACTCTTTCATTCAGATGATTCATAGCGGTCTGTATAGGTTCAGGAGTGGATAAATCAACGCCAGTAGATTTAAGTTGTTCCAGCGGATATTTTGACCCACCCATACTCAAAAATTCTAAATAATTTTTCTTCGCTTGTTTGTCGCCTTCAATTAATTTCTTTGCAATCGCAATAGCAGAAGATATTCCTGTGGCGTATTTATAAACATAAAAAGCATGATAAAAATGTGGTATACGAAGGCATTCTAATTCCAGTTGTGGGTCGATAGTTAAGGCTCCACCGAAATAAATATTAAGCAGGTTCCGATACTCGTTGCGGAAGACATCCAGAGTCAAGGGTTGCCCCTGTTCTGCAAGAGTATGGATTCGCAATTCAAATTCTGCAAACATGGTTTGACGAATTAATGTTGTGCGAATCTCATCAATTTCACGGCATATCAAACGGATACGGTCTTCTTTTGAAGGTAAGTTCCGGAGATAATAATGAACGAGGAGTTGTTCGTTGACTGTGGATGCCACTTCTGCCACAAAAATGGTGTAGTGGCTATAATGGAATGGCTGTTTTTTATCACTGAGATAACTATGCATGGAATGCCCCGCTTCATGAGCCAGGGTAAACACAGAATCTTCTAACTCCTCTTTATAATTCATCAGGATATAGGGTGGACAACGGTAACAGCCCCAGGAAAATGCACCACTTCGTTTCCCTTTATTTTCATATCGGTCCACCCAACGCTTTTTTATTAGACCTTCTTCCAGTGTCTGGGTATATTCTTTACCTAAGGGTGCTAATGCGGATGTGATGTCCTTAACCGCTTCTTCGTATTTTCGTTTTCTCTGTTTCATATCAATAAGAGGAACAAACAGGTCATAGGCATGAATATCTTTTATTTTCAACACTTGTTTCCTCAGTTGGAGATATTCAACCAGCGGTGTAATGTTCTCTTTTACTGTATTTAGTAGGTTATGATATACGGATGCCGGAATATTTTCCTCAAAAAGAGCATTTTCCAGAACTGAATTGTATTTTCTTGCACGAGAACGGAATACATCTTCTAAGATAGATGCGGATAAAGAAGCGGAAATTGTGTTTGCATGTTCTTCATAGGCTTTGTAGTATTGGAAAAATGCCTTTTTACGGAGGGTCCTATTTTTATTTTCCATAAAGACACGAAAATTTCCATGAGTTAATTCGAGTTTATTGCCTTTATCATCGGTAATTGAACCGAATTTCAAATCCGCATCATTCAATTGCTCAAATATTTTTCCTGCTCCTCCTGCACTTTCCGTATGTAAGGCAAGTAGATATTCCTCTTTCTCTGAAAGGATATGGGGCTTAAATCTTCTCAGATTTTCTAGTGAGAATCGGTATTTTTCCAATTCTTTGCTTGATAGAAATTTCTGAAACTTTTTATCAGGTATGGATTGAATTTCAGGAGCAATAAAACTAACCGCTTGAGCCAATAGCATACTTAAATATTGAACCTTTCCAGCAAGGGCTAAATATGTTGTGTTAGATATGTCCTCACATGCTTTCAGGTTTGCATATACACTTAATCTTTCGAGTATCTGTCCTGCGTTACTTTCGAGTTCAAGGCACGAGTAGAGTATCTTTGGTGAATGTGCAAGTTTCTTACGGAATTGTGAAAATTTAGGTATTTCCTTTTCAAGGTTTTGATATGCCTTTTCCCATGCTTTATCATCCGGGAATACGGGAGATAAATTCCAGGTAAACTCTACGGGAACATCCGAACGAGGAGGAAGTTTTTTTATTTTTGAAGTGGACATAAAATTTCTCCTTTGAAATCAAATCTTATTGGAGTTAAGAGAAGAAACCAATGATTATATATGATAGGGAATAAGAAGAATAAAAAACAAAAGAGGTGATTCTTGGGCAGGCATTTTAGTAATGGGATTTATGGAACCGATGAAAGTAATGGGCAGAGAGGACAAAAATAAACTTTATAAAAGGATTTATAATAGATTGCTTTATTATTAAAAACAGTTATGTGCATGTTATACTTAATACATAAAAAGTTGTTACTCAAACAATTATCAGGAAAAGGATATTGTTATGAAATATGCATGTGGATTTGTTTTGATAACTTTACTTGTTTTATCTTCCTGTCAGTCAGGACCTGAAGGGGGAGTTGTAAATAAGGTTCTTTCCGATTTTGGGTTACGTGAAAAGCCGGAAGGATATGTCAGCGAAACGGATAAGGTATTCCAGCGTCTGGGTGAGATTGGTGCTACAGAATTGCAACGACTAAACCTTGAAAATCGTCATGGTGAAATTAAATTTGAACAAAAAGGAGCAAGGGGCGAATACTACAAAGAGGTAAAAGTATATTCACAGTATTATCCAATAGATGCAAAGTCGATTAGTCATTCTGGTGAAAGTGGGCAATCCTATACCGCTACCATTGAATATGCATATAGCATTTATCGTAGTGCATCAAAACCGACACGTGCTGAGGCACAGGAATCCACAGCGGATATACCTGCTGGAATAGAAGGACGGGAGACTTATCGGTATTCTTTGGGTCCGGGAGGAGTGTGGAATGGAGAAAAGGGGCAGAAAGTTAAGAGTAATTGAAAATATACCTTAATCAAAAATGATGGTTCTTCTCCGATAAACCATGATTCGGTCATCCGCATGTGCTTTAACAGCCTCCGATAATACCTTTTTTTCTATGTCTCTACCCATAGCAATTAAATCTTCAACACTGTGTGTATGGTTCACATGAATACATTCCTGATAGATAATCGGACCTTCATCCAAATCTTCTGTTACATAATGGCTTGTTGCCCCGATTAATTTTACTCCCCGCTCATAGGCTTGATGATAGGGTTTGGCTCCTACAAAAGCAGGTAGGAAACTATGATGCACATTAATAATGTTATTGCGATATTTTTGTACGAAATCAGAACTTAATATCTGCATATAACGTGCTAATACGACAAAATGAATATAGTGATGTTCAAATAGTTCAAGAGTTTGTTTTTCTGCCTGTGCTTTTGTCCCCGGTGTTACAGGTATATAAAAGAAGGGTATTGAAAAATTCTCTGCTACGGGTTCCAGGTCCGGGTGATTACTAACAATTAAACAAATATCTGCATTGATTTCTCCGTATTTGTGTTTTAAAAATAGGTCATATAAGCAATGGTCATATTTGGAAACCATGATAGCCATTCTTTTTCGGTCATCACCGAAAGAAATAGAAGTTTCCATACGGAATTGTTCTGCTAATTCTGCCAACTCTTTTTGGAATTGTGATTTGGTGACATTCATGTCAGAACAATCAAATTTCACTCGCATAAAGAAACGATTATCAATCTCTTCTTTATGCTGTTGTGCATGAATAATATTTCCGCCTCGTTCGAATATAAATCGTGCAACATTGTAAACGATACCCGGTACATCTGTGCAATGTAACCGTAGCACAGCGGTTTTACTATTCTTCATCAGTTTGTTCCTTTATGATACGAATATTCCTAAATAATGAATTAATTATAATCAACATGGTTCCTTTATGACTAATTTTCAAGAGTTCTTTTTCGATTTCGTTTCTTTATTAAATAAAAATGCCTTTATACTTTCTTTGCAGGAATAACACAGCGAAAACCAACTGTATTAAGTTTTGATTCCGGGAATAGTCCCTTGCGTGCTGTGCAGGTAATTCCTTCCGGTCCGGAATTCCAACAGCCACCGCGTAATGTTCTCAGTGGAGGATTGGGAACTGTTTCAGGATGGCTTCTCGCTATAGGGTAGGGTAGGTAGTAATCTCGTGTCCATTCCATAACATTTCCTGCAAGGTCATAAACACCTTCGGGTGTTTTTCCTTCTTCATGCATGGTTACAATGGAAGGCATGCCTAAATAATCATTAAAATTGCAATGGATTGTATCGGGTGGTGTATTGCCCCAGGGATATTTCCGATTTTCTTTTCCTCTTGCGGTGAATTCCCATTCCTTTTCTGAGGGTAACATTTTACCTGCCCATTGTGCATAAGCGTTGGCTTCAAACCATGAAATACCGACAATAGGTTGGTCCGGACCGTTCAACATGGGGTCGTACCAATAGCGGGGAAGCGGTGCAGATGTCGCCTCGATATATTTTTTGTATTCTGCAACTGTTACAGGAAAAATATCTATCCAGAAGGGTTCTACAAATACTTCTTCTTCTGGCGCCTCTTCTGGAACTGCGTTGTTCCCCATAAGAAAATACCCACCCTCGATAAAAACCATATTTTCGGTAGATATGGCTTTATTCGATTCGGATGAAGTAATAATATGTATGGATTTCTCTTTATAGGAACTTTCAAAACTTTGTTCAAGAGCCATACGGAAATCTCGTGCCGTTTGCCAACGGTCCTCACGGTCTTCGGCAAGTGCTTTGTTCAGGACATCGTTGATAGATGGTGATATATCATTTCTTGTTTGTAAAAGGGGGACATACTGGTCAACAGGGGAACGTAATGTTAGTAATTCATATAAAATAAGCCCTACGGTATATAAATCAGAGCGTGTATCTGAGGGCCACATCTTCTTTTGCTCAGGTGAAGCATACGCATAAGTTCCGACAACACTCTGCTGTTGTGAAGGACTGACATTCGCGGTTGCTTGAGATATGGATTCTTCTACTGCAATAGCAAGACCAAAATCCAGAACTTTTATCTTTTCTCCCGGCATAACCATAACATTTTCGGGCTTTAAATCACGATGGGTTACCCAACGGTGAGCGTATTCTAATGCCTGCAGTATTTGCAAGGTAAATTGTATGGCGATTCGTATTGGTAAAAACTGGCGGTCTATCCGTTGCTTTCGTAACATGTTCCGCAGAGATTGTCCTTCTAAGTATTCCATGCTCAAAAATAAAAACCCTTCGTTTGTATATGCTACATCGTGAACTGCAACAATATTTTCATGTCGTAAACGCCGTGCCAATTGTGCCTCTTTAATAAATAATTGCCCCGCTTTGGGTGTTTTCAATAAACTGGGATGCAAAAATTTCAACGCTACTACATCATCCAGTAATTCATCACGTGCTTTATACACATACCCCATCCCTCCTTTTCCTATGATTCCTTCAATTATATACCGGTCATCAACACGGTCTCCTTCACGAAATTCAATTCGAAGAGATGCATCGTTCCCCATATTCGGTACCACAATAGGTTGGTGGCAATTAAAACAATAACTCGTTTTCCCTTGCACCACAGCAGGTACCCATATTTTTAAACCACAACTTTTACATATTACAGCAATAATAGGTTGCATTCTGCCTCTTTACTCCACCACGAAAAATAATATTATCTTTACATGAATCGTGTATAATTTATTGTCAGTAATATCTTATTATATTTGGAGTATTTTAGTCGAATTTATAAAATCATATAGGAAACCATAATGTGGGAAAAGAGGTTTACTATTCTTTTTGTATTTATTGGATTTTGTTTTTTTTCTCTATCAAGCAATGCAGTAGAGGTAGTTATACCTTCCGTTTCTGTTAATACGGGAGAATGCTTCGCAATAAATATTAACTTATATAGAGTTGAAGATGAAGATATTCGTACATCTGTAATTGCTTTTGCGTTTGACCCTTTGAAGATACAAATAGGTTGTAATAATTCGTTAAACTCGGATACTAACGGTGAACCCTGGGTATATGACTCAGAAACATCTGACGGAGAACAGCCGATTGTATTAAACAATTCACTATTGAGCATAGGTATAAAATATCGCGTTGCTATATATCCACAGGGGGTGATGATTGTAGTCCTCTGGGATGCTTCAGAGGCAATCCCTGCCGGCACATTATTTACAGTTCCATGTAAATTGAAGGATGGCGCCATATCCGGGGATAAACTCAACACTCTCCTGATTTCAAAAGATTCGCCAATTTATATCATGAGAACCTTTCCGGATAATCATGTAGAAAACCTAACATTTTATTGTTCTTTTGCAGATATAAACGCTTTACCTGTAAATTCCACACTTATTTCAGGTTATGTTTATGTAAAGAACGCAACGGATGGAGAACCTGAAGGAGGAGAGGGCTATCTTGAAGGTGGATTTGAAGGAACTTCAATAGAAGGAACAACAGAGGGTAGTATTGTAGAAGGTATCACAGAAGGAACAAGTTCTGAAGGCATTCCCGAGGGAAATTCAACAGAAGGGGAAAGACCTATTTGTGGTTGCAGAGAAAGGTACTCTCCAGAACAAAGAAATATGATGTCCTTCTTACAAATTCTAAAATTGAATAATATGAATATAGGATTTATGATTGCCCTTGTTGTAATACTTCGTCGATTGTAGTTAAACTATCTCCAATCTAGAAGCAGGATAGTTAATTTATCATTAATAGAAAGGAATAGCATGAGACCTGTTCTTATTCATATTGGTATATTTGAACTTCATTCGTATGTTGTTTTTATGGCATTAGGACTTTTAGTGGGAGTATCACTTGCCTTGCGAGAGAATAATCGCCTCCCCCAACCTTATCCTGTATCGGGGAAAGTAGGAATCTGGGGGTTAATTGGCGGATTGATTGGAGCAAATGCTTATTTCATAATTCAATATGAAGGAATTCTACAACTGTATAAAATTATTTTTTTCTGGTCAGGTGGCTATGTGTTTTTTGGCGGTTTCATTGGTGGAGCCATTGGGGTCTGGCTTTATTTAAGGAAACAAAAAGTTCCTTTTCTTCCTTGTGCGGATATAGGTGCTCCTTATCTTGCTCTGGGGCATGCAATAGGGAGATTGGGTTGTTTTACAAACGGTTGCTGTTGGGGTGATTTATGTAACGCACCCTGGGGTATTGTATTCCCAAAAGATGATGGGATATATGCGTATCACACCACTGAACATTTATTACATGTTGATGATTTGACGCCATTGCCTATTCATCCCACGCAATTATATGAAGTCTTCGGACTTATTATTATCTTTTTCTTACTACGTATGATTTACCACAACAAACAATACAATGGACAGGTCCTATTATGGTATTTTTGCCTTTACGGAGCATGGCGATTTTTTGATGAAAATTTCCGCGGTGATAGTCCCCATGCAACATTTGGTATGACCACTTCTCAGTTGATTGCTTTATCTGCTTGCCTTATCAGTGGATTTATTATCTTTATATTCTATTTGCTTATAGTACGTAAAAAAGAAAAGTTGTCATCTAATAATTGATGGGCTAAATTTACAAAGATTGCCATTCCAGCATAATTGCAGAAAGAGGAGGTATTTCGATAGTAATCGTTCCATCGGTATCCGGTTTTACGGGTATTGGTGAAGTGGTATTGTTGGGTTGATTATATAACATCATATTATCACGGTAATCTTCAGGCAAATGTAAAATTGCTTTTTGTGTTTCTGGCAGATAATTAACTAAAAACTGGGCGGAACGATTTTTATATGCCCATCGACAGGTAAGAATAGAACGGAAATGAATGATGTCTTTTCTCGGTGTTATCATTGGCACATCTTTATCACCACTATACGGGAATGGTTTTAACATTCTGCCAAAGAAGAGATAGGCATGCCCATTCCCAGTTCTCCAGAGATTCAGGTTACGAACCAAAGTTAATATCTCCTGCTGGTCAGGCCCTTTATCCCATGGGGCTGAACTCCATTCCCATGCTATTTCCCCATTTTTCCGCAGGTTAAGGCTTAACATATCTCCCTGAACGAAAGAGATAGCTACACGCTGGTGCATATTGTAAGTGCTTTTTTCTTCATCAATAAAATGGCTTGTTCCGTTCTGGTTCCCCATAAAATTGTTTAAATATTCATGGAAAACATAGCCATAAGCAGGGACCGGCACACCAATTGCAAGACTGAGATAAGAACGACTGTCATTAAACAAAAGATAAGGAATGAACGGCTCGGCTGAGTTGGCTTCACAGCCGATTAGCATATTGGGATTATGCTGATGAATAAGTTCAAGTATTCTACGGTAGAGGTCTTTCATAGATTCTGTTTGCCACAATCCGGGTCCCGGGGGATGCCCATGTGTATGCGAATAACAGCGATAACAATTCCCTCCTAAATTCTGGTCAAAATACTGTAAGTAATCAATGTTATATGGAACAATTTTTGCAATTTCATTTACTACGACTTCTTTTACCCATTCATTGGCAGGACACAAGTCATAGCCAATCCGTTGTGCATGAGGACCTGCACAAATACCGTTCTCCGCAGGCTTACCATCAGGGGCATAAGTAACATATCGCACAATCCGTTTTTCCTGAAATTCTTTCCTCATATCGTAAGCAGGGTCGGTATTACTGTGAATTGTATACGCCACTCCACTGGCATACAAGCCGATAAGATTCCCCGATTTATGCAATTCCTCACAAAAACGAACAAAATCCTGCAAATCGCCATATGGAGGCCAGACATACGGTGGTGCCCATGGAGCACTACCTTCCCAATGCATTAGTAATGCCATTACAGGAGATGATAATTCTTCTGCATATTTTTGCAGAATGGGCAAAGCGTTGGTATACGGATAATATTCTGGATTGGGAGTCATTTCTACACCTAAATCACGCTGTCCTCTCACGGGATACATGATAATTACCGGCGACTTAAAATACCAATCAGGTATCATCTTGTTTTCTTCCAATTTCGGTGGTTTATACATTGCTGAATTTTCCCACCAGTTTCGGTATATATCCCCCGCATCATGCCAATCCCCCTGAAACGTTCCTAATACCATCGGATATGGGAGAATATATTCTGTTTCACAAACGGGACCGGTAAAAAGACGAAAGTCAAGATAAATACCTCCAGAAGGATGTTTATGAAATTCAACACCTTTAGGTGTTCCTTTGGAGTCATGAGCCGAAAAATACAAACCTGCACGAGGCGTGTAATATGCCATAAATTGCATCTGGGCAGGCCCAGGATAAGTGCCATTCCAGCCCATTGTCGGATGCTCTATGGGCTGCCAGCGTAACCAACTTTTTTCACGAAGTTCCGAATCCTCAACGATAACCCCTTCTCCACCCGGCCAAAAAATTCGTGCATCTCCACCGGAATTAGGTAAGTCATTAGGAACCACAACCACAGGAAAATCTATATGTTCCAACCACAAACCCGTTTCATTCTTTACCTTCATCGTCCAATATGTTAATGATGATTCTAAAGGACAATTTATAAAAACAGTTACATCTAAAGGTTTTTTGTCCATTTGAAAAAACTCAATTTCAACCTGTATTTCTTTTTTCTCCACATTATCTTTTCGGGAAAAACGAATTTGAGAGGATTGTAAAGAAGTCAGGTCTATTGCCTCACCATTATCATTACGAAGTCGCAGTTTAAAAAGTTCACGAGGCTGGTCCGATGAGAAAATTAATTCCTGACCATTACTTTCCAGGGATTTTATTTCTCCGGTAACCTCATCCAATCGCAAAGCATAATGCTCCGTTTTTATCTCATGTATCATATCTGAATATACTCCCTGAAATTGAAATGTAGTAAATAACAAAAATAAAACTGCGCATATAAAAACTCTCGACCATAACATGAGTTATCTCCTGTGCTGGTTATTGTTACTTCAATTATTATACTATTTATGCTGATTATCTATTCCATCAGTGTGATAGAGATTAAATGTAATGTATAAAAACATTGTTACAATGATACTAACAAAACCTAAATTTCTTCAAACAATCGGCGAAATACATGCAATTTATTCTACAAAACTTCACCAACACACCTTAACAGAATACTAATGTCCCTTAATCCCCCAGATATGTACCCTGCCTATATCAAATTTCTGAATTATACAATATATGTAGGATGTAAGATATCTTATATAAATACCTATGGATAAGAGTTAGGATAAAAAGATATTAGTAGAAGAGCAAAAAGGAGAAATATATGTCTGCGATTAAGTATCGCCCGAATGCAAAAACTACCCTGCAAATGCGAACGATGATTAAAGAATCGAAAGAACCGATGACAGCACTATCAAAAATGAGTAAAAGAATTATAAAAATTTTTTAGATTTCTATTCTACAAATTTTTTTGTTTAAATTTGATTTCTAAATCCAAACTTTTACAGGATATAAGGTAATAAAAGGGGTTAAATTAACTTTTTTTAGGGATAGGATATAGCGATGACAATGAACAGGTTTAGAACTAAGGTAAGGGTAAGATGTTTGGTGTTTTTTCTTTTTTTGGGTATGTCTTGTATGTGGGTGTTTGGAAGTGATGGGGATGAGGAGACAGGTTTTGTGTTGGTAAGAAAAGGGAAGCCTGCTTGTTGTATTGTTGTGTCGGAAAATCCGACGCCTTCAGCACGCCTTGCATCGTTGGAATTGAAATATCATATTTTAAAGATGACCGGTGTAGAATTACCTATAAAAAATGATACGCAGGTTGTGTCGGGGCGGAAAATACTTGTCGGGGATAGTCATCTTGCTAATGATTTAGGTTTTCGGTGTTCGGACCTGGCTCCACAGGAATATATTATTGCTTTTCGCCCAGATACGCTTATTCTTTTAGGTCGGGACTGGGAGGATACGGAAGCAAATCGTCATGAACTGGGCAGACCGATGAGTTGCGGAAATACCCTTGCGGATACGCGTCAGAAAATTGATTACTGGCAAACTGTGGGTATGCCATCGCGTAGTCAGGGGGAAATGGAATTGCCCGGTGTATATGATGACCAGGGGACATGTTATGCGGTATATCATTTTCTTGAACAGTTTTGTGGCATACGCTGGTATGGTCCGAATGAGATAAATATTATTATTCCCACTCAATCCACGCTTATAGTAAAAGGCATGGATATTTGCCGTTCACCTGCGTTGAAATATCGGGACGCTTTATGGTCGGGTTCCTGGCCTTTTATGCAAAAGCAATGGGGGACGGTATCCCGTTCTGAAGTATTTCTATTCTGGCGACGATTGCGTTTAGGAGGTGAGAAATGGGCAGGGAATCATACATTCCATAAACAGACAATTGAGAAGTATTTCACCGACCCGGAATATCAGGCAAAAGGCTCTGGCTCCGGAACACAACTGTGTTATACTCATCCCAAACTGATACAAGAAGTCTCGCAAATGGCAGATGACTTTTTTGACGGAACTAAGAATGTGCCGGAGGGCTGGAAAGCAGTCGGAAACTATTTCGCTATTGTCCCTGATGACAATCTGAAATTCTGCCAATGTAACCGCTGTCGGGAATTAATAACCTCCGGTCGCGATATGTGGACAGGACAATTTAGTAGTGGTCGCATGAGTAACTATATCTTCTCCTTTATAAATGCGGTGGCAAGGGAATTGCAAAAGACGCATCCGGATAAATATATAACCGCCCTTGCTTATTGGGAATATGCCTTACCTCCCCGCGGTTTTGATATTGAATCGAATGTTTCAATAGCCCCATGTTTACATACATGCTACTATGCCATTCACAAAGAAATGCGAGAGAACGATATGAACCTATACCATGAATGGCTGAAAAAGGCACAGTCGCCTGTTTTCTTATGGAATTATTATCACCATCCGATGGAAGCTGGCTTAGTTGGGGGATTTAAATGTTTCCCAAATATCATGGTTCATAAGACAGCACAAATTATGAGGATGTTTATCGAAGATGGAATACGCGGTATTTTTATATGTGGTGAACAGGATATGTTAGAAGGGTATATCATTGCTAAAATATGGGACGACCCGACACAGGATGTAAATGTAATATTAGATGAGTTTTTTCACCTTTACTTTGGTAATGCCAGCGAACCTATGAAAATTTTTTACTTACAAATTGAGCAAATTGCATGCAATCCGGAGAACTACCCCAAACCCTATTACAAGCCAAATGGGATTGACTGGAAAAATGTAGCGTGGACTACCTTAGGCACAGAAGAACGAATGAAAGAATTAGAAAAACTCATTTCACAGGCACAGTCCTCCGCAAAAACTGATACAGAAAAACAGAGAGTTCAACAATGGCGGGAAGCACTATGGGAATGGATGCTTAAAGGCAGAGAAAAATATCTTTCACAATTAACTAAATAATAACTTCCTTAAAACATAAATTTTATATAATATTTTCTAAATATATATGTCAAATATTTGACATGTTATTTAAATAATAGATAAAATAATATGAAATAAGCAAAAAATATAATAAAAAATTTAGTTTTTATTTAGTTGATAAATATTTATTTGCCATTGACTTAGAATTTTATAAAAAAAAAAAAATAATAATGTAAAATAAGTGTAGTTGTGATATAATTAAAACATTAGTTTCATGAGAAGGGAATTGTACCTTTGGTTAATAAAGTTACTCAACAGTGAATCAAAAATTTAAAGGAGCAATATTTATGTTAAAAAAATTTTTTGAACCATCATTAAAAAATCATGCAGGGATGATAGGGTTATTTTTGATTCTATCATTTTTTGTGATTGTAAACACAGGTTGGTCTGCAATCTTGATTGATAATATCGAGGATTTGCAGAAAATCGGAAATGACCCGGAGTATCCGATAAACGAGTCATATGAGTTATCGCAGGATATTGATGCAAGTATCACATATTCCTGGAACGAAGGATCTGGCTTTCAGCCGATAGGGTCGTCATCCAATCCGTTTAGTGGAACTCTGGATGGGAAAGGTTATCAGATTTTTAATTTATACATTAACCGTTCCTCGGAGGATTATGTAGGTTTGTTTGGTAGGGTAAGTAGTAACGGAAAAATTCTAAACTTAGGTTTGGAAAATAATATAGTTATTGGTAAAAACTATGTTGGAGGGCTTATCGGTTCGAATGAAGGTCGTGCTGATACTTGCTATGCCAACGGTTCTGTTTCAGGCACAAATAATGTAGGTGGACTTGCTGGAAATAATACAGGGACATTGAATAAATGTTATTCTACAAATATAGTTGCTGGTGCTACGACTGTTGGTGGTTTAGCGGGAAGGAATGCCGGCACAATTTCCCAATGCTATTCCACAAGTAATGTATCGGGGACATCCGCTGTAGGCGGTCTCATTGGTGCGAATGCAACATGGAACGCATCCCTGCGTAGATGTTATGCTGGAGGAAATGTTTCAGGCACATCCAATATCGGCGGACTCATTGGAAGTATGTCGTGGGGCTGGGCATTTGAAACATATTCTATAGGACATGTAAGTGGCTCCTCAAGAATAGGCGGTCTCGTGGGATACCGTTTCTTCCTTGCATTTATATTCATGAGTTATTGGGATAAGGATACATCCGGTCTTGCCACATCAAGTGGCGGAACTGCCAAAACAACAGAACAAATGAAACAGCAGTCCACATATACAAATTGGTCTTTTGGTTCTGTATGGGGCATTATTCCCGGTGTAACCTATCCATACTTTATCTGGACTTATCCCGTCCCAAATCTCTTAGGTTTAACGGTGGAAGAGGCAAATAGCGTTCTTACCAGCACGGGTTATGTGTTGGGAACGGTATCTGAACAATGTAGTTTCACTACTCCTGCCGGGTTAATAATGATTCAACAACCATTTCCAGGACAGTATTTAGAACCAGGCAGTCCTGTAAATGTAACTATATCTACAGGACCCTGTCCACCAAATACTGTACCTAATGTTGTAGGATTAAAACAATCTATTGCTGAAAATGAGATTGTTTCTGCAGGATATGTTGTGGGAACAGTAGGAGAACAATGCAATAATACAATTCCTGCGGGTTATGTTATAAGTCAGGAACCTGCTGGGGGTGAGGAATTGGAACCTGGAAATGCGGTCAATATTATTGTATCAACAGGTCCATGTCCTATTGCAGTGCCGAATGTGGTGGGTATGACCGAAGAGAATGCGGATGTAACATTAGTATCTGCAGGATTATTCTTAGGTGTCGTAAGCGAACAATGTAGCGACACTATTCCGCAAGGTAGAATTATCAGTCAGAACCCATTGGCAGGAACACAGGTCATTCCAGGAAGTTATGTTGATGTAGTAATATCCTCAGGTCCTTGTGGAGAAGGGACGTCCGAAGGTATTCCTGAAGGAACACTGGAAGGTATAGAAGAAGGTATTGTGGAAGGAACTCCGGAAGGTATTCCGGAAGGAGTTGAGGAAGGTATAATTGAAGGAATCCCTGAAGGTATTTTAGAAGGAACACCGGAAGGTGTAGAAGAAGGTATAGTGGAAGGAACACCGGAAGGAACGCCAGAAGGTTCTATTGAAGGCGAAAATGTAATTACTCCAAATGTTGTTGGGCAACCATTTGTAAATGCGGTATTCGCTATTAATAATGCTCAATTGGTAGTCGGTGTAATTACTGAAGTTTGCACTGATGAATACCCGTTTGGTGTTATAATTGCTCAGGAACCTGTTGGTGGTTCGATAGTAGAAATCGGGTCTATGGTCAATCTATGGGTATCCATAGGTCCCTGCCCACCTGAAGGAGAAGGAGTTGTTGAAGGGACACCCGAAGGAACACCGGAAGGTATTCCCGAGGGAGTTGTTGAAGGAACGCCTGAAGGAACACTCGAAGGAGTTGTTGAAGGGACACCCGAAGGAACACCGGAAGGTATTCCCGAGGGAGTTGTTGAAGGAACGCCTGAAGGTACATCCGAAGGAACCCCAGAAGGTATAGAAGAAGGCGAGGGAGAAATCATAGGAAGACATAGTGCAGACCAGAATAACGATAAACGGATAAGTTTTACTGAACTGCTTCGTGTAATTCAATTATTTAATTCCTGGGGCTATCATTGTCAATCTGGAACTGAAGATGGATTTGCTCCGGGTGCCGGTGGAGATACCTCATGCACTCCACATACTTCTGATTACAATCCCCCTGATTGGAAAATAGGTTTTACTGAGCTACTGCGACTGATACAAATCTTTAATACGGGTGGCTATCATTATTGTCCGGGAGAAAGTGAAGATAACTTCTGCCCAGGATTGTAATAAGTTAAGTTATTAGAGAACTAACTTGCAGGGACTTATTTATTAAGTCCCTGCTTTTTTTACTTTAAAGAAATAAACAGATAAATACATGGGGATATATAAGGGTATTATTAATTTACCAATTGATTTATACTTGAGGTATTAGTTTCCGATAGAAAAGTGTGAAAATCGTAAAGATAACCATTGCTAAAGCGGAAAGAGAAGCCCCGCTTAAAAAAGCGATTGCAGGTCCTAAAAGCCCCCAGAAAACACCAAATATAAGACTGGCGGGTAAAGCAGATATACCTATGAGGGAATGATATAAACCATAGGCGGAACCTCTTAATTCAGGTGGGACTAAATCCGCTACCAGTGCTTTTTCTACACCTTCTGTAAACCCGTAGTATGCTCCATATATAAGAAGCAATAACCAAAAAAGTAATGATGTCTGTATAAAACCCATAGCAAGATATACAAAGGTGTAAATTGTCCACCCGGCAAGTATGACTCTGAAACGACCAAATTTATCTGATAATCTACCGCCGGGGAAACTGAAACATACTTTGGATATGTGCAATAACACCCAAGCAATAATAACGCCCAAAGGACCATAATGAAATTTTTCGCTACCATAAAAAACAAGGAATAAATCTGAACTATTACCAAGAGCAAACACAGAAACACTTGCAAGATAGAGGTAGAATATTTTAGGTAATGAGGGTGCTTTTTTTTCTGAATTTATTGCATGTGTAATGGATTCTTTCTTAGCAGGTAAAACTTCTTTAAGGAAAAAAGCGAGAACTAAAACCGCAATAAGCCCTGGAATAACAGATAGAAAAAAGAGCATTCGTAAAGAAAATAAATTTGCTCGTTCCGGTGCTGTTTCCATAAAAGGTAAAAATTTTTCGTTTAGAACAAGGTATAAAATAATGACAGATAAGATAGGTCCGGTTACTGCACCCAAATGGTCCATAGCCCGATGGAAACTAAAAGCGAGCCCCCGATGTTCAATAGGAGTAGATTCACTAAGCAGTGCATCACGAGGTGATGTGCGGATACCTTTGCCAATGCGGTCGAGAAATCGGAATAAAACGACTTGCAAGCCCGTTTGAGAAAAAGCCATAAAGAAACGGCATATGGTTGAAATGAGATACCCCGCAACTGTTAGTGTCTTTCTGCGTGATAATTTATCGCTGATATATCCCGAAACGAGTTTTAATAAACTTGCGGTGCTTTCTGCAATACCTTCCATAAGCCCGATATATATTACTGCACTTCCTGCAGGAACAAGCCCCGCAATAAATAAAGGTAAAAGTGGATATACCATTTCTGAAGACATATCCGTAAACAGACTTGTAAGACCGAGATACAGGACATTTCCTTTTAAGATACTTTTCCATCCTATCTGCTGAGGAGGATTACCTAAAGTATTGTTTCCATTGGTCCCATTGCAAGACATGCTGGGCAAATCCTTCTATTACCGCACTGTAAGTTTGTTCCGGGATAGCGGTTAAATCCCAGACCCAATATAAATCACCAATATATCCCATTTGATAAGCCTGCTGTAAAAATTCTATCAACATGGTTTTTGCCTGTTCAACAGAAACATTCTGGAAGACACCATATTCTCCAACAATTACAGGCTTTTTTACCAGACCATGTTCATGACATTCAGGATTAACTTTAGATGTATTATCCCATGGATAAATATGTATATCAATGAAATCAAGTGAAGATGCTTCTCCACCTACTATTGCTGGTCGTGGTGGAAATCGTGCATCTTTATTGTCAAATAACAATCCACAGGAAGGTTTTCTTCCTGCAGAATCACTTGTCCACATTCCAGCGGTTACTAACGCTGTAGGGTCAACAGATTTTACTGCTTTTGTTAATTCATTCGCCCAGTATATTATGACCCTATCATATATTTTTTGTCGTTCTTCTTCGGTAGATACTTTTCCTTTACTACTATCAAATAGGAGTACTTCTGCTGTAAATGTAGAAAAGGGACCTTCAGAGTTCATCAGGTAAATCTCATTTTGTAAAGACCATGCAAGAACTGTAGAGAGCAAGGATGCGTCGGTATCTTTTATATATTCAATGAACTGTTTTATGGCAATGGCTTTTGCTTTAATAAACGAGTTCCAAAAGAATTGACGATTATAACCTGTTACATGTAGGTCATCTCTTTCAGATTGGGCATGGAATTCCATCAATATTGTTTCAAAATTACCAAATTTAGGATACTCATCCAGTATAGGGATTACATAGATATTATATAGGGTTGCTTTACGGAGGAAGTCTATGAAATTGTTCATGTATTCTTCATTAATGAGTTTCTCCTCTCTGTTTGAAATAAAGCCATATTCATTTTGTGTTCCCCATGCCCATACACGGATAACATTGCCTCCGCATTCCGATATTTGTTTCAGCACCAGGTCCATCTTATCAGGTTGATAAACATTTGTATTAAACAAGGCATGCCAACCCGAATTGCCGTGTTCCAGAACTACATGATTAAATCCACGAGGAACAAATACTTCTTCGTTATCCGTTTTAAAAAAAACTTTTTTCCCCTTTCTTTCACCCAGCCGAATTCGAGAAAGGGATTTAGGAGTCCCTTCCTTTATCTTTTGGGTAGTGGTTCGGACAAGATTTGGTTCGTAAACTGTATTTTTCTGTTTTTGTTCATGTTTTACCAATGATAATTTGAAGTTTTTAAAAACTGCTGAACAAGACTGTATATATATTACGGGATAAAGATGAGACGAGAGATGAATAGAAGGGATAATAGAGAATTTTTTGTTGTTTACTCTAATGTCGTATGAATTATTCTCCTTTTGTACCGATATTTTTATATCTTCATTTTCAGGAACAGTAAAAGACATTTTAGGAGAAAAATTTAAAGGATTTACTCTAATTTCATTTCCTTTTAATATTCCAACCTCGAAAGAGGTTCTGGGATTATTCATTTTCATTTCTGCAAGACCTAATCCTGCACAAAAGTCATCGTTGTATTTGTTCTTTATTTGAAAGGTTACTTCCCATAACATTATGTCTATAGGTTGATTAAAGGTAGGGAATGCATAGGCTATATGAGTTCCCCTTGGGTCTAATTGTAATTCGTCAGAATTATTGATTGGCATATATCCACGCGTAACTGTCCAGAAGGGAACAAGGTCCCCGGTCTGGTATAAAACAAAGGATTCGTCACCTCTCCCCTGTAGTGAAATAACACAAGTGAAGAGAACAAAAAAAATAGGGATATTCTTAATGAAAAATAAATTATTATTCTGTCTTTTTTGTCCCTTTTTCACAAAACAACCTTATGCAGTGTATTAATATATGTATATTCCAAACACATTTATGGTTTACTTAGAATTCGGATGGCTTGCTGGAAGAAGATGGATTGAAGTGGCTTTATAGCCAGGAGTGCTTTGCCCGGAGTTGTTTTTTCAAGAATAGATAATATGCGAGCAAAGGCACGATATGATAATTTTTCAGGGTTTTCTAAAATTAAATCAGAAAGTTTTCCTCTTTCAATAGCCCGTTGAACCATACGGTCAAAAGCAGTTTCAGGGGGTAATACCCGTTGAGAACGGGGCTTCATGGAAATTGCTCCCGATTTACATACAGTTGCACATACTCCACACCCCAGGCATAATGTCTCATCTAATTCTGCCATGTTATGACCTTTATTCCCATCCATACTTATATGTTTTTTTATATCGATTGCATCCACAGGGCAGACTTGTTCACATTTTCCACAACCTTTACATATCTCTGTATTAATAGACATTATCCAATTTGAAGTTTTGATAGCATGTTTAATATTACATGTGCGTATCGCATTCAACAAAGAACAACAGCAGGAACAGCAATTGCATAAATAGGTAACCTGTTGTTGAACATTATCCCCTATCTGGACCAATTGTTGAGACTTGCATTCCTCCACGATTTTCATGGCATCTCTGGCTGTGATTTTCTTAGAAATTTGCATTTGTATCATGGCATCTGCTCCACCATTTACGGATATGCAGGTTTCTAAAGGAGCAGAACAGGCTTTCCCGAGATGCTGATTGTTATGACGACAGGCACATAACCCCAAACTCAAATTTGAAGCCGTTTCGATAACCTTTGAGACTCTTTCCCAATCTAATATCTCTGTGCTATTCGTTTCCGATGACGCTAATGTTTCTTCACGAACAAAAGTTCGAGCAAAAGGATAGTCCGTATCAAAAGCACTATATATAAATTCTTTGTTCTTTTTTAAGTAATTATCAAAAAGTTGGGCTAATTCCGATATAGGCAGATTATCCCGAACACGCATCATGATAAATTCAAAAATACCACCTAATACGGGGGATAAAGAGAAAAAGTGCTTATCTCCTTTCTTAACATCTACAACAAGCCCTCGAAGTGCTAAATCACAAAGTTTATCCTCCAGAGCTGTGGGTTCTACATTTAATTGTTTTGCCAATTTATCTAAAGAGACCGGTCGTGTAGGTAATTGTCGAGTAAGTTGTGCTTCTTCAGGAGTAAACAATATTTTTAATATTTCGGTTAAGACGGGTGAAGGAGGAACTGAGGTTATTGAATTATCCATTTGCTGTTGTAATAAACGATATTCTCGCTCTGAATTAACTATATGCCCCATAGGGTTATCTCCGAAAGAGATTTAATTGCTGTAATAAGTATAATCTATCTTAGAGATATAAAAAAACTAAAACCTGTTAGAATATTTTGAATGTTAGTAGTTATACAAAGCGACATGGACTCTTGTTAAAATCATGCAACTATCGAATAAAAAGACAGGGGCGTATTCATACGCCTCTGATTTTTAGTGTATTGAAAGTCCTTATTTCCCGTTTGCAGGAGGGGTAGGGGGCGTTGCAGGAATTTGAAATATTTCGTTAGGAATATCCACACCTGTCTTTACATTTTTATATTCAATGAGGAACATAGGTGTTGAGTCCTTGCCAATGATTTCCAGTCTCCGGATAATTCCTAAATCGGGGTCCATCAGTACATTTGCGGAAGAAAAATCTCCGCCGGGTCCTTCTTTTGGTTCGAGTTTTAGTTTTATCATTTTCTTACCGTCCCATTCTGTTTCAGGTTCTACTGTAATATTCATCTTCTCTTTGACAGCATCGAACATTTTCTTCCCTCCGATAGGAATTGCCCCTTTGGTAATGTCAGGTGATGTTTTGATGGTGTCTGTAACAGCAAGTAGTTGGTAAGTAACAAAAAATTCTTTGCCATCGAAAATCACTGTGGCTTTTGCAATAGGCGTATTTAATAGTGCTGAATTTCCAGATTCTACCGCTGAAGCAGGGAACGCAGAAAGTTTCTGGGCAAATTTCTCATTATCCCCATCACGCTTGATGAATAATTCTCCAATCCCCTTTAACTTCATAGTATTGGTATTATTTATGGGGAAATTAGCATCCGCTCCTACATCTGCTTTAACAGTTTTTTGTTTTTCCCATGCAGAAATTAACTTTGTAGATACTTCATCCAGAGATGCTTCCGCAAAGGTTAGCATAGAAAAGGAACATAAAAGAATAAGGGTTAAACAATGGGTTTTGTTGAAGTGTTTTAGCATTTTAGATTCTCCTTATCGGTTTAATTTCCAATCGGTGTTATTGTTACTGTTGTCATAAAGCCATTATGGTCACTTAATCGGGTAGGTTTACCCGAAGAATCCTTTCCTTCCTGGAGTTCTAGTGTTTCCAATACATCAAACTGATAGTAGGGACTTTTTCTCGCATAAATATGGTCAATATTTGATTCAATGTTCATAATTCGTATAAGGTTGGCAATTACTACGAGGCTATCATGGGCATTATCACCTCTGCGTGTATTTAAGTCTCCGACCAAAATAACCGGAAATTCTGTCCAGCAGGATGTATTAATGAAATCTGCCAGTTCTTTACACTGAGCCTCTTTTACAATACGATAACGTGGATTTCCATAACCTGCCTGTATGTGTGTGTTATAAAAATCAAGAAAGCCTATCCCGGGGATTTCAATTCGAGCCAGTCCAGAACCTTTACCTGCCCACCAATCACCTTCCCAGAAACGATACCAGTCACCGGTAACTTTATAACGATAAAAGAAATGTTCACGAATAGGGAAAGCACTCATAGTAAATTTCCCACTACCTATCAGACCACTGTGGTAATATTGGTAGTATTTTAGTCTGCTTTTTGATGTTAATTCTTTAATAAGAATATCACGGTCTTTTTTTATGAAAGACTCTTGAAAACCGACAATATCTGGGTCAAGTTCCGCTAATGTTCGTGCTATGGCATACATACGTTCGGGACGGTTTCTGCCTACAACCCAGGTATCTTGAATATTATAGGTTACAATTTTTAATGTGATAGGTCTGGCAAGGGGTTTCCGCTCTACATCTTTATATATACTTTGTCGGAAATCCCATGGCATAGGATTATGGTGGGCACTGTAATAAGCAAGTGCTAAAAATGTAATCACGGGAAACAGAATAGGGGCTAAAATGAAAAAGCTCCAGAATAACAATTTTCGTTTTCTCTCTGGTAACATAGAAACACCTTTTTAGTTTATTGCTTGTGCGATAACCTGTATAAAATGTTCCGCTTTTCGATTTGTTATATATGAAATTTGTTGCCTACAACTGGTACCGGAAGCAATAATTTTTGTATCAATGGGTAATATTTCTATTAATTCTTTTAGATGTTCTCCTACCTCCATTGAGAGTTCATAAGTATCTTTCATTATTCCGTAGGCACCTGCCATTCCACAACAGGCGGAAGGTAGTATTTGGACTTGTGCATTTGGAATGTGGGACAGAACATCCTTCATAGGTATGCTTCCACGAGTTGCTTTCGTATGGCAATGGGTATGCACTGCGATTTGCATGGATTTGTTATGAGAAAAAGGCAAAGCGGAAGAATCGTTCTCCAGCAGGTTTGCTAAAAATTCTTCTAAAAGCATAGACTTTTCTATAATCATTTCTGCCGATTCCAGTTTTAGTTCTTTATAATCCTCATAGAACATTGTAAAACAAGAAGGTTCTAAAAATAAGATAGGTTCTTTTCTATCTTTTAAGATTTTTATATTTTGTTCACCTTTTTTTCGGGCATTGTTAAGATTTCCGACACTAAATGCAGGTCTTCCACAACAAGTTTTGTCAGGTAGTATTTCTACTTGAAATCCTGCAGATGTTAACACTTTTACGGCATCCTTCCCGATTTCGGGTTCATGATAGCGAATAAAACAATCATCCCAGAGTATAACAGTACCTCGCGTCCCTTTAGCCGTTTTCCAACCGTTATAGGTTCGATAAAACCAACGATGGAATGATTCATGAGCATACAAGGGTAAAGGTCGGTTCGCTATAATTCCGGAGAAATGCTCCAGAATATTTCGCAACCACATATTTTTAAGACTAAAATTTGCTAATAACGGTGTCAAACTTGCAATTTTGCCAAGTGTATCTATGTTGCTTAGCAGGAATTTTGTAAATCGGGGGATGTATTTTTTGTTTATAGCATGGAGCAATTCTGCTTTTAATAGAGACATATTTACATTAGAGGGGCATTCCACAGTACAGGCACGACAGGCAAGACAGTATTTTATAGCCTGTTCAAGTTCGGAGGAGTATAATATCTCCGGATTGTGTGCGGATTCTTCAATTACATGGCGGATAATGTTGGCTCTACCTCGTGTGGAAAGGATTTCTTCACCACGGGCTATAAAGGTAGGACACATGGTGGGGGTTTCTTTTCGGCAGGCGCCACATCCATTACATTGTTCTAAATTGCCGATAAAAGATTCGTCTTTTGAAGAAAATGCCAGACATGGTTCAAAAGGAAGGGTCAATTTTCGCCATCGTAGATTTTCATCAAAACGAAACTGAGATAAGTCTGTTATTTTACCGGGATTCATCAAAGATAGTGGGTCAAAGGTATGCTTGATTTGCACCATAAGTTGGAAAAGGTCTTCTCCAATTTGTTCTTTCATGAATTCGGAATGAGCCATTCCTACTCCATGTTCCCCGGTAAAAGTTCCACGATATTTTCGAACTAAGGCAAACACTTCCTCCGCCAGTTTGCGAAATTTTTTTATATCTGCGGGTTCATGTAAATCCAATACAGGACGGACATGCAAAAGCCCTGCGGATGCGTGTCCATAGAAAGAAGCCTGCACTCCGTAGCGGTGCATGATTTCGGATAATTCCTGAACATACAAATTCAAATCTTCGGGACGAACTGCAGTATCCTCAACACCTGTAACAGGTTTCCTGGCACCTTTCATTCCTGTAAGTAAAGATAATCCCGCTTTACGGAATTCCCAGAGCATATTGCGTTGTTGAACATCTTTACAGTAAAGTGAATTTGCACCTAATTTTAGGTTTAATACCTCATCGATAAGGTCCTGCGGGGGCTCAAAAAACTCCACAAAAAGAAGTGATTTATATTGAGTATTATCCAGATCTAACAATTTACGAACAGGCTCAAAATTCCGTTGCCCTTGAGTTTGGTTAAAGAGAATATCGTCAATATGCTCAATACTTGCAGGTTTAAAATGAAGTAAAGGTGTAATTGAGTTCATGGCTTCTTCGATAGTGTTAAACATGAAAACAATTAAAGTCCTTTGTCCGGGAATGGGAACAAGATTCAGTTTGGCTCGAGTAATAATTCCAAGTGTTCCTTCACTACCCCCAAGAAGAGGAACCGGACAGGGAAGAATTTTACAATAACGGTCTAATGCATATCCGGGCCAGCGTTTTTTTATACCATCATGAAACAGGGTTTGTATCTCGGATATAAATGGTTTCACCAAATCTGCAATAGGTTCTAAACGCTTCCATGTTTCAGGTGAATCTTTATCAAGGATTTGTTTCTCACCCGTAGATGTAATTATTTCAATAGCTCGAACATGGTCTATCGTAACTCCATAATGATGAACAAAGGCACCGGAGGAATTGTTCGCAATCATTCCACCGATGGTTGCCCGTGAACTTGTTGCCACATCCGGACCGAACATCATTCCCTCCGTTTTCAACGAGTCGTTTAATTTATCTAATACCGTTCCAGCATCAACCCATATAGACTGTTCTTCTTTGTTGATTTCAGAAATACTTCGCATATAACGAGAAAGGTCAACAACCAACCCTTCACCAATAGCACCACCACCTAAACCCGAACCGGCACCTCTGGGGATTAGTGGAATACCTTCATTTACACATAAAACAACTAACTTTTGAACCTCATCTGTATTCCTGGGGAATGCCACCCCCGCAGGAACAAGTTCGTATATGGATGCATCGGTTGCATATAACCAGCGTGATAAACGGTCTGTACATATATCCAGTGATGGATTTGTTCTGGCTATCTTTTCAAGTGACTTATTCCAATCCATAGTCTCATTCTCCAAAATGGAAATGCATACAATTAATGGGTATCTCTTACTTCTTTTGGAAGTTCAAAATGGACATTTTCCAATGCAACACATATTTCTTCGATACTACAGGTCTCGATAGAAGACAAAAACTGAATAACACCTTGAACATGTTTTTCAGGAACGGATGCCCCGGAAGTGATTAATATTGTTTTTACACCATTCAACCACTCTGAATGAATTTCGGAAGCATCCAGGACTAAATATGCAATTTTCCCGGCACTTTTGGCTATTTCTGCAAGTCGGCGACTGTTTGCACTTTCCGAATCACCGACAACAATTACGATATCTGCTTTTTCAGATAAAGATAATACCGCTTTTTGACGATTTGTCGTAGCATAACAGATATTTCCCCGAGACGGAGATTGTAAGTGAGGAAAACGTCGGTAGAGAATATCCACAATTTTTTTACAATCTTCCACACTCAAAGTTGTCTGTGTGATATAAGCAATGTGTTGCGTTTCAGGAATATCAATAGTTTCGGCATCGTGTATATTCTGGACTAAAAACACATTCCTTTTGGCCCAGCCCATAGTGCCGATGGTTTCATCATGTCCCGCATCTCCGATAAGTAATATTGTATATCCCTGTTCCGCATATTTCTTTGCCAAATGATGAACCCGCTGTACCAGAGGGCAGGTTGCATCAATTATATTTAACTTTTTTTCTTTGGCTTTTTCCCATTGTTCAGGACCAACTCCATGTGCACTGAATAGCAAAATAGCATTCTCCGGAACTTCTTCTATATTCCGCACAAAAATGGCTCCCTGTCTCTTTAACGACTCAACAACATGGGTATTATGAACAATGTGATTTAATACATATACCGGTTCCCCAAATAATTCTAGAGCCCGCTCAACAGAATGAATGGCTCTTTCAACACCAGCACAAAATCCACGAGGTTTCGCTAATATGATATGCATCTATTCTTCCCTAAATAAAACATTTTATACATTAAACAAGTTCCTTTATTATAATTATTCTCCAATATAGATTTCTTAACAGCAATAAATCGAGAATACATTACCTATGTTCATTTACATTATTTATAATTTGTTTTTACTTATTTATGGAGTTTAGTCTATTGAAATAGCATAAGATTCTCATTTATCATGCATATATGATTTAATATAATCATTGAACCAAACACTGGAGGGTTTGAAAGTGGAAATTATTGACCTGGATGTAAAAGCATATAAGAAACAATCCCCTTATCGCACGGTATTTAGTTTTATTTTAGGTGTGTTAGTTGGAATCGCCTTGTTTTATATGTATTTACAATTCAATCCTCCTCCGAAAGAAACACCTCCTCCTATTCCACCAACAAGCCCAACCGCAGAAGTACCCAGGGAAAAAGCACCAAAACCCGCAGAACAAACTCAGGTAAATGAGGAACAAAAATTACTTGCTGAATTAGAGACAATTTCTCCTTTTATTTATATTGTGAACGAAAATAAGTTTTCGGATTCAACAATAGATATGCTAAATCAGATTCGCCCTTTTGCCATAGTTGTAAAGCCAGACCAAGGAAGCAGTGATAAAGATAAATTTTTGAATTTACTACAAAATATCCGTGACAGGGTGCGGAGCAATGTCCCTGATTTACCGCTCCTGGCTATGGACCTTGATTTCCATTTCTTGCAGTCTTTGCCTGAGTTTCAACAATTACCGAAACTTACTGATTTTAATACAAGCACAGATATAATAAAAATAACGGATGCAGGTAATTTATATGCCCAAAAAATTCGTGAATGGGGCATCTCCATGCTATTTGGACCTATGATAGAAATTTATGTAACGGGACGGGTCCCGGAAATAGAAAAGGGAAATTATATTGGAGATACGACAGAAGCAATACAATGGATAGGGTTATCCTTCAGTCAGGGAATCTGGCAAGGAAAAGTAGCACCAGTAATCAAGAGTTTCCCCAGCAAAACACTTGCGGGTAAAAAAGAGGTAGATGGTAAAGTCTGTTTTGCACTGGAAGTTGACAAAGCCGGCGAAGATATGAATCAAGCCATATCGCAATTGGCTACATGGTTGTTCCCATTCTCGGAAGCGGTTTATCAAAATCTACCCGCACTGTTAGTATCTCATGTATCCATACCTTTACTGGATGATGAAAATCCTTATCTACCTGCAACTGTATCACAAAAAATTATTTATGGTTTAATTCGTGGGAAATGGGGTTATGATGGTATTATTATCGCTGATGATATAGCCGAGTATCCTTTAAATGGAACGACAAGCTATTCAGATGTGGCTTTGCAAATGATAGGTGTAGGTATAGACCTGATTTGTTCTTCTCTGGAAGACGCAATTGAAATGACAAAGATGGTTACTATGATTGAACAAAATATTTCCAGGGAAGCCAAAGAAAAGAGGTGTATGCGATTAGCCAGATTAATGTCAGCAGTTTGTCCCCTTCCTAAAAAAGAAAAACAAGAAATGGCACCCTCTGTAGAGCCAGTTCTAACCGCACAGCAATCACAAACATCTTCCCCCGTTATAGAAACATCAACACCTCCTTCCTCAGAAAAATCTCCTGTAGAAACAACGGAAACTTCATCTGCATCTCATCAAGAACCTATTGCACCTCCTACGGAAATTGAAACTACTCAGGCTGAAACAACTACAGAATCTACTCCAGTGGATAGCAATGTAACACTTTCTCCAAATACCCAGCCTACAGAGACAAGTATTGCTCAAGACCTAACGCAAATTGCTACAGAAAAAAAAGAAGAAACTGTAAAAACGGCTATGGAACCCCCAAAAGAAGATGTTGAGCCAGAGGAACAAAAATCTGCTCCCTCCAAAGAAATAACTGAAATTAAATCTATTGAAAAAGCTCCCCAACCCCCAGGGACAAAAGAAATAAAACATAAAATTGTGCGAGGCGAAACTTTATACAACATCGCTCAGAAATACCAGGTAAAGCCCAAAGACCTTATGGCATGGAATGGAATACAAGACCCTAACCTTATTAAATATGGATTACATTTAGTTGTATATGTTCCTCAAGGGATAGAAGTGAAACAACAACCTGAAAAGACGATTACTACACAGGAAAAAACCAAAACACCCCCTGCTGAAAAACCTGCTCCTATAACTTTACCTGAGGTAGAAAATAAAGCCAGTACTACAGATACACAAACAACACCTGCAACTACAACCACAGAGGAAAAAACTAATAGTGGCGAAACCGTACCTCAGGAATCTTCAAGCCCTTCATCTCCAACAGGAGAGACTATTATATACACAGTGAAATATGGCGATACCCTCGATTCTATAGCACGGGATATGCGTGTAACGAAAGAGGAAATTATCCAACTTAACAATTTAAAGAAGCCCTATCTTCTACCCGCAGGTAGGAAACTGAAAGTCCCGCGTGTTCCCAAGATAGGGTTCAATTAAAGTCTTTTATTTTTCTAATAAACAGGAAAGATAGAATTCCAATTCGGAAAGAATCGGGTGTTGCCAATCTTTTTTCAATGCCCGAAGAATTTCACGATAATACCAAAGAGTACCTTCTTTTTTTCCATTGAATTGCGACCAGATATCATCTCCCATCCGGCAGTAATCATGATATAACGAATACAAATTGTGCCATTTATCACATGCAATAATAAGTTTTACATCAGATGACATTGAATAACAGCGGTCTATAAATTCTTCTTTCCTTTGTTTCCAGGGTTTTTTGGGATAGGTAAAGGAATCGGAACATTGTATTACATAATAGGCAACCTTAGAACCAAATATAATTTCGATTTTTTTCAACAATTCAAAAGCATCTTTATTCTCTTCCTTTTTATTCATCCAGGAGACCCGAAAAGAATCAACATCTATTTCCCTCTCATTTTCTAATACTTCAATAAATCTATCTGCCATTTTCAATTTAGTGGGCTGACTTTGGTCTTCGACAGAATCATGTAATAATGCTGAAATAAACTGGTCTTCATCTCCACCCTCTTCAAGGACCTTACTTGCAACACTAAACAAATGGGTTATATAAGGGACATTTCGACCTTTCCTCTTTTGCTCTTTATGTAAAGTCATCACTAAATCTATTGCCTGCAAAACCCTTCCCGTATTTAATTGAATCATCAATCCTTATTCCTTTTTTGACCTCGTTTTTCTAAATATTCGATAAGTTGAAGGGGAGAATCTGTTTGTATTCCGTCAACACCTCGTTTTAATGATTCTTCCCAGGAGTCAGGACCTGCATCATCCATAAAAACAATCGTTCCCTGTTCATGACAGATGCTGACAAAACTTGCTGTGCATGATTTGAAATCCGAAGCAACCACAGGTGGTGAAAACCGTTTAAGGATATATTCAAGATGTTTTTCGGTTCCCGGGTCAGGCATGATAAAACAATCCGGGCATTCTTTTTTTATGGTTTCAAGGTCTCGCAGACCTCCATACCAAACAACACGGTGTTTCATTCCATATTTTTCAAGTTTTTCAAGAACCTTTTTCGGGTCTGCATTTTTCATATCCAGATATAGTCCCACTTTTCCCTGGCATAATTCTAATATTTCATCTAAAGTGGGTATTCTTTGGTTTGCAAATTCTGAACCGATACGACTACCAATATCTATTTTCTTCAATTCCTCTAATGTGAATTTTGAGACTTCTCCCTTTATATCTTTTGTATAATCGTCCACTCTACTATTATGTATACTTACGATTTCTCCATCTGCTGTTGTTCTCAAATCTATCTCGATAAAATCAACATTTAACTCAATGGCTTTTTGATATGCTATCAAGGTGTTTTCTGGATAACCCTGATGAAATCCACGATGTGCTATTACATATATTCCACCGTGTTTAGGTGTGGGTAAGGATAGTTTTCCCGTTTCTGCAAATAAAATAGAACTCGTTATGAGCAAACATATTACAATACATCCCCAAAAAAAGGCTTTTTTCATATATAGATTTTCCTTATGTTCTTGTTATTTTTCTAATTCGTTATTTCTATTTTCCTTAGGGTAAGGAAAAGGGAAGTAAAAAGGATAACGATAAAATCCATACAATATGAAATCTTACTCCCTGAAGATTGACCACACCCAAAGATATAATACGCTTTGGGCGGTTTGTTCCCTACCCCTTTAAGAGTTATCTCTGCACTTTGATTTTCTGATGCAACTACTTTTAATTTGCCCTGATATTCTTTCGCTTTCAACGGAATAAATTGAATTTTAACTACAGCAGATTGGTTTGCAAACAGTGAAAAGTTTGTATCCCCGGATATGAAAAATACTTTTTCGTTATCGGAATTGTTCTGCTCTTCATTTTCCAGTGTAACAGAGCCCGATAATACTCCCTGTCCTGTGTTGATAATATACATTTCCTTTTCGGCGATTTTACCTACTTCTACGAAACCAAAAATATAATCATATTGTGGAGCCGGTTGAATAGTTAAAATAGGTGGATTATCAGACCACAATTGAAAGGGGATGGCAAGAAGGATAAGTAAAATAATAGGAAGAAAAAATAATTTTTTCATCAAACCTCTCCAATATAAATCAATTATTTTACATATATTATTATAATGTCTATTTATAAATTTTAGTCCTTA
This sequence comes from Candidatus Hydrogenedens sp., assembly GCA_049968235.1. GTDB lineage: Bacteria > Hydrogenedentota > Hydrogenedentia > Hydrogenedentales > Hydrogenedentaceae > Hydrogenedens. Next base: position 45,274 of record JBMFRC010000005.1, read on the forward strand.
CTATTGTAAAAAAACTGGACCCTTAAATTAAATTCTGTTTTTCCCAAAAAAAATACAACCGACCCCTGCACCGGTGTTCGATGCAGGGGTCAGATTTACATTTTGCGTTATTTACTGCGGATTAGTTAGTATTTGCTCTTTTCCTTCTGAGGACGAAGAACATTCCTACACCCGTCATTGTGATGAACATCAAATCACCAAGGTAATTGGGCACGCCTTCTGTTGGCGAACAAGAGATGAACAGGAATCTGCGCTTTGGCTTGTAACCTTCACCAGTAAGGTCAACATACACCTCTTTCGCAGGGGAGACACCATCCGATACAACGAATAGCACCTTACCGGCATATGTTCCAACTTTTTTCGGAGCAAATGCAACTTCAACATACTTTGTTTCGCCGGAAGGTATCTCTATGTTCGCGGTCTCGAATGTTACTGCAAATACATTATTGGCTGTATCCTTGACATCTATTGCTACATTGACAGGAATCTTACCTTTGTTTGCAAGGACAATCTTCTGCTTGTATGTCTTTTCTATTAACTGCTTACCAAAGTCAACGACAAGTGGCGTTATGGATAGATTTCCAGTTACCACTATAGGAGCCTCTTTTACAACAACTTTTCTACTAACTTGTGCCTTATTGCCTGATGGGTCTTGTGCAGAGTAAACAAGTTCGTATGTAGCAGGAACACTGGTATTTACTTTACCAGATACCTGAACATTAAGATCTCCTGCACAGGCATCCGTCGCAGTTGCACCCGGGTCGTTAAAGGCTTGTCCTACCTGAATTTCGATTGTGCTATTTCCATTCAGGGTTATTGTCGGTTTCTGAGTATCAACGATACGAATAACACGCGTCTTAGAATCGGAATTACCTGAAGCATCAAAGGCTGTATAGGTCAGCGTATATTCACCCGGTACATTCACATTTACACTACCAACGGTTTGTACTTCTAAGTTTCCACTACATCCATCTGTAGCCGTTGCACCTGGGTCGTTAAATGTAGACTTACATTCTAATACTACTTCCGAACTACCCAGTAGTGTTACCACCGGTTTTGTAGTATCTACGACATTGACGGTCCGGGTTACAGGTGTTGCGGAATTTCCTGAAGCATCTGCTGCCGTGTATGTAATTGTATATGAACCAATTACATTTGTATCTACGGTACCTGTAACAGAAACAGTAACCTGCGTGTCACATGTATCGCTTGCTGTTGCACCCGGGTCAGTAAAGTTAGACTTGCATTCTACACTAATCGTGTTTTCACCTAATAAAGTGATAACTGGTTTTGTAGTATCTACAATCTTAACGGGCATGTCTTTTGATGACTTATTGCCAGAATCGTCCTCTGCCACATAGCGGACTACATATCCTTTTCCTGCAGAAGATGTATCTATCGTATAGACTTGATACATTGTTAAAGCATCATATATCGCCGCTGCAGTTAGAACTTGTGTAACGCTACCACAGGAATCAATGGCGGTTGCTCCCGGATCTGTAAACACATCATTGCACTCAATGGTCATTTCCTCTTGGTTAAGTGTTATTACAGGTGATGTAGTATCTACAATCTTAACGGGCATGTCTTTTGATGACTTATTGCCAGAATCGTCCTCTGCCACATAGCGGACTACATATCCTTTTCCTGCAGAAGATGTATCTATCGTATAGACTTGATACATTGTTAAAGCATCATATATCGCCGCTGCAGTTAGAACTTGTGTAACGCTACCACAGGAATCAATGGCGGTTGCTCCCGGATCTGTAAACACATCATTGCACTCAATGGTCATTTCCTCTTGGTTAAGTGTTATTACAGGTGATGTAGTATCAATTATGTTAACCAACATATCTGCTTCTGATCTATTTTCAGAATTATCTGTGGCTACATAGCGGACTTTATATGTTTTGCCTACTGCACTTGTATCAATGGCTTCTACCTCTTTATCACCATAAATAGCATCGACTTCATATATTGTTGCTGCAGTTAAAACAAGAGGTATTCCACCTTCGCATTTATCTAATGCTGTTGCACCGGGGTCTGTAAATATACCATTGCACTCAATAGTCATTTCCTCTTGATTTAATGTAATTTCAGGACCTTGTGTATCTACAACATGAATTGTTCTTGTTTTACTTGCGCTATTATTAGCATTATCAACGGCTGTATATGTAAGTGTGTAATCACCTACCTGATTATCATATACATATCCGCTAACAATAACATCTAAAATACCGGAACATACATCCTCCGCAGTTGCACCCGGATCTACGAAGTTCAATCCACATTCATGAGTAATCTCACTGGCACCATTTAAGGTTACGGTAGGAGCCTGCGTATCTACTACATTCACGGTACGTATTGCTTGTCCTATTTTTCCAGCACGGTCTGTTGCCGTGTAAGTAATCTGGTAACTGCCTACCTGATTTGTATTAACAATACCTGTCTTATTTACTGTCAAGTTACCATCGCAAGCATCCGTAGCCGTTGCACCCGGGTCAGTAAATACAGAACCACACTGTACTGTAAGCGGGTTAGCACCAACTATAGTTACTGTAGGTGGCAGATTATCGCTCACATTAACGACACGAGTCCTTGTTGCTGTATTTCCATTTGCATCAGTCGCCGTATAGGTTATTGTATATTGACCTGGCTCATTTGCATTGACCACGGTTGCCGAATTATTTGTAACCGATACAGTGCCCTGGCATGTGTCACTTGCGGTTGCACCCGGGTCATAATATACACTATGACATTCAAGGGCATAAGGATTCGGTCCTATAAGCGTAATTACGGGAGGTGTCGTATCTACAACCTTAACGGTGCGTATTACAGGGTCTGCATTATTGCCTGAATCATCCGCAGCGGTATAGGTTAATGTATACTCGCCAACAGCGTTAGTATCCACAGTCCCTGATACATTCACTCCTACATTGGTATCGCAACTATCCGTCGCAGTTGCACCCGGGTCATTAAATGTTGATTTACACTCCACCACTAATGGATTGTCTCCTAATAAGTTTATTACCGGTTTCGTTGTATCTACTACATGAACTATTCTTTGGGCTGTTACTGTATTATTGGAACTGTCGGTAACAGAATAATCAACAGTGTAATCACCCGGTACTGCTGTATTTACATTATTTGTTACCTCAATTTGAGCGGTTAAATCACCATCCGGAATATCTGTCGCTGTTGCTCCAGCATCAACATATGTCGTACCGCATTCAACTGTTACCTCCGCCTCTCCTAATAATGTCAAAACTGGCGGTGTATCGTCTATTAACTCACTTACTGCAATATCACTCAATAACTCGCCACCACTCAAACGATACTTCGCACGTCCTGTAATTGTCTGTGGTCCCGAAGAACTTTCACTGGCTTTCATACGATATGTAAACGATGCACCTTGCCCCGTTAAATTCGGAACAAAAATATATGCAAAGGATAAGGTGCCTGTCGCTCCATAATTCGGGACTATCGGCGGTGTCGGATTCTCACTTGCCAACGGTCCTTCATATGTCCAACCCGCAGGGATAAATTCTTCATATCCTAATGCGGTTACTGAACTCGTACATGGACTATCCGGATTAATACGAATATTTATTGTAACTTCAACAACTTCACCTGGAATATAGTAGTTCCTCGTAAAACTCCGACTAACCAATAAGCAAGGAACTGCACCATCCAATTGCGTTTCCACTTTGGGTGAAAGTATGGCATCGCCACAGGTGCGATATACAACCGCACTCGATTTTGTCTCAGAATCCTCAACGATCTCTCCTCCTATAACGGCAATCCCTGTATATGAAATCGGAACATTTACAATATAAGTAAATTCCGCAGGAAATGAAGGAACTGTAGTATATGCGAATTCTAACAAACCTGTTTTTCCTATTGTAGGCTCAACCGGCAGACTGCCTCCCTGCAATCCCTGATATGTCCAGCCTGCAGGTAATGTGTCCTGGAAACCTAATGCAGTTATTGGCTGAGGACCTTCCTTCTCTATACGAATGGTTACATAAATATTCTGACCCGGAATATAAAAATTATTGTTTACACCCGATATCCCCGGACCGGATAATTCACGTGTAAAGGAAAGACTTGTCGGCTCTAATTGAATAACATTTATCGTAGGAGCGCTCTCTAATTGAGGTCCACTTGTGCGATACAAAACCTTACCTTGAAGTTGCCCTGGCTCGCAAATAGTAGGAGGACAGGCAATTCGGTAGGTAAAGGTTGCCGGGAATGATGGAACAAAGATGTATGCAAAATTCAGTGTTCCTGTTTGATTCGCATTTGGGACGATAGGGGGTGTAGGATTTTCACTGGCTAATGGACCTGAATATGAAAAGCCCGGCGGAATTTGCTCCTCATATCCTAAAGCGGTAATTGTCCCTTCGGAATTATCATAATTTATCGTAACTTGAACAGATAACTCCGCAGTGCCATTGACAAAATAACCATTAGCATCCAGCCCCGTTATCTGTTTTGTTACTGTTACCAATCCCTGGGCACTCATCGTTACCACAAGGAATCCCACCATCAGTAAACATACAGAGATGGTTGTGCGTGTGCTTGTTAAACTTACAATAGAGTTTCCTGCTTTCATTTTTTTGCCTCCACTGTTCATTGTTTTATTAACCTAAATTCCTTTGTTTTCATTACAAATTTTTGTAAACGAAAAAACTATATCTTAAATATTACACAAATTTAACTCAATTGTCAAATAAAATTTTCTTATTTGCCTTACAGCAGGTTATATTATACTTATACCTTATTAATTTTTATAATGCAAATACAAAAATGTTACAATCATACAGTATTTTAATTACCAATGAAGGAGTAACATTTATGAGAACAAACGAGCAGAACTTAACACATAAAACATGCCGTCGTGATTTTATTAAATCTGTTTCCATCGCTACACTAACCTCACCTATTGTAGCCACAACTACATCTGCCCAGAATGCCTCACCCGCAAAAGGATGCATCAAACAATCCGTTTCACGCTGGTGTTATGGGAAAATTCCCATGCCCGATTTCTGCAAAGCGGTAAAAGAAATGGGACTGGTTGGTATTGATTTGCTTGACCCGAATGAATGGGCGATTGTTAAAGAGTATGGACTTATCTGCACTATGGCAAACGGTCCCGGCGGAATTGAAAAAGGTTGGAATGACCCTGCTAATCATAAACGACTCATTGAGAATGCGGAGAAAAGACTTCATGAGGTATCTTCTGCTGGCTTGCCAAATATGATTGTCTTTTCTGGCAATCGCGGTAAAATCGATGATAAAGAAGGTATGGATAATTGCGTCAAAGGCTTAAAAGAAATTATGCCTCTCGCTGAACAATTAGGGGTCAATGTTATCATGGAATTATTAAACAGCAAACGCGACCACAAAAACTATATGTGCGACCATACCGCATGGGGCGTTGAATTAGCGAAACGCATCGGTTCCCCGCGTTTCAAACTCCTCTACGATATTTACCATATGCAAATCATGGAAGGTGACATTATCCAGACACTCAAAGAAAATATCCAATACATTGGACATATCCATACCGGCGGTGTTCCAGGGAGAAATGATATCGATGATACACAAGAATTAAATTACCGCAGAATCTGTGAAGCACTGGTCGAACTCAATTATGAGGGTTTCGTTGCTCATGAATTCGTCCCCAAAAATCCCGAACCACTTCAATCCCTAAAAACAGCCTTTGACATATGTAATATCTAATATTGTAGTCTTTAATTTACCGTTAGAAGTGGATATTTCATTTTCCGTCCCCAATATAATTTATGCATTCCACAAAATGTGTAAGTATTCGCATAAAAAATCCGGTGTGTCCGGTTGTTGGACAGGTTCATTCTTAGACATATCCTCCGATAATTTCGACTTTGCCTCATCATTATCCGCCTTTACTTATTCATAATTGAAGAAAAAAACACATAATAGCGATAATTATCAAAATATGAACTATTATGCAATAAACTTTCATAATTATCCTCCTTTTTTATTCCTGTGTTAATTTTTTACTTAAACATTATTTATTCTTGCGGAGAGATATAAAAATGGGAATCAACCCCCGAAGAACAAAGTATAATCCAATGCCAGCCCCTGTAAATATAAATAAATAATGAATTCCTATGTTTCTCCCCGATTCCATAAACTTTGTAATCAAACCGCTAAAGGGGGCACTTTTAGTCTCCGTCATAGAACCGTCCGGGTTATATGTCGTTGTCCTATTGTCAAGACAACTTACTCTTTCTCTAACTTTACTCCCATCAGGTAATAATTTCACAACATCTGAACGAAATAACTTATTCCCTAATCTATCAGATACTCCAATCACTGTAATTACTCCTGCTAATGCTTTTGATGTTTTAGGATGATTTTCAAACTCATCCTAAATTTTACCTAACACACCTCTATCCTGCATCTTTTGACATAATACCCTTTTTCCCTTTTCCGTCAAATTGTCTAAAATATCTTTCCTCCGTAGTACTGTGATTACCTGGTTTGTGTCAAGATTTTTTACCACTTTTAAGTCTCCCTCTCCCAATTCTTCAGCAACTTGTTTACCTAATCCCGGATGCTTCGCTTCCACTTCTAAAATCTCTTTACCAAATGTCTTCACCAAAGGCACAAGTTCATCACCACGATTTAACATCGCTTTTATTGCTTTTTTGCCCGTCTCTTCCGGGACTTCTTTCAAAATACGTAATGTTTGCGATAAGCCATATTTCCGTGCCACTAAAAACACATCATCCCCATGTTTTAACATTTGCTCACCCAATTCTTTAAGTAACTTCTTCGCTCCTTCCTCTCCAACTTCTTGTACAGTACGTTCTGCCAATTCTTCAGCTGCCTCTTTTCCCAGTTTTTTCCCGATATTTTCAGCAATTTCCTGCCCACCTTTCTTATCTATATATTCCATAACTTCTCTTACTATCCCTTTTGCTACAGCAGAGCCAACTCCCGCATGGGTATTCAGATTAACCAAAAGAATCCCTACCAAAACGAACAAACTCAATACAAAGACCCTCTCAATTCTCATAGAACAATTCCTCAAATTACATGTATCACTCTCTTGCTTACTCATACCTTTTCCTCCTTCTTTACTGTTTACATGTTTCATTGTTTTTGGATAAAAACTCATATCGATTCTCCTCCGTTCATCATTTATTGTATATGTGTTTTTCATCATCTGTTCTCCTATGCTACTTTATTTCTTCATTGTACCCGTCCCTCTTTTAGACTCCAATTGTTTATATGTATTGTTATAAATTCTGTTTTTTATAACTAATCACTTTTGTTTTTTATTTACATCTATATTCATAATTTATCTATATTCATAATTTATCCTTCTTATTTTTGCTTCAATGAATTCATATTCAATTGTTGTTCTATTGATAACAATCTCTGTGCCAACTGAATATATTTTTGATGAAATATATTCATGTTATTTATTAGCAATGAGATACAATATAATTGCGGTTTGGGAAATATTCTCTCTTCCCATTCCTTTCCCAAAATATGTAAAGAAGGATTTAAATCTTTTAAATTTCCTTTACGCCCATCACTTAGAAAACTCAACGAAATACTACACAACATAACATCTATTTTCTTTTCCTCCATTTTGTCATTTAACCCGTTCATAAATTCCTCCTCTTCCTCCTCCTTATTTCCTATTCCGATATAATGCACTTATGCCCCTTGCCACAAAATAAAAAGATATACCCGAACCAACCAAAACAGAAAATAACCATATTACATTACAAAAAGCATTAGCTACCTTAATCCCTAATATCGATAAAACAATCCCAACTATTATAACTATTTCCGATGATAATATCGCTTTTAATCCGCTTATAATTATACTCATCATATCTTGTCCTCCTTATTTCTTAAGGTTTGTGTTGCAATATAAAAAACTACATGTATTCCCGCTATTACTCCACACAAAACTATTAACCAAAATATCATCTTCATTAACAAACTCATTACCTTCATTCCTACAAAAAACACCGCAACTCCTATGGCTAACTTACCTAAAGGATGCACAGATCCCACATATTTCCAGATATTTTCAATAAACCACTTCATTGCACCCCTGATACTTTCCCATTTTTTCATTATATCTTCTATTATCGGCTACCTTTTCTTTCTCTTTGTTCTGTTTACCTCTACTATCTTACAGTTCTCGCCCAATGGCGACATCTTCCTCGTTTCTTCCGGTAACAACCCCACTGCTTCCGATTCACTCTCTCCTCCTCTAAATAACTCCTTTATACCCCAACCACAAGCAATATAAATACCGTCATACATCCGGATATTATCACCATCCACACAATTAGTTTCGGCTTTAATGGTGAAGTCTATTCATTGATTACAGTCTCCGGCGACGGCGTCGTCAACCATGATATAACAGGATATAAACCACCTACACCAATTACTGCCCATTTTGCTATTTCAAAAAATATACTCATATTGTTATTTCCTTTATTAAGTTAATATTCAATTGTACTTAATATTTAGCAATACCCATGCCAAGCAGAACAAATGATAGAATATTTCTTTATTAAACAAAATAAATAACTGATATATAATAACTTAAAACAAAATAATTATTTATAATGATTATATAAACCCTGCACTACATAAAGAGTATTTAAATCGTATTTACGAATTTAAATCAAAGAATATTTACGCCCCCTTATTCATTCTCTCTAATCGCTCCGAAAGCACATGAATAATATTCATTAAAAAACGAACCGCAATCTTCGTATCCATCATAGTAGACAATTGATGCTCATCCATCGTAAACACACGGACAGGCATAAGAGCGACCGCAGACGCTGTACGCGGGGTCCTATTCAAAACGGACATCTCACCAAATACATCCCCAACACCAACCACTGCTATCTCTTTCGCCTTCTTATATAAGCCCACCTTGCCTGATAATACTACAAACAAAGCAGAACCTAATTGCCCTTCATAAAAAATTGTTTTCCCCTGCGGATAATCAAAAATCTTCCCCTGCTTTAGAAGACATGCAATTTCTTCAGGGGTTAGCCCTTTGAATAAAGATACCTTTTCTGCATATTGCTGATACTTTGCCAAATTCTCCATATTCAAACTCCAAAAATATTCTACTATAAAAATAACATAATTTTATACACATTTGTTTCCTATCGAGATTAACAAAAACCTTCTATGGATTAACATCCATTATCCACAGATACAATTTAATCATAATGGTATATAAGTTATATATGTTTTTACGAGATAAAATCCCAAGGAGAAATTAAAATACAAAAGTCTGTATCTCTACTTTTCCTATTTTATTTGCTGTTTTTCTGTCCGGTTTTCTATCTTTCGCTTACCTATGCATACTTCTCCTTTTGCCCCCTTAATTCCCCATACATCCCCTTCAAATTATAAGCAGTCAATAACAAGAAATGAGATACTCCTCTCTATATGCTCTTTCTTGTCCTCCGTGGTGAAAATTATCTCATTGTTTTGCTGAAAGTCCTGCCAGCCGTGCGGTTTTTATAGACGCATCCTAAATCCGCCTGCATGGCAAATGCATCTCTATGTAGGAGCGAATAATCATTTGCTCAAAAAACGGATATATGTTATTTGCATTTAACTATTAAAGGGAATAGAAGAATTAATGATGGCAACGAAATAAAATTTTTATTTCATACGGGCGAAAATGCTTGTAATACATTAATGTAATTATTTTTGTAATGGTTACGATTTTCCGAAGTGAGGGAAGTTGAAAGAGTAGAAACCGATAAATATTAATACAACTTGTTGGTGTATTGGTTATGTTTACTACGGGGTTTTTGTATGAGACCAGATAAAAAGACTGCGGCGATTTTTGGGGACATGTTATAAGAGAAGTTGTAAGATAAAATAAAATTAAAAGTTAAAATGCAGGAGAAATGAGAGATTTTATGGAAGATTTTGTATATTCGAGATGAGACAAATATAGAACGAACATACAGGTTTACAGAGAATAAATTATGAGGGAAATAGGTGAAAAAATGTTTTGAAAAAGGAAAGCGTTTGAAGTAATATATGTATATAAATGAATATAATCAGGAGGAATTCTAATGACACATACGACAAATCCTGAAGACAGAAGGAAGTATCCACGTAGTAAACATGGTCTGAAAATTCCTATTGAATCCAAAGGACCGGGAATACTCAATCATGTAGATAATATTAGTGCCAATGGCGTTTTGTGCCATACGGTTCAGCCTATCCCGTTAATGACCCGGATGCAGATAGTAGTGGAACTCCCAAAACCTTTTAAACATCGAATTCTGGCAGAAGGAATTGTTGTCCGCTGTAATAAAGATGAACTGGGAGATGACCATTTTAAGGTGGGCATCGTTTTTACCCGCATCGATGAAAAAGACCAGGAAAAAATACGCGAATTTGTTGAACAGAGTCTCTCTAAAAAAGATGATTAGATAAGTATTTTAATATGATTAATGAAGTTGGTGCTATAAAAGAAAAACGCGGTAGAAAACAAAAGAAAATAGCTAATAGCCCTGAAAAAAAAATCCTCCTGTTCGGAAAAGATGTAAAAGAAATTCTACCTCTTTTTAAGAAATTTCCCCAATTAAAGATAGTCCAGGACGCCCCGGATTTTGTTTTAAGTTATGGAGGTGATGGCACATTACTTTCGGCTGAGTATGAATATCCTCACATACCCAAGATTCCTGTATTAAAAAGTTTGCGTGGGCATCGTTGCATCCATCATCCACCCGAAGAGGTATTGAGGAGATTAACAGAAGACAAACTCATACCGTATCGATATATGAAATTAATTTGCTCCCTTTATCCCGGAGGAACAACGAGTCCATCGCACCAATTTGAATCCTTAAATGAAGTAATGGTGGAAAAAGGGAAAATAAACACCGCTGTCCGATTTAAACTCTGGATTGATGGTATCTCTTATGAAGGGGATGATAAGGATATACTCGGTGATGGCTTTATGATAAGCACACCTTTTGGTAGCACAGCTTATTTTTCGAATGTTACGCGGGGTATTTTTTGGAATGGAATTGGTATCGCGTTTTTAGCAACCTCAGAAGCAGTAACACATATGATTTTATCAGAGGATAGTCTAGTTGAAGTAAAAATAACACGAGGACCTGCTATTCTCGCACATGATAATGCACCGGAATCCATACCGCTACAAGCGGGGGATATACTTGTTGTAAAAAAATCTCCAAAAGATGCCATTATCTATTCCTGCGGTGTAGTTCACAAATTATCCGAACCATTCTAATTTAATATTCGAGACCTGTGAACAATTCGTGTAAGAGGTTAGGGTATAAATGGTATATATTTTTATGAGATAAAATTCCGATGAGAAATTAAAATACAAAAATCTGTATCTTTACTTTTACCCATTTTATTTCCTGTTTTCTGTCCGTTTTTTTTTCTTTTCACATGAAGCATTAACAAGAAAGGATAGATCCGCTCTCTGTGCCTCTCCGTGTCCTCCTTGCTGGAAAAAATATAATCACCACAGAGAACAAAGAGAAATCATCACTCACTACACAACAATGCATAAAATAGTAAGGACAGAAGTTTTCGCTTTCCCCGGTTCGCCTTTATATACTCCTTTCTATATGCCCTCTGCTCAAATTTCTTTCCATGCTATCACCTCTTGCATCTGTCTCAAAAAAACATCTGCGACGGGTCGCTTTCTGATGGGGCAATTCGTAATCTATTAAACTTGTTTATTCTATCTTTTTACCAAACTGTGTTGACCTTTTTTCATTTTTAGTTTTTCCTTGCTTTGTTATTCAAGCCACAATACTTCTGCTATATTTATATCACTTCTTTCTCTTCTAAATTCATTTTTTCCTTCACTCCTTCTCGTATATAATTTATATCCTCTAACTTTTATGACTTATTTATAGGTTTTATCCATTATTTTGAAGATTTTTTTCAGGGGCAATATCCTTTATTTAAAGTTTAATTGGAATAGTAATATTCGTAAGTAATTGATATATATTACAATTATTAGGATTATGATATTTTAATAATGAAAAATTCCAAATATAAATGCAAATTTTTGTTATATATATTATAATAATATTAATAAATAATTATTTATGTTATAAAATATAATAATAATTATGTAAGGGAGATAATTATGTTGTATCGTAAAGAAACAAAAGATACATATCATGTGATGTGTTCTTGTGGACAAACATATCCTATTGTTAATCCGGACCTAATCGCTCAGTTAACCTGTGGTGTTTGTGGGAAGATTATAAAAGTTAGTCAAGATAATTTGATCGAGCCTAATGAAAGCAATACAGCCATCTATCGTAGATTAAAAAACAGTCCGCCCATAGAACGAATAATAGAAGGAATTCGCCTTATTAAAGAGGGAAAATGGGAACATGCTTTTCCTTTATTCCAGTCTGTGGTAAATGAAAACAGACCAGTCCGCGAAGCCTTTTATGGCTTGGGATATTGTTATTATAAAGAAAAAGACTATCTGAATAGTCTTATTTTTCTTGGAGTTGCGTTATATTTGGGGCATCCTCATGCCCAAACCCTGTATGAAAAAGTCAAACAAATATTAAAGATTGATGGGAGCATTATACCGCCGAAGTTGGGAGAATAATTTGGCTTTGTATTCTTAAAATACGCTCCAATACTAACCTATTCTTTTTAGAAGTCATGTACTTGAAATATGTCTATTCTTTATAATTAAACTATTATAATATTTGGAATAACTTTGTTTTACTATTTATACGATAGACAGGATGTTACTAAAATTATATTAGCCAAAATAGATTATTATTAACTTTATTGAAATATAATTAACAGAAGGAGATTATCATGAGTTATAACTATCTACTTACAGAGAAAGTGAATGCGAGTTTCTGGGTTACTCTGAACCGTCCCAAGGCGAATGCTCTTTCTCGCGAATTACTTATAGAGATTTACAACGCCATTGAGGAAGCAGAGAAAGACCCGAATGTGAGGGCTGTTATAATTACAGGAGGTGATGGGAAATTTTTTGCGGCAGGTGCAGATATTCCGACCATAGCAGAGGACCTTGATGACCCTATGGGCGAAGGGAAGATGCTTTCACAGGGGATAAAAACGATGAATCGCATAGAAGCATGCACAAAACCCGTGATTGCTGGGGTCAATGGTTTTGCTTTAGGTGGTGGTTGTGAACTGGCACTTGCCTGTCATATTCGAATTGCTTCTGCAATGGCGACATTTGGTCAACCTGAAATTAACTTAGGGATTATTCCCGGTTGGGGAGGAACATTTCGTCTCCCTCGTGTTGTTGGTGAAGGTCTCGCTATGGATTTGATATTAACAGGTAGAAGTATATCCGCAGAGGAAGCCTTACGGTATGGTCTGGTCAGTAAGGTTGTTCCTCATGAAGAACTGAGAAAAACGGCACAGGAATTGGCAGACCTGCTTACGAGCAAACCACCTGTGGCACTTCGTGAACTTATTTTATTGCAAAAAAAGCGAATAACAGAGCCTGCTCATGCTCCGGATTATGAAAAATCTGCATTTGAGCAATGTGCAAAAACAGCAGATGCTCGGGAAGGTGTAGAAGCATTTTTAAATAAACGTACGCCTCAATTTAAGGGCATATAAACAGTACTTAAATCCAGGAACTTTTATAGCGTGTGAAGTATCCTCATGAAAAGTAAGAATGTTTACTCATTCAACACACTATTTTTTGTTCATTGGTAGATATATTACCATGTAAAATCAGTTGTTTTGACTGGTTTCGTCGTTCAGGATTGAGGTGCATATAGGGACCATATTACGGATGTTCTCTATATATGGTAATATATAGGTGTATATTAGAGAATGAATTTATGCTGATAGTAGATATAGTAAAATCGTTGAACAAAATGTTGGGTTTATTTAACCCACAATTAGCCCCGCATCTGGCACAGGTTACATATTTAAGTAAGAAAATAGGTGAACATCTGGGCTTGTCTCCACAGGCAATGCAGGACTTAGTAATAGCCTCGTCTATTCATGATATTGGTTTACTGTCTTTATCTCAGAAAGAAAGTTATTTGCTTTTAGAAGAGAGTTTCCCTGCGACGCATTCATTAACAGTCTTTTTATTGTTTAATAATATCCCATTTTTTCATCAGCCATCTAAGATCGTTAAATATCATCATGCTAATTATGATAGGCGGGGCATCCATTCTTTTCAAAATAACTTTGATGATGGTTCAATTCCATTAGAAAGTTATATCATTAGATTGGCAGATCGATTGGCGGTTCATATAAATCCGTTGCAACCGATTCTCGAGCAGGTAGAGGATGTTTATCGATACATCGAGGTAAGCAAGGATCTTTACCATCCTGAAGTATTAGATGTATTTAATTCTGTTATTAAGAAGCAGGACTATCTATGGCTTGAATTAGTAACCATTCCCCCCGATTTGATGTTGGAAAAAATTTTATTAGAGAGTATGAGCCGGGTGCCGGAAAAAAATATATTTTCAGAAATAGCAGAAATAATCGGGTATTTAATTGATTTTAAAAGTCAATTTACAGCAAGTCATAGTTATTGTGTTGCGGAAATATCTTCGTGGTTATTTCATTCCGGTAAGTTCCCCGTGGAAGAGCCGTGTGATATTATTCGAGAGGCAGGTTTCCTGCATGATATAGGGAAATTGGCTATACCTATAGAGATACTTGAGAAACCGGGGCAACTCAATTCAAAAGAGTGGAATATTATGCGAGCCCATGTGTATTACAGTCATATTGCATTAGAGACTATGTATAAGGAATATCCGTGTTTGAGGTATACGCCATATCATCATGAAAAATTAGATGGTTCGGGTTATCCATTCGGCTTAAAGGGAGAAGATATTCCTGTTATTGCTCGAATTATTGCTGTATCCGATGTATTTACTGCAATTACAGAGAACAGACCATACCGTGGCGAATTAACCGAAAGTGAAGTTGTAAAAATCATGAAGCCTATGGCAGTTTCAAAGAAGTTAGATGAAGATATAGTAAATTATGTCCTTGCCCATTTTAAAGAAGCAAAAGAACGGCGTGATGAGGCGGAATCTTTAGCCCGGCATGTTTATAACGGGTTTAGAGAAGATATTAGAAAGTATTACGAAAATGAACTAAAGAGTAAAAGAATAAGTGTATAAATTGATTGTTCCGTAACAAAGATATCTATTCGTGAGTATAAATAACCGCTAATATACAAGCCTTTTCTTCATTGGCTGAACGAACTTCATGTGGCGTGGTAGAATCGTAATAAATACTATCCCCGGGAGATAAAATGAATATATCCGAACCATACGACACCTGTATTTTCCCGGAGAGAACGTAAATAAACTCTTCCCCTTCATGTACAGAGAACATACAATCCTCAGATACGGTAGGATGAATATCAATTAAGAAAGGTTCCATATGTCTACCTGCTTTGTTACAGGCTAAAGGATGAAACTCGAGAGTGCTGGTGTCCGAAGCAACACGGATACCGGAAAAACGAACAATTGGGCTTTCTTTATCTCCCTTACGAGTAATTACAGGACCAGCATGAGTTTTTTCATCCAATAGGGTACCTAAATGAACACCCAATCCACGGGCTATCTGGAGAAGCGGGGCTAAAGAAGGAGATAGATGTCCTTCTTCCAGTGCTTCAATGATTTCTGGTTTGCAATGACTCCGTTGGGCTAACTCTTCACGAGAAATCCCTTTCTTCTCACGAAGTCGTGCTATATGTTGCCCCAAACTGCTTGAAAGTGCCATAATGATTTCTCCTGTTCAGTTTAAAAATCCAGAAGTGTTTGTATCTATCATATCATAAGATTATGATTTATTAATATCCCTATGATAACCAAAAACAAAATTCTGAAAATACGAAACATTTTTGACAGGGTATATACCCGGTATCATCACAAACAATTTGCCTTGAACGACCCGGTACACTGGATTTATTCTTATCCTAACAATGAGGACAAGGAAATAATTGGACTTATCTCGGCACTTTTTGCTTTTGGGAATGCGAAATCATTTAATAGCAAGATAAAAAAAATTATCTCCTTATGGCATTCCCCGTCAAAAGAACTATTGAATTGGTCTTATAGTGATTTTCAATTGTCTCTTGCAGGGTTCCAACATAGATTTGTAAGTGGTGGAACTGTCGCTAATTTTTTATATGGGCTCCGCCGAATTCGGGAAGAGTATGGAACGATAGGCTTTTGTATGTTACAGCATTATAAACAATCCTCGGGAAATTTATGGCATACATTACAAAGCATTACAGATGAATTGCGTAAATTAGCGGAGTGTCCACTACATTTTTTAGTTCCTATGCCGAATAATGGGGGTGCCTGTAAACGGCTCTGGCTTTACCTTCGCTGGATGGTGCGAAGGGATGAAATTGATGTCGGTTGTTGGGATTTTATAAGACCCTCTCAATTAATTATTCCTTTAGATACTCACATATACCAATGGGCTATATCCCTTCGTCTTATTTCTCCGCGTTCTCTAAATGCAAAAACCGCAATGTTATTAACGGAAATATTTCGTCAGATATGCCCTGAGGACCCTTTGCGGTATGATTTTTCCCTTTGTCAGGCGGGTATGTTGGGAATGCGAGATAAAATCTTATATGATGAAAGGAAAGGAAAGTAATAACTATTAAGGATATGTTTATGGAAACAGGATTGATAAAGAAAGTAGGTGTGTTAGGTTTAGGATATGTAGGGCTTCCTCTTGCATTGGAATTTCACAGGAGCGGTTTGCAAGTATGGGGAATTGATACGGACAGGGAAAGAATTCATCATCTGAAATCCGGCATATCCTATATTGATGATGTATCCTCCGAAGTTATTCAGCAAGCGATGAAGACAAATCGCTTCCTTGTAACGGATGAGTATGAAATACTCAGGGAAATAGAAGCAATTTGTATTTGTGTCCCTACCCCTTTGAATAAGATTCAAGAACCGGACCTGTCTTTTATTATACAGGCGGTTGATGCTATAGAACCTTATCTGCATCAGGGGATGCTGATTGTGCTCGAAAGTACCACCTATCCCGGAACCACAGAAGAAGTGGTATTGCCCCGTTTGTCGAAATCAGGCTTGTGTGCAGGGAAAGACTTCTTCCTTGCTTTTTCACCAGAACGCTATGACCCGGGGAATAAACAATTCAATATACGAAATACACCCAAGATTATAGGCGGGATTACACCTGCATGTACTCAGAAAGCGAAAGAACTCTATCAAAATATCATTGCTGAAATTGTGCCTGTATCCAATGCAAAAACAGCAGAAATGGTGAAGTTACTGGAAAATACTTTTCGTGCTGTCAACATCGCACTTGTCAACGAAATGGCAATGATGTGTGATGCATTAGGCATAGATATATGGGAGGTAATAGATTCCGCTCGCACTAAACCATTTGGTTTTATGCCTTTCTATCCGGGACCCGGATTGGGGGGACATTGCATCCCTGTTGACCCGGTATATCTTTCCTGGAAAATGAAGACATTGAATTATACTGCACGATTTATAGAATTGGCGCGAACGATTAATTCTTCTATGCCAAAATATGTAGTAGAGAAAATGGCAGATAGCTTAAACAAGCAGAAAAAAAGTATTCAGGGAAGTAAAATTTTAATTTTAGGTGTAACTTATAAAAAGGATATTTCAGACCTTCGAGAGTCTCCTGCATTGGATATTATTTCATTACTGACAAGAAAAGGGGCGGATGTATATTTCTCTGACCCGTATGTAAGCCAATTAGAAGTTGAGGAGAAACAGTTACAATCTTACCCAATAACCGAGGACCTATCCTTATTTGACCTCGTAGTTATAATTACTGACCACTCCATCTATAACTATGAAGATATCGTTAAAAAAGCACAGTTCGTTTTAGATACGCGTAATGCGACAAAAAATATTAGCCCATTCTTAAAAGAAAAGGTAATAAAACTATAAATAGCAATAACGCTCCTGTATGCCTCTTTAATTCTGGGGAAATTATCTTGTACAAAATTCATTATATAACCCCTGCCTAGTATTTATACTAAATATCCTTGTAGTCTTTTACAAAAAATCTCCGCATTCTCTCTGTGTTACTCTCCCGTTAAAAATTGTATTCTACTCATTTCTGTTCGTTTAATTCATGATTAAAAATATGAGAGACTTCTGAACAATCAGTGTAAGAGGTAATGTTATAAATTATACATGTTTTTATGAGATAAAATCCCGATGAGAAATTAAAATACAAGAGTCTATATCTCTACTTCTATCCGTTTATATATCTTTTTGTATCGATGCATATTTGTCCTTTTGCTCCCTTAATTCCCCATACATCCACTTCAAATTATTGCGGACATTAACAAAAAATGATATGCTCATCTTCTATGCATCTCTGTGCCCCTCCGTGTCCTCTGTGGTGAAAAGAATATAATCAACCACAGAGAACACAGAGAAACACGGAGAAAAAAGGATAAGAAAAATATAAATCAGGGAAAGATTATTAGCGTTTTATAGTTTAAGATTGGGAAAGTGTGATAAAATAAATAACAGAGGTTCGTTATTTCGTTTTATTAAATGGAGATATAAATATGAATAGTGGTGGACAAATAAAAAAAATCATTTATAGTTTAAGTATAGTATGTTTTTTATTTACCAATATATCCCTTCTTGCACAAAAGTATGAAAATAATTTATCAGGGAATTATTCAAATTTATATGGGGGCAGACCCCTGAAAAACAGTCAAATTACAATAGGTGGGCGAAAACTTAGTGATTTTCAGCCGAAATATGGCGGTCAGAAAATGGATGAGCAAGCAGTATATAACCCGCAGTTAAATGAGACATTTAATTATATAGGTAAACCTCTCTTTTCTCCCAATCCATATAGTTATCCAAGATTGATTGATGCGCATATATATAATCAGGAGACGAAAACGCAGTATCCATCATTTGCACCTTATCAAGATACTCATTATCCGGTTTCAAAAAAACACAATGCATCTGTCTCTCAAAATAAACAAGAAGGAAAGGTTTCTATTTCACCTATCATCCCGGTGGTAATCGGGGCTATTGATGCTATGTATCGAGGGAATAAAGGGGCGAAAGAAAGATTAGCAAGGACAAAGCGTTTATCTTTCGATGGATGGTCTGGAAGTATTCAGACAATATCAGGACAAAGTGGCAATTTCGATTTTCGCAATACAAATGGGGGAACTATATCAGGCTCATATTCTGTAATAGGTTCGCAGATTAACTTCAATATCACCTATTATGTAGATGGAAAACCTGAATACTGGCGGGGAAATAGTAATCAATGGGGCTCAAGTAGCAATATAAATATACATAGTGATGTTGGTTCTATTACAGGCTCATCCTCTTCCATAGGCGATAACTATCGCTACCGATTTGATACCCCCAGCCCCAATTATGAGGTAGAAATCCGTGATGCCAATAAAACCTCACAATCCATCCGAGTAAAAGGAGATAACACTACACAGTGGGGCTACTTAAATTAATGGTAAATACTGAAAATTAATTCCATTTTAGTACCTTAAATGAAATCTGATTGAGCCAGACAATAATCTCTTACTCCCGATATTTCTCAGATATTTATTCTAATGCTTGTTGGAGGTCGAATAGAAGGTCGTTGATGTCTTCAATTCCGATGCTGAGACGGACAAGTGTGGGAGTAACTCCTAATTTTTGTTTTTTCTCTTCGGTTAAACCTGAATGAGTCATGTAATATGGAACGCAAAACAAGGATTCTACAGCCCCTAAACTTTCTGCAAGTGTGAATATTTTTACCCGCCGGTAGAAGTTTTCCAGCGTTTTCACATCTTTCAGTTCGAGTGTTACCATGCCACCAAAGCGGAGCATTTGCTTTCGGGCAATATCCAGAACGGTCGATTTTTCTATTCCGGGATAGTAAACCTTTTTGATTTTGGGGTGATGAACGAGATATTGAACGATTTTTTCTGCGTTATCGCAATGGCGTTCCACTCGCACATGAATCGTTTTAATCCCTCGTAGTAGCAGGTAGCAGTCAAAGGGTGATGGGACCGCACCGATACTGTTCTGTATTAACTGTATAGTTTTGATGTCTTCCGAATCCTTAACGGTAACCGTACCCCCAAGCACATCGGAATGCCCTCCTAAATATTTTGTGCTACTATGAACCACATAATCCGCACCTAAAAGTAGAGGCTTTTGTAGGTATGGGGTTGCAAATGTGTTATCGACTGCAAGTTTAAGTCCATATTTTTTTGCAATCTGTGCAATAGCGGATATATCTACGATATTTAATAATGGGTTTGTTGGAGATTCAACCCATATAAGATGGGGCTTTTTTAATTTTTGAATTGCCTGTTCAAAGGAAGAGGGAGTGTTATCCTCCGCATATGAGATCTCTATACCCCATTGAGAAAATATTTTATCCAGAAGACGAACGGTCCCGCCGTATAAATCATGTCCTGCTACAATACCATCACCCGGAGATAGTGTCTGGATAATTGCGGATATAGCAGAAACACCAGAAGCAAAGCATGCCGTTGCAGAACCTTCTTCTAGTTGTGTAATACATTCCTCTAAACTTTTTCGTGTTGGATTCTGTGTTCGTGTATATTCAAATCCTTTGTGTTTCCCCGGCTCTGATTGTTGGAATGTGGTGGCAAGGTGAATAGGTGGAACTACCGCACCTGTTAAAGGGTCGGGTTCCTGTCCTGCATGTATAGCACGAGTAGCAAATTCCATGTTTTTCCCTTTTTTCTAAAGTTTACTTTTCTGTCTGTTTTCGTAACTGATAAAAGTATATCAAATCTGTGCGAGTAACAATCCCTATAAGCCGGCTATTCTGTCGAATAATAACAGCAGGATTTCCTGCCAATAACAAACGATACACCTCCTCCGTTTTTGTATCTGCATCAAGTACAGGCAGAGGTTTTGCCATTACTTCAGATAACGGTGTTGTTGGTGATTTCCCTTGATGCAAGGCATGCATAATTGTTATTTCTTCCACAGAACCGATGACTTTTTCCCCATCTTCAATGGGTATTTGTGATATACCTTTCTCACGGAACAATTGAATGGCAGTTTCCAGTGATTGTTCTTTATTTAAAGTCCAGATATGTCCCTCTCTCCCTAAAATTTCGAGAACTTTACCGATATGTGTCTGGTCTGGCAAAATGTCCGTAAACCCATTTTTGAACATCCACTCATCATCATAGGCTTTACTTAAATAATTTCTTCCTGTATCCGGACACATAACAACTATCAGGTCATTTTCGGTGCATCGTTGAGCATATTTCAAACCCGCATAGATAGCGGTTCCACTTGAACCTCCTAACAGGATTCCCTCTTCCCAAGCCAGTTGACGAATTGTATGGAATGATTCCGCATCACTGACACGTATCCACTCATCAACCATATGTGCATTCAAGGTATGAGGGACAAAATCCTCCCCAATACCCTCTACCTTCCATGATTTTGGAGAATCACCACTTAAAACCGAACCCTCAATATCTGCACCAACGATGCGAACATTAGGATTTTTCTCTTTGAGATATTTTCCAACTCCGCTAATTGTTCCACCTGTGCCTGCACCTGCGACAAATGTTGTGATTTTACCTTCCGTTTGTTCCCAGATTTCAGGACCTGTGGTGTGATAGTGCATTTCTGGATTTGCTAAATTTTGAAATTGGTTAGGACGCCATGCTCCCGGTATTTCGCGGGCTAAACGGTCTGCAACGCCATTATAACTTTGTGGAGAATCGGGAGGGACATTTGTAGGCGTTATCACAACTTCTGCACCATACGCACGTAATAGATGTACTTTATCCGAACTCATTTTATCTGGCATAACACAAATACAGCGATATCCTTTCACACTTGCGACAAGTGCCAGACCTAACCCTGTATTCCCGGCAGTTGCCTCAATAATAGTTCCACCAGGTTTGAGCAATCCCTTTTCCTCCGCATCTTTAATCATTGCCAGAGCAATACGGTCTTTTACACTTCCACCCGGATTGAAATACTCAAGTTTTAAATATATTTTCGGTTTCAAGCCTTTACTCATTTTATTCAACCGCACAAGAGGTGTATTCCCGACCGCTTCGAGAATGTTATTACACGCAGGACGAAATGATAACACCATAATCTTTCTCCTTAAATCTGTTTACATTTAAGGTAGAACACATAACAAAAAAACTATTATTTTTATTTCGTGAATAAAAACCATTTTTTAATATTTATAGGGGCGAATGATTATTCGCTCTGATAATTTCGTAGATTTACATGTATCTGACTGGATAAATTGAGACATACGTATAAATGGACACAAATGTTTTGATTTCCCTAACACATATGTCTGCACATACCTGATGGGAAAATTGCAATTACACGAATGGAATAAAAAATATTTCGCACTACATTTGTAATATTGAGGAACTGGAATCTCTTGAATGGAGGATTGGTTTAGAAGCACTTATATTTCTTGATAATTGTTATATATTTGCATGGTAGTTCTGGCATGGAGGTAATAGTTAATTCTATTTATATATTCCCCTTTCTTACTTTTTTATCAATCTTGGGTACTCTATTCCTTTGCTCGTATAACTCTTATAATCTATTTTATATTTTGTCGAAACCATACAAGTAAGTAAAGTATTTTTTCTTTTTGCCGATAAATATTATTGAATATGAGACAGTTGAATACATGTATTGTAACCCGATGATTACACACCTATCGGGGAGACAGTCTCATGTTCGTACCTCCTTGAGTGCGTCATAACTTATCCCGTTATGACGCCATTTTTTTTTTGTATAATCCATTTTTCTCTATGTATGATATTAATATTTGTATGGAGTTAAACCAATGAATTTTTATAAATGTGATGCCTGTGGCAGAGATTTGAAGAAAGAAGAACTCCGTTATCGTGTTAGGATAGAAGTTTCCGCTATATATGAGCAGAATGAGATTCATCTGTCGGATTTAATTCGTAATCATCAACAAGAAATATTACGATTAATAAAAAAGATGGAAGATATGAGTGCGGATGAGTTAGAAGAGCAAATTTATAAAAGTTTTGAGTTTGACCTGTGTCCTTCCTGTCATCGAGAGTATATGAAGAAACCAATAACACTTACAGGAGAGAGGGTTCTTAAGGATAAAGAGGAAAATGTGCAAACAACGATAGAAGACTTTTTACATTCATTAATATCTGAACAAGAAAAAAAGGACTAAAAGATTATTATTGACAAATAATTTTTGTTATAATGGTGAAAAATATTTAGCACTAATTGTGGAAAAGCACATTTATCGACAAAATTATTTCACCGGGAGTTATTATGAATGGATAATGAGATGTCCGAAGAAATAGGTATCGGGGGAACATCTCTCAGTGACATTCTTGAAAAGGAATGGCAAAGCAAAATTACAATGGTGGTAGAGTTATTCAGGTCAAGGTCATTTGCGCAGGCTTTGCCTCTTGCTCAGGAAGCATTACAGTATGCGGAACAAAATTTTGAAGAGAGTGATCCTCGTTATGCCATTAGTCTAAATAATATGGCGGAGATATTAAGAGGACTTCGGAAATATGTAGATGCGGAGAGATTTGCTCAAAGGTCATTGGAAGTTCGCAGAAAGTATTTAGGTGAAGAGCATGAAGATGTTGCAAACAGTTGGCATACTTTAGGTGTAATCTGTCATGAACAGAAGAAATATGAAGAAGCGGAAAGAGCCCATTGTAAAGCATTAGAAATACGAAGGAAAGTTCTGGGTCAAAGGCATGCTGATGTTGCCCGTTCATTATATAATCTTGCAGGCTTATATTTAACCCTGAAAAAATATACCGATGCGGAAAAATGCTGTCAGGAGTCGTTAGATATTCGTGAAAAAATTTTTGGTCCTTTTCATCATGATGTTGCAGCAACGGTACAATTGTTGGGAGATATATATCATCAGCAGAATGATTTGGTTCTTGCGGAAAGTTTGTATCGCAGGGCACTGGAAATCCGGGAAAGCACATTAGGACCCAATAATCCGGAAACAGCATTTACATTGAACGCTTTAGGGGTATTGTGTTATGGCCAGGGAAAAATAAGTGAGGCAATTTCATATACAGAACGAGCAGTCCACTTATACAAAACGATATGGGGTGCTTCCAATATAGATGTAGCCCGTGTTATTCACAATTTAGCAGGTTATTATCGCGTAGTAGGTAAATTTTATGATGCGGAAAAGTTGTATCTGGAGGCTTTATCCATCAAACAAAACATGTTACCGCCGAGACATCCGGATATTGCAATTACTTATTATCAACTGGCAGAGTTATATAAAGTTCAGGGGTTCCCACAGAAGGCGGAACCATTATGTGTAAAATGTCTTGAAATTTGGGAGGAGGTGTATGGTTCCGAGGATGTGCATGTAGGTAATGCTTTATGCATCTGGGCGGAAGTTTTGAAATTTTTAGGGAAATTAGATGAATCGGAAAAGAATTACAAACGGGCTCTGGAAATCTGGAAGAAAATTTACGGTTCGGAGCATCCCAATGTAGCAACAACATTGAACAATCTGGCGGAGACATATCGGTTTCAAGAGAGGTATCTGGAGGCAGAAAAATTATATCTTGATGCTATTGACCTCTGGAGAAGAATATCCGGTCCGGAACATCCGAATGTGGCTATGGTTCTCGCTAATATTGGTGAATTGCGACAAACGGAAAGAAGGTATGAGGATGCGGAACGATTTTATAGACAAGCATTACAAATACTGGAAAAAAGTTTGGGCACTTTTAATAATGCTGTGGCAACCTTATATCATCAATTAGCCCGTCTGTTTGAATCACAGGGAAAGTACGCTCCTGCAGAAAGTTTGTATCGTCGTGCTTTAGAAATTCGCGAAAAAGTGTTAGGACCGCTTCATCCCGAAGTGGCTACCATCCTTCAAGATTTAGAAGCATTATATCTGGCTCAGGGTAAGTATGCCTCTGCGGAACCATTGTATTTACGCTCAATTACAATATGGAAAACGGCATTTGGCGATATTGACCATCCGGATTTAGCAAGGGCTATGAATAATTTGGCAGGTGTGTATCAGTCACAGAGGAAATATAAAGAGGCAGAAGATTATTATCTAAAATCCTTAGACATGAAGCGTAGGTTTTTTGGACCTCAACATCTGGAAGTTGCCAAGACGATGAATAATCTGGCTTCGCTCTATTGTGATATGAAACGCTATCAGGAGTCTGAGGTATTTTTCCAGGATGCATTAGCAATCAAACAGAAGTTTTTAGGTGCCGACCACCCTGAATTGGCAACTACCTACAATAATATGGGATTGCTATACATGGAAATGAAGCGGTATCAAGAGTCAGAACTTTATTATATGAAAGCATTACAAATCTGGCAGAAAACCTGGGGCGAAAAAGATCCCTCTGTAATATTGGTTCTGAGGAGCATGCAGGATTTATACAATCGCAGTGGTGAAAGAGAAAAGTTAGAAAGGGTTCGAAATAAATTGACTACACTACTTTAACCATTCATGTCTCTTATTACCTATTTTCTTTCGTAGTATAATATAATCTTCAAAAAGAAGGTTTTATTTTTCTATATGAAGTTTATAAGAATGAAAAAGTATCTGTTTATAATGCTTATTTTTGTTATTCCTGCTTGCGGGAGAATTGGCGACCCGGAGACTATTAAAGTAGCGAGGATAGATAATGAATATATTACACGAGGGGATTTATATAAAATCCTCCGTGAAATGGATGACCGAGAACGACCTAAAATTACCAGTCGTGGTGATTTCTTACGCGTCCTGAATCAACAGATTGACCTGCGAATAAAAATCCCTTTAGGGAAAAAATTGGCAGAAGAAGGGAAAATTACACTAAATCGCGATTTAGCACGGGAACAATTTTTCCGGAACGCCGGTGATGAACAGGAACAGTTAAGGTCTATCTGGGAAATTCCTATACCGGAGGGGAATACAGTTACTCCGCTTATGCAGGTATATAATTTAACTCCTGCTACATTACGAACGATGAAAGAATATATTGAGCAGGAGACAGACAAAATTTATGAGCGATTATTGGGTGACCAGGCAATTGCTTATCTCGTCGGTGAAGATGTAAAAGCAGGGAAATTAAATGTTAGCCCGGAGGAATTACAGCGGGAATATAATTTGAAGAAAGATAATTATCATAAATATGAGTCTATAAAGTTTCGAGGAATATTTGTTCCGACATCTATTCCCAATTCAGCGAGGATATGTTCAGAATACCGAAGCCAAATAGACTCGGGTAAAAATTTTGATGACCTTGTCAACGAGATACTGGTACAAAAACAATCCATTGTAATTTCCCCGGAGATTCAGAATATTAAGATTAGCGAAAGTGAGATTGAAAACAACCCCAATTCAGCCCGTTTCCGCGGTTTCTGGTCGGTGGCAGAAAGCGTCGAAGAAGGAACCATTCTGGGTCCTGTATATATGCCGGAATTTCAAAGTATGGCTCAAGATGAAAAAGGAAATGTGAAAGCGCAGATAATGCCTGATTCTTATGTCTTATTAAAAGTGCTGGAACATCGTCCTGAACGAACTCCTACCCTTGATGAAATTAAGCATTTAATTATTGCACCTATCTTAATTGGTAAAAAGATGGAGGAATTGAGAAAATTACACAATGTTGAAATTTATGAAAAGAACCTTCCAGAACCTTCATCTGCACGTGACCAATTTACAAATCCCTGGGAACAACTATAAAACAGATATATACGAAAGGAAACTTATGAAAACAATGACAATTTTAAGACACTCTATAATCGCACTTTCCCTTATTTCTTTACTGGTGTATGGAGAAGAAAGTAAGGACAGCAAGCAGAAATTTCTTGATGCTATCAAGCCTCTAAAAAACGCAGAGTCTTATGAAGTTGAAGCAAGGGTCGTTTATTCAATCAATGCAGAAAAGGCTGGTGACAAACCTGCAGAGGTAGAACAAAATTTTAGGGTTATTTCAAAAGGGAATGATTTGAACTTTTTATCTGTAAAAACGGAACAACAGGGGAATATTCAGGTTTTTCGGAACGGCGCTAATTTAACGATTTATTCTGAAAAAGATAAGAAATATATGGAACGAGAAGCCCCACAAAATCCAAAATTGTTTTTATTAATCGGTGGACCGGATCTGTTAGATTCCATAATCTTTGGAGAAGCAGAATCTCTTTCCTCTCTTACAATTCAACAAGTAAATGAACCGGTGGCGACTCAGGCACAAAACAAGGAAAGTCAGTTCCAGATAAAAACAGATAAAGGAGGGGAAATTAAGGTATGGCTTGCAGAAGACAATGAGCCGAGAATTACAAGAGTGCAGTCCGAACTGCCTTCAAACGGTGTATCTTCAGGGGGAACCATGAATATTTACTTTGATAACTGGAAAATAAATTCTGTTATGGATGAAAGTATTTTCAAATTTAATCCTCCTGAAGGTGTGTCAAAAATAGAAAAGAAAAAAGATGGAACAATAGGTCAAAAAGCCCCTGAATTTACGCTCTCTACTCTCGATGGGAAAATGGTTTCTTTAAAAGATTTTCAGGGAAAGAAAGTAGTTGTGTTGGATTTCTGGGCAACTTGGTGTCCTCCCTGCCGTAGGGCATTGCCAATTGTTCAAGAGACAAGCAATGAATTAAAAGATAAAGATGTAATTTTCTTTGCTGTGAATATTGATGAAGACAAGGCAAAAGTTGCAGATTTTGTCAAAAACATGGGTATAACCTTAACCGTGCTTCTGGACACAGGTGGGAATGTTGCTAACTCGTATAAGGTAACAAACATTCCACGTATGTTTATTATAGGGAAAGATGGAACTATTAGAGCAGGGCATTCCGGGTTTTCTCCGGAAATGAAAGAAGACCTAAAAAAAGAAATATTAGAGGCACTAAGATAGAGTAGAATAAATAAAAACCTTACTCAAAGAGGAGGGTTGAATATGTTCGAAAGAAAAAAAGTGCTTTTGGGAATTGTGATAATTCTTGCTGTTGGGTATTTTACCGTTTCCTATCTTTCTGATACTGAAGACGATTCTCATCCACTAAAAGGACAAAAAGCCCCGAATTTAATAATTAGAAATATGGATGAATCCACAGTGGAATTATCCTCTATTGTAAAAGGGAAAAAGGTAGTCATTGTTGATTTCTGGGCAAGCTGGTGTGGACCCTGTAGAAATGCTTTGCCTGCTCTGGAAAAATTAGCTCGCCAATACGATACCAATCAAGTTGTTTTTCTCGGAATAAATGTATGGGATGGTAATAAGGAAGAAATAAAAAAACTATTAAGAGAAAAAGATATAAAAACCGTTAACATTTTTTTAGAGAATGATAAAGAAACCAGCCAGAAATACTCTTTCAATGGCATTCCTGCTATTTTCGTTTTAGATGGAGATATGAATGTTCGAGATTTCTATGCCGGCTATTCAACCTATACAGATACTCAAATAAAACGAGCCATTGACAAACTTATTCAGTAAGTTTTTTGATTAAATAATTGTTTTTTCACTATCTCTCAGGGAAAGTAAAAGACCTTTCCGCTTGTAAGTTTTCTTGTGATTGTTTTATACTATTTTGTCCATACAGGCAATATCGGTAAAATATTCAGATCTTGTTTTTAATAAAAGGAAATAAAAATGACAAAGAGAATACTTATATCCCCTGAGGAAATGCGTAAAAAAGGTGAAATCAAGGTAAAGAGTATCCCTGTAAATCAGTATCAGCGGGACTTGAAACAAGAATTAGAAGCGAATGAAGGAATAACCCCGGAAGTAGTTATTCGTATATACCGCGATATGGTCATCATTCGCGAATTTGAGACCATGTTGGATAAAATTAAAAAGTTAGGTTCGTATGAAGGGATAGAATATCAACATGCGGGACCGGCACATCTTTCCATTGGACAGGAAGGGAGTTCCGTCGGTGAATGTGTTTTTCTCCGTGTTTATGACCACATTTTCGGTAGTCATCGCAGTCACGGTGAAATTATCGC
The DNA here is from genome assembly GCA_049968235.1 of Candidatus Hydrogenedens sp. Lineage (GTDB taxonomy): Bacteria > Hydrogenedentota > Hydrogenedentia > Hydrogenedentales > Hydrogenedentaceae > Hydrogenedens. Next base: position 74,356 of record JBMFRC010000005.1, read on the forward strand.
TAAGGGACTTCGTGCTATTCGAGATTTAATGGGAAATCATCTCATAGAAATAATGAAATCCTATTGGGAAGGGAAAATATTGCAAATTGTTGAAAATCATGAACCCGATAGATCTCCGCTTATTATTAAAGGAGAAAAAAATAAGGTTCTTTTGAAAACGACGGAAGAAGAGGAATTGGGTATTGATTTTCTTCTTTATGGTCTGTTATCCGAAATTTTCGGTCGGGAATATGGTTTTAATAAAGGAATGGGCGGTTCTATGCATGCCTTCTTTACACCGTTTGGTGTATATCCTGCCAATGCGATTGTTGGAGGTAGTGCAGATATAGCGACAGGCTCTGCTTTATATCGAAAGGCTCGTAAGTTGCAGGGTATTACGATTGCGAATATTGGCGATGCTTCCGTAGCGTGCGGACCGGTATGGGAAGCGATGATGTTCTCTGTGATGGGGCAATATAAAAATCTATGGGATGATGAACATAAAGGCGGACTACCTATTATATTTAATTTCATGGACAATTTTTATGGTATGGGTGGACAACCGATAGGAGAGACCGCCGGTTTTGAAAGACTTGCACGTGTCGGTTCCGGATTAAACCCCGAGAATATGCATGCGGAAGTAGTGGATGGCAATAATCCCTTAGCCGTTGCAGATGCCTACCGAAGAAAAATGCCCCTATTAGAAAGGGGACAAGGACCTGTTTTGCTGGATGTAATATGCTATCGTCAGTCAGGACATTCTCCCAGTGACCAATCTGCCTATCGTGACCATGAAGAAATTGAAATGTGGAAATCTGTTGACCCGATAATTGAATTTGCAGAAAAGATAAAATCGGCGGGATTAGCCACTGAAACTGAATTAGAAAAAGTGAAGGCGTATGCCCAGAAAAAAGTAAAAAAAGCATGCTTATTGGCAACCAACAGTGAAATATCTCCCCGGATGAAGTTAACACAAACCTCAGGTCTTGCAAATTTAATGTTTTCGAATGAGGAAGAGAAGGAATTGCCCGGGCTGGAAAGTCCTTCTGATGTATTAATCCCTTACGAGGAAAATCCCCGATTAAAGAAGATAGAAAAGAAGTCGCGAATGGGCATAGATGAGAATGGCAAGCCCTTAAAAGCAACCCAGGCGGTTACCTTTGGGGAAGCCATTTTCGAGGCGATACTATATCATTTCTATCATGACTCAAGGCTTATCGCATACGGCGAGGAAAATCGGGATTGGGGAGGCGCCTTTGCCGTATATCAAGGTCTAACAGAAGCCCTTCCTTATCATCGTTTGTTTAATTCACCCATATCCGAAGGGGCTATTGTAGGTACCGCAGTAGGTGTCGCTATGGAAGGAGGCAGACCCTTAGTAGAGTTGATGTATTGTGATTTTATGGGTAGGGCAGGAGATGAAGTATTTAATCAATTACCTAAGTGGCAAGCCATGTCCGCAGGCGAATTAAAAATGCCTGTTGTCCTTCGTGTATCGGTTGGGGCAAAATATGGAGCACAACATTCCCAGGATTGGACTGCTTTATGCTCCCATATTCCGGGCTTGAAAGTTATTTTCCCTGCAACCCCCTATTCTGCCAAGGGACTTATTGCATCTGCTTTAAGTGGTAGCGACCCGGTAATCTTCTTTGAAAGCCAACGGCTTTATAATCAGGTTGAAATTTTTCACAAACAAGGCGTTCCTAAGGAATATTATAGATTGCCTATTGGAGAACCTGAGATTATTAAAGAAGGGAAAGACCTGACAATCATGACCTTTGGTGCAACCCTTTATCGTGCATGGGAAGCAGTACAACATTTTGAAAATGAATATGGGATTAGTGTTGAATTGATAGATGGGCAAACACTCGTTCCGATTAATTATGAAACTGTCGTCGAGTCCATAAAGAAAACAGGAAAACTTATTCTTGCGAGTGATGCTTGTGAACGAGGTAGTTATTTACATACCGTAGCAGGGCAATTAGGTCAGATAGCATTTGATTATCTGGATGCCCCTATTTGTGTTATTGGTTCTCCCAATTGGATTGTTCCTCCTGCTGAATTGGAAGAAAGTTACTTCCCGCAACCATTTACTTTTCTGGACGCATACCATCAACAAATTAAGCCTCTACCAGGGTATGTTCCGAAGACCTATCGCACTCAGGAAATGTTTATTCAATTAAATCGCAAAGGTGTATAATTATATCTCATTATAAGGGAAAGCCGTGTTGAGAATTTTATTAAAAATCTTAAAATGGGTAGGTATTGTCTCAATAATATTTTTATTATTTATCTGGTTCTGGGTTATCATGCCTTTCTGGGGTATATATCCACTTAATTATCACCGATACACAGAAAGAACGAAGATTCCTTCATGGGTTCTGGAATGTTGGGTCTGGGAAGATGACCAGAATACCGCCGATTTTACATTGGAATTAGTAAACGGATACATCGAACATGATTTTCCTGTCCGCACGGTTTTGATTGATAGCCCCTGGTCGCTTCGCTACAATGATTTTACGGTGGACGAAGAGCGATTCCCAAACCCGAAAGACTTTTTTAAATATTTCAAAGACCGAAACATTCGGGTAGTTCTGTGGATGACCAATATGGTAAATAGCGAGAATCCAGATACTGCCATAAGGAAAGCAGAAGACTTTTATCAGGAAGCAAAAAACAAAGGGTTTCTATTAGGAAAAGGCACTCAGGTTCGCTGGTGGAAAGGTAAGGGCGGATTTATTGACTATACCAATCCTCAAGCAATGCAATGGTGGCGTTCCTTACAAAATCAGGTGTTAAATTTGGGAATAGATGGATGGAAACTGGATGGTTCTGCTACCTTATTAAGAACATCATTCGGTCCTCTCCCTATGTTTTATATACGCAGTTACAAAGGGATAATGACACCGCGTAAATACATGGATTACTATTATCGCGAAGAATTGAACTATGGCAAATCTGTAAATCCTGAATTTGCTACATTAGCCCGTTCCATTGATTCGCCTACTCCATGGGCACACCCGGAAGGCTTTGCTCCGTTAAATGCGTCCACTGTAAACTGGGTTGGTGATAATAAACACGAATGGGAATATGAAAAGCGCGGTCTGGAAAGGGCTATCTATTGTATTTTGCGGAGTGCAAAATTGGGCTATTGCGTTATTGGTTCTGATATTGCAGGTTATCATGGAGCAGAACCAATTCCTGCTGATTTGTATATCCGCTGGACGCAATTTTCTACCTTTTGTGGTTTATTCCTGAATGGCGGACATGGTGAGCGGAGAATGTGGAAACGCTCCGAATTAGAGTTCGACTTGGTCCGCAAATATTCATGGTTACACACGGAATTACTCCCTTATATGTATAGTTATGTTGCACAATGGTCCGAAGGAGGAAAACCATTAATGCGACCCATGAAAGAAGGAAAGTATCAATATATGTTTGGAGATTATCTTCTGGTCGCACCTATTTATCAGAAAATAAGTTTGCGGACTGTCGTTTTACCCCCGGGGAAATGGAGATGGTGGTTTAACGATGCCCAAACGATTGAGGGAGGGCAAAAAATTAATAATTCGTATGATATTGACAAATACCCTGTTTTTATAAAAGAAGGAGCTATTATACCCATGTATATCAGCCGTCCCTATACAGGTATTGGAGACAGAGACTGGGAAGGATATTTGGTTTTGAATATTTATCCGGAGGGAAATAATTCATTTACAGTTCATTACCCCGATTATTCAGGGCAGATGACCGTCAAAGTTTCCAGAGCAAACGATTTAACAATTGAGATGGAAGGTGTTATAAAACCCCATATCCTTCGCATCCTTTATCCACAGAAACCGACAGAAATTCTAAAAGATAACGAACCCCTCAAAGATTTTACCTATCAGCATGAAAATCAAAGGTTAATTATAAAAAATTCCAATACCACAACGAAAAAATATATCATACGATAAACTATATCTTTTCATAAAGAATATTTGCATAAACACGGTAAAATTACAACTTCTATAGAAAAACATATATCAGGCAACTATAATTACCTTTGATGCAGTCGGGTGAGGATTCATTATTGGCATATATAATCCCCCCCCATTTTTCATAGGAATAATCTGTATTCAAATTATGTTTTTGTTATAAAAGTAAACAATTAATCAGGGGAGCCTGATAAAGATGGCTGAAATAAGAACAAAAATAACCGAAAAAGAAACAAACCGTAATACAAATAATACCGAAAATATATCAGCAATAAATGAATTTGTGAATAAAGAATATGCCTACGGTTGGGTAACGCCAATAGAAGAAGAACCCTTTCCGTTCGGTTTGAATGAGGATGTAATACGCAAAATATCCGAGAAGAAAGAGGAACCGGAATGGATGACCGAATGGCGGTTGAATGCATATCATATCTGGACACAAATGCAGGAACCGCGTTGGGCTTTTATTAAATATAAAACGCCAGATTTTCAGACAATTCGGTATTATTCTGCTCCGAAAATGAAAAAGAAACCCAATAGTATAAAAGAGGTCGAACCGGAGATACTTCAAACCTTTGAGAAATTAGGTATTCCACTGGAAGAACAGAAAAGATTGGTAGGGGTAGCTGTGGATGCGGTATTTGATAGTGTTTCTGTGGCGACAACACATCAAGAAATATTAGGGAAATTTGGAATTATTTTTTGTTCCATGTCAGAAGCAATCCGCAATTATCCGGAATTAGTGCAACGCTATTTAGGTTCGGTAGTTCCGCCCAGTGATAATTTTTATGTAAGTTTGAATTCGGCTGTTTTTAGTGATGGTTCCTTTGTTTATGTCCCGAAAGGGATAAAATGTCCGATGGATTTATCCACTTACTTTCGCATTAATTCTGCCCAGACAGGGCAATTTGAACGGACACTGATTATTGCAGATGAAGGGGCAGAGGTAAGTTATCTGGAAGGATGCACAGCACCTATTCGTGATGAAAATCAGTTGCATGCGGCAGTCGTTGAACTTGTTGCACATAAAAATGCTACGATTCGTTATTCTACTGTTCAAAATTGGTATGCGGGGGATGAAGAAGGACGAGGAGGTATCTTCAATTTTGTAACAAAACGAGGAAAATGTGCCGGTGAGAATTCGCGTATTTCATGGACACAAGTAGAGACAGGGTCTGCAATCACATGGAAATATCCCAGTTGCATATTACAAGGAGATAACTCAACCGGTGAGTTTTATTCTGTTGCACTAACACGGAATAAGCAACAAGCGGATACGGGCACAAAAATGATACATATTGGGAAAAATACGCGTAGCACAATTATCAGCAAAACCATATCTGCTGGGATGAGTCAAAATACCTATCGGGGAATGGTTCGTGTTATGCCGAAATCTGAAAATTCACGAAATTATACACAATGTGACTCCTTACTTATTGGGAATCGTTGCGGTGCTCACACTTTCCCTCATCTGGATATTCGCAATTCTTCTGCTTCGGTAGAACATGAGGCGACCACATCCAAAATCAATGAGGAGCAGTTGTTTTATTGCCGTGCCCGTGGAATTCGCCCTGAAAATGCCATCTCACTTGTTGTGAATGGTTTCTGTAAAGAAGTTTTTGAACATTTACCTATGGAATTTGCTGTAGAAGCAACAAGATTATTAAGTATAAGTTTAGAAGGAAGCGTCGGATGAGTTTACTCGAAATCAAAAATTTAAAAGCCTCTATCGAAGGACAAACAATATTAAAAGGTATTCATCTAACAGTCAAGCCCGGGGAGGTCCATGCCATTATGGGTCCCAATGGTTCGGGAAAGAGCACCTTAGCACAAATTCTCGCCGGTAATGAAAACTATGAAGTATCATCGGATAGCGAAATTTTACTATTAGGTGAGAGTATTATCTCTATGCCTCCGGAAGAACGGACGCGAAAGGGTATATTCATTGCCTTTCAATATCCGGTCGAGATTCCGGGTTTGTCAAATACGGAATTTTTACATTCAGCGGTGAATGAAATACGAAGTGCGCGGGGTTTAGAACCGATAGATATCTGGGATTTTGAAAAACAGTTAAAGGTAAAAATGAAAGAGATAGGTTTAGACCCTTCTTTTTCCGAACGCTCTGTGAATGAGGGCTTCTCAGGTGGAGAAAAGAAACGGAATGAAATTGTTCAAATGGCGATATTAGACCCTATCCTTGCTATTCTGGATGAAACGGATTCAGGACTGGATATTGATGCCCTTAAATCCGTAGCGGAAGGAGTTAATAATATGAGGTCTCCGGAACGTTCCTTTATTGTTATAACCCATTATCAAAGATTACTGAACTATATTCAGCCTGATTTTGTTCATGTCCTTTATAAAGGAAGAATCGTAAAATCAGGTGGATTTGAATTAGCCTTAGAACTGGAACGAAAAGGCTATGACTGGCTCAAAACTGAAGATGAAATAGAAGCATCATCTGTCGGGACGCTTTTATGAAAGGGTCTTCTATGGCTATAAATATAAATGATGGAAGAAAACTTCCATTGCTGGGAATGACTGCACATATACGCAATGGTTTTGTATATCCCGATTGGTGGGAACATTTTCTTCACAAAGGATTGGAGGCTTTTGAAGTTTTAACAATACCTCATGCCAAAACAGAAGGTTGGCGAGAGACAAATCTTACCCCTTTCTTTAATCCACAAAGGCTGTGGATGTTAAAAGTGCAAAAAAATACACATGATGAAAATATTCCTCCAAATATATATAATGCTTTTCCCCCTTCAGTGTTATGGGAAAATGGTGCTATTCACATTAAACCCAATATCCCTTCCCAAATTATTGTTAAAAGTTTTAGAGACACCTTACATACAGAATATGGAGAGATTATTCAGAAAAACCTGATATATGGTCAGGAACCTCAGCATGTTTTTGAGGCTATGTCCGATATGCTAATGCATAATGGAATTTTCCTTTACATACCTGAAGCAGTACAGGTCGAAGAACCTATTCATATCGTAATTGTAAGTCGCGTATGGGACTCAGATACGCTGGATGTTCCGCGTGTTCTTATTTATCTTGAAGATAATACACAGGCTACCATAACGATGCATTATATAGCAGAGACTAAAGAACCACACTCACTATGGATAAATACAAGAGAACAGATTTTTTTAGGGAAAAATGCACATCTAAAATACCTGAATAGTGTTCATGGTACGGAAAATACACTTCGCTTTCTTTTAACTTCTGCCGTAATTGAAGATGATAGTTCGTTTAGTTATAATTCTTTGCATTTATCGGGACAATTTATTCGTTCCGAGATAGATGTTGAAATCCAGGGAGAAAATGTTAATACACAGATTAACGGATTAACCATTAATCATGGGCAGAGTTTTTCCGAAACACAACAATTAATACAACACCTCAAAGGTCATACCACGAGTCGAATTAACTGGCGTGGATTAGGGCAGGGGCAAAGTAAAACCGTATATCGCGGGAAGATTTATATTGCACCTGATGCTCAGAAATCCGATTCGATACAACAATTTAAAGGTCTATCTCTTTCGGACCAGGCAATCATCGATGCCAAGCCACAATTGGAAATATATGCGGATGATGTGCTATGCACACACGGAGCCACAGTAGGTCCTCCACCACCGGATTTGATATATTATTTTCAGACTCGTGGAATTCATCCGAATAAAGCCCGCAATTTACTTATCCATGGATTTGTGAATCAGGTACTAAAGGAATTTCCTTTTAAAGGATTAGAATATTTTATTCATGGTTACATGGATGTCTCCGAAAAGAAAAAATGAGTTTACATATACCCGAAGAGAGTAAAGCAGTGAATGCGAATCGCATACAACGACGCCGATGGCATGTGGAAGCATTGGCACGGAAGATAGGAATCGAAAGTATCCGTGCCCAATTCCCCATTCTGGAAAGATTTATTCGTGGGAAACCCTTGGTGTATTTAGACAATGCAGCAACCACGCAGAAGCCGAAAAATGTTATTGATACTATTACACGCTATTATGAATATGAAAATTCAAATGTTCATCGGGGAATCCATTATTTAAGCGAGAAGATAACGGAAAAATATGAAGAGGTTCGTTCCAAAGTGTCGCGTTTTTTAGGAGCAAAAGTGGACTGTGAAATTATATTTACACGAGGTACAACAGATTCTATAAATTTAATTGCTCAATCTTATGCGCGACCACGCCTTAAGCCAGATGATGAAATATTAATTACACAGATGGAACATCATTCCAATTTAATACCCTGGCAGGTAGTATGTCAGCAGACAGGTGCAAAATTAAAAGTAATTCCCATAACTGAAGAAGGAACTTTAGATTTAACCCGGATTGAGCCATTGCTTACAGAAAGAACAAAGATTGTGTCGGTTGTTCATGTTTCTAATGTTTTAGGCACAATAAACCCTATATCCGAATTAGCCCGGAAAGCCCATGAGGTTGGGGCGATTTTTATCGTGGATGGAGCTCAAAGCGTACCCCATACCCCGATAAATGTTCAGGAAATGAATTGTGATTTCTTTGCGTGTTCTGGGCACAAAATGTATGCTCCGACAGGAATTGGTATTCTCTATGGCAGGGCATCTTTGTTGGAAAGTATGGAACCGTATCAAACCGGCGGTAGCATGATACTTCATGTTACACTGGAAAAAACGGTATATGCCCATGCCCCTCAAAAATTTGAAGCAGGGACACCTAATATTGAAGGAGTGATAGCCTTAGGGAGTGCTATTGATTTTCTACAATCTTTGGGTATGCATGAAATATGTCATTACGAAGACGCTCTGATTCAGTATGCGTATGAGAAACTTTCCCGTATACCGGGTGTGCATATCCTGGGACCTAAGAAACCGCGTGCGGGCGTAATTTCATTTACAATGGATTGTGCTCATCCCCATGATATAGGTCAGATACTGGATGAAGAGGGAATAGCCATACGAGCGGGACATCATTGTGCCCAACCCATAATGGAACGATATAACTTATCCAGTACAGCACGAGCATCATTTGCTGTATATAATACTATTGACGAGATTGACCATCTGGTAAATGCAATACATAAGGTGCAGGAGATTTTCCAATGAGTTCTGCTTCACGTGCTTTATACGAAAAGGTATTACTTGACCATGCCAAAAGTCCGAGAAACTATGGAGAACCTGATACTTATGATAAAAAGATAGAGGGCTATAATCCATTGTGTGGAGACCATTTTGTCTTCTACTTGAAGTGGAGTGGCAATGTTATTGAAAAGGTGCATTTCACAGGACAGGGCTGTGCTATATCAAAAGCATCCGCATCGTTACTTACTACTTTCCTCGAGAAACAACCTGCCGATAATGCAGTGAAAATTATTGAAAACTTCCTTGAATTGTTAAAAACACCACCGGATACCCCTGTGGATGAAGAGCAGTGGGGAAAACTCACCGCTATTGCAGGTGTTCGTGAATTCCCTATGCGTATAAAATGTGCTTCATTAGCATGGCATTCTCTCCTCAATATTTTAAAAGGGACCGAAAAGACTCTTACTACAGAATAGTCTAATATCAAAAAGACAAAAAGAAGTAATGGATAACTATTTGTTATAATTATAATTTCAAACATTATTTCTTAGTTTCATAAGGAATTATTATTATGGAATCGGAAACCGTTCCAGATACAGAAACAACTACCGTTCTTGAGCGAATGCGTAAAAGACTTAAAGGTATTTTGCCTGAATTTGAAATTGAATTAAAATCTCAATATGCTCAAGAGATTATCCAATTAAAAAAGGAGAAGAATGCGGTTATTCTCGGCCATAATTATATGGAACCTGCTTTATACCATTCCATACCTGATTATGTCGGAGATTCTTTGCAACTTTCTACAATTGCCAGTAAAACAGAGGCGGATATTATTGTATTTTGTGGTGTATGGTTTATGGGCGAGACCGCCAAGATATTAAATCCGAATAAAACTGTCATTGTCCCATCTCGAGAAGCAGGATGTTCATTAGCAGAAGGAATAAATAGGGATGATTTACGGCAGCTGAAAAAGAAATTTCCGGGAGTGCCGGTTGTATCGTATGTAAATACTTATGCCGATACAAAAGCCGAATCCGATTATTGTTGCACATCGGGCAATGCAGGCAAGGTCCTCTCGTATGTCTTTAAGCAGGGACATCATGCGGTTATCTTTGTTCCGGATGAATATCTGGCGAGGAACACGGCTTCGGAATTGAATGCGGATTTCTTCTCTCCCGATGAAATAACGATGGAAGAAGTCAAATCCCATTTAGCCCCCATAGTCATTGGTTGGAAAGCAAGATGTGAAGTGCATGAGTTGTTTAAGCCGGAGGATGTAGACCGTGTTCGTCAACAATACCCCGGAGTAAAAATTATTGCGCATCCGGAATGCCATCCCGAAGTTATACGAAAATCAGATTTTTCCGGGAGTACTCAGGGAATGGTCAGTTATGTAAAACAACATCCCAAAGATAAAATCGCTCTATTTACAGAATGTTCTATGGGTGATAATGTGCAGGCAGAATTTCCAGAAATGGAAATTGTGCGTGCCTGTACCCTCCGCTGTAAACACATGAATCTCATCACCCTTGAACAAACATTAGAAGCATTACAAAAAATACAGTATCAAGTAGAAGTGCCTGAGGATATTATTGAACGAGCAAAATTACCTATCCAGCGAATGATTGAAATTCGTTAGGTTATCTATAATATTAAGTTTATTGTTTATATGTTTTAACTGAAAAACAAGGTTTGTTCTATGAAAAAGAAACCAGGATTTACACTTATTGAATTATTGGTTGCAATCGCTATTATAGGGATTTTAGCAGCTATTTTATTACCTGCTCTGGCACGAGCACGAGAATCGGCGCGTCGGGCATCCTGTCAAAACAATCTAAAGCAATGGGGGCTTATTTTTAAGATGTATTCGGGTGAAGCGAAAGGAGCCAAATATCCTCCTGTGGTTATGGATTATAGGACTGCGGTTGATTGTGAACAAGCAGGTTTTCCTTCCGTAGGGATGAAATCCATTATTGTAGCGGGACCTCATCCTGAGATGATATATCCTGAATATCTGACGGATGTAAATATTCTATTGTGTCCATCGGACCCAGCACATACTCCGGACTCTTTGATAAGTCCATTTACAGAAAAAACCGATATAACCGTTCCCTGTTCAAAAAAGGGTAGAGGTATGTGGAATATGCAAGCCAGTTATTATTATTTAGGTTGGGTTTTCGACCGTGGAGATACTACAGACCCTCAGACAGACTTATCTCTGGTTCCTTTCTTGAATGTTGTTGGAGGCACAGCACCCACACAGATTATTCAGGGCTTGCTCGAAGCGGTTTTACCTTTCTTTATCAATCATGTAAATGGAAGGGCGGATAGTGATATTGTTATCTCGAATAGCACCGCAGGATTAACAGGGCAACTTCCAATTGGTAATGCTGGAGGAAATACAATTTATAGACTACGAGAAGGGATAGAACGCTTTCTCATTACCGATATAAATAATCCAGCAAGTTCGGCAAAAGCACAAAGTAGTTTATGGGTGATGATGGATAAACTTACTTCCGACCCCTCTTTATACAATCATATTCCCGGTGGTTCCAATGTCCTTTTCTTTGATGGACATGTCGAGTTTTTAAGGTATCAGGAAAATGGACCTGCTCCTGTAAATGGAGGTGTTGCTACAGCAACGAATGCACTGGAAAAGATAAATTTAGCTATGTTTTAGTGGATATCTTCCCTATCTACCTCGTCTATATCCTCTAAAGCAAGAATTTTTTGAGATTCGCTCATATCCAATTGCTCAACTCCTTTAAGTTTTCGGTCTATCATCTGTGTTTTCTTTTGTGCCTTCTCAATCTCATTTGCCGCAGATTCTAATTTCTCTTTTGTTTTGGTTAATAAATCATTAAACTTCTTAAACTCCGTTTTGATTGCACCCAATACCTTCCATACTTCCTGCGATTTCTTCTCTATAGCAAGGGTTCGGAAGCCCATTTGTAAACTATTAAGAATAGCGGTAATTGTAGTAGGACCGGTAATAATAACATTCAGGTCTTTTCGTATTTTTTCAAATAAACCGGGTATGCGCAGAACCTCGGCAAAAAGCCCCTCTACAGGCAGGAACATAATGGCAAAATCGGTGGTATGAGGTGGGTCAATATATTTTTCGCTAATATCTCTGGCTTCGCCTGTAATGCGTATGGATAACGATTTTACCGCTTCGCTCAACGCATTCGCGTCTGCATTTTCCTGAGCAGTCAAAATTCGTTCATAATCTTCGCGTGGAAATTTGGAATCAATAGGCAACAAGATGTATTTATCCCTTTCATCTTTAGCAGGAATTTTTATTGCGAATTCCACAGTAGTATCGCGTTTGATTCGTGCATTCTTCTCGTATTGTTGAGAAGTAAGAATATCTTCAAGAATCCCTTCCAGTTGTAATTCACCGAAAACACCCCTCTGTTTTACATTAGTAAGCACTCGCTTTAAGTCTCCTACATCCGAAGCGAGTGTTTTCATCTCACCCAAACCTTTGTAAACACTTTCCAATTGTTCACTAACTGTTTTAAATGATTGCGTTAGTCGATTTTCAAGAGTGGTTTGAAGTTTTTCATCAACTGTTTTCCTCATCTCTTCTAATTTGGCATCATTTTTCTCCTGCAAATGACGAATCTCGTTCTTTAGTGTTTCATTCATATCCGTTAATTGTTTTACTTGCAGTTGAGTTAATTGATTTAAATTGTCTGTAAATGCTTTTAACTGTTCTAACTGGGATTGTGATAGGTCCTTTAATGTTGAATTGGTATTTACATTTAGTTTTTGTAATTCACTTTTCAGCGTTTCGTTAATATCTGTTAAAGATTTCTGATTCATCTGTGTAAGTTGATTTAAATTCTCCGAGAAAATATGTAAATTTTCCAATTGTTTTTGAGAAAGGGAGGTCAGGATGGTATTCACACTGGTTAATATCTCCGTCCGATTTCTGCTCGTCTCATCCAAAAAGGTTTTATTGAGTATTGATTGAAACTCACTTATCTTTTGAATATTTTGTGTTAGTCCTGTAAGTTCATTTCTATAACTAATATAGAATTTTGTTAAAAGAAACAATAATATGATGGTTAGAAGGGAAATCGTGGGTAATAAAAAAACAGAAATGGTACTGGCAATAGATTCCATAACTTATTCGCTCCTTCTGTTTTGCTTTGTAATGCTTATTATAACAATATGATCGATATTAATATCTTCAATATTTATTGAATTATTTCTTCTTTTCTTCTTTGAGGAGAGTAATAAGTTGTTCAAAACGGGAAGCATTGTGAGGATCAGCCGAAATAAGCAATTCGTGAGCATTTAATATAAAATCAACCATGCGTTCCTGTGAAGTTGGTATAGTTACAGGTTTGAGTTCTGTGGGAAGTGGTTCGGGTTCAAACAAAAAGTGAACGAGTATGTCTGCCAGCCCCAATTCACTGAATTCTTTGAGAAGGGGACGACCAATATTTTGTAATACGATTTGTGGATAGTTTTCTTTTTCCGAGAGGTAACACAATTGATGGAGTACCCCGAAGAATGTGCTTTCCAATTGAGCACATTCGGAAAAATCAAAAACCCACCGGGTAATGTCTTTTCGTTCTTCCTTAAGTTTTTGTAAGAAATCCTGTAGTCCATAGGCTTCGCGCCATGTGCCCGTACCAATAATTTTTATATAACAGGAAGCATCTTGAATAGCATGCAGAATGCCTCGCGTTGATATGTTGATATTCAGAGAAGAAGTTTCTTGTATTGGGAAATATATAAGTTGGGGATTGTCCTGTCCCTTTAATGTAAACCAGATAAGTGTCATATCATCTTTTTGTGATTTTTGTTTTGTCCAGTATGATAATTCATGATCCAGTTTCTGAAGCATACCCTGAGGATTTCCTGTATCCTGTTCTAATAACTGAATTAAATTTTGTTGAGTAAATTTAGTTCCGTTATTATCCTGTAAATTTACAACCCCATCTGTATAGAACAGGAAAGTATCGCCCCAATCCCAAGAGTAAGTCATTGAGGTAAATTTTGCACGAGATACAATCCCTAATGCCGGTGCTGGAACGCGAAGTAATTCAATAGTATTATTCTTCTGGTGTTTCCATAAGATAGAAGGATGTCCTGCGTTGCAAATTTCTATTGTCTGCTTTGATAGGTCGATTACTGCGTAGCAAAGGGACATAAACATTTCATAACCAAAAGGACCATAAACCAATTTTTCATTTAAATCCTTTAGAAGGTCCTTAGGAGAAATAATTCGGTGTCCTTTGCCGTTATTCACACATTTGGGCTGGAATGCGTATTTCAAAAAAGTTGTTACCAGAGCGGAACCTATCCCATGCCCAGATGTATCGGCAATATATATTCCGATATGTTCTTCATCTAACGGAAAAATGTCTACCAAATCACCACCAATACGATTCAAAGGAAGATAATATACCGCTGTAGAAATTTGCTGATGTTTAGGAACGATTTTAGGAAGCAATGCTCTCTGGATTCGTTCTGCCCTGCGCAAATCTTGCTGAAATACCTCTGTTTGAGCCTGAACCAGTTGATATGCTAATTCTAATTCTGCAAGTCGATTTTCCAATTCAATGTTTTTCTTCTGTATTTCTTCTAATAATTGTTCATTGCGTTCTTTGATCTGTTTATGGTCAATAGCCCGATTTATCTGGTGGATAAACATGTCCCATGAGTCAATCGGTTTTAAGATAAAGTCATAAGCACCCTGATGAACTGCGTTCACAACATCCTGTATCTTGGTTGTGCCCGAAAGAACTATTTTTGTTAGATGCGGTTTGTTCTCATTTAACCAGGACATTAATGCAAAACCATCCATTTTCCCTTCTAAATAAAGGTCTATCAACACAAGGTCAAAGTCTTGTTGTATTAATACCGAAATAGCCAATTCTGCGGATTTACAGGTGTGTACATCATATCCCCGACTGCTCAGGACTCGTTCCATCATAAGTAATATGGATGGCTCATCATCTACAATTAATAATGAAGGTTTCATATTATCTACCTTCCAATTTTAATAATTCCTTTTTGGAATTCGAATCCTAATTAACTAATTTTATCTTGCATCTATTTCATGATAACATATTTAATAACAAACTGTATTATAATTAAGAAATAAAATAAAAAAATATTAACGAAAAGGATAAAAGTTTAAATACTGATTTGATATAATAAAACTTTGAAAGTTTGTCAATATTTTTCTTGACATTCCTATCTATTCTTTTGTAAAAATATAAATAGGATATGAAAAGGTAAATAAAAATTTAATATAAGGAATTCACAAAAAAGATAGGTATTAGGATATAATAGATAAAATTTTTCTGGAGAATTAGTATTATGTCACGATATTCCATGTTCCTGTTATTATTGTTTGCAGTATGTTTTTGTTTCTCTGCTTTTTCGCAAAACTTCCAAGAGGCAGACCCCCAGTCCGTTGCAAAAGTATTAACCACCTATCAGGGAGCAGGTACAACGGAGATGCCTGTTGTTCATAAGAATGCACGAGGCTTTATCCGATTTCTTTACGCTCCAGAAGGGGGATATTTTGCTACTCCTGCTACAGGACAGAAATCAATTGATATAAGTGATACTGTGAAAGAGTATATGGAACAAAACATTCGTGCATTTAGTGGGATAGCTGATAAAACGACATTGCAAATTAAGTCCATACAGGAAAGGGAAGATTACGACATTGTTCGATTAACCCAGAATTATATGACTTTGCCTGTATTTGGTTCGGGCATTGTTGTAAAAGTAACAAAAGATGCGAAAATTGTTGCCATTTCTTCGGATATATTACGAGATGATACCGGACTAACAACCATTGATTTTTCTCAACCATTTCCTGTAGATAAGGCAAAAGCAATAGAACAGGCAGTCCATTTTATTCGGGATAATAGCAATGGCGTGCAGAACCAGGACATAAAAGCAATAGAAGATACCTACCTTGCGGTATATGACCCTGTAATGCTAAAACAATCGGGGGCTCCCTGTGTGGTATATGTAGTTACATTAACGATAAATGGGGAAGAGAAAAAAGTTTATCGTTTGCTGGTAGATGCAGTAACAGGAGAAATTCGATTAAGTTATCCTCTCCATTCCGCAGTAATTAACCGCGAAATCTATGATGCTAATGGTTCGTATAATATACCAACTACAATAGCAAGAAAAGAAGGGGATAAAGAAACTGGAATTGCGGAGATAGACAATACCTTTGATTATTTAGGGGATGCGTATAATTTCTTTGCAGAGAATCACGACCGTGATAGTTATGATGATAAAGGGGCAACCCTTCGAGCAGTGGTTCGAATTCCTGTTCAAAATGCATATTGGGACCCCACTCGAAAACTGTTCTGGTTTGGGACGGGTTTCAGTGTGGATGATGTTGTCGCACATGAATATACACATTCCGTAGTAGAATATGTTGCGGATTTGGTTTATTTTGGTGAACCGGGAGCAATAACAGAAAGTTTCTGTGATATGTGGGGGGAATTTGTAGATTTAACAAATGGGAAAGGCCTAGATACCGAAGCAGTCCGCTGGTTAATTGGTGAGGAACTTCCATCGGGAGTAGCCTGGGAAGGATGGACTGCTATCCGCAGTATGAAAGAGCCAACTGCTTACAACCAGCCTGACCGCTATAATAGTCCACTTTTTATACAAACCACTTATTCAACCCTTGAAGATAATGGAGGAGTTCATACAAATAGTGGAGTAGGAAATAAACTGGCATATTTGCTTACGGATGGGGACACTTTTAATGGTGAGCAGGTACGGGGTTTCGGGATTGTCCGCACAGCAAAGTTGTTTTATGGTGCTTTAGAATTATTACCCCCTGTGGCAGATTATACCATGTTAGCATTGGCATTGAATGCTTCCGCTCTATCACAAGGATTATCTATTGAAGACCGGTTTAATATCAGTCGTGCCTTAAACGCCGTGGAAATTCTGCCGGAAGAATTAACAGAGATGAGTGCCCGTGATTTCCGTGCTACATCCCTTTTAATGGAAGATGACACCCCTGCCATTTTACTATCATGGACACCTCCTTCTGCGGATGCATACAGTCAGGTTACGCTGGTTAAAAAGGCGGGAAGTTATCCGACCAGCACTGTTGATGGGGACAAAATTTTTGAAGGGAAAGGCTCATATTTCCTGGATGTAAATGTTTCTGCGGGTATTGAATATTTTTATTCATTGTTTGTAGATATGGTCGAACTTCCACCGGTGGAAATGTATGACAGTGCTGTAGCAGGAGGTTATGCTCCGCAGGTATTAACACAGGAATTTAAATCGTTAGACCCGAGAAAGCCTGTTGCATCAGAGATTATTTACAGTCAAATTTACTTTATCCCCACCGGTGCACCTACTAATCCACTGGACGGAAATAAATATCTCGGAGGGTATTACAATTATGATGCGATATTTATTCCCGAGATATTTTCCTTCCCGGTAAAACGACAGGATTCCACAGGGAGTTCCTACACATTACCTTTTTCGACAGATGGACTGGTTAGTTTTGATTTAACAGATGTACAATTCCCATTCTTTGGGAAGAAATATGGAACAATATATGTGGGAGCCAATGGATATATAACTTTCGTTCCTGTGGCTTTAGAAAGCACCAAGAATTTTCCGAGCCTTTCAAGCCATTTTGCAATTCCGCGTATCTCTTTCCTGTTCAGTGACCTTGCCCCCGATTCTGCGGGAGAAGTATGGACAAGAAGATTGCCAGACCGTTTTGTTATTACATTTGAGAATATCCCGAAAGATGCAGAAGGAAGTATTCCGAATCCATTATCCGGTGCTGGTCCCGGTTCTTCTGTGCAGGTAGAACTTTTCTTTAGCGGACACATTCGAATTACATATTTACAGTTAGACCCGAATTATTGTATTGTAGGATTGTCAGATGGTAGAGGTATCCCTGTGGACCCGGGACAACTACTCCCGAGTAGTGTTCCCTATTCGCTCCAACGATATACAAACTTCAGTCAACTTCCATCCGCTTCTACACGGTTAAGTTTTAGCCCATCTCCGCTATACACCGTTTTACCAAATCAGGATATTCGTTTTGAAGTAACGACATGGTTTGCAGGGGGTAACGCTCCACAGTTATACGCAGAATGGCTACGAAATGATGTCCCTCCATTTGCCGACCTCAAAAATGGTAAAGGAAAATTTTCATGGGTACCAAAGCAGGGAGACGAAGGCTTATATTATTTAAGAGTAATTGCACGGTTAGGTGACCAGTATGCCTATCAGGATATACCTATCATTATTAATCCGATAATCGTAAAACCGCAGGCAT
Organism: Candidatus Hydrogenedens sp.; assembly: GCA_049968235.1. Lineage (GTDB taxonomy): Bacteria > Hydrogenedentota > Hydrogenedentia > Hydrogenedentales > Hydrogenedentaceae > Hydrogenedens. The sequence goes on from JBMFRC010000005.1 coordinate 92,708, forward strand.
TAAATCTCCGTATATCCTCACAATCTCCTGCAGAAGATACTTCTGCTTCTCGCGTTGTTTCCGCGGGGAGACCTTTGGTTGCAAGTTATGATTATGTTCATCCATTAATGGTTCAAAATCCAACGCAGTATGCGGAAGGACTTAGCATTCTTTATTGGTTCCGTAATCATGAAGTAATACCTTCGCTTACCAATTATCGAACCGTTCCTCCTAATGTTACCAAAGGGGGAGACATCTGGTATTTCCGTGTTATTCCTATATCCATAGGCAATATCTTTGGAGAAGAAGCAGTTTCTCCAATTATTTATGTAGTAGGTCAGCCTCAGATTACCGGCATATATCCTAATCGCGGAAAAATCACAGGTGGCGAGCCGGTCCGGATTAGAGGCAATGGCTTTGTAGGGCTTATTAGTATAAAATTTGGTGGGATTCCTGTACCGTCGTTTCGTCTTATCAGTGAGACAGAGTTAGAAGTTACAACTCCTCAAAGTTTACCCGGTAAAGTTGATGTTTATATCCAAACCACAGGTGGCTCATCTTCGTTATCTCAGGCATTTGAGTTTTACGAGGAAACAATCCCTGAACCTGAAAAACCTACAAAAAGGCGTTTTATTATCTCCTGCGGAAACATCCGTCATGATGAAGGAAATCTGTTTGGCGATGCTTTATTCCTATCCCTTCTACTTATGGGTTACTTTTACAAAAAATCGAGAAAATCTTCGGTAAAATAGTTTTACAAGCAATATTAAATGTGTCTATTTTAGGTGTTTTATCTTTGAAAAGAATATTTTTAGCAATTCTTTTTTCTTTATACCTTGCACTTTCACCTCTTCTCTATTCCGAAGGAATTACTGAGGGATACATTGCTTTTCTTTGTGGTTCCGACATAGATACCTTTCGTATCCATATTCTTGATTTGGGCACGAAAGCAGAAAAAGAATTGACAACAGGAACACATCATGGGGCACCTATTTGGTCACCCGACGGAACAAAAATTGCCTATTCTGCAAAGATGGAAGGCGGTTTATTTATAGTGATTTGGGATAGTGCTACGGATGAATATAGGATATTAAAACATCAATATTCCTGGAATGACAATCCAACGTGGTCTGCAGACAGTAAACGAATATCTTATATCTCGTGTGAGCATGGCTTGACCGACCAGAAGGTAGCGGTATATGAACTACAAAGTGGCAAAGAAGAATTCTGGGGAGGAGAAAAAATTCCATCAGTCATAAATCCGGTATGGTTTCCTAAATTAGATATTCTAAATGCTATGAGTGCAACGGTTTCGCAGGTTACATATACAAAGGGATTTGATATAAACAAGTTTTTTGAGGAAGGTTACTCCACAGGTGTGCTGATTGGGGTAGCAGTGTTCCCATCTCCAGAAAAAAGATTAACTACCGAATTAGTCATTTTCAGTAAAACGCAAGCAACCCCCTTACCTAAAGAGTTAATGCTGGAATCAACGCGATTTGAGGAATTCAACCCACAGGTATCACCGAAAGGTTCCAGTTTGGTTTTTGAAACGAATGAATCGGGTGACCGTGAAATATACTATCTGGGGAGAAGAGGAATTTCCAATATTTCCAATCATCATTCCGCGGACTGGAATCCTGTATGGTCACCCAACGGAGAATGGATTGCTTTCGAATCATTTCGTCATGGAAGAAGAGGCATTTATCGTGTGTTTCCAGAAACGGCCCGTGTTTTTCCTCTGGTCATCAGTGCTAATTATGATGCATGGAGTCCTGCCTGGTCACCGGATAGTCACTGGATATGTTTTGTATCCAACATATCAGGCAAACCGCAATTGTTTTTGAAAAATATCGAAGAAGATAATCTCCTGCCTTTAACAGATAAATCCATTTGTGTTGCACCCTGTTGGAGACCGAAAACAAAATGATATTCCCATTGCCCAAAAAAGAGCATTTGCTATTTTTAATAATAGGAATGTTGTATAGTTCGCTAAATGGATATGCTCGACTTGAAGATGGAACATTAGGGATCATAAAACTACCCAATGAAGGTTGTCCTGTTATACTGGCGCCCGGACAAACTTTCAAGATAACCGCAGAACAAAAAGGGGATGTTTTCCTTATCGACGACGAGAAGCATATTATTCCCCTAAATTCACAATGGGAAAAGAAAAATCCGGAAACATATGAAGGTCTTATTACCTTAACAGATAAAGAGATAAAGGAAGGACCCTATGCAATACAAATTGTCTCAGAGAAAAACGAAAAAGATATAAATCCTCGTTCTGTATGGATACGAAAAGAATTTAAGGAATATTATGTATTTGCCCATATAAGTGATATTCATATTCTCAAAGGTGACTTGCATGATGAGAATGCCATTACTTTTCAAACCGTAATCGAAAAACTCAATCAAAGTGATGCTCATTTCATATTAATAACAGGCGATTTAACGCATAATGCCTTACCGGAGCAATGGCAGGTATTTCTTAACATTTTAAATCAGTCTCAAAAACCAACCTTTGTTTGTGCCGGGAATCATGACCGTGATGAAGATAATTATGAAAAAATGTTTTTTACATCACTTTATGCTTTTCGCTACGGGAAAGATGGCTTCATTGTATTCGATACAAGAGAATATCGAACCGCAGACAGTTGGAGGGAGCAGGATGCCTTACTCTATCGCTATCGTAGAGAATTAAAATCCAGTCGCTGGACCTTTGGTATTACCCACCGATATGAATTTACTATGGGGATTCGTTCTCAGATAACACTTTTTATAGATGACCCCATCGATTTTATTTTGTATGGTCATATTCATCGTGAAAATACAAAAGAAGAATCGATAATCCCCTGGGGAAAAACACGCACGTATGTTGTCCCCGCTGAAAAAGATGGTTACTATCGAATTTTTGATGTAGGAGAAGGCGGTCTGTTTCCTCGCCCCATTCAAAACATTAAAGGCAAATAGATACTTTTAAAGGATGGTCTGTTCCTCCTATTTATTCATCAAACTATAATTAAGATAACAATACTAAAAGAAAATAATTTGCAATTAATAAGTCAAAACAATAAAATAATCCGGCTTCATTTTTTTTTGCTAAACACTTATATACGATACAATATAATTTTATAGAAAATGGTTTTTCTATCAAGGAGAAATGAAATGCCTCAAAGAATATCGGAAGATGTACAGGTATCGATAAAGAAACTTCCCGCTACTATTCGAAAAATATTCAGTGAAACACTCATTACAGATATTCATACACATTTGTTTGCTCCCTCTTTCAAAAATTTGCTTTTATGGGGCATTGATGAATTACTGACCTACCACTATCTTGTAGCAGAGTTTTTCCGCACCACAGAAATGCCCTATTCAAATTTCTGGAATATGTCTAAAAAGGAACAAGCCAATGCAATATGGCAAGCCTTGTTTATTGAACGCAGTCCGATAAGTGAAGCATGTCGAGGTGTGTTGACCGTGTTAAACCGATTGGGTCTGGATACAACCGAACGGGACCTGAACGCTTATAGAAATTGGTTTGCACAACAATCCATTGAAGACCATGTAAACCGTGTATTTGAAGTAGCAAATTTAAAGGCGGTAGTGATGACGAACGACCCCTTTGACCCACAGGAACGCGATTTCTGGGCAAATCCGACAGAGATAGACCCGCGTTTTTTTACTTCACTGCGGTTGGACACACTTATTCTCCGCTGGGTAGAGGTTTATACCCTGTTACAAACATGGGGCTATACGGTAGATAAAGACCTTACCGAAGAAACATTATCAGAGATACGACGCTTCGTTAGCGATTGGATACAAAAGATAAAACCGGTATATGTAGCAGTTTCATTGCCTCCCCAATTCGATTTTCCCGAACATAGTCCTCGTGGGATTATTATTGAACAAGCAATATTACCTGTTACAAAGTTTTTCAATATCCCTCTGGCACTAATGATTGGAGTGAACCGCAATGTAAATCCGGAATTAAAATTAGCAGGAGATAGTGTCGGAACCGCCTCCTTACGTCCTGTTGAGAACTTATGTGAAAAATACCCGCAGAATAAATTTATGTTTACGATGCTTTCCCGAGAGAATATTCATTCTGCATGTGTTACCGCAAGGAAATTTCGGAATCTTCTGCCATTTGGCTGTTGGTGGTTTTTAAATAATCCCAGTTTAATTGAAGAAATAACCACAATGAGGGTGGAACTATTAGGCACCACCTTTATTCCACAGCATTCAGATGCTCGTGTGTTAGAACAGGTTATTTATAAATGGGAACATACACAGCAAGTATTAATAAAAGTATTTATAGAACAATATTCAAAAATTCTTGCAACCGGCTGGAAATTGACCGAAAACGAAATGAAAAGAGATGTTTCCAACTATCTCGGAGGGAACTTCTGGAAATTTTTAGAAAATAAATTCTAAATACAACAAAACAAAATAAAAAACAATAAGGAGAAAAACAATGTTAGGTTGCACGCTAGGCAGTATGTTTCAAGTCTCTGTTGCGGGAGGTAGTTATCAGGAAGGATTAACGACATTCATACAGGGTGTCCCTCCGGGCTACTACTTAACCGAAAGCGAGATTTACGAATCCCTTCTAACTCGTAAACCTGGGCAAAGTGAATTGGCATCACCGCGCCGTGAAGCAGATGTGCCCGTTATTTACAGTGGGGTAAATTCCGCAGATACCATGCCGGGTTTTCAAAATGCAGGCTATACAAACGGAACGCCTCTGGTTATTTTAATCCCGAATGTTGACCGTCATATGGAACATATTGAACAATATCAAGTAACCAATCGCACCCCGCGTCCCGGTCATGCCTCTTATACCTCTTTTGTTAAATATGGTATCTGGGACGATGCTATCGGTGCAGGTTTTTTCAGCGGAAGGTACACATCCACCATTGTTGCAGCGGGTGCTATTGCAAAAAAAGTATTAAAACAACATGGAATTGAGGTCTTTTCGTATGTAAAAGAAGCAGCAGGTGTAAAAGCCAGCGATGTTCCTATTGAAGAAGCCAAAAAAAAGGTTGATACATTCCGTAAAGTGCGAAAGGAATACGACCCTATTTATCGTTGGGTTTTTAAAGAAGGAAGAATTACTCCGGAAATGCGGTTTCTCCATAAAATGGCAGTTATTGCAGAATTGGAACGAAAACTCCTTGAAATTCGTGAGCAGGCACCTGTTGTGGATTACCAGAAAATTCGCGAAGAGTATGGTATCCATTTTACCATGAATTGCCCGGATACAAATGCTGCGTTTGAAATGGAAAAACAGATTATTAAGATTCGGGATGAAGGCGATTCCAGTGGGGGGCTGGTTGAAGTCGTTGCAACGGGTGTTCCAATAGGATTAGGAGAACCTGTATTTCGCAAATTAGATGGAGAAATAGGTCGCATGCTGAGTATCGGAGCCGTCAAAGCAGTTGAAATAGGTGCAGGTTATGCGGTAAAGGACATGAAAGGCTCGGAGTGCAACGACCAAATGCGAGTTGAGAACGGAAAAGTGGTATTTAATTCCAACAATGCAGGTGGGATTACAGGTGGACTTACCACAGGACAACCGATTGTTGCAAGAATTGCTGTAAAACCTACGCCGACTATTGCCAAAGACCAGCAGACCATTGATAAAGTAAGTCTGGAAAATGCAACGCTCAAAGCAGTAACACGGAGAGACCCGACTATCGTTGCCCGCGTTTGGCCCGTTGCGGAAGCCTTCCTGGCATGCATTCTGTTGGACCACCTGATGATGCACCATGGATACCAATCTCTTATTCCATCTACCTCTATACGTTGATAAATTCGCATATTCAAATTAAAAATTTATATACTTGTATGTAAATGCAAAAGAAAGAGTGCTAGTTTTAAATTTTCTTTTTATATAGAGGTATCAAAACATGGAACGCTCAACAATTATAGGTTTTATTTTGACACTTATCATTGCTTTAATTTTCTGCGCAGGATATATCGTTTTTGTGGCATCAAAAAATCCGACTCCTGCAAGACCTGCGGTCTCTCAAACAACTCCTACCACAACGACCAGTATTCCCAATCAATCTTCTATAAAACCACAAACAATCCCCTCCCGCACACCGCCACTCAAAGTTGAAGGGATAACATTTCAACCCGCTTTAAGTGAACCCGATGTACAAATTAAAATGACACGGCAGATTGCTGGAGGAGGTTCGGCACAACCGGGAAGCACTTTAGATATTACAATTATACTGGAAAAAGAAGGAGCAAAAATAATTCGTGCATTAGGTATTCAGGAATTACTCCCAGTAGGTTGGACGTTTGATTCAGTAATTGAAGGAACAAAACCGGATTTAGTTCCTCCTCCCGGGAGAACACCTCTTTTAGAATTTGCATGGTTTAATATTCCCGCCTTTCCCACATCTTTTACATATAGAGTTCGTGTCCCCAATGAATTTAAGGATGTTGTAGAAATTCAGGGACAAACACTTTACCGTGCTGATGCAGGTGAATTACGAACAGATGTGATGAAATCCCCTGTAATCCCCTCCGGCGAGAAATCGCTTACACCTGCATCTTCTTCCGACCAATCCCCATCGGGGAAATCCGAAGAGATGCAACCCGATGCCCCATCAACAATAGAAAATGCTTCTTCATCTCAACCTCTGAAACCAGTAGCGGTAAAGAAAGAAGAAGAAGAAAAGATGACTTTGATGCAGGCAATTACCCCTGAAAAATACACACCGAATAGTACATTAGAGGTGAAAGCCACTATAAACTTTTCAGGACCGAAACCGGTAACCGCCCTTGCTTTAGTTGTCAATCTTCCCGCACAAATTCAGTTTGAAAAAATCATAGATGGACCAACTCCTCCTATTGCTCCTAAAAAAGGTGATACAGGTACATTAAACTTTGTCTGGCCTTCTATTCCTCCCTTTCCGTTTACCATTACCTATCAGGTAACCGTTCAGGATAGATCCGCCGATGAAAAAAGTATAGCAGGGCAGGTGTTCTATCATACGGATGGACCTCAGCAACAATCCGAACGAATAATTACTAAAATTTCTCCCGAAAGCAAATAAAATCTGTTTAGAAATATCAGAAAACAAAACTTCATAATAAAACGGTTCTTAGTGAAAAGGGGAAAAGAATGAATATACTTTTTGTCGGGTTGGCTGTAGCCTTAGGTTGGGGTTTGCGAGGCGAAATTGGAGGTGAACAAGGAGCCTTAATCCCCGGTGCCCTTTTAGGTCTGGCACTTGTTATTGCCAGTGCCAAAAAACACTGGCAGGAAAAAGCCCCTGTAATAGCGTCTGCAGGAGCATTAGAGATGTCTCTGGGGGGTATTCAAAGTTATGGCATTTTAATTGGCTATACTCATGGAGTAGATTTATTAAATGTTACTTATGGATACCTCGCTTTAGCAATAGTCGGAGGATTATGGGGGGCTTTCTGCTGTGGTATTCTGGGTATGGTCCTATCTGATAAACGAAAAAGTTTATTATTCTGGATTTTCTTCCTGATAGCCTTGTATGTCAGTGCCCAGGTTTTTTATTTCATTCTAATCAAAGTATTTAAACTTTTAATGACGCCACCCCGAGTTGAGAATTGGGCTTTAGTTTTAGGAGCTGTTTTTGCTTTGTTTGTAATTAACTTTATACAAAAAGAACATAAAACTTGCAGATTAGTGCTTCGTGGGTTTCTTGCAGGAGCTGTGGGTTTTATGTTTGGAGAATCATTGCAAGTTTATGGCAGATTTTTGGGTCCGGAATTTGATTGGTGGAAGGTCATGGAAATTTCTTTTGGTTTTGTTATGGGCATAGGTATTGCTTATGCCGTTTTCCGCGAATATGAGGAAGACCATCCAATTATGAATATTTCACCGTTCTTATATATCATAACTGTATTTATAATCCTTTCTTTTGTTCCATTGATTACCCTCAATAATTTATTGAAACGATTTGAAGAGAATAATATTCTGATGCGAGGTGATACACTTTGGCTAGACCCCTATTTTAATGTGATGCTACGAGGTATTGCTCTAACTATCATTTCCATTATTGTTTATTGGAAATGGGTCAAAGAAAATCATGTCGAGAATACATCACCATGGCAAATGCAATTCTTATGGCTCTGGACGATTTGGAGTAATGGTTGGATTACACAAATGTTGATGATGATACCTAAAGCAAGCATATCTCCTGTGAGAATTCATAGTTTTTTCTTATTCCTGATGATACTTTTAAGTATCTGGAGCATCCAGAAAAGGTTCGCTGTACCTACTTTCCCTTCATGTATAAAACCGGTGGAGGGGTATAAATGGGTTTTGGTAAGTTTAGGGATAATACCTATTCTTGCTATAATATTTGCAATAACCAGTATGGCAACACATCCGGGGAGAATGCCAGAGAAATTACAGAGACGATTTGAGTGGAATACTTCTTCTATACGGTTTTTGCATTTAGAGAAGGAGCAGGTGGTGGAGTTTTCTCCTTTGGCACTAAACACCACCAGAACGACCAATAAGTAATCGTGCCCATAAGAAATCCAAATAAAGAGCCCATCAAGGTGCAATAAGGGAAATGTGCAGCGGTATAAATACGCGTATAAGCGTGTACACCTGCCCATGTTGCCAATGCCCCTTTTGCCCACTTTTTACGAATACCCCATATTGCGGGTGTTAGTAGTGCAAATAAGGAAGAAGCATGACCGGAAATATACGAAGGGGAACCTTTTACCACTTCATCTTTTATCACACGTACCTGTTTATTCCACGGTTCATATTTCTCGTGTAATGGACGCGGTCTACCGACAGTCTTTTTTATATTATCTTCTCCCAGATAATTCGTGAAAAATACACTGATAATTGTTATCCAGAAAATTCGACTCCATCTTTTCCGCTCCAAATAATTCCATTTTTCCCATGTCTTTGAACCAAACCAGAAAGCAAGGAATGAAACGATACTTAAAATAATAAAAACACTTCGATATTCATGAGGTCGCCACCAGAATATTCCATATGATGAAATCCATAATCCACATAAATGATATATTCCTAAAACAACAGCAAAAACTTTCCACACATATCCTGCAACTTTTATAGCAGTATTATTTTTTCGAACAATTAGATTTGTTATCTGCCAGGAAATTGCTGTGATAGAGAACAGGTACACAGAAAAATGGGTCAGAAAGACCATAACTTCATCCAGAATAGGGACATAATGGTCAGGTTGTAATGCTAATAAAATCGCCTCATCAATCGGGTCATTAATCAACTTTGCACCCAAAAGAAATATTTCATACAGTATTAGATAACCAATAACTACAATTATTAGAGAAAAAAATAACTTCAAAAAAATAGGTAAATCTCGATACATAAAAAATCCTTTACTCGTAAATGTAGACTTTACAAGGGAATAAATAGACTTGATAAAATATACAAAAGTTTCACAAGAAGATTACAAAATACAATAACATTTTACCTATCAATTTACAAATTGAGGTGAAATATATCACAGGTAAAGACCGATAAAATAGGAGATAAATCACGATATATTATAGATAAGAATTGTTTCTTTATAAGGAATCTTAATGGTATATTACTTCATAAAAAATAAACAGATAGATAGGAAAGTATTCCCATGAATTTTGAGAGGAAAAAATGTCGTTTGAAACAAATAGTTCCATTTCTTTTTTTAATAGTATCACTTTTATCGTTTGCCTCTTTTCCCGTATCGCAATTCTACCGTGTCCCGATGTCCGATGGGACAGAATTAGCAACAGATGTGTATCTTCCGGATGGGCAGGAAGGACCCTTCCCTGTATTTTTAGTTCGAAGCACATACGGTAGGGTATTGGATGTAAAAAAATATCTCGATGAAGGGTATGCCGTTGTTATTCAGGATGTGCGTGGTATGGGAGAAAGTCCTGGTGAGAAATTTGTGTTTCATGCAGATGGTTGGGATGAGAAATTACATGATGGTGTTGATACAGTAAATTGGATAATAAAACAACCTTGGTGCAGTGGTAAAATAGGTACTTTTGGTGGTTCTGCGTTAGGAATAACACAGACATTATTGGCGCCGGCAACCGATAAAATTTCTGCCCAACATATTGATGTCGGCACAGGAAGTTTATATCATAATTCTATTTATGAGGGGGGTGTTTTCCGAAAGAATATGATGGAAGGCTGGCTTCAATTAATTGGGCAACCTTATCTTGTAGATATGTATAAATCACACCCACTTTATGATGAGTTTTGGAAACAGTTTGATAGTAATGTTCTGGCAAATCGAATAACTGCACCTGCATTATTTGTAGGTGGTTGGTATGATATTTTTCAGCAGGCTACTATCGATGCTTTTCTTGCGCGGGAAAAAGAAGGTTCTGAAAAAGTTCGAGGGAAAAATTATCTGATTATGAAATGGTCATCACATGGACCCGATATAACACAGGATTACAAACTCAATCCCAATCGTTTTGACCTGCACATATCTCATATTTCCTATGCCTTTTTCGATTATCATCTAAAAGGAAATGTACATGCTCTGGACAATATCCCGAAGGTGCATTATTATGTAATGGGTTCAGATAAACCTCATGCCCCCGGAAATTGCTGGAGGACTGCCGATTCCTGGCCTCCCTTTGAGTCAAAAGAACTTTGTTTATTTCTAACATCAAATCGCAAATTGGAAAACAAACCTGTTGCAGGGGGGAATTATACTCTTGATTTTATTTTCGACCCTCGCAATCCCTATCCCACACATGGTGGAGCCAATTTATTATTACCGTCAGGTCCTTTTGACCAGCGAAAATATAGTAAACTGAGAAAGGACTTATTAAAATTTTCCAGCGACCCATTACAGAAACCCCTTGAAGTGACAGGTAGAGTTAAAGTTATTTTATTTGTGTCATCTGATGCACCGGATACAGATTTTACGGCAAAATTACTGGATATTTATCCCGAGCCAGACGGTAGAGAAATCCTGGTGTTAGACAGCATACGTCGTGTAAAAACCCGGGATTCTTTTGACCAGTTTTCTTCATTACTAAATTCGCCGAGTGAAATTGTCCGGTTAGAAATAGACCTTTTCAGTATCAGTTGGATTTTTGATAAAGGGCATCGTATCGGTTTACATATTAGCAGTAGCAATTATCCCAAATATGAGATAAATCCTAACACAGGAGAAGACTTCCCGAAATCTGAAAACCTTCATACCGCTCATAATTGGGTTTATTGTGGAGAAACTTATCCCAGTATGCTTGTATTACCCATACCTGAACAGAAGTAAATATTTGAAACCTCGGAACAATTCCTGTGAAAGGTTAGGGTATAAAGTATAATGTTTTTACGACATAAAATCCAGATAAAAAATTAAACTACAAAAGTCTGTATAACTACTTTTACCTATTTTATTTGTTATATTCTGTCCGTTTTTCTATCTTCTTGTTATCTATCCATATTGCCCCTTTTGTCTCCTTAATTCCCCATACATCCGTTTCAAATTATTTGCCGAAATTAATAAGAAATGATATGCTCCTCTTTTTGTGCACCTCTGTGCCTCTCCGTGTCCTCCGTGGTGAAAAAAATATAATCAACCACGAGAACACAGAGAAACACGGAGAAAAAAGTCGTGCTATCGCTACCATTCAAATTACCTGCAAAGAGAACATAGAGAAATTATCACACACTGTTCAACAATGCAAAAAATAGTAAGGATGGAAACCTCTACTGTCCCTGTTCGCTTTATATACTCCTTTCTATACGCACCTCTACTCAAATTTCTTCCATACTATCACCTTTGTATCTGTCTCAAAAAACATCTACGATGGGTCGGTTTCTGATGGGACACCTCGTATTCTATAAAACTTGTTCGCTCTACCTCGTTGGACCTTTCTTCAATACAAATAGAAGTGATTGCTTGTTTATATATGAGTAATAAAAACGGAATAAGGTATGAAGTAATAAATGGACAGAACATTTGTTTTTGACCCCTGGGGGAAGAAAAGTATTTATGCTGTGAATCGCAATGGAATCTACGAGAAAAATGTGTGATACAGATAAAATGTTGTTATGTGATACATAGGGTTATTTTTTTGCGGAACGAGGAACAACAAGAACAGGACACTCTGCACGACGAACAACTCGTTCAACGACGCTTCCAAAAAAAGGTCGTTCCCAGGTACTATGCCCCCGTCGCCCCATAATAATAATATCTGCATGAACTTCATTTGCAAAATTCAATATAGCCTGGTAATCCCTTCCGATTTTTATTTCAACCTGAACCATAATTTCGTGTGGAATTTTGGATAAATAGGATTGCCGAATATTTTCATCAATATCCTGCTTTGCTTTTTTATCAATATCATCTATCTCATAAACATAGGTTTTCCAGAATTCTGCTTCCGGCTCCGGTATTACATGCAGGATGATTAGCAGAGAACCGGGACGACGAAGCACTATATCCAGAGCATGCTGAAAAGCAATATCTGCATTTTCTGAGAAGTCTGTACAAAAAAGTACTTTATGGGTTATAGGAAGGTTATTATCTTGTTCTGACATAAGTTTATCCTCCTTTAATCAGATGGTGCCTAACCAATTGGGAAACCAAAGAATCAGACCGGGGAATATTAAAAATAAAATACTTACGATTACTAATATCCATAAGAAGGGAATAGAACCACGAAAAACAGTGGATAGAGCAAGGCTTCGGTCCATACCACTAACGACATATACATTAATCCCAACCGGAGGTGAAATAACCCCTATCTGTGTCAGGACGACTATCATTACACCAAACCAGATTGGATCATATCCTAATTGTTGGACTACAGGATAAAAAATCGGAATGGTTAGTAATATTAATGCCAGTGCATCAATAAAACAACCTCCAACCATATAGAAAAATATAACCAAAAAACATATAGCCCAGGCAGGCAGGGGCAAGGAAATAAGACTGCTGGCTATTGTCATTGGCAAGCGTGTAATAGCAAAGAATCTGCCTAAAATGACTGCACCTGCCACAATGATTAATATCATACAGGAGGTACGAAGTGTCTCCATCATTGCACGAACAAACCCCTTCCATGTAATTTGCCGTAAAAGCAGAGATAGAATGATGGTCCCTCCGGCTCCTACTCCGGCTCCTTCGGTAGGTGTAAAGAAGCCGAAAAAGATACCTATCATAACAACGAGAAACAGAATAAGCGTTTCAATAACCCCTGTCATAGATAGGATTTTTTCCTTTAAGGAAGTTCTTTCTCCTGCAGGACCTAAAGATGGGTTTTTCAAACAGCGGATATAAATACTGATACAAAAAAGTAATGAAATAAAAACGCCGGGAAAAATACCCGCCAGAAATAATTTGCCAATGGATTGCTGAGTAAGTATTCCGTATACAATAAAGACAACACTGGGAGGTATCATCATCCCTAATCCACCGGCAGATGCCACAGTTCCACTCGCTAATGAAGCATCATATTTATAGCGACGCATCTCCGGTAGAGCCACAGCGGACATGGTTGCAGCCGTTGCCGGTCCTGAACCACAAATAGTTCCAAATAATGCACAGGCGATAACAGAAGCCATTGCCAGACCACCGGGCAACGAACCTATCCAGATGTAAGCTGTGCGAAACAATCGCTTGCTAATGCCCGAATGGAAGGCTATCTGACCCATTAGAACAAAAAGAGGAATTACAACAAGACTTGGAGAGGAGAAAGTGTCAATCAAATCACTTGATAGCATGCTAAAGCCTGCATTTTTATTGACAACCATCACAAAGCCTGTCAATCCGACACCCATCATCGCAAAAGCAACCGGCATGCTTACCACGAGAAGGAACAATAAAACAACTATGCCTAAAACACCATAACCCGTTAGACTCATGGCTTGATTAACTCCTTCCCGGGTCGGAGTATATGGTAAATCTTTACCAGAGAAGTTACCGCAAAGGATAGTGCCAACCAGAATGGAACCCAATATACCGGTAACTGCACTGTAGAAGTTACCTCACCGGAACGATAAAGAGATAGACCATGCTTTATCATGAAAACAATAATTAATATAAAGAGTGTTAACATCATCAATCGGGAGATAGTATCGATAATAACCTTTAGAACTCGGGATATTCTTCTAAACAGAAATTCAATGGCGATATGTCCTTTAACGGCGGTAGTATAAGGAAGTGCTCCCCCTAAAACTACAGCACTTGCCAGACGAATATAATCCATACTCCCGCGAAGACCATTTCCAAAAAATCTCCCGATAACATCTGCCATGACGACTATTACGATAAAAAGTAAGGCAAGAGCGGATATAATCCCTAATATATAAACAAGAATACGAACCCCTTTCCCATACATTTCTATTAAATTTGAAATACTAATTTTCAATGAGACCCACCACCTTATTGACTACTAAGTTCCTGAATCCTTTTCTGTGTATCTGCTAATATTTCAGCACGAGGTAAATTATCGCTGACAGATGCATAATCTTGCAGGACAGGTTGTACAGCACTCTTCCACTGTTGTTGTTCTTCCGGTGTAAGGGAAATAATCTCTTTTCCCATTCCTGTTATATACTCTTTTGCTTTTGTATCGTCTTCGTCCCATGCCTGGGCATGCTTATCCACCCATTCTTCACTTACAGCCAGTATAACATCCTTAACATTTTGTGGTAATTGTTCCCATTTTGCTTTATTCATCACAACGAACATCGTGGTTGTGTATCCAATACAACGACTGTCTGTAACTGCCTGGATTACCTCACCTTGTTTCCATCCTTGTAATGTTTCCATAGGACAAAAAGTTGCATCGACGACACCCTTTTGCAAAGCCTCATAAGTTTCAGGTTGGCTCATTCCCACGGGTTGCCCACCTAATTTTTCAACGATTTTCGTGCATAAACCTGTAGCACGAACTTTCATCCCTTTCAGGTCATCCAGAGAACGGACTGGTTTTTTACTGGCTAAAATACCCGGACCATGAGCATGAACATATAATAATTGAACATCCTTCAATTCCGCAGGTTGATATTTCTTAATGATATCCATCGCAACATGGGTCGCTACTTTACCACTGGGATAGCCTAATGGCAGGTCAAGAACTTCTAATAATGGGAATCTGCCCCGCGTATACGCAAAACAACTCATCCCCAGGTCAGAAACTCCATTAATGACACCCTCAAAACACTGGTCTGCTTTGGTTAAAGAGCCACCCGGATACATGGTTATCTTTACCTTGCCGTTTGTCCGTTTTTCAACTTCCTTTGCCCAGTTTTCCGCTAATTTATACTGACTATGTGTGGCTGGGAAAAACACACTATAAGTAAGTTCCATAGGCTTTACTTCTATAGGTTTAGGTTGTGCAGGAGCAGAAGGAGTTGTTTTATTTGTCGGTTGTTGTCCTCCACAATGGGTCAACAAAAGTGACAATAAAACAATAGCAGGAACTAAAAACGCCAAGAAACTCTTTCTCATAATGGAACCCTCCTTATTATAGGATTAATGATATTTACTATATAGACTTATTTAGTATATTTTCAAATTTATACAACTCTCCGAGAAATTACTGTCACAATTTCAGTTTGTAATATTTACCCACCGTTGCCACAAACAATTGCCCCTTGAAATTTAAAGTTATGGTTTCCCGCTGTGGACTGAATTCGGAGAGTATCCAATCGCCGACAATTTTATCTCCCAGACGGAAGAATTGCTCCATCGTCTTTTTATCTTTTGTGTATAGGGAAACGCGAAATTGAGGAGAAGAATTATTCCCTTCTGTTTTGTCCACAACTTTTGCAAAGCCGTGAAAGAAAACTAAAACCTCTCCTTCTTGTAAAAAGCGCAATGCTGTTTCGGATGTATTTTGCAGTTCCATAAAAATAGATTGCTCGGCTGTTGCTGAGTCTGTAACTGTATTATTTTCTATACGGGTATTATTTTCCTCATTCTTTTCAATCACCTTTTCCTTATTGTTTTCGATAACAGGATTCTCCTCCTTTTGAGGGGGGACATTTTCCTTTTTTTGTTCCGGTAAAACCAATCGGATTTGTTTGGGTTGATAGTAATTCCCTTTACCTTCTAATCTGAAGATATAAACCCCCGGAGCAAGTTGGTAAAAAAGTGTAATAGATTTTGTTGGTCCAATTCTTCCACCTTCTTTATTAAAAACCAGAGCAATAGGTTGCGAAGAAAAAGTTTCTGTAGTTACTTCATAAGGCATGAAATTCTGTTTTTCGTTTCCCTCCATAATTACATTTACATAAACAGGAGCAGGCACATAACGAATATCATTCCCCAGCCATACAGAACGCATTCCTTTATTATGGATGTTTATTTCTACCCGATAGTTTCCTGTAGATGCAATATATTCTGTTCTCCCCGCAGCTCCTAATATGGCGTTCCCCTGCAATGCTCCGAAACAATCTGTTGAGATAATAGCGACTTCAAGTAGTGTAAAAATTGTAGAGAGTAAGGGTATCCATCGAAATCTTTTGTCTTTATAAAGAGAAACCCATACTGCGACACCAATCAGTCCTAACAATATATAAACCGACACTACTCTAAAAGCAAAAAAACCATGCGGTGAGGCTCTCAAATCTCCACCATACGGGGTAACACTATACCATGCAAAATTGATATGGAGTGTAAATAAGAAAACATAGGAGACCCACAAAATACTCAATCCTATTCCTCGCCATTTTCGGTAAGGAATAGAACCTACAAGAGCCAATAGTATTGCAGAGATAAACAATCCAATTATCATCATAACTAATATTTCGGTAGATACCAATCCCTGACTCTGGGTCATGGGTATCATTATCAACATTATCAATAATGCGGAACAGAACCAGGCAATCCAGGAGTCGGCTCCAATTTCTATTTGTCCTCTATCGGGTCCAATTCTTGCAATAAAAGTACCCTGCAAAGAGGGAATATCAAAACGGGAATTGGCACTAATGGCTCTGCGTGCTGTGTCTTTTGTGTGGATAAGGTCTAATCGTGCCTGGAATAATTCTTCCTGCAATTCTCGCGCTTTGTTAATGTCAATGATGTGTGCTTCTTTCTGTTTATCAATGCGATTAATATTTTTCTCAATGGACTCCAGGTCCAATTCACAATCAGCAACTAACTGTTCGAGTCGTTCACGATAGAAAGAGATAGCACTCTGAATAATCTTTAATCGTGCATCCCATTCCGCAAGACCTTTTTCTCCTACCTCCGGATTTACCCTGCCCTCCTCTACCATTTTTCGCCATTCCGCATATTTGTGTTCTACATCCGCCCTTAAATCAATATACTTTTGAATCTCTTTAATAAGAAGCGATAGAACCGAAATATTTTTATCCTCTTCCTCCAATGGAAAAACAATATCCGGAACCTTATCCGGCAATTTGGAGAAATCAGTATCAATATATCCTCCTGCTAATTCTGGACTTACTGTTGAAAGCCAACCTTCCAGATTTTTTCTCCGCCACATTAGTCGTTCTCTACGAATTCTTAGAGGTACAACAGTTTTCCAGTAATATTTAAATTCTATGTCCCCTGTTCGGAAAGAGACCACAATTTTCCCCAGTTCTTTTTCTACCTGTTTGAGTTGTTCCAGGACCTCGCTTCGCCGGTTTTTTATTTTGTCATCTAAAGAGGCTCGCATTCGGCGAATTTTTGAGAGGATTTCTAACAAATCCGTTTTTGATTCTTTCCCTATAGGTTTCTTTTGCCGTATCGCCTGTAGATACCGCTGTGCTTTATACTCCGCACAGATTAATATCTGTAAAATTTCCAAGGAATCAAAAGGCAAAGAATACACACCACTGAAATCAGAAAGCACTTGCTCTTCATCGGAAGTGGTTTCGCTTATGGGTTCCGATTTCTCGCGTGAAGATTTTTTACGGAGGTATTCCGGATGGTCTTTGAGATAGAGTTCCGTTATCCCAGGTGGAAGTTCTTCCTTCGTGGGGATACGAATTTTTTGTCTGCAAGCAACGCAGCGTCCCGGCTTACCATACATATCCGCCTGGACTCGCATTTTCTGACCACAGATACAATATATTCTCAGTTCCGCATCTTTAGGCTCGGACATATTCTATCCATACATCTAAGTGTTATTGCGTGAATACATTTTTGTCAACAATTTATATTCTATTATTTTGACAAAATTCAGTCAAAATATCAAATTTTTCTTGACGAAAAATCATAGCATTATTCCCAAGCGAATTTAAATAAGGATTCGTTTGATTTATTTATTCTCTGAAAATACAGGATTTAAATATGACGATTTTGAAGATGTCTTTATTTTAATGAAATTGGCGTTTTTTTTGCTAAAATTTTTATACCCCTGATGCCCGGCGCATGAAGGCGGTGAATAATACATGCCTGTGATGCTGTTTTATTCACCGCCTATTTTTTATAAAAAGAAATAATATTTAATATTGATATGTTTATTTTTTTTTTGTTATAATTATACTATAAAATTTTTGGAGAATATAAAGGGCGTCGTTATGCTGGATGGCAGGTTATCATCATGCATTAATCATCATTCTGTTTCTGCTGTTGCACGATGTAAACAGTGTGGGAAGCCTGTTTGTGGTGCATGTGTAATCACTTCCCCATTGGGTTCTTTTTGCTCCGATGCATGTCGGGAGCGATTTGAAGCCTTTACAAAACGGGTGCAGGAGTTGGACCGGGACACATCCCGTGCTCGCTGGAATATCGGAACAAAATTAAGACAATTCTTCTCTTTTCTTCTCTTCGTTGTTGTTGTTTTAATTACTCTGGGTGTAATTGGGACTTTATTTAACATTCCTGTATTAACTCAAACTGTTTTTTTTGTTCGTTCGTGGTTGGGTATTTAACAAACTATAAGGAGGGCTGTTTATGGATTTAAGTGGATTAAAGTGGCCATTAATTATTCTTATAGTTGTCGTTATTGGCTGGTTAGGTTCCAGTGGCGGAGTCAACTATATGGTGAATAATTTTACGAAGGCAACACCGGGTGTAAATGCAGAACGCGATAAGATTGATGAAGCCGGACTGACACGCGTTGCGGGCTATCTGATAATACTCTTAAGGTGGGAACGCGCAAAGGATGTGCTTGAAACTGTAATCAATCGATATGGGAATAGTGGTGCTAATTATTGGTATAACATGTATCGTTTAGCAAAATGTTATGAAAAACTGGAACGCTATCAGGATGCCTATAATATTATCAGAAACCTTGCCCAATTAAACGCCCATCAATATGATGACCGCGTTCCCGAATTTGATAATCTTAACCTGCGTGCAAATAAATTGAAAGAAGTTCACGAATTACAATAAATACATGAACAAATCAAATATCATCTATGGTCGTGCTCCTGTGTTAACCTGTCTCCATGCAGGACGCCGTTCTATTCATAGGATATATATCCAACAAGGTCTGTCTCTAACGGAATTGAAAAAATGGGAAAATCATATTGTGATAGAAGAAAAACCTCGTGCATATTTAGACCGGATAACAAAAAATGGTGTTCATCAGGGGGTTGTTGCTGAAGTAGAAGAACTGCCTATTCTGAAATTTGATGATTTTTTACGAAACCATCTGGCACAAACAAAGCAAATTGTCGTTTTAGACCATATAGAGGACCCGAGAAATTTAGGTGCGATTATCCGTTCAGCAGTAGCCTTTCATATCTATACAATATTTTTACCACAAGAAGGCTCTGCTCCCATAACCCCTGTTGTTGTAAAAGCAAGTACAGGAGCCATTGAATATGCTCAAATAGTCCAAGTAAAAAGCACACTACAAATCATTCGCAAACTAAAAGAACTTGACTTTGGGATATATGCCCTCGATGCGGATGGGAATATAAAATTAAATGATGTGAAATGGCACAAGCAGAGTGTTCTTGTAGTTGGTAGCGAGGGGAAGGGAATTCGCCCCTTAATCAAAAGAGAATGTGATTCTGTTATATCCATTCCTACCAAACCGCCCATCGAACAACTCAATGCCAGTGTAAGTGCCAGTATTGCCTTCTATGCTATGTCAATAGCATAATCATTTATGATACGATAATTATCTTATTCGACAATATGTGTAAATAGAAAGATACTTGGTATGTTTTTACGACTGTGCTTTATAGGAATCCTTTTATCTTTTACTCCATGGGCTTCCTCAGAATTCTGGTATGAAAAGGCAAGGGTTGGAATGGAGGTCGGTCCAACAGGGGCACAATGGGGTTTTTCCAGCGTGAACGATGAACGGTATTGCTCCAAATGGGATGGGGCAGAAATTGTGCGGAGATGTCATCAAGCCAATTGTGATTATGTTGTCGTATGGGTTCGAGATGGTGATTATGCATACTACAATTCAAAAATTCTGTTAAAAGCACCCGGACTAAAAGACCGTGACCCCCTCAAGGAATCCATTAACGAGGCAAAAAAATATAATATGCCTGTAATCGCTTATTGTGTGGTTCAACAAGGAGGGCATTACATCGAGCAACATCCAGAATTTCTTATGCACGACCTTAATGGAAAGCCTATTTATCATCGTTTTTGTTATAACTCGGGCTATCTGGAAGTAATGAAACAAATTGTTGACGAAATTATGGATTATGGGGTTCAGGGATTTCATATTGATATGGTGGACCAGGGGTTCGGACCTCCGTATGGTTGTGCCTGTCCTGCATGTAAGAATCTATTTAAGGAACAGTATGGATTGGAAATGCCAACCTCTATCACCTGGGATGATGCGTGGAAAAACTTCTTAGAGTTTCGCTATAAAAGCAGTGAAAATTTTGAAAAAAAGTTATATGCATACATTAAAAACCGTGATGCAAAAGTTTCAGTAGATTTCAATTACCACGGAAACCCTCCCTTCAGTTTTGAGGTAGGTCAACGACCTGTTCAACACGGAGAAAATGGTGATTTTATTACGGGTGAAACAGGTATCTGGGGTTTCAGTGCCTTAACGGTCGGGCTGAATGCAGAATTTTATCGTTCAGCGGTTCCTCATCAACGGGTTCAGGTGGCAATACAACGAGGTGTGAGAATGTATCACGACCAAACGACACGCCCGTTGAATGATATTCGCTGGGAATTGTTAACTTTGTTTGCTCATGGTTCCTTCGTTACTATGGTAGATAAGTTAGGTTTTGATGGCACAGCAGACCCTATTGCTTATAACCGCATCGGCAAAGCCTTTCAAGAAATTAAGGAAAAGAAAGGGTTCTTTTATCATAAGCCTGTATATGAAGTGGGAATATATTTTAGTAGTAAAACACGAGATTGGGTTGCAAGAGAAAATCCTTCCATTTATTTTACATCATTTCAGGGAACACATAAAGCAATGGTGTATGAACATATTCCCTGGGGTATCCTGTTAGATGAGAATTGCACTTATGAAAAACTGATACAATTTCCGGTAGTTATTCTACCTAATGTGGGAATTCTGTCGTCAGCAGAGATAAATATGTTCACAAACTATGTGTATGAGGGAGGAAAATTGATTATTACAGGGGTTACAGGTTGCTATGACGATTTCGGAAATATCGGTACTTATAAACTGGAGCCATTAACAGGTTGTAAATTTGTGTCAAAACTGGAAAGTGAAGACAACTGGATTTCTCTGGGACCCACACAATCGCAAGAAGAAGAACAATTGGCAAAAGAAATTGAACATGCTCATATAAATGAAGAGGAGTATAAAAATTCAGATACCATGCCTTTATTGATAAGAGGACCCGCTGGGATATTTGAAACTACATCTGCAAAAGCGATAGGTAAATTATGGAAGCCCTACCGTACCCAACGCCAGACAGAAGGGAAAGAAGGAACAGACCTACCTATGAGTCCTGAAACAACCATAGGTCCTGCAATATTTATAAATCACATAGGTAAGGGTACCGTAATGACATGGACATGCTCGCCGGACTATGCATTAGGCTCTGAGTATGCTCTATCTGAATGTAGAAAACTAATGCTAAATGCAGTTCATTATCTGAACCCAGGTCCTGAGATACAAATATCCGCACCGAGTTTTGTGGAAACGGTTATCCTTCGCAAGCCAGAAAATGACGGTTTTTATGTCCATTGTATTGCATATTCATCTCCACCCCAGACCATTCCTATGAAAAATCGTCCTTATATTCTCCCCTCTTTGATTGAAGATACTCCATGTTTTTATTTGACAATTACAACAGTAAATCCTATTCAATCTACCATCGCAAACAACACAACCACCCAAATTGAAAGAATCGCTGATAATAAAATCAAAGCATTTGTAACTGACATTCACGAAGTAATCACACTGATACATTAAGGACTGTTTATTGTCTTGTGTTGCATTCCAATTACTTTAGATATTTTCACGGTGTAAAATCTTTTGATACTAACTACAAAATTCAGTATAATCGCAGAAGTAGAAAAATATCATGATTGACATATAACAAGTAGGAGTTCGAGATATGGGTCTCATGAATGCGGTTCAGGAAGCAATGAAACAAGCGATGAAGGATAGAGACACAGTCCGTTTGGAAACATTGCGAATGGTCAAATCTGCCTTGTTGCTAAAAGAGAAGTCCACTGCAAGAGAAGAGGAAATGTCGGATGATGAAGGGATTTCCGCTCTGCGTAGTGAAGTTCGTAAACGTAAAGATAGTATCGAAGTATATAAACAATTAGGGAAAATGGATGAGGTAGCCAAATTGGAGAAGGAAATAGCGGTTATTGAAGAATTCCTTCCCCAACAAATGAACAAAGTTGAAGTGATACAGCGGGTAAAGCAATACCTTACAGAACATCCCGAGATAAATCATGCGGGGAAATTGACAGGTATCATGAAAAAAGAATTGGGTGAGCGTGTTGATGGGAAATTATTGAATGAAGTGTGCCGGGAACTACTCGGAGGATAATTTTTTCCTACTATTATCATCCGCATTGATGGGTAATTATAAATTGTTATTACTTAAAACTTCTCCGATAATTTTCCATAGAGGAGTTACACCTTCTCTTGTCTGGGAAGAGAAAGGGAGCAGGATGGCATCTTCATCCAGATGAAGTTCTTTCCGGATTTTATCCAGTTGGATTTTCTTTTGAGCGTTTCCCAGCTTATCAATTTTTGTTGCAACAAGTAGTGTTGGAATTGCATGTTCTTCCAGAAAATCTAACAAATGATGGTCCTTATCCCCGGGACCATGACGGGAGTCGATAAGCACCACTACAAGTTTCAGGGTTTTACTTTGAGTTAGATATTCAAACATAACCTTATTCCATTGTTCTTTTATCTTCAAAGGAACTTCCGCATAACCATATCCAGGAAGGTCTACCATGTAAAACTTCCCATTTACCTCAAAAAAATTAATGGTTTTCGTTTTTCCGGGAGTATTACTTATTTTAGCAAGATTTTTTCGCCCTAATAGAGTATTTAACAACGAAGATTTGCCTACATTTGACTTCCCTGCAAATGCAATTTCAGGTTTACGGTCACGAGGAACATCCTGTATATTCAGCACACTTTTTTTAAATTCTACAGACAAAATCTTCATAGTAAAAACGCCTTACCTTAAAATTATCAATGTTAATTTATGAATAAAGCAGTATAAAATGCAAATTCTTCCCCTGAGACGGGAAAATCATTCCTATTTTTATAATACATATTATAAACGGGCTTTATGTAAGTTTCATTCTGTCAACAATTTATTGAAATGATACTTAATGGCATGAACCTTGCTATTTCTGGAATAACAACAATTGAATATTACAGATGTCCCATAATAAGGTCCTATAGCAACTTTCCTCCATGGGTCGGCATGGCGCAATGTATTGCGCCCATGTGTTTCTTTGTCCCTTTATGAAACATCGTTGCGCCCTGCCACCCGCCTTTTGAAAAAAACAATTAACCATTTACATATAAATATATAAAGATATGATACCTGGAATATACATATCCGCAGGTGGAATGATTGCCTCAGAACAGAGGCAATCTATTTATGCCAATAATGTTGCCAATGCAAGCACAGCAGGCTACAAGGCATTAACACCTGTGCAATTGGGTTTTTATCCGTTAGTGCAGAAAGTCGGGGAAAGTTATCATATGTATGTTCCTAAAACAGCACCTGGCGGTGGGGTAAAAGTGGTAGAAATATTCCCAGATTTGTCGTTGGGTCCGTTAAAGCAGACCGATAATCCGTTGAACATAGCCATTCATGGACCGGGATATATTGTTTTACAAACGCCTGCCGGTGAAAGATTTACACGTGCTGGAGATTTAACACTGGATGCGGAAGGTTATTTATCCACTCCGCAAGGGTATCGTGTTTTGGGGGCTAATGGTCAACCCATACAAATACAGGGAACGGAAGTAAATATTTCTTCAGATGGAAATGTAACTGTGGATGGGGTTCCCGCGGGGCAAATTCGTTGTGTGGAGTTTAAAGATCCGGAGCGGTTAACCCGTGAAGGTGAAAACATATACTCTGCAAGTCAGGAAATTCAGCAAGGTATGCAACCCGCATCCAAAAGTTCCCTTCGTCAGGGATATCTGGAATGGTCAAATACAAAAATACCTACGGAAATGATACGAATAACTCTGGGACTTCGTGCTTACGAAGCCAATCAGCGAGTTATTTCTGCAATAGATGAATCTATAGGTAGATTAATTGAACAAGTAGGACTTGCTGGTTAAACCATAAAAGAAGGATGAATATATGATTCGTTCATTGTTTACGGCGGCAACAGGAATGATTGCTCAACAAATGAATATTGACGCCATTGCGAACAATCTATCAAATGTGAACACAACCGGATTTAAGCGAAGTCGTGTAAATTTTCAGGATTTGTTGTATGAAACCATCAAACCCGCAGGAAGTGAAACGACTGCAGGAACAACCATTCCGGAGGGTATTCAAATTGGACATGGAGTTCGTCCTTCTGCTGTTTCAAAAATCTTTTCATCGGGTTCTGCCATTCAAACGGGTAATCCATTGGATTTAATGATTGAAGGCGATGGCTTCTTTCAGATTGAATTACCCGATGGTACTACCGCCTATACGCGAGACGGTGCTTTTAAAATTAATGAAGAAGGGACCATAATGACTGTGGATGGTTATCCGTTAACCCCTGCAATTACTATTCCTACGGAAGCAGAGTTGATAACGATTGGTGCAGATGGAACAGTCTCTGCCCGTGTTCCTGGTGATAATACTCCTCAAAATATAGGCACTTTGGAATTAGCCCGATTTTCTAATCCTGCAGGGCTTGATGCGAGATTGGGTAGGAATCTATTTCTCGAGACACAAGCCTCCGGTGCCCCTAATGTAGGGCAACCCGGCCTGGATGGTCTTGGCACTATTGCACAGGGCTTTCTGGAAAATTCAAATGTTCAGGTTGTAGAAGAGGTTATTCAGATGATTATTGCTCAGCGTGCGTATGAAGCCAATTCACGTGTTATTCAAGCCTCTGATGAAATGCTTCAGACTGCTAATAATATAAGGAGATAATTTAACGGATGACCGCATGTTTATCGGAAAAATATATAACTCAATTTAACAAGATTATTTTGTTATATTTGACGATTTTTTTACTACAAATCGAGGGATATTCACAAAATATGGCGATAAAATCGGAGGTAGAAGTTTCGAGTGATAGAGTGATGTTAAATGATGTTTTAGATTGTGTTGATACTGGATTTGTGCATGATATTCCATTATTACCTGCACCGAAACCGGGATATGCGAGGGTTATTCCGAATACACTAATATTTTCAAAAATGAAACAAATGGGTGTTAATGCAGAAAGTTTGAGCATGGGAGAAACAGGTCAAACTGTGGTGAAAAGAGCCACCACAGTTATATCTAAAGATATTCTTGTAGAATCACTTTGCCATTACATTCAGCAACAAATGCCATGGGAAGTAAATCAGACACGAATAGAGATATACCCCCCGTCAGAAGATTTAGCCTTTCCTGAGGGAGATGTAGAAATCACATGGAAACCCAATAATTCATATCGTTATTTAGGAGTAGGTATCTTTCGTGGAATTATCCGTGTAGAGGGGAAGGTCCAAAAAACTATTATTTGTAGGGTTATAATAGAAACAGAGGGTATGCTTGTCATTGCAGTTCGTGATATTCCACGGGGAGAGACAATCACCGAAAAGGATATAACTGTTCGTCAAATGACACTTTCACGGAATACGGGGACTCCTATCTGGGATTTGAACTCGGTTATCGGTATGTCAGCCCGAAAATTTATCCCTTCCGGTGCAACTATTCAACTGGAGGATATTGAATCCCCTGTGATTATAAAGCGGAATCAGATAGTCCCTATAGAATACACACAGGGCGGTATTTCTATATCCGCCAAAGTAAAAGTGCTATCGGATGCACGAATAGGAGAACGAGTTCGGTGTATATATTTAAATTCGGAACAGCAACTCGATGCGGTAGTTCAATCAGATGGAACAGTTAAAGTGGAGTAAACAATGATGAAAGACAATAGTCGCGTATTTGTTGTGTTTTTATGTTGTGTTTTTTGTATTTTATTCTTTTCTTTTGGAGATAGCCTGTTTACCCCTGAAGCCCAGCATTCCGGAACTTTAATATCCGAAAAAGGAACACGTTTCCAGCCTGGCGATATTATCACAATACTTGTTCGTGAAAAAATTTCTGCAAGTACGACAGCCGACACGAACACAAAGAAAGAGTCCGATGTCGAAAGTAAAGCGAATGAGAAAGATAATAATTTTTTAACGGCAGATAGCCCCGATGGTTTAGGCTTATTAAACTCAGATTTATTACCAAACTGGAAGATTGAAGCAAAAAATGAAACGAAGGCAAGAGGAAAAACAACCCGAACAAGCACATTAACGACAACTATAGCTTGCATAGTAACCCAGGTATATCCGAATGGAAACTTAAAAATAGAAGGTGAAAAACGAGTAACTGTAAATCGAGAAGATTCACTTTTGACTGTTAGTGGGGTTGTTCGCTCAAAAGATGTGGCTCCGGACAATACTGTATTATCTACACAGGTAGCAAATGCTCAAGTTCAACTCAAAGGTAAAGGTGAGTTGTGGAACAATCAACGGCGTGGAATTATTACAAAGATTTTAGATTGGTTCTCACCATTCTAAAGAGGAGTTTAGTTATGGTTCAAAAAAAGATTCCCTTGTATTTGTTTGTATGGATACTTCTTTTCCCCATGCTTGCAGATTCGGCACGGATACGCGATTTGTGTGAGATTCAGGGTGCTCGTGGAAATATATTAAAAGGAATAGGTCTGGTTGTAGGGCTTGCAGGTACCGGTGATAGTGTCGGGGTGACGCGTCTGGCTCAGCGACAGATGTTAGACCGTTTAGGGATTACCGTTAGTAATTTAAAAGACCTGACACCCAAAAACTCTGCAATAGTGATGGTAACCGCAGAAATTCCGCCTTTTGCTAAAGAAGGGACACGGATTGATGTAAAAATAGATACATTGGGGGATTGTAAGAGTTTAGAAGGTGGAATGCTTCTGGAGACCCATTTGCGAGGTCCTGGATTAGGAGAGACTGTATATGCTGTGGCTCAGGGTCCGATTTCTATAGGAGGATTTAATGCAGAAAAAGGAGGGGGTGGGAGTACGGCTGTCCGAAAAAATCACCCAACATCGGGACGAATACCTTTAGGAGCATATGTGGAACGAGAGGTCCCTTCAACCATTACAGATGGAGAACGAATTGTCCTTTTATTGAAGCAACCGGAGTTTAACACCGCAGATAAAATTCGCCAGGCTATTGAAAATCAATTTGGAGAAAATGTGGCTTTTGCTATGGGTGGCGGTTCTGTTCGCGTTACTGTTCCGGAGTCCTACTATAATGACCTGACGGGTTTTATTGCACGGATTGAAAATATAGAGGTAACTACAAGTCCACCCGCCAAAATTATAATAAATGAAAGGACGGGTACCATTGTAATCGGAGGGGATATCGTTGTAAAACCCTGCCAGGTGGCTCACGGGAATATGACGATTAAAATTACTTCTACTCCTCAAGTAACCCCAGCCACACCTTTTACGGAAAGTCAACCTGTTGTTAAAGAGACTACCGCTATGGAAGTAAAGGAAACGGAGGCTTACCTGATGCCCGTTTCAGGGACTTCTGCAGGTGAAGTAGCAGAGGCTTTAAACCGATTAAAGGTTACTCCGAGAGATATGATTTCTATTTTCCAGGCTTTGAAAGAAGCAGGAGCCCTTGAGGCAGAGGTGGAGATTATGTAAATGTTGTATGTAAACCCTATAAATTATGTCATGCCTAATATTAATCTTGTAGGTAATGAAGATGCCCGAAAAAAAGTGGCCGGTGAGGAGATGGAACGATTATTTTTATACGAACTTTTAAAGGAAATGCGCAAAACGATAGTTGCCTCTAAACTGTTTCCTCAAAATTCCACAAAAGAAATTTATTACGACATGTTGAATGATGCTTTAGCAGGGGAAATGGCAAAATCGGGACAGTTAGGTATAGCGAAACAAATTATTCAAAATACGGGGGCAATGGAGCAAAGGGCAAATAATACGGTGAAAATCAAATCGATAGATAAAGTTTAAGAAAACAATGCAATTTGCCGATAACTAATAATGTAAAGGAATAAAAGATGGTGCAATGGCTTACGGGATTGAGTGCTATTAACTCATTAGCAAAGACACTTATGGTGATAACACAAAAGAAAGCAACAAAACCAAAAAATAATTTCTCGGATGTTCTTAAATCAGAACTGAAGACAAAAGAACTATCCCGAGAGAAGGCAGAAAAACTTGTTTCGTTATATGATGTGAATCATGACCAGAAAATTTCTGCCCGAGAAAGTGGAATGACAGTTCAAGAATTCCAGCAGTGGGATACCAATAAAGATGGATATATCACTGCACAGGAAATACAGATGTTATGGTCACATCTCGGACCTTTCAAAGGGCTAAAGGACTAAAAGGATTGGATTATGAGAGAAATAGAGTGCTTATGTGAATTATTAGAGGAGCAGGCGGAGCGACAAGAGACTTTAGTATCGGTTTGTCTGGCACAATTACAATCTGGTTTTGAAGGAAATATCAAATATTTTAATGAGAAAACATCTGCAATGGAGTATCTTGTAAAAGAAACAACTCGTGTTGAATTTGTTCGTCAAGAATTGGTCAAAAAAATATGTCGCAATCTGGGAATAAATATGTCAGATGGGAGAATACGGAATATTGCAGAACAAGTAGAGGAACCCTGGAAATCGCGTATTATTGAAGCATGTGACCGAATAAAAGTGGCAGTGCTTTACTTAAAATCGTGGCTTGGTAAAGCAGTTCCTTTTTATCGCGTTTCGCTGGAATCTGCAAGAAATACCCTTAAAAAGATATATCCTGATTATGAGGAACAAGATAGTTTTTCATATACGGATTTAAATTTAAAGAAATCTGAAATAGCCTTAACCCGTTTTGTTGATGATAGAGGATAAGTTTATGGGTATTATTCGTGTTACTTCTCGTATGCTTGTGGACAGGACCCTTACAGACCTGGCATATCAAACACGAAGAATACTAAGTTTACAGGAACAACTTTCCTCAGGACAGCGTGTAAATCGTCCTTCCGATGACCCGTTAAATGCTCGTAGGGCTATTTCTGCTCAATCCATGATTGCACAAAATGAACAGTACATAAAAAATATAACAACTATTCGTCCTTATTTAAATGAGACAGAAACGACAATTACAACAACCTTAGATATTGTCCAACGGGCAAGAGAGTTAGCAATACAGGGTAGAAACACAACCAACGCACAATTACAACGAGACCAGATTGCAACGGAAGTAAATCAATTAATAGAAGCACTACTGAAAGAGGCGAATCATCTAACAAATGGTAGATATATTTTTGGAGGAACGGTCACAATTTCCGCTCCATTTCAGGAGGCAAGAAATGCTAATGGAGAAATAACATCGGTGGCTTACACCGGTAATAATGATTATATTAGCGTGGAGATTATGGAAGGAACGCAGGTTATAACAAATCAAACCGGGAGAGAGGTCTTTCTGTCAACCAGTTCCCAAAGCACAGATATTTTTCAGACCTTGATTTCACTTCGAGATGACTTGCGTTCTGCAAATTTCACAGGGATAGAACAACGAATTCAACAAGCAAACTATGCTATTTCACAACTCTCATTAGCATTGTCAAAGGTAGGTGCGGTTAGTAAGCGATTGGATACAACAGAAGAAAATCTAAGGAATGCAAACATTGAATTTCAGCGGGTTATATCCGATAGTATAGATGCAGATCTGGCAGAGGTGGTTGTTAATCTTAATACACAAACTAACGCATATCAAGCAGCACTTAACGCTGCATCGCGTGTTATCCAACCCAGTTTATTGGATTATTTAAGATAATATTTGTTATTTTTCTGCTATTGAGGGCTGGAGAATCCCTGTGATGATATTTTTCCCTTTTTCTATAGAGAACAAGCAAAGTCAATTCCGTTATAATTTATCCGGGTGGTTATTATTTTAAGGAAAAAATTTATGGCAATAGAATGTGTTGCATACTCAAGAGCAGGATTGGTGGGTAATCCGTCGGATGGTTATTTTGGGAAAACGATAAGTGTTATCATTCGTGATTTTTATGCCAAAGTAAGTCTTTATGAGAGCCCGCAGTTGGAAATTATTCCAAGTTTTCAGGACCAATCAAAGTATGAATCTATCGAACATCTTACCGAAGATGTCCGATTAAATGGCTATTATGGCGGTATCCGTTTAATGAAGGCAGGAATTTATAAGTTTTACAAATACTGTCAGGAGCATAACATAAGTCTTCCGCAAAAGAATTTTTCCATTCGCTATCGTTCAACAATACCTCGCCGATTGGGGTTAGCAGGTTCCAGTGCATTAGTAACCGCTACAATGAAATGCCTGATGGAATTTTATGAGGTTGAGATTCCGAAACCGATACTCCCAAATCTTATATTAAGTGTAGAAACAGAGGAATTGGGTATTTTTGCGGGATTGCAAGACCGAGTGATACAGGTATATGAGGGATGTGTCTTTATGGATTTCAATAAAGATTTAATGGAAAAGCAAGGGTATGGTTATTACGAAGAAATTCCTGTATCGCTGTTACCCAATTTATTCATTGCTTATAGGAAAGAATTATCAGAAGGTTCGGAAGTATTTCATAATAATGTTCGGCAACGGTGGCTTGATGGCGACCCGGAGGTGCATCAAGCAATGCATGATTTTGCAGAATATGCACAAACATTTCGGGATTTACTCTGGGCAGGTAAAAAGGAGGAGGTGGGAATATGGATGGATAAAAATTTTGACCGCCGGAAAACGATTTATAATCTTGACCCGAGACAGGTTCGATTAGTAGATGTTGCTCGTGCTGTGGGAGCCCATGCTCAATTTACAGGTTCAGGTGGGGCTATTGTGGGAATTTATAAAGATAATACCATGTATGAACAAATTGTGAAAGCATTACAAGCAGAAAACGCAGTTGTATTAAAACCTAAAATTGAACCGAATGAATCATAAAAGTAAAAACTTATTATGGGCAAACTTTATATCATAGCAACGCCTATAGGGAACATGGAAGATATAACTTATCGTGCTCTGAGAACACTGAAAGAAGTTGAATTACTTCTTTGTGAAGATACCCGTGTTACTCGCAGGTTGTATAGTCATTATCAGATACCTTTCCCAACTCGTGTGTGGGCATGTTTTGAAGCACGGGAGCCAAAAATTATTCCCAGCGTTATTGAAGAACTATCCAGAGGAGTAAAGGTCGGTTTTTGTTCTGATGGAGGTATCCCATGTGTTAGTGACCCGGGGTATAGACTGGTACAATCCGTAATAGAAGCGGGACATGATGTTGAAGTTATACCGGGGGCAACTGCTGTTGAAACTGCACTTGTTCTATCTGGGCTTCCAACCTCTTCCTATACATTTAAAGGATTTTCACCGCGGAAGGAAGGTCCTTTGCAACGGTTTTTAGAACAGGAGAAGGATTTACCTCACACCCTGATTTTTTTTGAATCTCCTTATCGGGTTCAGAAATTTTTAGAACAGGCAATTCATGTTTTAGGCGACCGTAAATGTGCGGTGTGTTTTGAGATAACCAAGAAATTCGAGCGCATTTACCGAGGTTATATTTCTGAAGTTATGAAGACCTTAAAGTCAGAAACGATGAAGGGAGAGGTTACAATTGTTATCGCAGGAAATCATCCCAAATTTTCCAGTAAACCAGTTGAATTATAGAAAAATATTTGGTAAAATATAAAGGTAATTGTATTTTTATAAAAACAGGAGATGAGTATAATAAAAAAATGTTAAATATTAACGAGGTTAAGATAGGGGGAAAGGGGATTTGCATTTTGGCTTTAAAATTGCTATAATTATTCCTCTAAAAATATAGACCTTATGATTTTGAACATAAGTATCGGTAAAAGCATGAATTATCTTTGCACCAGTAAGAATCAGGATAGGTATAAGTGTCACTTCTCATAAATTTTCCGGAACCCTATATAAGGAGTTATTGAATGGCTGTGGCTCCCCGAACAGAACGTATTTCATTATCCCGAGCACCTGAGGATTTATCTCATCTGCCCAATCTCATCGAAATTCAGACCAAATCGTTTGCGGATTTTTTGCAATGGGAGATTCCTCCCCATGAACGGCAAAATAAAGGACTGCAAGCGGTTCTTAACGAGTATTTCCCTATTGAGTCGCCTAATGGTTTGACGAAATTAGAGTTTGTGTCATACAACATTATCCCTCCAAAATATACAATTGAAGAGTGTCAAAATTTAGGATTGACTTATAGTGGCACATTAAAAGCTACAATGAGACTTACAACATATGAAGAATCCCTCAAAGGTGAAAAGGAAGAGAAGCAGGTTCTTGAACAAGAGGTTTTTATAGCAGAAGTTCCATTAATGACACCCACAGGAACCTTTATTATTAATGGAGCGGAACGCGTTATTGTAAGTCAATTACATAAATCTCCGGGGGTTTCTTTTGAAAAAAAACAGCATCAAGGAGGAAAATACCTTTTATCTGCCCGAATTATTCCCTATCATGGAGCGTGGATAGAATTTGAATATGATATTAATGATGTGTTGTGGATTATTGTGGACCGCCGGGTGCGAATGCTGGCAACAACATTCTTAAAGGCTTTAGGATATGTTGAGCCGGATGAAATTCTGAAGATGTTTTATAGGATGGACCGTGTTCAGATAAAACGGAGTAAGGCATGTATCTTCCAGAAACAGAGGGTAAAGCGTGGAGGTAAAGAAACGGAGAAAGAAGTAGAGACCCGTGTAGAGGTGAAAGAACTTGTAGGCAATTGGCTTGCCATGGATATAATAGACCCTGAAACCGGTGAAGTTATTGCAGATGCCTCATCACAAATTACAACTGCGGTATTAAATGCAATTCTTCGTTCTCCTATTCGAGAGTTTTATATCTTAAATAAGCAGGATGTGCTGAGTGATATAAGTATTGCTCAAACATTGAATATGGATCAGGCTCAAACGCAAGAAGAGGCGCTTCGTGAGATTTATATTCGTATGAGACCAGGAGACCCGACCAATGATGCTCAATGTCGGAAGCATTTTGAAAGCCTATTTTTTGACCCGGCTCGTTATGATTTTGCATCCGTAGGCAGGTATAAAATTAACAGAAAATTAGGGTTACAGATTTCACAGAAACAGCGGACTTTGACAAAGGAAGATATCCTTGAAACCCTTAAATATTTAGTGAAATTACATCGAGGCGAAGGGACTCTGGATGATATTGACCATTTAGGTAATCGCCGTGTAAGGACAGTGGGTGAACAATTAATGAATCAATTCCGAATTGGTATGGCGCGGATGGAGAAAACAATCCGCGAACGAATGAATTACCGTTCTGAAGACCAGGAATATACCCCACAATCACTTATCAATTCGAAGCCGGTGGGAATGGTGTTGAAGGAATTTTTCGGAAGGAGTCAGTTATCCCATTTTATGGACCAAATCAATCCTTTATCCGAACTAACTCATAAACGACGATTAAGTGCATTGGGACCTGGTGGATTAAATCGTGACCGTGCTGGTTTCGAGGTCCGCGATGTTCATCCGACCCATTATGGTCGAATCTGCCCGATAGAAACACCTGAAGGACCGAATATCGGATTAATGGCTTCGATGGCAACATATGCACGAATAAATGAATATGGTTTTCTTGAAACGCCCTATCGTAAGGTGGAAAATGGAAGAGTCACGGATGAAATTGTTTACCTGACCGCTTATGATGAAGATAATTATAAAATTGCTCAGGCAAATGAACCTCTGGATAATAAAGGGAAGTTTACAAATCATTTGGTACTTTGCCGACATAAAGGGGACTTCCCAATGGTTCCACCGGAAGAGGTGGATTTTATGGATGTGTCTCCCAAGCAAATTGTAAGTGCGGCTGCCGCATTAGTCCCATTTCTGGAACACGATGATGCAAACCGTGCCTTGATGGGTTCTAATATGCAACGGCAGGCAGTTCCTTTATTAAAAGCGGAACAACCTCTTGTAGGAACCGGTCTGGAAAAAATCTGTGCAATAAATTCAGGAACTGCCGTTCGGGCTGAACGGTCTGGAATTGTAGAATATGCGGATAGCGAAGTGATTCGTATACGTATCGACAGTGCAAAAACAGATAATCCATTTAAGTTGGAAGAAGATGTATATCACTTAAAGAAATTTACGCGTTCCAATCAAAGTACCTGCATTAATCAAAAGCCTATTGTCCAGAAAGGGGATAGGGTAAGTGCAGGAGATATAATTGCAGATGGACCGGGTATGTGTGATGGAGAAATGGCATTAGGTAGAAATGTTTTAGTTGCGTTTCTACCGTGGGAAGGATATAACTTTGAAGATGCTATTATCCTGAGTGAAGAATTGATTAAAGATGATGTCTTTACCTCTATTCAGGTGGAAGTATTTGAGATTGAAGCACGAGATACAAAATTAGGACCGGAAGAAATTACTCCTGATATTCCGAATGAAGGGGAAGAGACCCTGAAAAATCTTGATGAGAATGGAATTATTCATATTGGCTCAAAAGTTAAGCCGGGAGATATTCTTGTCGGTAAAGTAACACCAAAAGGTGAACAGGAACTGGCACCGGAAGAAAAATTATTAATTGCTATATTCGGAGAAAAAGCAGAGGATGTACGAAATGCCTCTTTATATGTTCCTCCCGGTACAGAAGGAATAGTTGTGGATGTAAAGGTATCCAGTCGTCGCAATAAATCTATAGATAAACAAACCAAAGCGAGAATTACCCGAGAAGCAGAACGTATTAAGCAAGAATATGCTGGGCGGATAGAGAAAATTCGAAAAACTTTTGTGGATTTAGTTCGCGATGATATGTTGGGGCAAAGAATAACGGAAGATGTTTTCGATTATACAACAAATGCCTATGTGCTTGAAAAAGGCAAATCAGTAAGACCATCACACTTAAAGGATTTGGAGTATTCCATATTAGGACGGTTGAAAATTGAAGACAGGAAAATCCAATCGCGGTTTACAAAATTAGTGAATCAGGCAGCGTTAGAAGAACAAAAACTATTGTCATTCCGTGAGAAAGATTTGGAACGGTTGAGAGAAGGAGATGAATTACCTCCGGGTGTAAATAAGGTTGTGAAGGTTTATATCGCAACCAAGCGAAAAATGTCTGTTGGTGATAAAATGGCAGGACGCCATGGAAATAAAGGTGTTGTAGCGAAAATTGTTCCTGTGGAAGATATGCCATTCCTCCCGGATGGAACGCCTATCCAGATTATCTTAAATCCTCTCGGTGTCCCTTCACGAATGAATGTGGGACAAATTTTAGAAACGCATTTAGGCTGGGCGTTGAAAGTGCTTGGGTTGAAAGTAGCCTCTCCTGTATTTAACGGACCGAAAGAAGAGACAATTATAGATTATTTGAAGAAGGCAGGACTTCCCACAAATGGCAAGATAAAACTTCGTGACGGAAAGACGGGTGAAGAATTTCATCATGAGACCTGTGTGGGTTATATCTATATGATGAAATTAAATCACATGGTAGATGATAAGATACATGCGCGTGCTATCGGTCCTTATTCCTTAGTAACACAACAGCCATTAGGTGGTAAAGCCAATTCAGGAGGACAGCGATTTGGAGAAATGGAAGTCTGGGCATTAGAGGCGTATGGTGCGGCATATACTCTTCAAGAGATGCTTACGATAAAATCGGATGATATTCAAGGCAGAACCAAGATTTACGATGCTATCGTAAAAGGGCATTACGAGGTTGAACCCTCTGTACCAGAATCCTTTAATGTAATAATCCGTGAAATGCAGAGTTTATGTCTTGATGTAATAAAACTTGCGAAAGTTGAAACAGCAATAGATACAGAAGAAAAAGAAGACGAGGAGGATATATACATTGGCTAAATATGTACCTACCACATCAGACCGATTTGATGCACTTCAAATTCGGATTGCTTCTCCCGAAGAAATAATGAAATGGTCAAGGGGAGAAGTAAAAAAGCCTGAAACGCTGAACTATCGGACTTTTAAGCCAGAGAAAGACGGTCTCTTCTGCGAGAAGATATTTGGTCCCACAAAGGACTGGGAATGCGGTTGTGGTAAGTATAAGAAAATAAAACATCGGGGTATTGTTTGTGATAAATGCGGTGTTGAAATTACTGAGGCTAAAGTGCGACGGGAACGAATGGGTTCAATTCGTCTTGCTGCACCTGTTGCCCATATCTGGTTCTTTAAGAATAATCCCTCGTGTATGGGTAACCTTCTGGATATGCCTGTCCGCAGTCTGGAACGGGTTATTTATTATGAAAGTTATATTGTAATAGACCCCGGCACAACTCGTCTGGAAAAGATGCAGATTTTATCGGAAGATGAATATCAGGATGCAGTGGAAGAATTTGGTTCTAACACATTCAAAGCGAAGATGGGTGCAGAAGCGATAAAGATTTTATTAGAAGAGATAAATTTGGATGCGTTATCATCGGAACTTCGTGAACAATTTGCAAATTCTACATCAGCACAAACTCGTTCAAAAGCAATCAAACGATTACAAATAGTAGAAGCATTTCGCAAATCAGGGAATCAACCATCATGGATGATTCTGGATGTAATCCCTGTTTTGCCCCCCGATTTAAGACCCCTTGTCCCACTGGATGGAGGACGATATGCCACCAGTGATTTAAATGACCTTTATCGGCGTGTGTTAAACCGCAATAACCGTCTCAAGAAAATCATGGAAATTCGCACACCGGAGATTATTGTCCGTAATGAGAAACGGATGCTTCAAGAGGCGGTAGATGCTCTATTTGATAATGGAAGGCATGGTAGAGCGGTAGTAGGTACCAACTTGCGACCTTTGAAATCTTTAAGCGATTTCATCAAAGGGAAACAGGGACGTTTCCGTCAGAATTTATTAGGTAAGCGTGTGGATTATTCCGGTCGTTCCGTTATCGTTGTGGGTCCGGAGTTAAAACTCAATCAATGTGGCTTACCCAAACGCATGGCTCTGGCTCTGTTCGAACCGTTTGTTATTAGTCGTCTTCAGGAAAAAGGAACTGCTATAACAATTAAAGCGGCACGAAAAATGATACAACAAGAGAGACCAGAGGTATGGGATGTGATAGAAGAAGTAATCAAAGACCATCCTGTGCTTCTGAACCGTGCCCCAACGCTACACCGACTGGGAATTCAGGCATTCCAACCAATTTTGATAGAAGGAAATGCTATCCGCATACATCCCCTGGTGTGTAGAGCATACAATGCAGACTTTGATGGGGACCAGATGGCAGTGCATGTGCCTTTAACCCCCGCAGCGCAATTAGAGGCGCATCTCTTAATGATGGGTTCATCCAATATTTTTTCGCCGTCCGATGGTTCTCCTATCGTTACACCCAGTCAGGATATTGTTCTGGGTATTGCATGGTTATCCCGTTCTCGTCCCGGAGCAAAAGGGGAATGGAAAGAAGAGTGGAAAACAGTGCAAGGGGAAGTTCTTTGTAATGCAGGGAAAATATATCCGGACAAAGAATCTGTCCTGTTAGCATATCACTTTGGGCATGTGGATATTCATGCAAGAATAAAAATCCACACTCAGGGTAAAATAGTGGATACAACCGTAGGTAGGGTTATTCTTTGGGATGCACTACCTCCTGAAATTCAATTGGAAGATGTAAATATAGAACATAACCAATCCACAATTGGTAAGGTTATTGCGGATTGTTATAAAAGATTTGGACATCGCAAGACAGTAGAATTGCTGGATTGTTTGAAGAATGTCGGGTTTAAATATGCTACGAAGTCAGGACTTTCTATCGCAATAGAAGATATGACCATTCCGCCGGATAAAGAAAAGATATTAGCCCGTGCACGTAAACAAGTGGAGAATATCGAACAACAATATCAGCATGGCTTGTTGACACAGAGAGAACGAACCAACAAAATTATTGAGGAATGGAAACGGGCGACGGATGAGGTATCTACGGTAATGTTAACCACCCTTGAACAGAAAGAACAGGGCTTTACCGGTTTGTATTTAATGTATACATCAAAAGCGAGAGGTAGTAAGGACCAGATTCGACAGTTAGCGGGTATGCGTGGTGTAATGGCAAAACCATCAGGTGATGTTATCGAAACGCCGATTACTTCCAATTTCAGGGAAGGACTTAGTGTGCTGGAATATTTCATTTCTGCTCATGGTGCTCGCAAGGGTCTGGCAGATACCGCATTAAAGACGGCGGATGCGGGATATCTTACGCGACGACTGGTAGATGTTGCTCAGGATGTAACTATAGAAGAGTATGATTGCGGAACAATGAACGGTGTGTATGTCGAACCATTAACATCCGGTCCCGATATTGTTACTTCGTTAGATGAGCGAATTGTAGGAAGATATGCTCTGGACGATATTATTGTTCCGGGATATTCCGAGCCTGTTGTTCGTGCGAACGAAGAGATTACAGAAGAAAAAGCGAAGGTGATAATGGAATCCGGTTTACCGGGTATTTATGTGCGTTCCGTGCTTACATGTCAGTCAAAAAGAGGTGTATGTGCCTTATGTTATGGTAGAAATCTTGCAACAGGTAGATTGGTTGAATTGGGTGAAGCGGTCGGTATCATTGCTGCACAGGCTATCGGAGAACCCGGTACGCAGTTGACCATGAGAACTTTCCACATCGGAGGTGCGGCAAGTCTACAGTTGGAAAATCCTGAAATTCGTATCCCGGAAAGTGGTAAGGTTATATTCAACAATATTAGAACCGATAAGAACCGTAAAGGGGAAACTGTTATCTTAAATCGTGGCGGAGAAATTCGTGTTCTCAATGATGAAGGGAAAGAGATTATTCGTTTTGCTCCGGCTATGGGCTCTGTTCTCTTTTGTGAAGATGGGCAGAAATTGAAGAGAGGTGCCTTATTGTATAAATGGGACCCCTACAACCAGGTTATTGTGGCGGAACGTTCCGGTAAAGTTAAATTGGAAGGTGTTGTAGAAGGTGTTACCATGCAGGTGGAGATAAATCCAGAAACGCGACTGGAAGAGCGTGTTATTTCAGAACATAAACATGATTTACATCCGCAGGTGCTCATTGTAAGTGAACATAACGAAGTATTAGCCTTTGCTCCGTTACCTCCCGAGACGCATTTGATGATAAAGGACGGAGATAAAGTCGAAGCGGGAGATATTCTTGCTAAGACACCTCGT
Organism: Candidatus Hydrogenedens sp.; assembly: GCA_049968235.1. Lineage (GTDB taxonomy): Bacteria > Hydrogenedentota > Hydrogenedentia > Hydrogenedentales > Hydrogenedentaceae > Hydrogenedens. Next base: position 132,415 of record JBMFRC010000005.1, read on the forward strand.
AAATTAGGTAAAACAAAGGATATTGTAGGTGGTCTACCTCGTGTAGCGGAATTATTTGAAGCCCGCGTTCCTAAAAATCCTGCTATTATCAGTCATATTGATGGTATAGTAGAAATTGGTGGTTCTTTCAAGGGTATGCGTAAGGTAAAAGTTGTCCCGAAGATTGGTAAAGAGCGTGAATATACTATTCCGCCCGGTAAACACCTTTATGTGCAACAAGGAGACCGTGTATATGCGGGACAACAATTAACCGATGGACCCATTATTCTTGAAGATATTCTCGAAATCAAGGGAGAAGAAGCGGTTCGCAAATATATCCTGGACGAAATTCAAAGAGTATACCGTGCACAGGGTGTGCGAACCAATGATAAACATCTCGAAATTATAATTCGGCAGATGCTCCGTAAAGTGCGTATTAAAGAGAACACCGGCGATTCCCCCTTTGTTGCCCATGAAATCGTTGACCGTTCTAAATTTGAGGAGATTAATGAAAAAATTATTCGCCGTGGAGGGAAACCGGCAGAGGCAGAACCCATATTGCAGGGAATAAGTAAATCTGCATTAAGCACAGAGAGTTTTATTGCAGCTGCATCTTTCCAGCATACAACACGTGTTTTGACCGATGCAGCCATTCGTGGAAAGCGAGACCATCTCCGTGGATTGAAAGAGAATGTCATCATAGGACATCTCATTCCAGCGGGAACAGGTAGTCGCTTCTATCAAAAATCAGAACCCGTTTTAGCAAGTATTTCCGAAAAAGAATTAGAAGAACATCTGGAAATACAAACCGAAGAAAAAGAAAACTATTTGGATATGGAAGAATACAAGACGGAATAAGGTTCACGCCATTAGAAAAATAGTAATAAAAATAGTATAATAGGGAAGATAAATATAATGTTTATCTTCCCTATTTTAGTATAATCAATATAAAGGGTATTGAGATGAAACATATAAAACCTATTTCTGCAAGAACAAAAGAACTGGATTGGGGGCTAAATTCCGGCCTGGGTGGTATTATGGTCATTATTCAAGCAATAATTTCATTATTGAATGCTATCGGTTCGATAAAAGGAACAGGTTCAGAAACAACGAACAATTAAAAAATTACATAACGAAAAGAGGAAAATTGTATGTCTATCATATCATTTGTAACAATAGGAATCCTGTCCATAAGCGGAGTATTATTAGATGGTATTGTTGCCACAGTAGATAATGAACCTATACTTATGAGCGACCTGCGAGAGGAAATTGCCCCCTTCCTTGCTGACTTACAATCGCAGGGAGCCACAGCCCAGCAAATACAGCAGGAGATGGAAAAAGCCCTTCAAAAGGCATTAGACCGTTATATCGAAAGACTTCTCCTCTATCGTAAAGCAGTCAACGAGGGATTGCAGGTAGATGAAAAAGAAATTGATGAGCGTGTTAACAAAATAAAAAAACGCTACGGCTCTCCGGAAGAATTTAATCGTCTTTTAGCAGAAAGCGGAGAGGTGATGAGTGAATTTCGTGAACGAATAAAACAACAACTTATTGCCCTTTCCTATGCTTTGAAAAAAAGAAAAGAATTTGAAAAAGAAATTACAATATCCGAACCCGATATTGCCAAATACTACAACGAACATATTGAAGAATTTCAAAATCCGCAACGCATCAAGGTCCGCAGAATATTTCTATCCGCACCCAGAGAAGGGGAGGAACGGACAAAAGTAAAAGAATACATTTTAGAAATATTTGACCGTTTAAAACAGGGTGCGGATTTCGGCTCCATAGCTGAAAATGAATCTCAAGGTCCTGAAGCCGATAAATCTGGACTTATTGGCTGGGTATCCAGAGGTGATTTAGTTCCCGAATTAGAACAGGAAATCGAAAAAATGTCCGTTGGCGAAATTAGCCAACCCATCGAGACCGAATGGGGTTTTCATATCCTGAAAGTAGAAGAAAAAGAAGACAGCGGGAAACTTTCCTACGAACAGGCTCGTATCATTATCGAACCAAAACTCAAAGAACAATACATCAACGACCGTTATCAAAAATGGCTCAATGAAATAAAAAAAGGAGCCAATATCCGCATATTCATGTAATAATGAAATGTATAAGCAATAAAAAAAGCACAGATTTCAATTTTCTTTAAACCTTCAATTATAATCTATATAACATTTTCTTCCAGTCGGATATTTCTCCCCTTCCAATTATCAGTATTTGATTCTTTTGGGATTAATTCTAAAACAAATTATATTAATAGCAATAATTTTTTAGGAACTAAACGAAATGAGAAGGTATTTATATATTAATAGTATTATTATAAAAATAATTATGAAATATTTTCTAAGAAAAGCTTGACAAATAATTTTTTTTTTTGTATAATTAAAATTATTAAATTTGAAATTCAATAATAGGAGGTCCAATCATGATTAAGCCATTCAAAAGAGCAACAACAAGATTCATTTTGACAGGCATATGCTTGTTAATTATTACAAGTTCTGTTTATGGATTGAATACTGATTTTATTCAAAAAGTTAAGGAAACAGAAAAATTAGTTTACGCCGATGTGAATAACAACTACATAAAAGATGCCCTTCAGAAATTGATAGACCTGTTTCGTTCTATTCCTGAAAATGATATAGAAAGTGCGGATGCCCTATTAGGACCCCTTCATTTATATAGTTTCATTATAAGCGAGTTTTGTCGTCCGGAATTTTTATATAAGGAAAAATTATTACAGGAGTATCAATATCCTTCTGACAAGTTATTAATGGCGGTTGCTTATTTGAATAACTCTACTACCCGTGTAAATACGGCTGTCTCTATTATAAATTGTCTAAATGAGTTGAAGCAAGGAGATAATAGAACCATGACATTTTTAGCGGAGGTGATAGGTGTCTATGCCTTGACATCAGAAGAAAGTATGAGAATACAAAAAGGAATGGGTTCTGAATTAACAAAGGAGATAGATAAATTATTTATAAATCTTTTCTTTGAAAATTATCCGACATTAACAGCCTCTCAATTTGTTTTACAGGACCTCTTAGATAGAGGAATTGAGAAAGTTATTTCCGAATATGGAATGTATAATGTGGATAAACTTGTGAAAACCTATATCGAAACTCCTGAAAAATTAAATTTATTGGCAGGATTTAATAACACCGATATATCTACTCAAAAACTTTACACGCATCTTTCAGGCTTTAACAAGGTAGCCAATGTCCTACCTTCTATGAATTTATTCGACATCAAAGAGCAGGTTCTTCATAAATGGGTGGAGATGTTGAGGGAAGAAAAAGATATAAACACACGATATACACTCATTACATTCTTAAAATGTGGAAGTATTCTAAACAAAGATTGTCAGGAACTTATAAAGACTGCTATCAAGGAAGCCAGCATGAAAAAAGAGTTAACACCGGATGTCCTATATGCAAAGATTACACTGTTAAAACTTGCTATGAAAAATTACTGGATAAAGGAAGCAGAAGAAATCTTGATGGATATTTCTCAATTAGAATTGTTACCTCCTATTCACGGTATTCAAAGTGTTTATGCTCAGCAAAAAAGATTTATGGAAAGAGGAACGGAATATTTTGTTAGACTGGGATATTACGACACTGCGAAGAAAGTATTAGAACTCCAATTAGCAAAATACCGCGATAGTCACTTTGAAATGGGGACCAGAACTAAATTGGAAAAGTTAGAAAAATATCCAGTTGATTATAGCATAGAGTTAATCAATTTAGATATGGTAAAGTCTGATATGAGAAGAAGACCCGAGTTAATTCGTAAATATCTTGATGAAATTGTCAAATACACACCTAACCCTGACCTAAAAAACCTTCTTGCTAATCATAATGTAAATCAGCCTTTGAATTATTATACTAAAGACTATCCTATTATAGTTCAAAGGTTAGGTCTGAAAAAATTTTTTGAAGAGAGGGGGATACCATACCCTCCCATCGGAACACAAAAATAAATTAATAAACAAGAGAGGAGGACAAAATATGAAAAGGTTAATACTATATTCATCGGGCTATACTTTATCTATCTATCTATCTATCTATCTATCTATCACTTCTTTCCATAAGTATTCTGATTTCAGGTTGTCCACCCCAAAATCCACCTCAGGAGTTTCCTCAAGTGTGTAATTCTTGCTGTGATATAGAAAATTCCCTAAGTACTAATGCTTCTTGTGGTATTTTTTGTGAAGAGGGAGAATTAGGCAATATTACAGTATACCCACAAAATTCTTGTTATTTAAAGGGAGAGAAAGTTCATGTATGGTTTGAAGGGACCAATCCGGATTATGATTTTTGTAACTGGTTATCCGATCCCCCTGATATTTATTCTGCTAACAATCCTTTACCTTACACAGTGGTTCAGATAAAAGACCAACCCCAGTCGCTAATTGCGTTTTGCCAGAAAAATAAGGTAACACTTACAGTAGAGTGTGACTACGCTTCTTTTTTAATGCCTGGGAATAGATTAGAAGTTCCATCCGGAGCAAATGTGGCATATACCATAGTTAGTGGAGAACAGGTCCCCTGGCGTTATACTATAGAATATCCAGTAGGTTCCTCAATTGAAGTTTCTGCGATACCTGCCGATGGTTATATAATAGACTGGAAGGGGAATAGTGCTTGTGTTGGGGGATGTAAAGGTATTAGATATTATCAAAATAGTATTAATGTTATGATGGTGGGTAGTGTCTATTTAAAGCCTTGTGCAACCCACATAAACGATTACGATTTTGATTTTCACACAATGACAATTAGTGCGGTTTATGGGGAGGGTATATTGTTAAGTGGCGGATATAATTATTCTCAGGGTGGGTGCGATATACCTCTATTTCCATATGCTTCTGCTTTATCTTATGGCAGATTTCGTGTAGCAGTAGTTCCAGAATCATTTAAATCTCTAGCATACTGGTATTGCTCTACAGAAAATCTTTATTGCCCTTCTGAAGTAGCAGAAGCAGTTTTCCCAATAAATGGAAATAGGACACATTCTGCTAACGCAGTTCTGGTTGATAAGGTTTTTTTAATTACTCCTGACCCATTAGGATTAAAGTACATAGACCATGTTCATTATTATGAAAATAATATGGGAGGTATAGCAAAAATAATTACTCCACTTTTATATTCACCATCGAGTTTTGACCCATATCCTTTGGGGTGGAATCCTTTACCATACGGTTCTACCCATCCCAATGAATTCTGGTCGGTAGAAAATCTCTATGAGTGCCCAGAATGCAATGCGGTGGAACTTGAGCCCATTCCCTGTTTAGGTTCTGAATTCTTATATTGGGAAGTATCCCCTGATGGTGATGTTTGGATACCTGTCCCTCGCAATCCTATAAATCCAAATCTTACCGTATATATGAATTATTTTGGTTCATTTGACCCCATCTACTATCCTGGCGATATACATATTCCCAATGGAGGTGTCACCCTCTATGTTCGACCGGTATTCAAATTGTCTTGTGACTTCGTTTGTGGATATTGTTCCGGTCCTGATGGCCGTGATGTAATAATTGATATGTATGAAAATCCCGAGGTATTGTTGGGTGTTCAAATGTATCCTGGTCCAGCACCTGATTGCAGTAAATATGTAACAAACCAACAGAACCATCCTGCTCACTATGAAAAAGAGGATTTATTACCATTTAATGTATTACAATGTCACCATGGAACTTTAAATTATCCGCACGATGGTTGGGCGATAGAGGACGGGATAGCGGAGTGTTATGATGCAGTAGAGCAAGCATATTCGGGAACGATAAATGTAACATCTGTATATCGTTGCCCGGTGAAGAATTCATCTGTTAATGGGAGTTTAACAAGCAAACATCTATTGGGCAAAGCATTTGACTTCGACCAACCAAGTTCAGAAGCCAACTGGCGTGTAGCTAAAACAGCATATGAATGTAATAATAATAATGAGATATTATTGTATTATTATGAGAACGGTAATAAAAAATCAGTAAGTTTTTATAAAGTTTCAGATGAAAATGAAAAACCATGGGAAAAATACATCTTCGAACATGGACATGTTGGGATAGTTTCTGGAGATTAATAGTAAAAAGAAGGAGGAAAACGATATGACAATTTATCTTAAAACAGGAAAAAAATTCACATTAATATGTTTTTTTATATTATGTATTGTGAAAAATGGATATTCGCAAACAGATATAATTGAAAGTAAAACGATAAATTGGGGAAAGATTTATTCTTTAGTAGTTATGGAAAGACTTCCTGAATTAGATGCAGAAAAAGAAAGAGAAATATTAGAAGAAACAGATAAAATTTTACATGAAACGAAGTCTCTTTATAAAGCCTGCAATTTTCTAATGAATGAGGTAGCAGAAAAAGATAGGAAGAGATACTTAATTGTTGGCAATAAGAAAATAAAAGAAAAATTAGTGGAATTATTTAAGATGAGGATACAGTGTGAATTAAAAGAGGCAATTCAATCCGACTTGCAAGACAGTATTTTAAGTAGAAAAGATATTTCAGAAGAAGATAAGATGAGAGTGTTAGAGTCGATAAATAAAGAAAAAGAACTTATGAATAGTACTTTGAATTATTTAATAATGAGAGATGGTGATATGTGTTTAGATTGTTACATTCGTGATACAGAACTGAAAAAGTTGTTGACGCCCCCACCGGGACAGGAAGAAGAATTTGAACCTGAAGGAGTATATTATAACATAGAGGCTTTTTATTCAGTAGCTCTTAGTACCTTTGTTCCGGAGATGTATGATTATTTGTGGTTATCAAAATATGATGTAGAAGAGTTACCTTATTATCCTTTATATTTTTATATACTTAAGGTCTATCCGAAAGAATTTCTTAATGATATATCCCATGGTTTTATAAGATACAAAGATGGGTATATATACCGGAAAGAAGGAGAAGGTTTTCGATGGGAAGATGTGTTTAACATCGCAGGGTTACTAACAGAATATAATTCATCTTTTGTAGAGCAAGAAAAGGATAGAATTAAAACAATATTGGGAAAATACTTTGAAGATTTTATAGGCAATATAAGGAAGGAAAGAGAAGAACTATTCCTACAAATATCTAGTAATAATAAAAAAGAGGATAGGACTACTTGCAATAGCATGTTAACAGATACTTTTTTTAAAGAATTGAGACTACGAGAAAAGATGTTAGCGATTTATGAGCGAATAGGAGAGAAAGAGGATGTAGAGGATATAAAGAAGTTGGCAGAAGATATTCCTTTGGATTATCCGGTGTGGGAGAGCAATCGAGAAGGGGACGAAAAACTAAGAGAAAGATACCTACAACGGGTGAAGGAACTTCAAGACAGAGTGAAAGTATTGGTTGAGAAATTATCTCAACAATAGAAGGAACATTTCAGAGATTAAAATAACACTGTTTGAATACTGCTTTTCTTCTCTACTTTTTAACAGGGGACTTTATTTGATTATAGATAAAAAAAAGAACTGGGGATGAGAGGGGAATAAATTCCTAAAATAGATATTTATGTTCATAGGGTACATTTGAAGTATTTTTTTATAATGCGGATTGTAACTTATTGAAGATGGCTTTTATAATGAGGTAAGAAAAATAAGGAGTATTTTTATTGTTTTAGTTTAGAAAATAGTTCAGTTTATTATGTTAAAGCGTGCGTTAAAGATGAGTTTTTGGGTTTGGTATGATTATATGGGGACATGGTTCTTTTTTAATGTGAGTTTTATTTGCCCACTGTTATTTTTGGCTATCCCCTTGTTATCTTATGATGTTGGATATTTTTCTTTATTGGGTGGCTTTTTATTCTTTCTGATGGTTGCCTATTTTTACTTTGTAAATGTTTTTGTCTCTGCATTTACAGTTACTATTCTTGAGCATAAAGAAGGATTTCGTGAGAAGCTTATTTATGCGTTAAAGATTGTTGTATTCAAGGCAGGTTCGGTGTTCTTTTTGTTCGCACTATTTTTTCTGATTGTATGGGTCAATATCAGATTTTATATAAGTAGCCAATTTTTTAATTTTCTATGGGTAAGGTATATTCTTTTAGGTCTTTTTATGTGGTTCGGACTGTTTTCTTTTATATCTTTGTTGTGGGTTGTTCCTTCATTATCGTTTAAGAAAATATCCTTTTGGAAATATGTATACTGGGGATATGTCCTTTTATTAGCCAATCCGTATTTTAGTTTTCAGGTGCTTTTTTGCTATACTATATTATGTATATTGAATATGTTTCCTTTATTTTTCTTTTTTATGGGCATGGTAATGCCGTCAATTTTTTTGACCTGTGCCTATGAAATTTTATCCCGGAAATATGAGGCGATTCAGACCTCAGGGGATAAGTTAGAAGATTATCAAATTTTTAGAGATTACGAAGATGAATTTCTCAACCGAAGTTGGGAACATCTCATAAAACCCTGGAAATTATAACCACGTTTTAACCTTTTAACTGTTATGGAAAGGGAGAAATTATGACAAGGATTACAGCAGTACAAGCACGCGAAATATTGGATTCCCGTGGGAATCCGACGATAGAAGTAGATGTTTATTTAGCATCTGGTGCGGTAGGTAGAGCGGCGGTACCCTCGGGAGCATCAACAGGAGAAAATGAAGCGGTAGAACTTCGTGATGGTGATAAGAAACGATATTTGGGTAAAGGCGTTTCTAAAGCTGTTAAAAATGTAAATAATGTCATTGCAGAAGAAATATTAGGTATGGATGCTTTGGAGCAACGGGAAATTGACCATATGCTTTGTGAATTAGATGGTACCCCAAATAAAGGGAAGTTAGGAGCAAATGCTATATTGGGTGTTTCCCTTGCGGTTGCTAAAGCGGCTGCTGAAACTCTCGAAATGCCTTTATATCGTTATATCGGTGGAACCAATGCCCATGTGCTTCCGGTTCCGATGATGAACATCTTGAATGGTGGAAAGCATGCAGATAATAATGTGGACCTGCAAGAGTTTATGATTGTTCCCGTAGGAGCCAATTGTTTTAAAGAGGCACTACGTATGGGTGCAGAAATATTCCATGCCTTAAAGAAGGTGCTTCATGATAGTGGACTTAATACCGCTGTGGGTGATGAAGGTGGTTTTGCTCCTAACCTTAAATCCAATAAAGAGGCTATCGAGGTTATATTAAAAGCCATTAAATTAGCAGGATATAAAGACCAGAAACATGTATGGATTGCTCTGGACCCTGCAGCGAGTTCATTTTTTGAAAAAGATAAATATATCCTTAAATCGGAAGCAAAGAAAGAAAATACCACAGATGATATGGTTAATTTCTGGATAGAATGGGCAAGAACCTATCCTATCATAAGTATCGAAGACGGTCTAGATGAGAACGATTGGACAGGCTGGAAGAAACTTACAGAAAAGTTAGGGGATAAGATACAACTTGTAGGTGATGATATTTTTGTAACCAATCCCAAATATTTGTCTCGTGGTATAAAAGAAGGTGTTGCCAACTCTATATTAATTAAATTAAATCAGATTGGCACATTAACAGAAACGTTGGAAACCTGTCAGATGGCACATCGTGCTGGATATACCACAGTTATTTCTCACAGAAGTGGAGAAACAGAAGACGCCACGATAGCAGATGTTGCAGTAGCCATAAATGCAGGACAGATTAAAACCGGTTCCACTTCTCGGAGTGATCGTATCGCAAAATACAATCAGTTATTGAGAATCGAAGAAGAATTAGGAAGTCAATCTGAATATTTAGGTATAAAAGCCTTTGCTCCTTTGAAATAAATTCGTATATATACTCATTTTTAGTGTATAATATATAAATAGATGATGTATAATATTAATAATAAATACAGGAGCATGTGACGCAAGTAAATGCAAAGATTAAAGCAGATACTGCGTTTTATATTAGTTTTAACAGTGGCATGTGCTTTTGCGTATACCTATTTTGTCCATCGTGATATTGCTAATCGTTATAAACAAGTAAAACAAGCAGAAGTTCAATTTCAACAATTAGTTCAACAAATTCGTGATTTGGTGGAGCAAAAGAGTTCTTTAGAAAAAGAAATAGAACGGCTTAAAGCAGACCAGTTAAAACAGGAAGAATCGGTGCGTAAGAATAAAGGCTGGGTTTACCCGGGTGAAAAGATTCTAAGGCTGGAAGAACGATGATAAAGGAGTTCTTAATAATAATCGGGCATGAGTAAGATACGATTAAAGAGAGAAACAATTTCGACCCATGAAATTGTAATTCACAATCATGATGAATTGATTAAATTATTGGGGGTAAACGGTGAAATTCGCAAACGCGTATGCGACCAAACGCGAGTACAGGTGATTGACCGTGGAGGAAAGGTCCTTTTAATTGGTGAATATACAGAAGCCCGCAAAGTAAGCGATATACTGAATCATTTGTTGTATGCCGTTCGTAAAGGATATACTCCAACCCCTGCTGATTTTGACCTTGCACTGGAAGATTATCCGGATATGAAAAATAAGGTTGCAATAGCCGAAACATCTGAAATACAAACTGCAAAACTTTCCGTTCCGGGACTAAGACCCGAAATAAAAGTTCAACCTCGTTCAAAAGGACAGGTAGAATATCTGGAAACTGTTCAGCAGTGCGAAATGACCTTTGTAATAGGTCCTGCGGGTACCGGGAAGACCTATCTTGCGATGGCTTCGGCAGTGTCTGCTTTACTCAACAAACAAGTGCGGAGATTGGTTTTAACCCGACCTGCGGTGGAAGCAGGTGAAAATCTGGGTTATTTACCCGGAGCCTTAGAAGAAAAAGTCCATCCCTATTTACGACCTCTCTACGATGCTTTGTATTCAATGGTGGATTTTGAACGGGTTCAGCGATGGATAGAACAGGAACGGATTGAAGTGGCTCCATTGGCTTTTATGAGAGGTCGTTCACTGGACCATGCCTTTGTGATATTGGATGAAGCCCAGAATACAACGAGTGACCAGATGCTTATGTTCCTGACACGTTTGGGTGAGGGTTCACGTGCTATCATTACAGGCGATATAACGCAGATTGATTTGCCAAAAGGGAAAACATCTGGACTGGTGGAAAGTCGTCGAATTCTTGAAGGGATTCCAGGAATAGGTATCGTCCACCTAACGAAGCGTGATGTAGTTCGGCATCCCTTAGTACAGAGAATTATTGACGCTTATGAATCGCATGGCAGGTTATCCAATCCCGATGCTACGCAACTCCAGTCCGATGAAAAACGGAGTGAGCATAGGCTATGAGCGAAAATTCCGGGACTCAACGAAAAATTGGGTTCCCGTCATCAAAAATAATTTCCGAAACAAAAGGATTGCAAAGGAAGCGGTTCCTTAATGCACATATTCTTTTGACGGGTATTGTCGCTACAATTCTCTCTGCTTTCCTTATTACTACCCCAGTAAATCGCGAGACATTGACACCGGAAGAGGTAGACCGTGAAATCGTAGCACGACAGGAACTCCGGGCTGATTTTAGTTTCCAGACGGAAGATGTTAAAGCGACCCAGGAAGCCAAAAATCAAGCACGGATAAAAGTTCCACCTCATTACCGTGTTGAACAGGAAAAAGTGCAAGGACAAATTCAAACCCTACAACAAAGAATCTCGCAGTTTCAGGAAATACGTACACGGATATTGGAGAATTATTTTCATCAGAAGAAAAATTCAGACCTGTTCGATTTATCCCAGGTCCTTTCCTACGCCCAGAACGAATTTAACAAAGCCTATCCTTCTTTTCAATGGAGTCAGGATATTGAAAGTGAAAAATTGGTAATGTGGGTCCTTGCGGATATTGATACAGAGATTCAAAATAGAATAAATACCCTATCTAATGAACTCAATCCTATTATTCCGAACGATGGAATGCCTGCACCGGCAAATCCGTCCTTTCCATTATTCAATGCAATGCGGAAAATTGCTGAAGACAGTCTCAGTTATGTATTAAATGAAGGAATAATTTCAAACAAAGAACAACAGACCGCAGGGCTAAAGGTAATTGTCGTCAGAGGAAGTCCTGCTTCTGACCAGAAAACCAGTGAAGAGATTGAATTACGAACCATACCGGATGTCAAATATGCCATAGAAGAAAAGTTAAAACCTCGTATTCAAGAGGAAGTTCGCAAAATAACAAAACAAAATATAACATCGTTTGATTGGGTTAAGATATATGAAACTATTTTATACACAGTCAGCGACCTCGTTACAGAAACATTACAATACGACCCGGTATCTACTGAAATTGTTCGTGAACGGACTGCGGAATCTGTTACTCCTATTATGAAAGAAATTGCCGTAGGAGAGATAATTCAGGAACGGGGAAAACGCTGGACATTAGAATCCCGTTCTGATGCGAAAACGTACTTAAAACTTTTAGAACAGAGTCAGGGGAAAACGTCGCGATGGATTTTTTCTTTTGTGGCTCATTTAATACTTGCTTCGCTGGCTTTTTTAAGTCTTTATCGTGCTATTTGCCTCTGGGAACATAAGGGCGAACCCTCAATTGAAACTCTATGGTATCTCGCTTTACTTCTTATGGTGGGGATTCTTATTTTAGGTCGTGGCATGCAATATTTTGACGCCACAGGCTTCGCTATTCCAGTAACCATTGTAGGGATATTGTTTGCTATATTAGTGCAAATGCGGTTATCTGCTTTTCTGTCTTTTATTACATGCGTAATGTTATCCATCCTATTTCGTTATGATTGGAGACTTCTTATTTTTGACCTCGCCATGACTATGGGAGCCGTTTTTTCAATTTATCGTGTCCGCAAAAGAAGAGATATAACATCTGCTTCATTAAGTGGCGTTATTGTAGGTTTTCTTGCTCTTCTGGCAATTACATTAACTACGGATACACTAATTAGTGAAACTACTATTCGGAGACTATTCCTTCTGGGGATAAATGGAAGTTTATGTATTTTACTTGTTCCAGGAATTCTTCCATTTTTAGAACGATTATTCGGCATAGTAACAGATTTTCAATTGTTAGAGTATTCTGACCTGAATAATGCCATTCTAAAAAAACTGGCAGTTCAGGCACCAGCAACCTATTCTCATAGTCTCATTTTAGGGCAATTAGCCGAATCCGCTGCAGATGCGATAGAAGCCAACGGATTACTTGCTCGTGTTTGTGCTTATTATCATGACATTGGAAAAATGAATCGTTCTGAATATTTTTATGAAAATCAAAATGGCAATAATATCCATGATACACTTTCGCCGAGGAATAGTGTCCGAATTATCCTTTCGCATGTTACAGAGGGAATTAAATTGGCTCAAGAATACCGTTTACCAAAACCCATTATTGAAGCGATTGCCCAACACCATGGCACTTTTCGTATTAGTTACTTCTATCATTTGGCTTTAGAACAACAGAAGTTCGGTGATGTAAATGAACAGGATTACCGTTATCCCGGACCGAAACCTCAAAAGCCTGAGTATGCAATTATTATGATTTGCGACGCTGCAGAATCTGCTGTTCGTTCCATTAAAAATCCCAATCCTGAAAGAATTCGTATGATGGTAGACCGTATTGTAACCGAACGTGCAAATGACGGGCAGTTTGATGAATGTGACCTGACACTGCGTCAGTTGAATATCATTATTGAGGAAGTATCCCGGGTCCTGTCTTCCCTACTTCATCTCCGACCTTCATACCCCAACAATCAAATTGCTGATGAACATGTCTCTACAATCGTTCAGCGGAATAATCCCAGAGAAGAGTCGGAGGTCCTATCCGACAAACCAACAATATCGGGGGAATAAACAAATGATTCATATCAAAGTAGTAAACCTGTCTTTACATAAGAAAGCATATAGTCCCATACGGTTAAAAAAAATTGCTGAAAAAATTTTAGAGGAAGAAGGCTTTGAAAAAAAGGATTATGAATTAAGTCTTGTGTTCTGTGATGATGAATTTATTCAAAACCTTAATAAAATATATCGAAAAAAAGATACGCCCACAGATGTTCTTTCCTTTTCAGTTCCTAAAAATTTCCCGGTCGGAGAGGTTTCATGTCTCGGTGAAATTGTTATCTCTCTGGAAACAGTCTTTAATAAATATGCGGATAATCCCGAAAAGGCAAAGCAGGAAATATATTTGCTATTTTGTCATGCCTTATTACACCTATTAGGATATGTCCATGACACTACTCAACAACGAAAGGAGATGATGAAAAAGCAGGCAAAGTATCTAAATATTGATTTAAATTTTGCGTGGATTAAATATCCTACAAAAATAGAAAAAAGAGGAAGGTAAACGATATAATAAACTGAAATGGATATTGATAGAGAAAACAAAAAGAAAGAGCAGACGAACAAGAAAGCATTTCAGAGACAAAGTATTTTTAGATTTAAATATTTATTATATTTATTCATATGGGTATCGGTATTTCTTTTCTTAATCTTGTGTCAAAATGGCAGTTACGCTTTTCAAATTGAAACGGTGGAGAAATTACAGGATTACTTCCCGGTCCATATTTTGATACTTTCTTTATGCCTGCTCTGCTCTTCTGCTTTTTTTTCCGCTACGGAGATGGCTTTTTTTGCTATTCGCGGAACGCAACTAAAATCGATGCAAAAGAGTTCCTATTTCCGTGATAAATTAATTGCACAGTTAATGACATCTCCGCCAGACCTGCTTACTTCGATTTTAATGGGGAATGCAATTGTAAATATTGGGTTAAGCATTGCTTTTGGGAGTCGTTTGGAAAAATACATTATCACTCAGTTATTGCCCACTTCAATAGCCTCACCGCTCATTTCATACACATTGTCTTGTCTCTTTTCAACCTTTATACTTATTTTTGGAGGAGAAGTAACTCCAAAATTATTGGCTTCACGGTATGTGGAAAGTTATGCCCGTTCTGTGGTGTTTCTTGTGTACATCATTCATACATTATTTACTCCCATTCGCAAATTACTCCTTTCCTCTATTGGTCTTACTTTCCGTATTACTCGGTTTAGTTCCATTCCGCCATCTCCCTGGGTTACAGATGATGAATTGAAACTTCTTGTTCAGGAGGAAGGACTGTCCGATGTAATTGCAGAAGATGAACGAAAGATGATACGGGGGATTTTGGAATTTCGTGATGAACCTGTAAAAAGGATACTTATCCCAAGAACAGAAATTGTTGCTATTCCGGATGATGCAACTGTTGCGGAAGCGTGGGAAATCTTTTGTGAACATGAGTATTCCCGAATGCCCATATATCATGAAAATCTGGACCATATTGTCGGTGTTCTATATGCGAAAGATTTATTGGATTATATTGAAAGGAAATTATGGAAACAACCCGTTAAGCCAATAGGGAGAAAAGCCCTTTTTATTCCCGATATCATGGCAATTTCTGAATCTATCAAAACAGCACAAAAATTGAATACACATCTTGCTATTGTTGTGGATGAGTATGGTGGAACGGCAGGTCTGGTTACCTTACACGATGCATTGAGCGCCATTGTCGGAGAAATATCCGATGATGAAAGTGAGGAAGAGATTCTTTATACAAAAATTAACGAAGAAGAATATATATTGGATGGGAAAATGCCTATCTCTGAATTAGAAGAATTAATACATGTTTCTCTGGACGACCCTGAACATACAACTATCGCCGGATATTTATTAAAACAAAATGAGAATCTAATGTGTCAGGGAGATTCCCTCATTGTGGGTCCATTACAATTTACAGTGGAAAAGATGGATGGAAAACGAATTGCTCAAGTAAGATTAAAGATTGAAAAGACAAAAGAGACCCCTGCTGATGAGGAATACGGAGGAGAAGAACTATGAATCCATCACCCCTGGAATTATTAATAATATTTATTGGAGGCGTTCTCTCTTCCGCATTTTTTGCAGGGTATGAAACGGGTTTTATTTCATTAAATCCTATACGCGTAAAAAATCTATCTGAGAAAAACAATTCCCGAAGAGCCTATATATTACTTAAATACTTACATAGCCCCGACCAATTGCTTATTGTGTTATTGTTAGGAACGAATTTCTCGATTGTTATCGCATCTATTGCCCTGACAGAATTAATGGGGAACCCTTTCCTGTCTTTATTAATTGCGACAGGTGTGATTTTATATTTCGGAGAGATTCTGCCGAAAACCATATTTCGTGTCCATTCCAACACCTTATGCCATTTCTTTGTCCCCGTGATAGTAGCTTTTGATTTTCTGTTCAAACCTCTTTCTATCCCAATTGTTTGGTTTTATTCAAAAACATTAGGTTCCAATCACTGGTTTGTTTCTCTTAAATCACTGATGCGTTCCCCAGAAGATATGAAGAGACTGGTAGAACAAGGAACAGAACATGGAGGTATTCATGAGGAGGAACGGGACCTGATTCATTCCGTCTTTGACTTACAACAAAAAGTAGCCAAAGAGATTATGGTTCCCCGCATTGATATTTGTGCGGTGGCGAGTTCTTCCAATCGTGATGAGGTAATACAGGTATTTCGAGAAAATCGTTATACCCGTATTCCGGTTTATGAAGAAAATATAGACCATATTATAGGG
This sequence comes from Candidatus Hydrogenedens sp., assembly GCA_049968235.1. Classification (GTDB taxonomy): domain Bacteria; phylum Hydrogenedentota; class Hydrogenedentia; order Hydrogenedentales; family Hydrogenedentaceae; genus Hydrogenedens. Next base: position 148,900 of record JBMFRC010000005.1, read on the forward strand.
ATTATAAAAGCATTTGACTTAATTAAGGATAAAGATAGAGAAAATCAAGATATAAAGCGATTTCTCCGCCCGGTACTATTTATTACTGATGCTACACCCTTAGACGAAATTCTTAAACAGATGCGACAACAGCATCAAACGATGGCAATTGTAGTAGATGAATATGGTGGAACAGCCGGCTTAATTACCCTTGAGGATATTTTAGAAGAAATCTTTGGAGAAATTTGTGATGAACATGACCAAGAGGAACTACCAATTCGACGAATGGGACCCGGTGATTATATTGTTCGGGCTCGGACTTCTCTTGAAGAATTTCGAGAAATAACAGGTATAGATTTAATAGATGAAGAGGTCGAAACAATTGGGGGATGGTTAATAAAAACAATCCAGAGAATACCCCAAAAGGGAGAAGTGCTTATTGCAGGACCTTTCCGTATTACCATATTGGACGGCAAACCTACTCACATAACACTAATGCGAATGGAATTAAGGCAAAACACGATGTTTTCGGACAAATCTAAGTAATCCTATTCATCCTGTAGTGCTTTAGGCGGACTTAAAACTTCCATCATAATAAAAGCCCACTGTAATTTCGGAATAGTTCCTATATTCCCTTTCAAGGAAATGGAAGAATGATATTGTGGAATAGTAGAAGCACGTGCCATGGGAGCAGAGAATGTCACTTTTTGTACCTTTGGAATGGCAGACTGTTCTTTGTTAATCTGTGTTTTTGGAGTAATTTTGATTAGGTCTTTATCTTTTTTCGGGAAAATAACGGGAGGTTTTTCTTTACGCAGTGGTTCTTCATAATTCTTCGTATCTAATTGAGTGAGAACCTGTTTTTCCCCTTCTTCCATCTTTTCAAACATATCTTCTTTCGATTCTACGGTCTCTGGAAAAGGAATAAAAACAGGGGGGGCAGAGGAAATAGGTTTCGTTTCTTTGCGAATTATTACTTTCCGTCTGGGAAGATTTCGTTCAGGTTCTTTAAATTTTCCTTCCGTAGGTGAGGGAGATGGTTTCGTTGTTTTCTCCATATCTTTTCTCTTCATTTCCTTTAGCCCACGGAATATTGAAGAAATAATTACTATCCCTAAAAAAATGATTAAACCAAGCAGGTCATCAAATTTCATACTTAAATACCCTTTTATTTTTGAGCGTTCTCAGGACTGACTAGTTTTTTCAGGACCTTTAGGTTGTTGCGTGGGAGATTGTGAAGGTGCTAATTTAGAAATGGCATCCCTCATATCAGTATCGGCGAGAATATTTTTCATCCTGTAATAATCCATGATACCGAGATTTCCACTCCGAAATGCTTCTGCGATGGCTTTTGGAATTTCTGCTTCTGCTTCGACAACCTTTGAACGCATTTCCATAACTAAAGCCTGCATTTCCGCTTCGCGTGCTAAAGCCATAGCCCGTCTTTCTTCAGCTCGTGCTTGAGCGATTTGTTTGTCCGCTTCTGCTTGTGCAATCTGGAGTTGTGCCCCGATATTTTCTCCAACATCTACATCTGCAATATCAATGGATAAAATTTCGAAAGCAGTTCCTGCGTCTAATCCTCGGGCAAGAACTGTTTTTGAAATGGAGTCGGGATTTTCGAGCACTTTTTTATGAGTGGGTGCGGAACCGATTGTAGTTACAATACCTTCCCCTACACGAGCAATAATGGTTTCCTCTGACGCTCCACCGACCAACCTTTCAATATTCGTCCGAACGGTAACACGGGCTTTGGCTTTTAACTGAATTCCATCCATAGCAACTGCGGCAACAGTTGCAGGTCCCTTTGCGGGGTCAGGACAATCAATTACTTTAGGACGAACCGAAGTCTTTACCGCTTCTAAAACATCACGACCCGCAAGGTCTATTGCCGTCGCTTTCTGAAAGGTTAATGGAATATTGGCTTTATTTGCAGCAATAAGAGCCTGCACAACACGAAGGACATTTCCACCAGCGAGATAATGCGTTTCAAGTTCATCCGTAGTTATATTGAGTCCCGCTTTTACTGCCATGATACGGCTATCCACAATAACCTGTGGATTTACCTTTCGTAAAGTCATGCCAATTAAACTCCAGATAGATACATGTGCTTTTGACAAAGCAGCTCGTATCCATAAACGGAAGAAAGACACTACTACGGCCACGAATATAAGGGCAATTACCAATAAAATAAGTAAAAATACAGCAATTACAGGATTAAACATAATTATCTCCTTTTCGTTAATTCTCTTTGTTGTTTGTTAAATCTATTATACAATATAACTATGAATTTTCATTATTTTTGTATTCTTCGACAACGATACGCGGACCTTGTATATCAATAATTTTAACAATAGCCCCTAACTCAATGAACATACCCGAAGATACCGCATCAACTCTTTTGCCATCTACCTCTATAATACCTGCAGGTCTTAAAGGCGAAATTACCTTCCCTGTTTTCCCCACTAACGAAGGGTCAAATTGAATACTCACATATCCTTTATCCACGGTTTGGCTTTCAGACATGACCAATTTTTGCCCTGCAGATGTTTTTGTTATTAAATAAAATCCTGCACCAATAGAACCCACAAACCCCAAAAATTCAAAAATAATAATGTGTATTAAGTAATCCGGGTAGTAATATCCTCCAAGGGCTGTACTTCCCAATAACATAATAAAACCAAATGTCCCGCAAATTCCTCCGGGAACGATGAACTCTGCTAAAATGAGTATAACACCACATAGAAATAATAAGAAAGCCCACCATATCATATTTTATGTTCCTCCTGCTGGGTGACTGTTTCAAGTAAGGTAATTAACTGCGAGGTCTCAACTCGTATACTCAGTAGAACTTTACTTTTTTCGCTGGGGTCTTTAGGGTCTGTTTCAGGTAATACCTCAAAAGTATTGATTACGGATACAGCATTGGATTGTAAGAAAATTCGTTGTGCCTCCTGTAATAATTTGTTATATCTTTTTAAGAAAGGAACACAGGTGTAATATCCCGACCCTTGTGAGGATACTATCTCCATTTCTTTTAATAATTGTTTTAACATTGGTACGATAATTTTTAGTTCATTCATGAGTTCACTTCCTTATCTTCTTTTTCAGGTATGACTACATATCTATTCCCATGTACCTCAACAATACGAATTTTTGTCCCTGCTTCAATATAATCACCTACAGATACCACATCCAATGAAGTCCCTTGAAACCGTCCTTTTCCTGCGGGTCGCAGAACGGTTTCTGCGATTCCGACGGAGCCAATCCATTTTTGAATATCATTTGCACTTTGCACAACATATCCTGTCTCAACATTTTCTGCATGGGATAACATAACTCTTTGAAAATAAACGGAATTGGGAAGATATTTCCATAGTAACCATGCTAATATTAGAAAAGAAATAAGGGCAATTGTAAGAGTTTGTCCGGCTTTGTCCAGGCGTTCAAAATCCCATGGGTATTCTGGAACTACCACGCGTGTTAGGGAAAGATATATCCCAATCATAATACAGGTCAAACCTGCTATTCCGGTTAGTCCAAACCCGGGTATTAAGAAAATTTCTATACCTAAAAGGATTAGACCTGTAAGAAGTAATAAAAGGTCAGCCCAGTTCGCGAGACCAATGACAAGATGTGCCCCGAAAAATAGAGCCAGACATATCAATCCGATGGTGCCGGGCAACCCGAAACCCGGCGTTTTCATTTCCATATACAATCCCCCGATTCCCAGCAGAAGCAATAATCCGGCAACAATAGGGTTTACTAAAAATTTAAATACTCGTTCTCCCCAGGTAGGCTCAATTTGAATTTTTTCACAATTTTCCCAGTGGAAATATCTGAGCAATTCCTCTATATTTCCAACAGTAGTACAGGCAAGCCCGTAGTCTAAGGCTTCTTTTGATGTTAGAGTAAGCAATTCTCCCTCTCTACAGATTTTTTTGACTATTGGAGAAGAGGTGTATTGAGATTCTTGAGAATCATTATTTGTGTTTACAATATTGTATCTTTGCCCCATATTTGAATTGAGATATTCATAAGAAGCAAATACGAAGGGATTGGGCAATTTTACCAGGTCATCTTGATTGGGTAACCTTTGTGTTTGAGATTTATCCTCAGAATTATTGTTTCGATTATATTTTTGCAAAGCGGATTTTGCCTCTTCTTCACTGCGGAAGAACTGAAAAGTATTTTCAGGTGTGCGGATACCCCAAACTTCAATTTTTGAGTCCACCATTGCTTCAGCCAGAAGAGGGTCATGTCTATTTACTTCTGCCAGTGAACGGTAACGGGAACGGAGATACGATTTTGTTTTCTCATTAAACTCTTCCGAAGGTTGTGCTTCTCCCATAACGATAGGGGCAGAAGCCCCGATATTTGAGCCCGGTGCCATAACGATATATTTACAGGCATAAGAAATTAATGCTCCGGCAGAAATGGCACCCATTCCGTGGATATATGCTACCGTTGGACATCTGGCTTCCAGCAAAATATTTGTTATATCTACAGCGGAATCTACAAGTCCACCGGGCGTATCTACCTCTAATATAAACCCTTCTGCTCCTTTATTGGCTATGGATACTGCCCTTTTTATGATTACCTTCATCCCATCATCAACCATTCCCGTAGCAGGACAGATAACGACGAAAGGTCGTTTTTCTTTCTCCGACCTTGCTTCTAATACAAATGTCAACAAAATAAAAATAACTGCTATGTAGAAAGGGATACTTATCCTCAGCTTGTTATACATAGTCAAAACATTTCTCATTCGATTAGACATTTTGTTTCCTTTTAATTCTATAATACAGAGACTAAACATTAGTATATTATAATACTTTTGTTGCTAAAATAGATTTTTTTCAGGAGTAAGAAAAAGGAAGTCATAGGTGATAGAAATTATTTTTCGTTTATTAAATATATTATTATGGTATGGCTTCTTTGTATTGGGAGCATCCCCAGAGGATACATTTAATTTCCTTCGGGTTATAAGTGGTGTCACCGTTTGGAAAGCTATGGTTAACTCCCCGTGGATAATTACCTGTATGTTAACTATTTATTATATGTATTTTATTTATTGTCGCTGTAAAGAAATATCTCTATCCCGATTAGAAAGTATGATGAAGGCGATTCAAATTGGGTTGATGGCTTTTATTGCTTTTTTACCCCTTCGTCCCGATTTTGACCTTTATAAGAATATTCCCCAATATCGAAATGTCATTTATGCCTTATTGTCCATGAAAGTTTTTTTCTGGTTGTTTTTACTTACAATTGTTGTTTTTTATTATTTGAACGGTAGTTCTATATTTAAACGCCTTCCGGATTTGTTCGTTGATTTCTATAGCCGAAATCGTTGCCTGACAAAAGAAAAGATTGAAGAAACGAAACAAGATAGTTCTGAAAGTATAAATTAATTTCAATGTTAATCCGGAAATTTTTACCAACGAATAACCACTACACCGGAACGAATTCGGGTCTGACATGCTAATCGCTGATTCTCTCCTAACCCCATATCCTCCTCCAGATAATTTTTAGGTTCTAGATTTTCCATCCCTTCCTCTATGGTAATAATACATGTGCCACACTGTCCTGCTCGACAACCAAAAGGGACCCCTAGTTGTTCGCATGCGTGAATTATGGGAGAACCATCGGGTAACTCCTGTTCTTTACCATAACCTATAATTTTTGCCATACTTATAGACTCCTGTTTTTGTTTTGACCCGGGGATAAATAGAAAAGAAGTATAACAAAAATAGAAAGTAAAAAGTTAAAAGGTAAAACTATAATTTGGGATGAACTTATGAACCTATTTTTGTTAATCTTTTCGTTATAAGTTCTGAGAATAAAAGATAATGTAGAAAAAGTTCGAATGGTTAAAGAATCTGAAGAACTATATCGTGGTTTTGAACAAGGACCCATTCGTCCTCCGAGTGAATCTTTTAGTTTGCTTATCCGTATAACGAGAAATTGCCCGTGGAATCGGTGTTCATTTTGTCCCGTTTATAAGGAGAGTCATTTTTCTGTCCGTCCTTTAGAACATGTATTAAAAGATATAGAACAAATAGCCAGAAGTATATCGTTAATTCATTTAAGATTTGGTGGAGATGTATATGCTATTGATGAAATTACATTAAACCGAATTTTGAAGGATACAGGGATTGACCCACAGGCGTTCATTTGTGCGATTAACTGGTATTCAACAGGTATGCATTCTGTATTTCTTCAAGATGCGAATTCCCTTGTTCTTCCTACTGAAAAATTAGTAACGATTTTGAACAAACTTGTGCAATGTTTCCCCGGTATCCAGCGGATTACCAGTTATGCACGAGCACAAACGATATATAAAAAATCGATAGAAGAGTTAATACGGTTGAGAGAACAGGGATTAAATAGAATACATATCGGATTGGAATCAGGTTCTGATACAGTTTTGAAGTTTATGAAAAAAGGAGTAACAAAAGAACAGCATATCGAAGCAGGACAGAAAGTAATAAAGGCAGGAATTGAATTGTCGGAATACTATATGCCCGGATTAGGGGGTAAAGAACTCTGGAAAGAACATGCTATTGAGAGTGCGGATACTTTAAATCAAATCAATCCTACATTTATTCGGATTAGAACATTAGCCATTCCTGCAAACACACCCCTTTACGAAGAATGGGTGTCAGGTAATTTCAAAAAATGCACCGATGAAGAAATTGCTTATGAATTATTGTGTTTTATTGAACATCTTGAAGGAATATCTTCTTACATTAAGAGCGACCATATCCTCAATTTACTACCCGAACTTGAAGGCAAACTTCCAGAGGATAAGAAAAAAATGATAGCTATTCTCAATGAGTTTATAAACCTGCCGGGGTGTGAAAAACGAATATTTCAAGTGGGCAGGCGTATGGGGTTTTTCGAGAGTCTTTCGGAAAGATTGGATATAAAAAAACGAACAGTTATAGAACAGATTATCAAGCAATATGATATTTCAAATGATAATATTGAAGATTTTATAAATCAAATCATGAGTCGAATGTTATAATGCTATTCTTGATTAATCGGTATTTAAGCAAAGGGCTACTTGATGCGGTGTTTGACATTTAATAAGCCGTTGATAAAGGTTCTCATCTCTGAGAGATTGCATAACTTTGGCTACTAATTGAAGATATTCCTTATCTTTGTTTTTGGGTGTAGCAAATAATACGACCAGATGAACGGGTTGGTTGTCAATCGAATCAAAATCGACACCTTCAGGAACTATTGCCACGCCTATGGTAATTTCTTTTACCTCATCCATGCGAACATGAGGTATGGCAATACCCCCACCAATTCCCGTGCTGGTAATTTCCTCCCGGTCAAATACGGCTTTCTTGAACAGCTCATGATTTGTTATGGCTGAATTCTTTTTCATTGTGTCAATGAGTGTATCCAGCACATCATATTTCGTTGTTTTTTTGCGAATAATACATATTTGCGATTCAGGAATTTCTTTACCAAAAATAGGCATAAAACTTACTACCTTTTTATATAATGATAGACACTCATCAGTTTTCATACATAATTTATATAAACAAAACGATAATATCGTTTTGAACGCTATGATTTATTATTGAAACGAAACACCTTTCAAATGTTGCAGTAACCGCTCTATGGCTTCATCAAGTTGCTCTTCCTTGACCGTAAGAGAAAAACGGACATAACCTTCTCCATATTGTCCATAAGCACTACCCGGAGCCAGGACAATGGCACATTTTTCAAAAATAAATTCACAAAACTCTGCGGAAGTAAACCCGGAAGGAACCGGAGCCCAGAGATAGAAAGTCCCTTTGCTTGCAGGTATTTCCCAGTTTAATTCTTTTAATGCGGATAATAACTTTTCCCGACGATGGCGATAAACTTCCAACATTTTTTCTGTAAAATCATCGCAATCATTTAATGCTTTAATCCCCGCATATTGGATTGCATTAAAGATACCGGAGTCTGTGTTCGCTTTGATTGTTGCAATCCCTTTTATTATTTCCGCATTCCCACAGGCCATTCCAATCCGCCAGCCAGTCATATTAAAAGGCTTTGATAAGGAATTGAGCTCAACCCCAATATCTTTTGCCCCCTGAACGGAAAGGAAACTCAACCGTTCCCCTTCAAAAACAACTTCACTGTAAGGATTATCATAACAAACCGCAATATTCCATGATTTACAAAACTCTACCAGTTCGTTCAGGAATTCTTTCGTAGCAATTGCACCTGTGGGATTATTCGGATAATTTAAGTAAAAAGCCTTTGCTTGCTTCGCAATTTCTGTGGGAATATCTGCTAAAGCAGGGAGAAAATTGCTCTTTGCTGTTGCGGGAACGGGAACGGGTTCTCCTCCTGCAAACCAGATACTAGGTTTATATCCGGGATAGCCTGGGTCTGTTACCAGTACTTTATCCCCAGGGTCAACTACTGCCAGAGCGAAATGGTGGCAACCTTCTTTGGAACCGATAAGAGCCACAATTTCTTTGCCTGGGTCCAATGTAACTCCATAACGACGATGATACCAATTCGCAATGGCTTCGCGTAATGTACGCATCCCCCATTCTTCATCTGTCGGATAACGATGATTCTCCGGGTCATAGGCAGTTCTGCATAGTTCATCAATGACCGGTGTCGGTGTCGGGTCAACAGGGTCACCAATGGCTAAACTGATGACCTTTACTCCACGGGCTTTAGCTTCATTAATTTTGTTCCGTAATGTCATAAATAAATAAGGGGGTATCTTTTCTAACCGTTGGGCTATAAACATAATAACCTTTCTCTTATGCCTAATTTATATTCCCCAAAGTACCTATGTAAACCTATATTATACCAAATCGCAGGTATTATCTCCAATAAATCATAAAAAATATCTATTTTCCGAATAAAAACCTTTGAACAAGCATGGAATAGAATAAACAGTATCGCATGTTTTGAAAGCGTTAATAATTCGTATATCGTTTAAAATCTGCTTAACATTTCACAGAACCTCATGATTTCCCTATCCATAGTAAAATAACATCTTGTTTACCTGTTCCTTTGACTAACTTTGAATTTTATTATCCATGTCCCATAAATCAAAATTTCCTTCTTTACTTTATGTTAATTTACATAATTTTATGGTTAAGAAACACATACAAAATGTCAGTGTTACCCCTATAATAAATCCGTATGTATCGGTTTTGTTTGTTCCATTCCTCAATAGGAGAATATCTCGTTTTTTGGGAACTTCCTATGTTTTTTTATTAACTGGCTGATTTCTTTTTCCTTAAAACACTGATTACTTGTTCAATGCGTTCATTGAAAAATTCTAATAAATAATCATGCAACTCAGAGTTGGAAGCGGCAATAAGTGTTTGATAATTTTCTGGATGCGTATCTAAAAGCAATACATTATCAAAATTATCGCCTTCTGTATTTGTAAACACACATCCTGCTTCCTGTGCCACTAATAAAGCGGGGCATAAATCATATGGGGCAGGCCCAATAATAGAACCTTTCCCGGATTTAAGGAACATATCCCGTGTTCCTTCTGGAAACTCTTTAAAGAATCGAACGGAAATATCTACACAAGCATCTAATTGCCCCGTAACTAACCGGGTTAAACTATAGGAACTGCTATTACAGGTGAAGAAACCACCTCGTAAACTGCTAAGGTCAATTAATTTACCTGCTGCATTGAAAATAAGATAGGAAGGTCTTCCGGGTATAGTCAATGACCAGTTTAATGTTTCAATATCTGTATTGTTTGAAAGTTTGGGGCGTTTTTTGGCATCACCACTTATAATGGAAGTCCCTTCTCCTCTTTCTGCATAGAAGATACGGTCATTCATTATTTCTGCTATACATGCATTATCAAGGTCTTTGTAAGTAGGTCGTTCAATGACACGAGTACTTGCAACAGACACGGTGCACCATTCAAATCCATTTTTAGCGGAACGTGTACCATCAATAGGGTCAACAATTAAAAGATATTTCGGTACACGGGCGTAAGTTGAATATCCTGTATCCTCAGAGTAATAAGCAATGGGTTGTTTGGATGCTCTTAAAAAAGATAATAACGCTTTTTCTGCAATCTGGTCTATTGCAAAAGTTGGGTCTCCTGTTGGTGCTACATGCACAATATCCTTACCTTTAAGTGAGCGAGCAACAGGCTCTACTGCTTCCTTAATAAACATGACTAAATCAAATAAAAATTCTCGCGATAGCATTTTCTCCCCACGACCATGTCTCTTGCTTTCTTGCTTCGCTTCAGTTGATATTTCTTCAGATTTCTCTACAGGGGGTCTTCCTCTTTTTCTTTTCATAGGTTGTGCTTTCATCGGTGCTGTTATCTCCTCTTTTTTAGGTCTTCCTCTTTTTTTAAGGTTTTCATCCAATTTTTTTGATTGTTTAGAAACAGCAACTCTTTCCTTCATTTTTGAATCTTTTTTTGCGCCTGCCATGAACGCATTCCCTTTCTTAAGGTTTAGAGATTACTTTTTACATATCTATGTTAAACCGTTATAATCCTTACTTCATATTATTTACAAACTCAACGATTTTACATTTTTTTCATAACAAAATATGTTTATATAAATAACATAAGGCAATGAATTAATAAAAGTCAAATTCATGTTTTTAAAGGACTATAACGATATATTACAAGAATTCAAAGGTAGGAAGAAATATAGTAAATAGGTAGGAATGTTTAATTTATATCTATTGAGGATTTGTTATATAAGATAATTTTTTACTTAATTCAGATAGAGAGATAGGCTTTAATAAAACATCAATAATATTGTCAGGCAATTTTTGATAATGTTTAGGATGTAAGCCTGTTAATATCAAAACCTTTGCTTGAGGTTTTAATTCCTTGAGTTTTTCCGCAGTGGTGATACCATCAATTATAGGCATATCTATATCCATCAAAATAATATCGAAATGTTCTTTTTTTACCAATTCAAGAACTTCTGATCCGTTATAGGCGAACTCTGCATTATAACCTTTAATAGAAGACCATTTCTTAAATATGTTAATTAAATTCGAGTCATCATCTACAAACAACAATCTCATTAATTAAACTCCGAATAAGCCTAAAAAATTATAGAATATCTATAATTATGTCTCTATATATATTATACTATATAACCAAATATTTGTTTCAAACTTCCTGTACATTGTAACACTTTTTAGACATAAAAATTCCAGGTTTTTAATATAATAATAATGCAAATAAAAATTTATTTGTTAACTATTTTTATCTTGTTTTATATAAAAAACAAATTATTATTATTTTAAAATTATTTTGTTCAGGTTAATTTTGATTTTATAATTTATTTTATGTTATACTGTTATCTATTATTCTTTGATTTAGTTCCTTTTAATTACAATATAATTTTTGGAAGAAGGTAAGTATCATGCCAAGACCTATAATTTTATTGACCAATGATGATGGTATTCATGCGAAAGGTTTATCGCATCTATCCGAGATGATGGAAAGTATTGGAGATGTATATGTTTTCGCTCCTGACCGTGAACAGAGTGCAGTGGGACATGGTGTATCATTACGAAAACCTTTACGCGTAACGCCTGTAAAAGAAAAGTGGCATATGGTAGATGGAACACCTACGGATTGTGTAATGTTGGCGGTTCGGGATTTATTAGGAGTTAAGCCTTCTCTAATTATTGCTGGAATAAATGCGGGGGCAAATCTCGGAGATGATGTTACTTATTCTGGAACGGTAGCAGGTGCATTTGAAGGTATGTTGTTGGGAGTTCCATCGTTTTCAATTTCTATTGTTAGCCATGAACCGGAACATTTTGAATCGGCTGGAATTTTTGCAGTAAAACTAGGTCGTTATATTTTGAAGTATGGTCTTCCTGCGGATACTATGTTAAATGTAAATGTTCCTGACCTACCTTATTCCGAATTAAAAGGTGTAGCCATAACAAAAATGGGTCGAAGAAATTACCAGGATGAGATAATCAAAAGATATGACCCGCGTGGACAAATTTACTACTGGATAGGGGGAGCCCAGCCAACCCATATTGAGGAGCCGGGGACAGATTTTGAGGCTATTGAGCAGAATCAAATTAGTATTACACCTCTTCAACGGGATTTTACCAATCATTCTGCCCTCTCTTACTTTTATGACCCCCGTATCGAACTTTGATGTTTTAAATTTCCTTTATTTATGAGGGCTGTATTTTATGAAATTGTTACGAAGGCTGTATGACTGGGTTTTGAGTTGGGCTGAAAGTCCTTATGGAGCATCTGCGTTATTTCTATTAGCCTTTGCAGAATCAAGTTTTTTTCCTATTCCGCCGGATGTTCTGCTTATCGCTCTTTGTATAGGAAATCGTTTAAAATCATTCTGGTTTGCGTTTTTATGTGCGATAGGTTCAGTTATGGGAGGTGTATTTGGTTATTTAATTGGTTATAGTGTATGGATGGTGGTTCAGGACTTTTTTTTCAATTATGTCCCCGGATTTACACCGGAAACATTTGAGCATGTAAAAAATCTATATGAAAATTATAATTTTTGGATAGTTTTTGTTGCTGCTTTTACACCTATTCCTTACAAAGTTATAACTATTGCGGCGGGTGTATGCACAATTAATTTCCCTATGTTTTTGATTGCTTCTGCTATAGGAAGGTCTGCTCGATTTTTTCTCGTTAGCACCTTGATATTTATTTTCGGTGAGAAGATACGAAATTTTATTGACCGTTGGTTTGATTGGTGTGTTGTCACATTTACTATTTTACTTATTGGTGGTTTTGTGGTAATAAAGTGGTGGGCTTCTTAGAAATACGGATTATTTTCTTTTCGGAGCGGTAAGTTCTAAAATGATTTGTTCCGGAAAAGGAATTCTACTTTCAATACATGACGGAATCTCAAAAACAAAGTAATCATTGTTTTCAATTTTGCATAATCCTTTAATCCTACCCCCACTGTTTATAGGGTCTCCATATACCAAAGAACTAAATAAAGTGTTCAGTTTCCCATTTAATTGTAAATACCCATTTAAGGGTGTGTAAAAGGCAATACTCCATTGATTAAATTTATCTTTGTAAGTGAACGCATGAGTATCAATAAAACCTATTATGTTATATACCCCTTTTTCTTGCTCTATTATGCAGGATTTACCCCAGAATTCAAATCTTTTTTTGTTATATGTAGTAACAATATCGCCCGGTGCAAGCAAAACATTATAAGAGGGCATTGCGGGATTCCGAGAGATAATATCTATTAAAACACCATATTCCGGTCCTATATCCGATGGGTGTAATTCAATAAATGGGGTAAAGTTTGTTCCCATTCCTAGAAGAAATCCAAAAATGTTCGGAGTATAATTAGATGACTTAATGCAATATATATTGTTCGGTTCTTTTATTTTTTCAAAGGTTACAGGAAATATAGGAGTGAGCAATGATTGTATTTTGTTATTGCTTGTAAATAATAGAGAATTTTTTCCCTCTATTATGGGAATATCTTGATTGGTAATATCCGCTCCGTTCAATATACACGATTTTATCTCTGTTTCTCCCTCCACCCAGAAAAGAACCTGACTGGAAGGCTTTAACAGAACAAAATAATATTTCCAAATTTCTTTCCCGGTGGGGGATTCCATCTCTTCATTCCATGATATAACCTTAAAGTGTAAATTTTCGATTTTCCTTATATCTATATATTTCTTGTTTTTTGAAAATTCAGAATGAGTAAGATTAGTATCAAAAGATATTTGAAGTTCTCTAATAATCTGTGCGTCCTCAACCGTGTTATGCAAACATATACAGGAACCGGTATTTTCACTACTCGGGAATGTAATATCCATGCCGGAAATATAGTTTTTCTGGGTTATATTGACATGAACACACGGCTTTGAATTCTCTAAAGAAAAGGCACTACTGTAATAAACGAAAAACAGTGAAACTAAGTACCAAATGGTTCTCATAACGAAACCCTATTACATTATGTGGTTTATTTCCTGTATTGTAAAATGATTTATTAGCCAAAAATACTTGTTTTCGGGTAAACTTATAGTATAGAAAAACTACATTTAATTTAAAGTGTATCGATTGGAGTTGTTTTTATAAACAATGATAAATAAATTATCTTTTGCATGTTTGTTTCTCTTTTTTTTAAGTATATCTATATCGTTTGGTCAGGAAAATACTGTTTCCGCAGATATTATTCAATGGTTGGAACAAGCAGGTTATCCCACAGACCTTTTCCAGATAAAATTACAATGGATTGAATATACAAAAAAGGGGTATGTATATGGTCTTTTGGTGGATGAAATTGCAACCGGTATAGATGAAGAAGTTTATTTTGATGAACATGGAAATAAATTGGATTTAGAAAAAATAAGAGAAATGAATTTAACTCCCAAGAAATGGAATTCGGATATTGTAGATGTCCCAACGGGAGGTATACAAAAAAAGTCATATAAAAAAGGGAAGATAGGAAATTTATCGGCTTCAGTAAACAATGTGCAATTAAAGCCTTCTCAATACACATTCAACCTTCCTACTCCAACCTTTTTTGATAAAGAAGGCATTAATAATGAGCAGGAAAAAGGGCTATTGGAGATAGGAAAAGTGATTACTATGGATGTCCCTCTAACTCTTTTTAGAACGACATCTCCCGTTTATTTTACTCAAGAAAAAGGCAATGGTTATTCTATTTACTCTTTGAATTTCTTTGCGGAAAATGCTATGGGAATAAAACTTCATTTTGTATTGACGGATTTATTGCCCCCTTTGCATAATCTTTACATTATGGGAAATAATGGGGATAATGAGGTGATTCCTGTTATGGTAAGTGATAAAGATATATGGTCTCCTTTGATTTATTCATCCGAAGTTACCCTGTTCTATGTTTTGCCCGAGAGTTCCTCTTTTTCTTCTGTTCCAATAACTATTGACCAATACGCATACATATATACAGACCCGATAGAAGAAATGAAAATGCAGGGGACCTGTTATGAAGATGTAATGTGTTATGAACCGTGGAAAACTTTGAGCAAAGGTGTCGTAGGAATAGTTCGAGTTGCCGAACCGAGTGTTATTTTTTGCACGGGCAGTCTTTTGAATGATGGTAACGATGAACAATTGTCCCAGTTAATTTTAACTGCATTTCATTGTGTCAGTAATCAATCCACAGCGGAAACTCTGGAGTTCATCTGGATGTATCAAACAGTGGATTGCAAAGGGATAGTTCCTTCTATAACAAGTGTCCCCAAAACAACAGGGGGAGCGGATTTCCTTATTGGCTCCGATACATACTATGGAACAGATATGTCTTTATTACGTATGAAAAATGCACCACCCAATAATGTTTTAGAATTAGGATTTACAAATGCTATCATTCCTGTGGGGACAGGTGTTGTTGCGATACACCATCCGGGTCGTTCGTATAAACGAATTTCTTTCGGTAGTATGACAGATACAGGCAGTCCATCATATAACGGGGACAATTTGCGTCCACTGGATAAATATCACGAAGTTATTTATAGTCTTAGCAGTACAGAAGCCGGCTCATCTGGCTGTCCCTTATTCCGAGAGAATACTCAACAAATTATTGGACAACTCTGGGGGGGAAATGCCTTTTGTAATGCAATGAATGAGCCGGATTATTATGGGCGGTTTGATGTAAGTTATCCGTTAATAGAACCCTTTATTTTTATTCCCCCAAATATCTTTGATGTCGATAATTCTGGGACGGTTGATAATAATGACTTGAACTTGGTGGTGAATGCAGTTTTGGGTATTAACTCAACGATGAAAACCGATTTTAATAATGATAGCAGAACAGATGCCTGTGATATTCAAATATTAAGAAATAAAATATTAAGCAGGATAAAATAAATTCAATGCTAAATTTGTTATAAGTTATAATATTAAACAATGGCTGTAGGTAATGAAAAATGTATAACAAAGTGATATCTATTATTTCCTTTATGTTATTTGTTATTGTTCCTGTGATATTTTCGGATGTATCATCAACAATAACATATTCTTCATTAACAGGAACCACAGATAAGTTTAAGATATTGCAAACATGGACAGAAAAAAGCATAAACAAATCAGATATGTTTCTTAAAGGGGTTATTTTTGAAAATCTACAAACAGGTGAAGTGTCCGAAGTTTATTTTCAGGGCGAGCAGATTTTATCCGAAGAACAAATTGAAGATGCAGGTATAAGGAAGAAATTAGGAAGGACAATTGGAGAGGTTTCTACTTCTGCCGAACCCGCAATTGCTATTACACCGTTAGAAAAATTTATTAAAGAGAGAGAGGAAGTTTTTCAAGTATTGGCTAAAGCCACTACTCCACCTGTTACTATTACATTACCTTCACTTCCAAAAGAAAAATTGTTGGAAGAAGAAAAATCCGCTTCTGCCACTTTAGAAAAAGGTGTTTTTCGCATAGGAATTGTTCAATCTTTATCCAAATCTATTGAGGTTACAGGTCTTACAAGTTCAGAAGGGTTCTGGCAGGTGCTTCCCGATGCATCCTTACTCTGGATGATGGATATATACTATCCAGAAAGTTTAGGTGTTCGTGTAAGAATAGAGCCTGTAATGGAAAATCCTGTCTCAGATGCACTGTTCTGGGTGGTGGATGCTAAAAAAACGACTGAAGGTATATGGGGTCCTTTCTCTCTTCAAGAAATAAAAAAGATAGATGGTTGGTTACCCACATGTTTTACAGACAGAATAACCGTAGTTTGTTGGGTCCCAGCAGATAAAAGTGTTGAAGATGTTGTATTTAAAATTAAAGAAGTAATAGGAATATACCAGGACCCGATGTCCTTGCTTGCAAAAGCGGGAAGTTGTAATCTGGATGTTACCTGCTATCCGGATTGGTATGATACGAGTAAGGGAATAATAGGTTTAGGAATTGTAGGAACTCCTTATGCCCTTTTTTGTACAGGAACGCTAATTAATGATAATGACCCCTGCACTCAAATCCCGTATGTTCTTACCGCAAACCATTGTGTTAATTCGCAGACAGGCACGCGGGGTGGTGATTCCCTTGAATTTTACTGGTTTTATCAGACCGCTACCTGTAATGGAGTTCCCCCTTCTTTATCCACAGTTCCACGAACAACAGGAGGGGCAGATTATCTTGCTGGAATGAGCGGAACCGCTTCTTATGGAGGAGGGAATGATTTTACTTTATTGCGAATGAGAAATAACCCACCTGTTGGAGCAGTATATGTAGGCTGGACAACTATGGTCCCTGCTCTCGGGACATCGGTAACGGATGTTCACCATCCTTCGGGTAGTTATAAACGAATTAGTTTCGGGTCAAAAACAAATATTGATAATCCTTTTTCTAACTTTTTTCATGAAGTCCAATGGAGTCAGGGAACAACAGAGCCAGGTTCCTCCGGCAGTCCTTTAATGCTCACTTCTACACAGCAGATTATTGGGCAATTATGGGGAGGAGGGGCTTCTTGTAGCACGCCCGACGAGCCTGATTATTTCGGAAGGTTTGATGTTACTTACAATTTCACACAGCAATATTTAGAACAGCCTAAAGTGCGTTTCTATCAACAAACACTTACAATTACGGAGGCAAATACAACAAAACAAATGCTTGTTTTGCTAAGTTCACCTGCCCGGACTTCAGAAAGTAGTGTGGAATTAGAAATAGAAACTATCAATGCCCAGCAGGGAATAGACTTTACTATTTCTCCCAATCCTGTATCCTTCTCGCAGAATGCTACACAAGCAAATGTAACAATAACTTTTTTTGACAATACACATACGGAATCAGACAAAACGGTGAGAATAACCTTCCGTAATCCTCTATGCATACGATTTGATACAACCAATCAGATGTATGAAATCACAATTTTGGACAATGACATTGACTCAGATGGAGATGGTCTATCTGATTATGACGAAAGTAATGGAGTATTCGGATATGTTTCCGACCCTAACAAAACAGATACGGATAATGATGGTATATCCGATTATGATGAGGTTCGTGGAACTTATGGTTTTATTACAAATCCGTCTCATCGAGATACAGATGGTGACCGTGTGAATGATTGGCTTGAAATCCACAATGGCACTGACCCAACTGACCCTTATGATGCTCCTCCCCTTCCTTCGTTATTTATCCCATGGTTTAACTAATATTTAATTCTTTTGCATTCTCATAAATAAACCGGATATGAAGGATAGTCCTGTAAGTATTTGCATATTAAATTACAATTATAATCACGATAATTATGTTTGTGTTTCAGAGGGATTATTTATAATTGAGACTTCTAAACAGGTGGTGTAAGAGGTAAGGGTATAAGTAATATATGTTTTTACGAGATAAAATCTCGATGAGAAAATAAAATACAAGAGTCTGTATCTCTATTTTACCCATTTTATTTGTTATTTTTCGTCAGTTCTTCTATCTTCTTATTACCTATGCATATCTCCCTTCTTACTCCCTTAATCCCCATACATCCACTTCAAATCATATGCAGTCATTAACAATAAATGATATGTTCCTCTCTCTGTGTCCTCTGTACCCCTCCATATCCTCCGTGGTGAAAAAAAGTAAAAAGATCTCTGAGTTCTTCCGTGTCTTTCGTGGTGGAAAAAGAAATAATCACCACAGAAAACACAGAGAAATACGGAGAAAAAAGTCGTTTTACTACCACCATTCAAATTACTTGCAAAAAGAACTTAAAGAAGTCATCACTCACAGACAAACAATAAACAAAATAGTAAAGACGGAAGTCTCCACTCTCCCCAGTTTGACTTATACACTCCCCTCTACTCATCTACATTCCAATTTCTCCCCCAGGGTTATCCTTTACATCACTCTCAAACATTTCTCTCATTATGTCGGTCTTTATTTTGTTACTGCATAATCCAAAAACTCACCTGCTTTACCAATTCCATCATACCACGCATTTTCTTTTCCCTTACCCTTCCTGTATCTAATCTTTCATATACTATTTATCGTATATGTTTTATTCAGAGGTCTCCAATGCTTTTTCCCAATAATTATTTGGCGGTAGTAAACACGGACTTACCCTATCAATTAAATCGTGATTAGCAAAGAAATAGGTCTGTCTTTTTCCATATCTGTTGTAAGGGACAAAATTCCTTCATTGTTGATATGGAATTGAGAAAATTTTGAACCATTCAGATATACTTTGATTTGACCGGAGGAGGAACGAATAGATGGATTTAATTTGATGCATAAGTTTATACTTCCGTAGCACACAGGGGAATATCGTAATTCAATTTTTTCCGGTTCATAGCTATAAGAAATAAGGGTTGTGTGTAGATGGAAGTTATTAAATGGCAGGTTGGGGTTAATAAATAAAGAACCTTTATGGGGACAGAGACCGAACATTTTCAATACTGCGAATAAGATACTTGCATGACAATTCATATTCATTATGGGGAATTGCGTCATAGGTGTAAAGTTCAGGCAGAAAGTTTCCCCCGCTCGTGGATGTTCCGCAGAATTATAAGCATCCGGTCCAGACCAAATTCCATACCAAATATGTGGGTAAACCTCTGCATGGGTGAAAAGTGTATTTTTCAGCAGGAAATCCCATGCTTCCTGAGGATTGCATTCTGACCATGCCCATGATAACCATGCATTAATGGCATACCATACTCCACCATTTGTATCGGAACCGGGCTCTAAAAACCTACCTTGCATCGGAGGAACAAGACAGGTAGCACCGAAAGGTTGTGTATCAACGCAATTCTCTTTTATGGTTTTGATTAATCTATTTTTTTCTCTGTTATCTAATAGGTTAGCGAGAATTGCAAAAGGTTGAACATCTAAAAATAAATTGTCCTCTCCTAATTTTCTATCTCCTATACCCGTATATCCCCGGGGAAACCATTTCTCATTCCACAAAGATTTGAGTATTTCCCGTTGTGTTTGTGCAAAGTCATTCATACTTGTTGATAGAAGGGAATTATAAGGTTGTATCCATTGGGCTATTTCCGGTAAAACAAGCACAGACATTGCTGAATTAAAAACAGATTCACCCTTCAATATAGTAATGGGAGGAAACGGCGAAAAGGCAAGAAATACATCATTCCAATCACCCGTGCCACTTCTAATTAATCCATGCTTCCCTGTAGATACTTTATGAGTTAGATGATAAAATGCTCTTTCAATATGCGACAGGAATGGTGCTCCATGCGAGAAATGTTTATTTTGAAAGGGAACTTCTTCATAAAGTAGTGTTGTATCGAAAGTTGCCCCCAGATATTCGGAAATAGCCCAAAGAAAGAATAAATCAAAATCGGAACTCCATGAATGCACTCCGGCTCCTGTAGATTTCCCATTTCCAACAAGAGCATAAGGTAACTTTCCTGTCTTTGTATCCTGTAATTGTCCCAGAAAGAGCAACATTTCGCGGGCAAGGCCAGGACGGAGGTAAATTAATGGAATAATAAAAAATGCCCAATCACGCGGAGCCCCGGAAGCCCCATGAATAAACCCGTATGCAGAACCCTGGTCAACAAAATAACGATTAAAATATTCGGAATACACACATCCGGCTTGAAGGTAATAGGAATGCCATTGTAGTTCTCTATCGATAGGCTCTTTTAGTTCAGGTATATAAATAGCAACATATCTTGTATCTCTTTTTGTATCTGTCGAAAAACTATATTTTGATTTATACTCCCTAACTTTTTCTATAGAACCATATCCAACTAAATATCTCCGGATAATTTCTTCGTCTCCTCTTAAAAGAATCTTTTCTACAAAACTTAAAAGGTTACAATACTTATCCGAGGTTTTCCTTCTTTGAGAAAATATTTTTTCATCACAAAATGAATGGATAAAACTCTCCAGGAGAATTTTATTTGTAAATAGATATTGTGGGGTTTGATTATTTAAAGAGGATATAAAAAAGGTATCAACAGGTAAGACGGACCATGAACTTTTTCTATCGCTCTGTTTTTTATGTATGAATTGAACAATGACTGTATCTTTATCGGTTATACATTGGGCGCGGTTCTGGATGCTCCTTCCTTTCTTTTTACGAAGCATGTTCCAGAATTTGTTATATGGAGGTGTCATAACAAGCCCCGGATTGATTGGGAACCAGTTCGGTTCCCATATCGGAATCACATATAGATTTTGAGTTTTTTGAGTATTATTTTTTATTTTTAATTCATGAATAAGTATAGAATCTTTTCCATCTGGAGCGGAAAAGGTTTCCTCTACACACAAACATGAGTTCTCAACGATTTTGTGAATATATCCACAACCCCAAATAATCTCATAGTGTGTATTATTATGAGTATTTTCAAGATATGTACATAATCTCGTTTTATCTGAAAAAATCCAGCAGTATCCTCCTCCCTTCATATCGTGTTCAGGGTCGTAACAATTAAGAATTTGTGGACCCCTGTCCCATGCATATATTTGCACGAACCCCTTTGCATGTGCTGTTGCTGTGATGTGGTCATTCCCGACGAGATGCCAGACATCTGTATCCATTGTTTTTTCGATATTCAAGTGATAGCAGGGGTTCCCGTGTTTATCTTTATTCCAATACCCAAACTGACCTGCCCCAACATCGGGACATACATTAAACGAATTTTCAAAGACTTCCGAAGTGGAAATAGACTGCATGAGATTTCTTATTCAGGATGTTTTTCGATTTTTGTGGCATCTACTAATGATTTTACATATTTAACAAAATCATCTTTCCATTGAGGATTATTCGTATGCTCTTTCAAATATCGAACAAAAGCGGAACCAACAATCACACCATCAGATACAGAAGCGACAAAGGAAGCATGTTCCGGTTTAGATATACCAAATCCGACCAGAATGGGCAAATTGGTGTATTTCTTTATCCGTTCCACAGATGTAGATAAGTCTGTAGCAATATTATCTTTTTCACCGGTAACACCTAATCGCGACACATAATACACAAATCCAGAACATTTTTGGACGATATGTTGTATCCGTTCTTCAGGACTATTCGGAGCCACTAAAAAAACCGTTGATAGGTGATTTTTTTCTGCTTCTGTTTTATAAGTATCCGCTTCTTCCACAGGTAAATCTACACAGAGTATTCCGTCCACACCGGCTTCTGCTGACTTTCTTAGGAATGCAGGGATTCCCTGGACAAGAACTGGGTTAAAATAGGTAAAAAGGAGAATGGGGATTTCCGTTTTTTTTCGTATATGGGCAATCCATTCCAGAACCTTTGTGGGAGTAGTTCCTTTTAATAGTGACTGATACGAAGCATCTTGAATAATCGGTCCATCACCGACCGGATCTGAAAAAGGAACGCCTACTTCTACAATATCAACACCGGCTTCATTCATCGCAAGTATAATTGTTTCAAAATAATCCGGTGAAGGATAACCAGCAGTTATATATGCTACGAAAGTTTTTTCGTTTTTTTGTTTTAATGTTTTCAATTTTTCTTCAATTCTGTTCATATTTTTATGTGTCCAGTTTGATAAATTTTGATGCATGTTCAACATCTTTATCACCCCGACCGGAAAGGTTCACAAGAATGATATGGTCTTTGGGTCTGCGGGGAGCTTCTTTTAATACATACGCAATAGCATGAGAACTTTCCAATGCTGGAATTATCCCTTCTAATCGGGCACATAACTGAAATGCGTTCAATGCTTCGTCATCCATAGCATAGGTATATTTAACTCTGCCGGAAGAATAAAGCCATGCATGTTCCGGTCCGACACTGGCGTAATCCAGACCTGCGGATATGCTATGAGTAGTTCCAATTTGACCGTATTCATCCTGTAACACATAACTTTGGGCACCATGCAACATTCCGAAACTTCCACCTGCGAATCGTGCTGCATGCATTCCGGGTGCAATGGCTTTACCACCTGCTTCAACACCAACCATTTCAATATCTTTATCATTTAAAAATTCATAAAACAATCCCATAGCATTGCTACCCCCACCGACGCAGGCAACCAGCATATTGGGTATTTTGCCTGTTTTTTCGAGAATTTGTTGTCGGGCTTCTATCCCGATAATTTTTTGGAATTCCCGACATATCCATGGGAAAGGATGAGGTCCATGGACTGTCCCTAAAACATAATGAGTATTCTTCACATTCAACGACCAATCGCGTAGCGCCTCATTAATAGCATCTTTTAATGTTTTGCTACCTGCATCAACACCTATAACCTGGGCACCTAATAGTCGCATACGAAATACATTTAATCGTTGTCGCTCCATATCTTCAGTACCCATATAAATACAGCAGTCCAGATCTAACAATGCGGATGCGGTAGCGGTTGCGACACCATGTTGACCGGCCCCTGTTTCTGCAATTACACGCGTTTTCCCCATTCGCTTTGTTAATAAACACTGACCTAAGGCATTATTAATTTTGTGAGCACCCGTATGAGCCAGATCTTCTCGCTTAAAGTATATCCGGGCACCTCCTAAATATTCTGTCAATCGTTGGGCAAAATGTAAAGGTGTCGGTCTACCTACATAATCCCGAGCATAATTTTGAAAGGTGTTCTGAAATTCTGTATCTTCGCGTGCGGAACGGAAAACTCGCTCCAATTCCTCTAATGCGGAAAATAAAGTTTCGGGGACAAAACGCCCGCCGAAATCTCCATATCTGCCTTTATCATCAGGATAAGGCGTTTTTTGCTCTGTAAATAAATTCTCTGACAAGATTCGCATCCTTCTTACCGGGATATTCTTCCACCCCTGTGGATACATCAACCGCATAAGGGCGGACTTTTTGAACGGCTTCAACAACATTATCTATATTTAATCCCCCCGCAAGAATAATCGGTTTTCCTGTTTCCACTGCTTCTCGGGCTTTTTCCCAATTGCAGACTTCTCCCGTGCCACCATGGGCTTTACCTATCTTCGTATCAAGCAAATAACCCCGAACTTTATAGGACAGCATATTTTTGAGAGAGAAATGTTCATCAACAGCGAAAGATTTGATAATAGATTGTCCTAATGGAATGTCCTCCGCTGTTTCTTCGCCACTCATCTGTATGAGGTCAAAGTAGGTTAGATACCGAACCCAATTTTCCATTGGCTCATTTACAATAACACCTATTGTGGTAACAAAAGGAGGAATTACTTCCAATATTTCAATAGCTTCTTCAAAGGGGACATAACGATTTCGCACCTTTGCTTCCGGAGCCATAACAATTCCGATAGCATCTGCTCCAGCATCACATGCCATTAGTGCATCTTCTTTGTTTGTGATACCACAAATTTTAACCTTCATACTTACCTTTTCCTAAAAGCCATTGAATAAAATCCTCAGGCTTTCGACTATATAAAATTGATTCTCCAATAAGAAAAGATTGGACACCGTGTTCGTAAAATTTTTGTATTGTTTGGGGATGGCTTATCCCACTTTCACTCACTACAATATAATCCTCAGGGATGTTTTTTTTCAACCGTAGTGTCGTTTCTATATCTACTTCAAGTGTATCGAGGTCACGGTTGTTAATACCTATAATCTTTGCACCTGCATCTATGGCTCGTTCAACTTCATTTTCATTATGCACCTCCACCAGAGGTTCCATTTCTAATTCGCGGGTTAGACTTAAAAAATCTTTCAACTGCATATCTGATAAAATTCGGACAATCAACAGAAGTGTATCCGCATGATGGACTCGCGTTTCATAAATTTGATATTCGTCAATAATAAATTCTTTACGGAGGCAGGGTATCTGAACCGTGTGATGTGCTTCCGTAAGGTCCTGCAAACTACCGTGGAAATATTTAGCATCTGTCAATACAGAAATAGCGGATGCACCAGCCGTTTGATACCTAAAAGATAATTCCGAAGGATTTAAATCTTCCCATATCGGTCCCCTTGATGGAGAATGCCTTTTGATTTCTGCAATAAGGGTAGGACCTGTATGCATTAAAGCAGAGATGAAGCAACGCGGTTTCTCGGTACTTTTTATCTTTTCATACAGAGACACTATGGAGATTTCTCTTTTTCTGTCTTGAATTTCAATCTTTTTATTTCGAACTATTTCATCTAAAATCATACGCTCTTAGACCTTATTCTCCAATAGAAAGCAATAGTATATTCTAAATTGCACTGTAAAGGCACATTGATATATAAGCAAAAAAAATATCGATTATTTTGTGTGGTTTGCTCAAAAGACTACAAAATTGATAAACTTATAGAGGAAGGATAATAAGAATAATAAATTTTTTGAAAGGGGCATTTTGAACAAAAAGTGCAAAACTACAGAAAAATATACTCCTGAATTTGAACAGGAAGTTGTAAAATATATTGACCTCGTGTTCAGTGTCGCTTTTCGGCTTACCCGTAATCGCGAAGATGCGGAGGATTTAACACAAAGCACTATGGTCAAAGCGTTCCGTTTTCATGAACAATTCGAAAAGGGAACAAATTTAAAGGCATGGCTTCTCACGATATTGCGTAATACTTTTATTAATGAATTTCGTAAAAAGTCCAAAGAACCTACCAAAGTGGAATTGTTAGGAAATGAACCTGCAAAAAGTTCTTCCCCGGACACAAAAGTTCCGGGTGTCGTGGCACAGCCCGATGAATATGAACATTTATTAGAACTTTTAGATGACCCTGTGCGAAAAGCATTAGATTCTTTGCCAACCGAATTCCGTATAGCAGTGATAATGTCCGATTTGCAGGATTACTCTTATAAAGAAATTGCAGATGTGATGAAATGCCCTATCGGAACTGTTATGTCACGTCTTTTTCGTGGCAGACGCTTGATACGGGAATACCTTGAGAGAATCAAAAATGAACCAGACAATCCTCCACCGCCTACCGGGACACGATTGCGTAAACAACGCTCAACGGTTTAACATGACCATAAATATGAGAAGTTAACAATTATCCTCTTCTGCTGTAGGGCAGTTTCCATCCGTTATGATATTCACATCCAACAAGCGCATCTGCCTGAGGATTATTAGTTACCTTTTCTGCTACAGGGTCCCAATGCACTTCTGCTTGTGTGCGGAAAGCCAGATTCCCTAAATGAGCCACTGTAGAAACAAAATGGGCTAACTCTATATTTTCAACGGGCTGTTCGCGACTTTTTACGCAATCAAGGAAATTACGGACATGAGCAGGTCTTGCGTCTTTTCCCTGTTCTCCGACAATTTTTTCCAGGCTCTTCTTTTTAGGTTCCGGAATAACCTCCCAGCCCCCATCATCTATTACAAGTGTCCCTTCAGACCCACAGAAAAGCATCCCATGAGGTTTCCCATTAGGTCCTATACCTCCTAACATTTGCTGTTCAAATACAAGATTATACGATGGGAATTCATACAGGGCTATCTGAGTATCCGGTGTCTCGGAGTTGTCTTCTATAACAAATTTTCCTCCCATAGAACTAACCCGTTTGGGCATCTCCATACCCATTCCCCAAAGACAAATATTGAGCAAATGCACTCCCCAATCCGTCATTAATCCGCCAGCATAATCCCAGAACCATCGGAAATTGAAATGGAAGCGATTTTTATTAAATGGGCGTTTAGGAGCAGGTCCCAACCACATATCATAATCTACACCAGCAGGGGGCTCACTATCCGGTGGATTGCCAATTCCACCAACCCAATCCAGATACGCCCATGCACGAACCAATCGAATCTTCCCTAATTTTCCG
Source organism: Candidatus Hydrogenedens sp. (assembly GCA_049968235.1). GTDB lineage: Bacteria > Hydrogenedentota > Hydrogenedentia > Hydrogenedentales > Hydrogenedentaceae > Hydrogenedens. The sequence continues at coordinate 175,504 of JBMFRC010000005.1, forward strand.
GATTTTACAAAATCAATCGCCTCTTTATAATGTGTGCCACTCCGCCACTGCGTTCCCATCTGGATAATCCGATTATTTTTCTTTGCAGATTCAAGAATAGCCCGACCTTCATCAATGGATTTCCCCAGAGGTTTTTCACAATAAACATCCTTGCCCGCATCACAAGCATAAATAGTAGGCAGGGCATGCCAGTGGTCAGGTGTCGCAACTAAAACAATATCTATATCCTTCCGTTCAATCACCTTCCGAAAATCTTTCTCTTTATCAGGTTTATGTCCTCGCTGGGCTTCTACAAGTTTCTCCGCATCTGCAAGCATTGCATCATCAATATCACATATAACATTACAATCAACCTCTGGATTTAAAAAGAAAGTGGATAAATCCACTTTCCCTATTCCACCACAACCAATGACACCCATGTGGATTTTCTCATTCGGGGAAATATTTTTCGACTCTTCTTTGGCTTTTTCTGCCTGCTGGGCAAATAAAGGCCCCTGAAGTAAACCCATCCCAATCCCTGAGGAAATCAGGGTGTTTTTTATGAACTCACGACGGTTTTGGTTATTCATATCCCTTTTTCCTTCTTTTAACGGTTAACAAATTCTAGAACAAACATAATTATTTATGTTATCATACTATTCAATTAATCATACCGAAAGCCAATTTAAATCCAAAATATTTATTACAACACATGTTGCTATCTCGAATAAAAAATATAATATATACATTGAAATGGCGGTATACCTACTATGGTTTTTACTCTATGTGGACCGCATTGAAAACTTATTTCCTCAATGGCATAAGGAAATTACAGAATTATTTCTTCCCATCTCTTGTAGAATGTCCCTGCTGTGGCTGGAAAGGATATGGTTTCCACTATTTAGACTGTGGGTGGTTCATCGTTCCACAGGTAGAATGCCCTGCATGTCGGGGGCATGAAAGACATCGATTTTTTACCCTTTTTCTGAAACGCACTCCGCCTTTTTTCCTTCACAGTATTCAGCAAAATAAAAAAATACTTCATTTTGCACCGGAACATCATTTCCGAAAGATTTTAGAAAACCACGGAAATCTGTTTCTATTTTCTACAGATTATACTCCTTCTGCTTTACAACAGGTAGGTCCTCCACGATTCGTTGCGGATATACACCATCTTCCCATCAAGGATAGCAGTTTTGAAGGTATTGTGTGCTTGCATGTACTCGAACATGTCGCTGATGATAGAAAAGCCCTCCACGAACTTGAAAGAATCTTATCAGAAGAAGGAGAACTACTCCTGATGGTGCCTTTTATGATGGACCAAAAAGAAACTATCGAATATGGTGCTCCTCGACCGGATATCTTCGACCATGTTCGGGGTTATTCTCCTCTGGACTTCAAAAAAAGACTTGATATGTTTGATTATGAAGAAATAAAACCCAAAGCACTTCTTTCTGCGGATGAAATTAATACATATAAAATCCCTGATAGTCAGGTTTTATACCTATGCAGAAAAAAATCTAATAAAAAATTAGCAGAGTGAAACCAATTTTCTACGAAGTACAATACCGGTGGGGGATTTTGGAAGTTCATCAATAATTGCAATATCTATCTTTTCCGATTGTCCATTTACTCGACTTTTTAGATATGCCATTAACTCCTCAGCTGTTACTTTTTTATTCTCTCTGAGTACTACAAATATTTTTGCTTCTTTTTCTTTAGATGGTTTTGGAACTGCTATTGTGCATACTTCTACGACATCAGGATGTGTCAATAAGATTTCTTCCAACGAAGCATAATTCATGTTTTTATACTCCTATGAATCCATATTATAATAGAGACAGGTATGTAAATAAACAATATCAAAATAATAATACGAATAAAACATAGTTGTCAACAATAAACCTGTCCATGTAATTATTATATCATAACTATACAAATTTTTTCAATAAAAATTACATTACTTATTTAATTCCGGAATATTTTTCTCCTCATTTCACGGGATTACTATGGATGGAAAATAAAAAATCCCCTTTCGGGGATTTAAATGTGACAAGTTTGAATATGTTTATCTTAATTAACCACGCAGTAGTTGCAGAGCAGTCTGAGGAATTACATTTGCCTGAGCAAGAACGGATGTGCCGGCACTAACCAATATTTGATTGCGCGTAAACCGGACTGTCTCCTGAGCAATATCTGCATCACGAATCTGACTCTCGGAATATGACGCATTTTCCTCTTGAATTTCAAGTGTATTAATTGTAAATTCCAGTCGATTCTGAAAGGCACCGAGATTACTTCTTAAAATATTAATACTCTTTATAGCATTATCTACAATACTTAATGTTGAGACAGCACCCCCTTGTGTGGAAATAGATATACCACTTACACCCAAATCGTTTGTTTTCGCCCCCTGTATTGTAATTGTAAGGGTCTGTCCCATTTGTGGACCTGCTTGAATAATGATACTTTGTGTTACACTCAAAACATAGAAGCCGTTAAACTCTGTATCGCGAGCAATAGAATCCAATTGTTGAAGGAGTTGTGTTACTTCAGAATCCAGAGCTATTCGGTTCTGGCTACTATTCGTTCCATTTGCAGACTGAACTGCTAATTCGCGAATTCTCTGCAGAATGTTGGAACTTTCAACCAGGGCTCCTTCTGCAGTCTGGATAAGACTTATCCCATCCTGAACATTTCGAACGGCTACTCGTGCTCCGCGAACAACAGAACGGAATCCTTCCGCAATGGCTAAACCTGCTGCATCATCCGCAGCACGATTAATTCGCAAACCACTGGAAAGTCGTTCGAGGGATTTGTTGAGGTCTAATGTGTTCTTGCGTAGGGTGCGGGTTGCATTGAGGGCGGCAATGTTTGTGTTAATTCGTAAACCCATTGTATATTCCTCCGTGATTAAAGTTTCCTTTGCATCCTTGCATCGGTGAACCTTTTACAGCAAGGTTCATAATTAAGTATCGGCAATTCCAAAAAAATCTTTAGAAAAAATTGCTTGTTATTTGCAAAGTTAATTTTATTTATAATTATTAAACTATGAAACAATTTTTTAGAAATACTATAAAGACAGATGAAGACTGGAGACAGATTCGAATTTTCCTGTCTCTTGATTTTATTTATGTAGCAATTGTATTTTTGTGGGTTATCTTTTTGCCTTTGTCTGGTTCAGATTATCTCTGGTTCCATAATACATTTTTTAATCAACCGATATACGGTTCCGACTCGTTTGTGTTATCTATAATTCTTGCATGCAGTTCGCTGGTATTCCGTTTATTAAATTTTCTCCTACTTTATATCCTTATGGTGATTATATTTTTCACAACACGTTTTTTCACGGGGGGGCCATGGTGGTTGGGGTCTCTTTCTGCGGTATTGTTTATGGCACATCCCTTAACGCAACCGCAGATTCTCCACCTAAACGGTTATGAAACATTAATCCCAATTATAATAAATGCTTTTCTGTTACTCCTGTTGGCGTATTCTATTTATACCCGTATTCCCCGTTTTATATTTATTTGTCTCTTGTTGTTAATTGCTGTATTTGTCTCTTCTTTATCTACTCCTTTTATTCTCATTATTGGTTTTGGACTTTTATTGAGTAGTAATTTTCAAAGACCTGTCTCCAAAAAGCACATCGGTATATCGATTCTTACGATTTTGACTGCATTATATTTTTTGAGAATTAATCAATCGAAATATTTCTTTTCTTTAGATTTTATTCCGCAATTTTCATTACTTGTGTATCCGATTGGCTGGCTACCTATGACTGTAAAAATATATCATTGTAATGGTCTGTTATCTATTTTTTACATTTTATCATGCATCTCTGTTCTTGCTTTTATCTCATGGAAGGTCAAACAAAAATATCTGCATCTATTATTGGGAGGTATTGTTTTCCTTTGTATGTTTTCTTACAAAAATAGTGTTGACCTCTCTCAACCTTTGCAGAACCCTTCCAGTTTATCCCCCTTGCTCCTCTTCTGTATAGCAGTATCGTGGATATGTGGAATAATTCAGAAACAACCTCGCTGGAAAATGAGCATTGTCAAAGCAACAACACTTCTCTGCATTGTTATGATGGGTTGGCAGATATTTCTCAACGGATTATATGCATATAGTTCATTTCAGGAACAGCACATTGCCGAGGATATTTTCAGGCAGGTAGAAGAGAAGCATATTGACGAGTTTATTCTTTTCCCGGAGTCTATTGAATATCGCTGGCACAGATTGAACATACATGCTACTTTACTTAAAAATAAAATTACTTCTACTTCACCTGCTCAACATGTTGCCATTTTCCCATATTGCATATTCCGCCCTGATTCTATTCCTGATGTAGAGTTTATATCTCATTGTTTTTCCGATGATTCCATCTTCATAGGAGTTACTCCTACCTATGTGGGATATGGACTGATTTATCCTTCCGAATTTATGATTCCCCGAAAAAGAGAGACACAAGTATTATGTAATCAATTCATTAACCCACAAAATAACACATGGGTTGAATTTTATAAAGAAGAGCATACTGAAAATGTGTTAATCAGAGCAGAAGATAAAAAATTAAGTAAATATCTCTTTTTGTGGGATAATAAAAGGAAAACATATAATTTAATAACTCGCAAATAACATGAAAGGATTTCATATCAATTTGCTTTTTCGAGTATCTTTATTGACGATTGTATGCTTTTTTCTTTTCTTTTCCGCGCACACACAGGAGCCTCTGCCTGATGTTTTACAACGGGGGTATATTTCTCAATGGATGATATGTGGACCGTTTCCTTCTGACCTTGAAAAAGGGATAAAAAATGCCATTGACAAAAATGAAGCCCCTTTAGGGAATCGGGATTTCTGGATAGGGAAAGGAGGAATTACACAACTTCTACCTCAGGCGGGTGAGAAAATACAAATAGATGGAATAACTTATACATGGCTTCCCTTTGTAGTCAAGAATCCGAGACTGGATTTTCATTCCCTACAACCGCCGGATGAATGTATCTATTACCTATCCGCATATGTTCAGGTTCCGGAAGACCAGATAATTTATATTCACCTTCAAACTCCATTAGGGGCTCGGCTCTGGATTAGTAAAACGAAAATAAGAGATGTCAAAGCGATGCCCATTGAACATTTGGGGATAGACCATGCACTGGTTCGATTACGCAAAGGGTTAAATCTTTTTGTATTACAAGTACCTTTTTTATCTTTACAGAGCATTAGCGAAATTACAAAAATTCCCGTTGATAATATACCTATGAAACTCTGGTCGCAAAAGGAACCTAATATCGGACAGACTGGCTATGAGATGAACTTTCATATCCGTCCTATTGAACCAGCAGGTGCCATTTATTATGTCCCCTTACTTGAACCCTCCCGAAAATTTACAGGACCCGAAATTGACCCCAAACAGGTGTTTTATCTCACAATATACAATCCAACCGCAAAACAAATTTATCCAGTAAGTATTAATGCTTGGATAATGCCTCAGAATTTTTCTCTTCCCAATCAGCAACTCTCACTACAACCTCAGGAAGAAAAACGTGTGCCGTTGCAAATACCCAATAAAAGACGAAAACAAAATGATAAAGCAAATGTTCGAGTATTAATTACCGCACCAAACGAAAACGGTGAAAATCAAACATCTGAATTTAATACACAAATAACTTTTACAGAGCCCGAACCTTTAAGTAAAACTTATCTCATCACAGGGACCTGGGGTGAAGGTTCTTCCCAATCTGGAACATTACATAATTTCCTGCAAAAAACCGAAGCAAGTAAAACGCAGATATGGAACGCTTATGAAACGCAAGATTACGGAACGGATATAGGTACTGGGAGTATCTGGTTACATGTGCTATATCAGAATCCGGATATAATTACACCACTACGAGAGACTATCCAGCGGGGGAAAAGCACCGCTCAAAATATTTTCACACCGATTGATGAACGATTACTTTCGACAGAATCTATCTTTATGAACTACTTTTTAGGGACAAAACTGAAGGAAGGAATGTTAAAAGAATTTAACAAATCCTTTATTGCATGGAATTATCCTGCCTTATCACCTCAATCCTCGCAAATTATCCGTAAATGTAATTTTAACGGAATTGTTTCCAATATATCTTCTCAAACCATTCCATCGCTTGCTTTCTGGAGGGAACCTTCGGGCAACTCCATTATGTTACGGACATTAATGACGCCCCCTGCGTTTCGTAATTTTCATGAAGTAAAAAAATGGGCTTTTATCTCTCATGCGGAAGTAGAACCTCTCATCCCTGAAATTGATATGTTGGTTCTTGAAAACACATCTCCTTACCTTAACATCAATCTTTTACCCGATTTAAAAAATGAAATACCACCTTTTTATTTTCACGGAAACGGTTCATCGGAATTCTTTGAAGAAATCCTAAACTTTCTCAATTCTCGAGGGAACATAGATGCCATTCCTAATATCTTTCAACCTGTATATGTTAGAGAAAATCTTGTGGATATTCTTTCTAATCTATTGTTAAAGACCTGTCTGTATCAGTTGGAAGAAAATCTTTTACAGGCTCAGACATCAGCAACTATCGCAGGTGTATTCGGAATGTCATATCCCGGTGAAATCATAGCCCGATTGTGGACAATTTTATTGCAAACAGCAGACCCACAGATTATAAACAACGAATTATCTGAAAGTGAGATGACCTCTTTGCTATCCCAAATATGTACAGGAATCCATGATACTGAGAAAATCATACAACGCACTATGAAACATATTGCAGATAATGTTAATACCTTAACCTACGTTACCGATAAAAAGCCAAACTCACAGACTATTGTCGTATTCAATCCCAACTCCTCTGTAAAAACTTTGCCTATTACTGCGGATATAGTCATTCCCAACCCCCAATTTTCCCTTGTATCCACAGACGGCAAATCGGTTTCCTGCCAGATATATGCTACACAAGAAGAAACCTCTTCGATAACTACTTACAAGGTGCAATTTGTGGCAGAAGAAGTCCCTCCATATGGAATTAAAACATTTTATCTAATCCCTGATACCAGGACAACCCCAATTGTTAAGGTTAAAGATAATTTCATCGAAAACGAGTTTATGCTGGTTCGCATTAACAATAAGACAGGGAACATTACTCACATCATTGATAAAACTTCCGGTAAAGATATAATTCCTCCGGAAAGTAATTTTGATAGGATAGGTTTTTCTGACCCGGATAAAGGGAACTTTATCCCATTTTCAGATGTACTTACCCGTTATGAGACATTTAAATCTGATTTGTTACAACGGATTGTTATCCAGTTTGAAAGTGAAAAAGGAACCTTAACAAAAGAATATTGCTTATATAAAAATGTAAATCAGATTTATTGCTATCATTGTTTAATTCCTGCAGAGGGGATTTCCGAAAATAGTCTCGTCTCTGCTTTTAATACGGCCTCTGATGGGACAGTTCCAATCTATGGTTCACAGTCCTTTGCCTTGACATCGCCACCATCTATCTCTAACACAAAAAATAACAATTCATTATTTTTTGCTCACCGTTTCTTTGCGGAAGGTGCTGGAGATTGTATTAAGACAGAGGATAATGCATATATACCATTATCGGATATAGTGATTATAAAATCAGATGAAAAAATCATTCCTGTTTTACAAAATCTAATAATGAAAACCTTATGGAACCGAGGTATTCCTTCAACTACGGTTTCTATTCAAGATTGGACAAAAAAAGAAAAAAATGCTTCTTTCTATATCTGGACAGGAACAGCAAAATCTTATGAAAATATAAAAGATTGGATTGCTGGAACCTATCCCAAATTAAATGATGAGATTATAAAGAGAAGTGATGTGGGAACACCTTTCTTAATTCGAACTCAGAGGGACAATTCCATTTATAACTTTTTAGGATTTGTTGCAAATAGTCCTGAAAAATTGGGTAGTGTAATTGGTAATTTCCTTAATATGCTTGACCAGCGTGGAGAGTTTATTATCCCTTCAGCGGTTACTATCGGCGCGGGAACAGAAATTCCAAATTACGGTCTGGCGATTATGTTTAACGGGACTAAACTTGTTTCAACCAATCCGAACAAATCTTTTTATCTATATCATGGCAATATCAATGCTAAAGAATACTCTCCGAAGATTAACGCTATGCCCATTTTCTATCGAATATATCCGTTTTCAGGGCATTGGCTCCGAACAGATATTATTAAACAAAGTAACGAAAGACCTTTATTATCTACCACAACAGGGCTCCATGGAGGTTCATGGACAAATAATACAACTTTCCTTTCGCTGGATAACCCGAATATCTACATATCCTCCATAAAACCTATGGGAACAGGGATTCCTTTAATTCAATCCGAACAGCAAAATCCTACAGATATGTTTATAGCACGATTAAATGCTATCGGCAATCAAAAACAAGAATGCCTTTTGAGTAGTTCATTCGCTATTAACAGTATTCAGGCACTAACACCTCTGGAGTCTATAGATACCTCTTCCAACAACTTAAAAGAACAGCCAATTCATTTTAATCCGTGGGATATTCGAACCTTGTCTGTCTCTCTTAAAAAAGTTACCGCTCCCAACCGAGTACCCTTTGATACGAAAGATATTTGCTATTCCAATTCGGACTATATTACATTCCCGCTACAAAATGGTTTTGAATCTCCTATAATCAAAATATCACCTGTAAATACTTCATCATCAGCAAATATACAACTCACTATCTCTAATATCAACGCAAATGAAACACTTCAAGGGACTGTTTTTTTAGAGGCATCCGATAATTGTATTCTTAAAACCTCTCAGGTCCCTTATCACTTAACACCTTTAACGGGAATTCAACATACTATACCCTATGAACAATCAGAAAAAGAAAATTCTCCTCCCATTATCAATGCCTGGACAGAGATTAATGGCAATACGATTCGGACATTCCTTTCAAAAGATGAATTTCCCGCAAAAATAACCTATGAAAAAACTACCTCACAGATAAAAATTACGATTGAAAATACTCAACCTGTTCCTTTATATGGGAATATAACATGGATTTCTCTTCGTTATTCTCAGGTCGCACACGATATTCTTTATAACCAGTTCGTAAAACCTGAAAATACAGACCTCTATTTAAAACCTTTTGAAACAAATTCATATACCTTCTTACCGCAGACTATATCCCTATCAGATACGGCAATAGCACGCATCCAAATTAATAATAAAGTCCAATTCCTTTCCATCCAATAAAAGGGGCGAATAATTATTCGCCCCAACAATGATTCCATGAATATGATTGGGCATTATTACAAATTCATCCAATAAAAGTATTGGGAAAATGTTTTGGTATTTCCAACCAACAATTTTGTGCCACCATCCCCGCATCGTTCAACACCATTTTTCCATCCGCCACATTACCAAATAAACATGCCCGGTTTTGCGTTACAATGGTGATAAAATACGCCCCCGGTTGGGCGTAATCATACCCCAGCAATCGAATGGAACGCCGGTGGTGGATATTGGGATTGTATTTGTTCTTTTTTAATTCATCTATGTTTGTGGTGTATCACCATATGCCCGTTATTGGGGCAAATGATTATTTGCCCCTACGATTATTTTTATTTCTTCGGGCTTTAAATCATACAATTGATAAACTAACCTATCTATCTCCCTTTCCCACGCACTTGTATCCGCCTGCGGGTTTTGTTTCTTTTCTGCCAATATCTTATCCACCAACTCCTCTATGCGTTTTACCTGCGGCTCATTGGCAGGGGTGATGGGGGGAAGGGAAATTTTTTCCATGTTCTCTTTTGATGCGTATGTATAGTTTTCTTCAGAAGAAAACAAAAAAGTTAAAAAATAACGCACCAAATTTGAATTAAATAATGCACAAAAGTATTTTGTTGGTCCGTTCGTTATCATAAAAACTGCATTATTGAAGTATAATCCATCAGG
>JBMFRC010000006.1:0-171865 GCA_049968235.1 Candidatus Hydrogenedens sp.
TATGAACAATATAGATATGTGTAATTTTTTCTTATGGGAAATAAATAATTTGATTTTTGTCGTATATTCGTAAATGAATTTTTCTTTTTATATTTTCTTTAAATTCACTTGAGAAATAAGAAAAGAAGGCGTCATTTTCAATTATCTCATCAAATTCTTTTTTCTCTCTTGAATTTTGCATAAAATCCTAACTATTTTCATACTTACAACTCGATAATAAAAATCACTACTTACTAATTGCCTTTTTATAGTTTTCTTCTACAAACACCCAATTAATTAAATTTTGTAATACATTCTGGACATATTTAGCCCTGTCATTTCTAACATCTATATAATATGCATGTTCCCAAACATCTATTGTGAATAATGCAACTTGATTATGTTTCATAGGCAAATCTGCATTACTTGTTTGTGTTATCTTTAATGAACCTGAATCATATACCAGCCAGGTCCAACCGGAACCAAATAAAGAAACTGCAGACTGTTGCAGATTTTCTATCATTTTCCCTATACTGCCAAAGTTTTTTTCTATTTCTTTTATTATTTCGCTTCCGGGTTCTGTCTTTTTAGGGCTTAAACAGTTCCAATAGAATGTATGGTTCCATACCTGTGCTGAGTTATTAAAAATAGGACCATCAGAATTCATAATGATTTCTTCTAAATTTTTATCTTTCAAAGGAGAATTTTCTAATAATCTGTTGGTGTTATTAACATAAGTTTGATGGTGCTTACCATAATGGTAATTAATTGTTTCTGAACTGATATAAGGCTCTAAGGCATTGTTTTCAAATGGAAGTTGTGGAAGGGATATACTCATTTTTATACTCCTTACTAAATATAAAAGTTGAAATAATTTTTTATCATATATTGTAGTATAATATTATTATTAAGATTGTCATAAAAAATCAATAATAGAGTTTTGAAGCAAAAATAATTAAAATATGTTTTTAAGGAGGATAATATGGCTGTATTTAGTTATGTAGCAAGAGATACCAAAGGAACCAAGCAAAGAGGGACAATTAATGCAGATAGCCGACAAAATGCCCTACAACAACTTCAATTAAGGGGATTATCGGTTGATAAGTTAGTTGAAGAAGAGAAAAAAATTTTAGGTTTTTCTTTGGGAGGTGGGGCTAAATTAAAAAGAGTAAAAACTGCAGACCTGCTTGTTTTTACCCGTCAATTATCAACAATTGTAAGTGCCGGATTACCTCTTTTACAAGGGCTTGATATTTTAGCGGACCAAACAGAAGACCCCAACTTTGCAGTAGTAATAGATTCTGTTGCGCAAGATGTAGAAGCAGGGGAAACATTTTCGGATGCTTTACGAAAATATCCCCGGACTTTTCCGGATCTGTATGTGAGTATGGTACGGGCAGGAGAAGCCGGCGGAGATTTAGACGGAGTACTCATGCAACTTGCGGATTATCTGGAAGCCTCTGAAGATTTAAAACGGAGAATTCGTTCTGCAATGACTTATCCTGTTGTAGCATTCAGTATGATAATTTTAATTGCAACGGGTTTGATTATTTTTGTAGTTCCTCAATTTGCGGAGATTTTTGGAAGTTTTGGTAAAAAGTTACCTGCACCTACACAGTTTCTTATTAATTTAAGTCATGCATTAAGGACACTGTATGCATGGTTTATTATAATCGGTTCTATTGTTGGAATAGTTGCATTTCTACGCATTTATGGTTCGACTGAAATAGGAAGATATAATCTTGACCTGATAAAACTAAGATTACCTGTATTTGGTGATTTAATTCGAAAGGTATCAATAAGCCGATTTACGAGAACACTTAGTACTCTTATAAAAAGTGGTGTCCCAATATTACAGGCGTTAGAAATTGTAGAAAGAACGGCAGGGAATGAAGTGTTTGCTCGTGCTGTTCGCCAGTCAGGCGAAAGTGTTCGCAATGGTGAGGCACTATCAGAACCTTTAGGTCGTTCAGGTGTATTTCCACCTATGGTAACGCGAATGATTGCTGTAGGTGAAAAAACAGGTGAACTGGAGGCAATGTTGAAGAAAATATCTGACTTCTACGATTCCGAAGTACGAGCTAAAGTAGATGGGCTAACAAGTCTTATTGAACCGATGCTTATCGGTTTAATGGGTATTGTAGTAGGTTCTATTATTGTTGCTTTGTTCCTACCTATACTTCAATTATCCAGCCTTGTCCAGGTGTAAGATTTTGTAAACTAACATTAAAATTTATCGATTTTTATAAAGTATTTAAGATTATTTGTGTATATATTTTTGTTTACTAATTCGTTTATTTTTTGATAAAAAGTGTTTTTTATTGTAAAATTTTAATACTCTGAGAGTAATCTGGACGGTCGCGGCAGAAATGTCGAGGAAAGTCCGGACTCCATAGGGCACAGTGCTTCGTAACACGAAGGCGGGGTGACCCGACGGAAAGTGGAACAGAAAAAACACAGCCTAAATAGTTATCTGTGATAACTATCGGCAAAGGTGAAAAGGTGCGGTAAGAGCGCACCAGCATCATGGTGACATGATGGCTTGCCAAACCCCACTGGGAGCAATTCCAAATAGGGGAACTATAGCGTGTGCCCGCGCTGTTCCCGGGTAGGAAGCTTGAGGTATAGGGTAACCTATATCCCAGAGGAATGACCGTCTCGAAGGGTTTCCCTTTAGACAGAATCCGGCTTATAGGATTACTCTCAGAGTAATTTTTATCTAAATTAGCTTTTTATTCTATGTTTTTTGTATTATTTTATGTCTAATCAAAAATTAACCAATCATAATATCCAACTTTCTATGAGGAAAAGGTTATGAACGATTACTACTATAATATACTTTTAGACCCCGCAAAACTTCCTGATGCATGGTATAATATTAATCCTGATTTACCTTCTCCGCTACCTCCTCCGCTTCATCCTGCAACAAAGCAACCTATCTCTCCATCAGATTTGCAGGCTATTTTTCCGAATGCTTTGATAGAGCAGGAGGTATCCAATCAACAATTTATCTCTATTCCGGGGGCAATAATGGACATCTATCGTTTATGGAGGCCTACTCCATTACGTAGAGCATATCGTTTAGAAAAAGCGTTAGGAACGCCTGCAAAAATTTTCTATAAAAATGAAAGCGTAAGTCCTTCAGGTAGTCATAAATTGAATACAGCCGTTGCTCAGGCATATTACAATCAGCAAGAAGGGATTCATGGACTTACCACAGAGACAGGTGCTGGACAATGGGGAACTGCTTTATCTATTGCATGCAGTATGTTTGATATGACCTGTATTGTATATATGGTTAAAATTAGTTTCCAACAGAAACCTTACCGCAGGACATTGATGCAAAGTTATGGTGGGAAAGTCATTGCAAGTCCCAGTGACACGACAGATTTTGGTAAAGAAATACTTAATAAGTACCCTGATAGTACTGGAAGTTTGGGAATTGCCATTTCTGAAGCAATAGAAGTGGCAGTAAAAAGTGAAGGAAAAATGAAATACACATTAGGTAGTGTATTAAATCATGTATTATTACATCAGACTATAATTGGAGAGGAAGCTAAACTTCAAATGGACAGTGTTGGAGAATATCCTGATATTGTTATAGGTTGTGTAGGTGGCGGTTCTAATTTTGCTGGACTTGCTTTTCCTTATGTACATGATGTATTGAAAAACGGCAAAAAGATTAAATTCCTTGCGGTAGAACCTGCAGCATGTCCAACAATGACTCGCGGTCTTTATGCATATGATTTTGGTGATACTGCTGGTATGACACCTTTGTTGAAGCAATATACATTGGGGCACAATTTCATGCCTCCTGGAATCCATGCTGGTGGTTTAAGATATCATGGTGTTGCGGCACAACTTGCTCATCTTATACTTCATGGTATTATTACGCCTGTTTCGGTTCTACAGAATCCTGTTTTTGAAGCAAATATGTTATTTGCAAAATGTGAAGGAATTATACCCGCACCTGAAAGTGGTCATGCTATCCGTGTTGCCATTGATGAAGCACTAAAATGTAAAGAAACCGGCGAAACCAAGACCATTCTTTTCAATCTGAGTGGACATGGTCATTTTGATATGACTGCATACGAAGCATATATAAACAAAAATCTACCTGATTATGAATTGAGCGAGGATATATTGAAATCTGGTTTTGAAAGTATTCCGAAGGTAGAATAATCATTTTTTTTTTTGTTGAGTATTTACTTTAAGAAAATGTATCTTAATAAAAACGCAAGAGCAATGGGATACATCCATACATTGATTTCACGGTATTTTCCGACTAAACATTTGATAACGACATAAGATACACAACCGATACTGATACCTTCTGTTATTCCATATCCAAACGCCATAAATATAATTGTTAAAAAAGCAGGGAAGCCTTCTGAAATATTTTCCCATAGTATTCTTTTTACACTACCCATCATTAAAAAACCAATTACTATTAAAGCAGGTGCAACAGCAGGATACATACTAAAATTAATTCCCTCCATTCCGATTTGTTTATAGTATTCAGGACCTACATTATAGCCTAAGATTGATAGGATGGGTATGATAGGTATAGTTATTAAAAAACAAATACCTGTAACAACTGAGGCAAGCCCCGTTCTTGCTCCAACAGCAACTCCAGAAGCACTTTCCACATAACTTGTTACTGTGGATGTGCCACAAAGCGCTCCTATGCATGTCCCTAAAGCATCTGAAAGAAATGCGCCGCCGGCTCTGGGTAGTTTTCCTTCTTTCATAAATCCGGCGGTATTGCTTACACCTACCAAAGTACCTACAGTATCAAATAAATCGAGAAAGAAAAAAATCAAAACGGCAGGGATAGCATCATGCCACCTATCTATAAATGGGTAAAAGTCTAATTTGAAAAATGTAGAAAAAGAGTAATTAAATTCAAGTCGTGTTAAAGGGATAATACCTAATATCAAATAAGCAATTGAGGAAAAGAATATACCAACTAAGATAGCACCTGTAAATCGGATACTTTGTAAAAAAAGTATTATAAACAAAGAACAAATAGTTATTAATGGAATAACCATTTTTAAGTTTCCGACTGATACCATTGTCCCTTGATTTATTACGATAAGTCCAGCCCATTGCAACCCGACAAATGTAATTAATAATCCAATCCCTGCAGGTATGGCATTTTTCAGGCAATCTGGAAATATCTCTATTATTTTTTCTCGTGTCTTAAATAGTGATAGGAAAACAAACAAAAGACCCGAAACAAATACAATTGTTAATGCAAATTGCCATGTAAATCCCATCCCAAGACATAATGTAAAAGTAAACAAGAAATTTTCACCCATTCCGGGTGCTAATGCAAACGGATAGTTTGCTAAAATAGCCATAAGAAAGCATGCTATTGCGGATGATATACAGGTAGCGAGTATGACAGAGTTATAATCCATTCCTGCAATTGATAATATTGCAGGTTGAACAAATATAATATAACTCATTGTGCAAAATGTTGTTATCCCACCTATAACTTCCTTTTTTACAGTGGTTTTTTCATCTTCTAACTTAAACACATGGTTTAATAATAGATACATTGTTTTCCTCTTTCCTTTTTATTCTAAATCTATCCCACTTAATATTTTACTTACAATAATAACAAAATTTTCTTCATTAGCTTCCCAATTTCTTGGCTCTTTGTTGTATATCATTAATATTTTATTCATTTTTTCACTCTTATTATGGCGAATAGAAGTAAAGATAAAAGATTCTGCTTCTAATGATTTTGTCCATAAATCGGAACGATAATCCTGTTGAGCAGAGCTGATTGTCAATATCTCAGACCATTCAAGGTTTTCGATAATAACCTTACAATTATGAATATGATATTTTTCTTCATCATTGACTATATAAATAGGCGACAAAATGTCATTTTCTCTGTCTATTTTCCAAATCCCTACATTTTCTATTTTTAATGCGTTCTTCATTATTTCTAAAATGTTTCTCATTTTTTCTTCGTATGTTTTATTTTTATCATTGGAAATCAAAATCATATCTCTTAATGCTATGACAAAACCCTGTATCTTTGATTTTTCTTTTGTATCAGCATCTATCTTTTTTATGTAATATTGATTTAACGATTCTATTTGTCTTTGGAGTCTGATATTTTCTCTGTATAAACTATTTACCGTTTCAATAGGAATTCCTCCTTTGCCTTCCTCGGAAAAGATAAATATGCTTTTATCTTTTTCTGTTTTGAATTCTTTGCCCGATATACCTTCTTTGTCAGTTTTTATATCTACGGTCCAAAATTTCCAGAAATATAAAATAGAGTATATTTTGTTCATTAATGTTTCATATTCAATAATCCAGAAATGTATGGGTGATTCTTGTCCTTCGACTTTTGGATTTTCCAACCAATGCGATATTTCTTTAATAGGATTTGTCAATAGATAGCCCAGCAGAATTGCCAAAAGAACAATTACAAAAAAACAGATTAAAAATAAAAAAATAATATTCCTGTTTGTATTCGTTATATCGGAACTTTGTGGAATATTAAAAACACATATTAATGGAATGTTATACATAAATAAATATTCTTGCACTACAAGCAAACCATGTATTGTTTTCTGGAAATAAGGAGTTTCTCTTCTTTTATTTAATATGATATTTTTTATTTCATCAGGAAGATTTTGTAAAGAAGATGAGCGAACAATATCACGATTTGAAACACTTTCCATTCCCAACTTGCAGACAATATACTTATCACTAAGGATATATGTATATACTGAACAATCTCTATATATATCCGATATAATAGTCTGCAACCATGACCAATCTATTTCCCATGATACCACTGAAAATGGAGAATCATCGAACCCAATAGCCATAGCCAATCTCGAATTTATAGAAGGTCCAATTTCATTTATTTCGGGGGATGTAAACCAAATTTTAGGTATCCCTTCTCTATTCTGCATATTTTGTTGTAAACATAATGCAACAGATTCTTTATACCATTCATTATTTGTCATACTCTGGTCAGGAGATACCTCTTCCACTTCTTCATCCAATAATTGTGTTCCATCTTCTGTCCATGTAGCTGTTTTTTTTATAAAGCCTTTAGCCCCACCTGTAGTAAGAGAGACCGTTTTCCAACCTGTATTTGCACGAAGAATTTTATACTCATATTTATTCGATAATACTAACTCAAAAGATTTTATAAACTTGTTTTTTTGTAATATTGTTGCAAAAAAAAGATTTAATAATATTCTGTCTGTTGTATTAATTGTTTTTTTAGATAATGATGTTCTAAGGGTTTCAATAATGTCACATAATTGTTCATCCGATTTTTCTATTCTTTCTAAAGATATTTTATAATTGCTTTTTGTAATGGAATCGAAACTTGTAGAGTTGTAAAAAACAACATCCTTTTTCCAGAATGAAATAAATATAATGGATACGAACAAAAAACAGATTATAAATATTACAATTATAATACCTCTTATAAGAATCATAAATATTGCCCTAATTTATTAGTATATATTAAAGAAACTTAAATATGAAAGGAAAATATAATGTTTACATTTTTATTATTATCTTTAACTCTTTTCCATCAATCTCAAGAACAACCAATTGAGAATATAACAGTAACAAAAGAATCGTTTATGAATTTCAGAACTTGTTTTCAAACTTCTCAGGATTTCGACCCT
Organism: Candidatus Hydrogenedens sp.; assembly: GCA_049968235.1. Classification (GTDB taxonomy): domain Bacteria; phylum Hydrogenedentota; class Hydrogenedentia; order Hydrogenedentales; family Hydrogenedentaceae; genus Hydrogenedens. The sequence continues at coordinate 7,656 of JBMFRC010000006.1, forward strand.
TTAATGGATATAGCATCAGATGTAGCCATTGTATATGGAACATCACATGATTTTCAGGAAAAAATAACCAGTTGGAGAGAACAAGGATATCGAACTGCTTATATGACCGGGATTTCCTGGGGTAATTATGCAAGTTATTATCAAACAGAAAATGGATTAAAAAAGGAAGAGATACAAACAGATAAAACTGGTAAACTATGGATGCATGGGCACAGCACTACTGTTGGTTATAATGTTCCTACACCCAACTATGTTGAATATATTAAAACTATATTAATACCTCCATTAGAAAACCGTGTAGAAAGTATATACTTAGAAGAACCTGAATTTTGGGCAGTTACAGGATGGAGTGATGCTTTCAAACAACTCTGGGAAAAATATTATGGTGAGCCATGGTCTCCCCCTAATCAATCCATTGAAACACAGTACAAAGCCAGTTTATTAAAATATAAATTGTATACAAATGTTTTAACAGAAGTATTTAAATTTGTAAAAGAATATGCAAAGAAAAATAATTTTCAAATAGGTTGTTATGTTCCTACACATTCTTTAATTAACTATGCCCAATGGCGAATTGTAAGTCCGGAGTCACGATTGACGCAGATTGAATATTGTGATGGCATAATTGCTCAGGTATGGACAGGAACAGCACGCTCAAAACACCATTATAAAGGTATTGCCCGGGAAAGGACTTTTGAGACAGCATATTTAGAATATGCACAAATGGTTGGGATGGTTTCATCTACACAAAAGCATCTTATTTTCCTCGCTGACCCCATTGAGGATAATCCCAACTACGATTGGCATGATTATAAATACAACTACGAATGTACTGTATTGGCATCATTATTATTCCCAGAAGTTTCCACATTTGAAGTAATGCCTTGGCCTGAAAGAATTTTCAAAGGTAAATACTCAAAATCTAAAGAAGAACGGGATATAAAAATAAATATTATTCCTGAGTTTGCAACGGAACTGCTCACTATAATTAATACATTAAATGATATGAAACAGGAAAAAGTCGAGTGGATTTCCGGTAATTATCCTATAGGAGTAATAGTATCCGACACATTGATGTTTCAACGGGCAGAACCCTATCCAAGTCATCCCAATTTGAACTGTTTCTATGGAGTAGCAACACCCCTTATCAAAAATAGTATCCCATTAAAAATTATACAAATGGAGCATTTATTGACCTACCAGCCTCTTAAAAATATAAAAATTTTATTACTAACCTATGAAGGGCAAAAACCATTAAATAAAGAGTATCACAATATTATTAGAGATTGGGTAATAAACGGAGGAAGTTTACTTATTATTGATGATAATTCAGACCGATATAATGAACTTAATAATTGGTGGAAAAATGAAGGATACAATTCGCCGCTTGAACACTTAATCAAAACTCTCTGGGGTGATAAAGAACCTGATGAGGATATGACGCAAGTAGGTAAAGGATATGTTCGGTGGATAAAACGTAGTCCATCTATATTAAGTCTTGATAATGAGGGAGCAGAACACCTGTTAAATTGGGTAAAGGAGTTATCTAATAAATCAGGAATAAATGTGGATTATAAGAATTACATTCACTTAAAAAGGGGGCCTTATCATATTTGTTCAGTTCTGGATGAATCTGTATCTGATTTACCTTATAAAATATCGGGTAAATTTATCAATCTTTTCAATCCTGAATTAAAAGTTGAAGAAGATGTTTTGTTGTATCCTTCTAATCGTGCTTTGCTTTTAGACATCAATTCTCTGCAATCAAAGAAAAGAGTTCCGTCCATAATTGCTTCTGCAGGGAGGATAAGAAGTCAAAAAGTAGGAGGGAATCGGTTTCATTTTACTGTACGCGGACCTTCAGGAATACCAGGTAAAGTTGTTATTTTCTATGAGAAACAACCACAAAAAATTGTAACATCAGATATGACAGAGTTCCAACAATATTATGATAGTAAAAACCATTTACTTTATATTGATTTTACCCATCAGGGTAAGGACATTCATTTTGAGATTGACTTGTAATGATTGATAGTATATATATCTTAATTTTGAATTATTTTGTTAATAAATTATCATATTTTAACTTTGTCATATTTTGGGCAAATTGAATTGAAGGTGTAAGAAACTATGTTAACACAAGAACAAATCCACAAATTTACAGAAAAAATTCGTTTCAATTCTCAGAAGATTGAATCATTAATAAACTTTATTAATAAAGGATTGCACTTAGAATATATATACCACTACTATCGAGATGAGATAGGCGTAGATAATTGGGGTTTTCTTACCCATATTATCGACGAATATAGAAAATTTGTAGAAATTGAGAATAAGAAAAACAGTGTATTAACACAATTAGAAAAGAATAACCTTTTAACCGAAGAATTAAAACAACTTATTTCTAATACATCGGATACTGCATTGTTAGATGATTTACTTCTTCCGTTGAAGAAAAAGAATCGTAGTCGTTCACAAAAACCTATACAGCAGGGATTGCAGGAATTAGCGGATTTTATATGGCAACAATTGCCTGTAAATCAGCCCATTGAAATAACCGCAGAAGCATTTGTGGAATCATCAAAATTATCTATTACTCCACAAGAAGCCATTGAAGGTGCTTTAATTATCCTTGCGGAAAGAATTGAACAAGACTATAAAGCAAGAATGATTATTAAAGAAATGTTCTGGAGGAAAGGGCTTTTAGTCTCCACATCGACAAAAACAGCACAAAATCAAAAGACTCAATTTGAAGCCTTTTATAATTATTCGGAATCGATTCGTAAAATCTCTTCAATTCGTTTCCTTCAAATTTTAAGAGGAATGCGTTTAGGCTTCTTGAAAGTTAGTTTAGAAATTAATGAGGATGAAGCTATTGAAGAGTTAATCAAAATATATGTTAAAGATAAGGGAAGCGTATTTGAGCCTCTTATTCGTATAAGTGTACAGGATGCTTTTCGCAAACAATTAAAAACGGTCTGTGAAAACAGAGTATTTATTGAATTAAAGGAAAATATAGAACAACAATTTATCTCTGAGTTGCGTGATGATTTAATAGATACATTAATGTTCCCCCCTGCAAATTTAGAAACTGTTATATCGATAATCCCCGGCATTGAGGAAGAATGGGCAGTGTGTGTTGTAGACCGTGATGGCAATCTATTGGAATCTTCTCTTATTTTCCCGATGGCTCCTAGAAACGAAGTTAAGGAGGCACAGGATATTATCAAATTCTATATTGAAAGGTATCAATCAAAACATATTGTAATAGGAAACGGTGCAGGTGTTGATGAAGCCTTTCAATTTGTTGGTGAATTAGCCTCTCAATATACAAATCCGCGCGTTCGTTTTGTTACATTTGAGCAACGATTTGCTCAAAGTTTTGCCCATTCCAAAATGGCTGAAATTGATTTACCTAATCATTCCGAAAAGATACGGGAAGCATATTATCTTGCTCGTTACTTTAATTCTCCCCTAAAAGAACTTATAAAGTTAAATCTTTTAAGTTTACCTGAAGGTATTCTTCATAAAGAAATTAATGAAAGGAAATTTACTGCTGTTGCCCATCAAATAATCGAACATTGTATTAATAGCATAGGTGTTGACATTAATAAAGCCAGTATAAATGAGTTGCGTCATATTGCAGGACTAAAACACGATACCGCACAAAATATAATTGAATATCGAACTGCAAAAGGTGGATTTAAAAACCGTAAAGAACTCCTTGAAGTCCCCGGTATAGATGAAACTATATTTCAACAATGTGCAGGTTTTCTTTTTATAAAAAATGGAGATAATCCCTTAGACCAAACACGAATACATCCTCAATGGTATGAATATATTGAAACTGCGGTACAAGACTTAAATATTGAAATTCCGTCTTTATTCCGTTCATTTAAGAGTGCCAGAACATTAATACGACATCTTGAAACAAAAAATATACTCGGAAAACATGCAATAAGAACCATTCTAAAAGAGTTAAAGACACCAGGACGTGACCCACGAGGATATTTTGTTTTTCCAAGATATACCGAGGGGATTTATCGCGTATCTGATTTGAAGGTAGGTATGCAAACAGAAGGGATTATTAAGAAAATTTTAAATAATCTAATTGTGGTAGATATCGGAATTCCAATTGATGCAGTTATACATTTGAAAAATAATCCTTCATTAACAAAAACACTAAAAAGGAACTTGTTAGATAAGAAAATTGGAGAATTCTTAAAGGTTAATATCGAATCTATAGATTTCGATAATCAAAAAGTAATTTTAATACCTTATTTCCCTCCTAAAAAAGATAAAAAAGAAGAAGGGAAAAAAGAGAGGAAAGAAAAATCTTTTACCTCTAAGAAAGAGAATACAGCAGTTGGAACGGGTTTCAGAGACCTGCCAGTTAGCGAAAAGCCTAAATTTGATAGAAAGGTACCAAAATTTCAAAAACCTAATATAGAAAAAGATATTAAGAAATCATCTTCTATTTTAGAGAATCAATTATTAAATACGCAATTAGCAGACCAATTAGCAATACTTAAAGATAAATTACAACCTTAAACTTAATCAAGGATTTATCAAAATTTGACTTTCTTATAAGGAGTAACCTGATGAAGAAAAAAAATACGACCTCGAAAGGCATAAATAAAAAAGATTATAAATATTTTGAAACATTGCTGTTAACAGAGAGAAAAAAAGTTATTGAAAATCTAACAAATTTAGACACGACTGATTTAGTGGAAAAAAATTCGGGGACAGGCGAAGATATATCTGATTATGCAGAAACGGGCACAGATGCTTTTGATATTCAAATTGCCCTGTCTCTGGCAAGTGGTGAATCTCAACAGTTACAAGAAATTGATGATGCATTAGGAAGAATCAAAAATAAAACTTATGGTATATGTGAAATGTGTAAAGAGCCTATCCCCCGAAAAAGATTAGAGGTACTTCCTCATGCTCGGTTTTGTATACAATGTCAAAGTGAGTATGAGAAACAACAAGATTCCCAATACTAATATCCTTTTACAATTTATATTATGTATCCTACACTCTTAGAATTTGGCTGGATTAAAATACATAGTTATGGTTTATGTATCGCCATAGCTTTTTTATTATCTTTATATCTTACCCAACGCGATGCACGAAAACGCGGAATTGACCCGGATATTATTCAAAGCGAAGCTATATTTGCACTTCTTGCCGGTATTATAGGAGCACGTTTTTTCCACATTATCATGTTCCCTTATGAGTACTCTTTAACCAACCCCATCGGTTGGATTGCGTTATGGCAAGGTGGACTTGTATTTCAAGGAGCTCTTCCTTTCGCTTTCGGTTATGTTATCTGGGCAATGCGTCGAAAGAAAGTTTCTTTCTTATTAGTATCAGACTGTGCAGTTCCTTATTTAGCCTTAGGACAAGGGATTGGTAGAATAGGTTGTTTTTTTAATGGTTGTTGTTATGGGAAACCCTCCAATCTCCCCTTTGCCATCTCCTTCCCTGAAGGCTGTCCTGTTTACCAGTCTTATCCTGGAAATAATGGATGGTCTCTCCCTGTTCATCCCACGCAACTTTATGCAGTAGTGGGGCTTGTTTTCCTTTGTGTATTATTGATATATCTTCGGGATGAATGGAATCCCATTACAGGTTTTACCATTCCTGAATATTTCTTTTTACATGGCATTCTCCGATTTATCAACGAATTTTTCCGTGGAGACCATAATCCTACCGTGCTTGGTTTTGGGGTTTTAACCGACCAACAAATGTTTTGTATCATCGAGATTCTATTAGGAATTTTTCTCTTCTGGCTAATTCGAACCTATCATATAATTCAAAAAGATTTCACAGAACTACAAAAAAGCCCTAAGAAAAAATAACCTTTTACCTATCTCATTTTTTATAATATTATAATCATATTAATTTTATAAGTAGGTCCCATCATGTCAGTTCAAGAACCAAAAATAAGAATACTTCCTGAAGAGATAACAAATAAAATCGCTGCGGGAGAAGTTGTTGAAAAACCGGCATCTGTAGTTAAAGAACTTATTGAAAATAGTATAGATGCCGGTGCCAAACATATTACAATTCGTCTATCTGCATCAGGTTTAAGACTCATCGAAATTATTGATGATGGTATTGGAATGTCAGAACAGGATGCAATTCTTGCTATAGAGAGACACGCAACAAGTAAGATTACAACGTCTAAGGACCTTGAATCGATACATACCTTTGGATTTCGTGGTGAAGCATTAAGTAGTATTTCAGCGGTATCACAGTTCGTTTTAACCACAAAACGCTCGCAAGATAACACCGGCACACAAATTGTCGTTCATGGAGGCATATTAAAATCCGTCTCCCCGATAGGTAGCCCACAAGGAACTAAGATATCGGTAAATCGTCTTTTTTTTAATACGCCTGTAAGATTAAAATTTTTAAAAGGTTTAACAACGGAATTAAGTCATTGTATTGACATCGTCCAGAAATATGTCCTTTCTCATGAAAATATCGGATTTAAACTATTTCACAATGATAAACTTCTTTTTGATATACCTCCTGACATGAATTTGTATAATCGTATCTCTCTTATTTGGGGTAAATCTACGATTTCTGAGATGCTTCATATAAAACCGATAACACATAACCTCTTCTCTAATGAATCTGAAATGGTACCTGTTCATATTTATGGATACATTGGATTGCCTTCGCTTACCCGTTCCCATCGTTCCCATCAGTTATTTTTTGTCAATAAAAGACCTATTTATAGTCGAACTTTACAATATAGTCTGGAAGAAGCATATAGAAACCTTATTATGGTTGGAAGGTATCCTGTGGCTATTCTTTTTATAGAACTTCCCCCACAATGGATTGATGTCAATATTCATCCTACAAAAAAAGAAATTAAATTTAGAGATGAAAGAATTATTTCAAAACATATTTCAACCACTCTTCGTAATCAGTTATCTTTGATTCCGGACCAGAAACATTACACTTCCTCGCAAATAAATATACAAACAACCATAAATCGCCACATAAACCCTACTGTCTCTTCTAACGATAATATAGATACTCCATCGGTATTTTTAAATAAACTTAATAATCATACACTTCCTGAAATTACTAAGGATTTAGTAGAAAATGAAAAAATAGAAACTCAACAAAAAAGTATATCCTTCGATACTAACCTCTTCTCTAATACAGAAAGAGATGATGTCTCTACTTCTTATTTTGATGATACACAAGAACAGCAGGAGCCTACTACCCTTCACCCCTCGCCTATTTTTTCTGAATTTATTCCCGGAGAGGAAATACCCATACAAGTCTTTGATTCTTATTTAGTTCTACCTGAGAAAGACCGTATTTTAATTATTGACCAACATGCACTTCATGAACGACTAAATTTTGAGCAGTTAAAGAAACAATTGCAAAATAAGGATTTTGTATTTCAACGGCTTGTTATACCGCTTCTTATTGAAGTTCCATCGAATTATTCAAAACTTTTAGAAGATAAAAAAGAAATATTTCAGAAGATAGGTATTGATATTGAACCGTTTGGAGAGAACACATTTCAAATAACATCTATATGTGAATTATATGACGAGGGTAAAATAAAAGATACTATTTTTGAACTACTTGAAGAAATGGTGCAGGGAGATTTATTTGAAAAAGAAAATTATTTTGAATCCCTATTGAGTATTGCAACAAAAGCATGTAAGAAATCGGTCAAGGCAGGTGATAAATTAGAACCTATGGAGCGATTATACTTAATTAAGGGATTTAAATCATTAACACCTCCTTATACATGCCCTCATGGAAGACCCATTTTAATAGAATTAACCTTGCAACAAATGGAAAAAAGTTTCCGGAGAAGGCAATAATGGATGCGATAGCAGTAGTAGGACCCACTGCATCCGGAAAAACCGCTCTTTCTATTCGATTGGCAGAAGAATTCAATAGTGAAATTATATCGGCGGATTCTATGCAATTCTATCAAGGGATGGAAATTGGGACGGCGGTTCCTTCATTAGAAATACGAAAAAGGATACCCCACCATTTTTTAGTTTTTGTTCCTCCCGATTTTCATATGAATGCGGGATTATTTCAGGATTTAGCAAGAAAAGAATTGCATAGAATCAAAGATGAAGGTAGAATTCCTATTATTGTAGGAGGTTCAGGTCTTTATTTATCCGCTTTAATTGATGGATTATTTGAAGGTCCAGCATCCTCCGACGCGATAAGGAATAAACTAAAAAAACAATTATCGGAACAGGGTCCTGAGTATCTTATACAAATATTAAAAGATGTTGACCCTATATACTTTTCTAAATTGACAAGTCCCAACGATATTACTCGTGTTATTCGTGCATTAGAAGTATATGAGTTAACAGGAATCCCTTTTTCAGAATGGCATAAAAAACATCAACAACAAGCACAACCATTACATGTATTACAAATCGCTTTAAACTGGGAACGGGATATTCTCTATGAGCGAATCAATAACCGGGTGGATGAAATGATTGAAAAAGGTTGGATAGATGAAGTGAAAACTTTATTAGAAAAAGGTTATGAAAAAGATATACACCGATTAAAAGCGTTAGGATATAGAGAGATTCTTTATTTTTTGAAGGGAACACAGAATATTTCAGAAACTATAGCCAATATAAAATTGCATCATCGCAGATATGCTAAACGCCAGATAACATGGTTTAGGTCTGATAAACGGGTGCAATGGATTGATGCAAACACTGACAAATCTATGAATGACTTACTAAATTCTATTTATTCTCTAATAGAAAGTTTTAATAAAAATAGTATTTCCGAAAACTATCGCTGTTTTTTATTTAGAAATTATTAGTAATTTATTTTATTTTTTTCTGCTCTAATATCAAGCGGTTTTTTGCAAATTACATATCAATAATGTTAAATTTTAATCAACTATTTATTAAATTATTTTATTATTTATATTCGTTAGGTTTTTACATGGAGCAGTATAAAGAAGTATTTCATTTTTTTAGAAATTATAAAAAAGATAACATAATACAAATACGATGGCATGGTAGGGGTGGACAGGGTGCTGTAACATCTGCCAAAATTCTTGCGGTAGCGGGATTTCTCTCGGGATACAAAGGTGTTACTTCAGCCCCGTTTTTTGGTGCGGAGAGAAGGGGTGCTCCTGTTATAGCAACAACAAAATTGAGTAAAGATACAATTTATGATTTTAGCCAGATTGATTCACCGGATGTTGTAGTTATACTTGATAACACCCTATTAAAATCTACAGATATTACACAGGGATTAAAAACTAATGGATGGGTAATTCTAAATACTCCCTCTCATCTGGAATATAACTTTCCACAGAAACACTTTAATTTTATAATAGTAAATGCAACACAAATAGCAGAAGAATCGGGTCTTATCTATGCAGGGATACCATTAGTAAATACACCTATGTTAGGAACTTTTCTCCATGTCTTACCCCATATAGATTTTTCACATATCCATAGAGCATTAGAACAATTTTTTTCATCGACAGCCGTATCAAAGAATTTTGACGTTATTTCCCGTGTTTATAAAGAGTGTATTGTAGAAAAAACAGAAAGTAATGTTCAGGAGTTACAACAATCATGAATACACGCGATTGTGGGCATATAATCTCAGCTTCATCCCCTGCCAAAGGAGAAGCCGGAAAAACGGGTGAATGGAGGACACAAAGACCTGTTCTAAATAGAGAAAAATGTTTAGCAGTAAAAGCCAATAAAGATATATGTTATCAATGCTGGGCGTTTTGTCCCGAATGTGCTATAGAAAGAAAACCGGGAGGTGCCGTAGATTTGACTTATTGTAAAGGTTGTGGAATTTGTGCACAAATTTGTCCTGCGGACGCTATACAAATGGAAAAAGAATATGACAGTTCAGAACAAAGAAAAAACGATTAATATTCATAATCACTTTTCTAACCCTAAAGCCTATCCTCCAGGGCAACATGTCATTACTGGAAATCAATCCGCAAGTATAGGAGCATTTCTTTGTGGTGTTCAGGTTATTGCTGCATACCCTATTACTCCACAGTCGCCTGTTGTAGAGGAATTGGCTAAATTTGTTGAAGATGGCGAATTATCGGCGGAATTCGTTCCTGTGGAAAGTGAACACAGTGCTATGGGGGTATGTATAGGTGCATCAATTGCGGGGGCACGCGTTTTTACAGCAACGAGTGCAAACGGATTGGCATATATGTGTGAACAACTTCATTGGGCATCGGGTTCCCGTTTACCCATCGTAATGGCTTGTGTAAATCGGGCAATGGCAGCACCGTGGAGTGTTCTTAATGACCAACAGGATTCGATGTCTCAGAGAGATGCTGGATGGATACAATTATTCTGTAAAGATAATCAAGAAATAATTGACACTGTTATACAAGCATATCGCATTGCAGAAAAGGTATATCTTCCGGTTATGGTTTGTTATGACGGTTATATCCTTTCTCACACAGTAATGCCTGTTGAAGTTCCGGATGGGAATAAGGTAAAAAAATTCTTACCCATGTACATTCCTCATACTCCATTGGATATAAATAAGCCGGTTAATATTAATCCTGTTACTCTCGCAGAACCCCGATATAATGCAGAAGGGGTTCTCTGCCACGGATATATGGAACACAAATACCTACATCACAAAGCTCTTCGAGATAGTCTGGAGATAATTGAACAAGTTGACGATGAATATGAAAATACTTTTGGAAGAAGTGCTGGAGGATTATTTTCACTCTATAAAACCGATGATGCAGAGGCTATTATTATTTGTGCTGGCAGTTTGTCTAAAATGGTCATTTTAGTTATAGATATGTTGCGTGAACAAAATGTTCCTATAGGATTGGTTGCTTTAAGAGCATATAGACCTTTCCCTAATCAAAAATTATCCGAAGCGTTGAAGAATAAAAAATTAATATTAACCATAGATAAAAGCCTTAGTTATGGATACCAGGGTCCTATATGCATTGATGTAAAATCCTGTTTGTTCGAAGCAGGTATCTCATCTACTGTCATCAGTTTTATTGCGGGACTTGGCGGAAGAGATATAAAACCTTATGAAATTGCAGAAATAGCCTACAATTACTGGAAGAAGTACTTAGATAAAAAATTAACTCTTGAATATATATATGAATCCCAATGGATTAACTGTAAATATTAGGAAAGTAGTATGATATCTATTCTTGAATTACCTGTTGATGAATATATGTTACCGGGCAACCGTTCCTGTGCGGGATGCGGTCTTGGAATAGGCTTGAGATATATCTTAAAAGCATTAGAAGGAAAATGTGTCATGACTGTTCCGGCTTCCTGCCTTACAGTATTAGGTGGGATGTATCCTGTCTCTTCTGTTTCGGTACCATGGATTAACTCTGTTTTCCCGGGAACTGCTGCTATGGCATCAGGCGTTGTCGCAGGTTTGAAAGCATTGAAAAAAGAAGATATTACAGTATTAGCCATGGCAGGAGATGGCGGAACTTATGATATTGGCATACAGGCTCTCAGTGGTGCAGCAGAAAGAAATGCTAACTTTTTATTCATTTGTTATGATAATGAAGCCTATATGAATACAGGGACACAACGGTCAGGTGCAACTCCGAAAGGGGTTAAGACGACAACGACCCCTATTTTAGGGAAACTACACAGTCCCAAAGATATGGGTCAAATTATGGAAGCACATCGCATTCCTTATGTTGCAACAACATGTGTATCATATCCCACGGATTTATATGACAAAGTAAAAAAAGCAAAAGATATATATGGGTTAAGATATATTCATCTCTGTGTCCCCTGTCCTTCTGGCTGGCAATATGACCCTCAAAATACGGTAACAATAGGACAATTAGCTGTAGAAACAGGTGCCGTTGTTCTTTATGAAATTGAACATGGGGTATTTCGGTTAACAGGGAGAAGCAGACGGCTTGCTAAAGATGGTAAATTAAAGCCCATTAATGAGTATTTATCTACTCAAGGACGATTTGGAAATATTAACTCGGATGCATTAGCGGAATTACAGGAATACATATATAAACGATGGAATGAATTTGTAGCAAAAGATAGAACACTTGTTGAATGAATTATATTGTTTTATTCACCCCACAACATTTCTTAAATTTCTTTCCACTCCCACAGGGGCATAAATCATTCGGGCTAATATTGAGAAGGGAATTTACTTTTTGCTTTGAACGAATCTCATTCATAATATTTGCAGGTGCCTGCCCTTTACGAAGTTGGTTAGCCATATATTGCATATAGGCTTCGGTATGTTTGAAGAAATGAATATATCCTTTGCATAAATAGTTCTGCTTTGCATCTTCACCCGGAAGGCTTATAAAACGATGTTTTGGACAACCTCCATTACAAACAAAGAGATACTTACACCTCCGACATTTATTTGTTAAGTGCGATTTTTCTACTGCAAAATTATTCTGGAATTCTGAATTTATCATTTCAGAGAGTGATGTTTCTAAAATATTTCCAAGATAATATTCAGGATATACAAAATGGTCACAGGAATATACATTTCCATTAGATTCTAAGATAATTGCTTTTCCACAATTTTTACTATGAACACACAAAGGAGGTTCTATACCCATCCAACCTGCAAGGGTTATATCAAACATCTGTACAAATATTTTTCCTACATCCTCCCGAACCCACTCATCAAAAACGGCATTAAGAAAATACCCCCAGTGTTCCGGTAATAATGTCCAATCCGTTGTTTTCGCTTCTTCGTTCCCCGGATGAACCAGTTTTAACCCATCAGAACGACAATTCCCTATTCTTTCTACAATAGGAATAAATTGCAAGTATTGACTTCCTATTGTTTTTAAGAATTTATATATTTCTTTTCCTCTCATCCAATTTCTTCGATGAATACAAGTAAGTGTATTAAATTCTACACCCGCTTCTTTTAATAATTGAATTACCTCTACTACTTTATTAAATGTTCCATGTCCATTACTATCTATTCTGAACGAATTGTGTATTTCTTCAGGTCCATCGATAGAGATACCCACTAAAAAGTGATTATCCCTTAGAAAATTTATCCAATTTTCATCTAATAATGTTCCATTTGTTTGTAGCGTATTCAATATTTTTTTAGAACCTTTATACTTTCCCTGTAATTCAATAACTTTTTTAAAGAACGGAAGTCCTGCCAGAGTGGGCTCTCCTCCCTGCCACCCAAAAATAATTTCTTCAGCAGGATTATTTTTAATATAGTCTTCTATATAATGGTTGAGGACATCATCTGTCATTATTAATTGTTTTGTAAAAATATTCTTCTTTTCGTAATAAAAACAATAGATACATCTTAAATTACAAGCAGGACCCGCAGGCTTTGCCATTACATGAAAAGGAACTTTTTTTTCCATAAGTTTTGCATTATTTGTTATTATATTGTTAACTTATATTATGTAATTATAAGCAAAAAGAAACCTTAATTATAAAGGAGTTAATATATGGGATATGAAATTAAAAAGGTAGATGTTTGGTCAGTAGAAATATTAGACCAACCTGGTGGATTAAGTACTGTCCTTCAACCTTTAGTGGAGGCAGGTGCTAATTTTAATTTTTTATTAGCCCGTAGAACCTCTTCGGGTAAGGGAGTAGCCTTTTTATGTCCATTGGAAGGAGCCACTATTCTTAAAAAAGCAAAACAGATGGGCTTTCAGAAGAATAAAGATATTGCAGTGATAAAAATAATCGGACCGGATAAAGCGGGGTTGGGTTTGCTTATATTGAATACCCTTAGTGCATCAGGAATTAACATTCGGGGTATATCCGCTTCATCTATCGGAAAGAATTGTAATATCTGGATTTCTTTTGATAACAGCAAGGATGCAGGTAAAGCATTAAAATTAATCCAAAAAATTCTGGTAAAATAGTTTCTTCTAATTTCATCTCCCACTTGCTTTTTATTTATAAAAGGGGATTGATTTAGAATATGTATATTTCCCGGATATTGGAGTTTTTTTATGAGTAAGAAAAAGTCAAAAGCGTTAAATGATAACACAATATTTCACTCTCAAACTCTCGGAATGTCAACTCAATCCGTGCATGCAGGTGAAGACCGTACCCGTTATGCGGATTCAATAACCACACCTATTGTTCAGACCAGCACTTATGTGTTTAAAAATTCTAAAGAAATAGAAGATTATACAAAACATGGAAAAACACGATTTGAATATGGTAGATACGGGAATCCAACTGAATTAGTAGCAGAACGGCGACTGTCTGCTTTAGAAGGAGCGGAGGACTGTCTTGTTTTTGGTTCTGGGATGAGTGCAATTACTACAACGATTCTTGCACTGGTTCATAGTAATGACCATATTGTTATCACAGATGATGCATACAAAAAAACACTAGAATTTTGCAGTTTGTATCTCCAGAGATTTGGTGTAGAATGCACAATAGTTCCCTTTGGGGATTATGATGCTCTTGAGAAAGCAATAAAGCCAAATACAAAATTTATCTTTTCAGAATCTCCGACCAATCCGTATTTAAATATATTTGATCTGGAAAGACTTTATACAATTGCAAAAAAACATGGAGTTTTGACTTTAATTGATTCTACTTTTAGCACACCTTACAACCAAAGACCTTTAGAGTTTGGTGTTGACCTTGTTCTACATAGTTGCACAAAATATCTTGCAGGACATAATGATATATTGGCAGGGGCTGTATTAGGTCGCAGTGAATTAGTTGATAAAGTAAGGAAACTTCATAAAGCAATGGGAGGAGTTATTGACCCTCATTGTTGCTATCTTCTTTTAAGAGGATTGAAGACCTTTTCATTAAGAATGGAACGGCAAAATAATACTGCTATGTTAATAGCACGATTTTTAGAAGGTCATCCCCAAATTAAAAGAGTGTATTATCCGGGATTAGAAAGCCATCCGCATCACCAAATAGCCCAAGCACAGATGAAAGGATTTGGCGGGGTTGTAACCTTTGATATAAAAGGGAATTTAAATACAGCAAAAAAATTCATGGATTCTTTACAATTATGTTATATTGCCCCAAGTTTAGGTGGTGTGGAAACACTTATTACTCATCCCGCCCTTGTTAGTTATTATGATTACACACGAAAAGAACGATATGAATTGGGAATAACGGACACCTTATTCCGTCTGGCTGTGGGGATTGAAGAGCCAGAGGATATTATCGCGGATATTGACCAGGCATTAAAAAAGAGCGTTAAAAAGTAATCATATTTATTTATTGGAATTTTCTTTTGTCCCTGGAGAAGAAGGGGTATCCACACCTTCCAACAACTGTTCTTGAGGGGCAGGTTGTACATGCATCATATGTTGTGGCTGAACAGATTTAATAGTTAAGGAACCACCTTCTTTTGCAGGTCCGATATGTGCTTCCGTTATAACATAGAAGAATTTAACACCTTTACCCTTCTGAAGATTTAATGTGCCATTAATGAGGACAGGTTCTCGATATAAATTGGTCTTTTCATTTTCTGCCATCTGTACAATAACAACATCTCTCATAGGTGGAGCCTGACAAAAATAGCATTCGATTGGCAATGGTAGTAGTAAGAATTCCTTTATATTGCGAAATTCATTTAAAGGGACCATGAAACCAACGATATGTATATTCTGCTTATCATAAGGTAAAAGTTCTTCATCAAAGGTAGGACCTGAACGCATGTTCCCTTTGGTCTTCTGTAACAATTTCCAAGAAATTATATTAATACCTTTTTTCTGTCTTTCCTTTTCAACTATTTGCCTCCATTTTTCACTTCGTTCTGCCAAACTACTTCGTTCAAAAAAGTTATTCATTAAGGCAACAACAGAAATAATAAAAATGACCCCTACAAAAATAGTTAAATCTCTTTTTGCTCTAAATCTCATATTACTCCAAACTATTTTTTATAGCTCCATTAAATCTCTTGCAATATTTCGCTTATAGGCTTGCCAGGCAGGGATTATTCCTGCTAATAAACCCACCACTGCTACTGTTGCAAATGATGTAATATGTTCTGATGTTAATATAAAAGAAGTTATACTTAATCCATATTTCTGGGATAAATAATACCCTACAATACGGGATATAATTCCACCTAAGAGATAGCCCGCCAGGATACCTAATGCAGTTACCCAAAAAGCCTCGATAAGTACAGAACCAAAAATCTCTATTCTTGATGCACCTAATGCTCTCATTATGGCTAAATCTCTTCTTCTTTGGATAATGGCTAAGTATAAACCTATCATAATTGATAATGCTGATATTATAACAACTAAATACCCCACAGCTAAAAGTACTGTTTTTGCTGTACCCAAAAACTGTTCGAATAATTTAGAAATTTCTTCTACAGGTGTTGCAGACATTGCTACTGTAGATTCTCTAATCATTTCTCGATATTGGAAACGTAATGCCGGACTTTTTAATTGAACTAAAATAGCAGTAATCATAGAATGTGGGTCATTTCCCCACTCTTCATATCTAATATTGCTTTCTTCCTGTAAATTATCGTTTTCTTCATGATTAGTTTCGTGATGTTCCCCATGAATGTCCCATACGGAATTGACCGATGTAAAAATAGCCCTATCAAAAGGAGAGTTCGAATAGTCGAATATTCCTACTACCGTATAAGGATTCTGTTCATGCTGATGTCCACCTAACATTTCCGGGAGTTTCATAAATCCATGACTACTTATAAAAGTGTCACCAATATTCAAACCTGTTTCTCGTGCTACTAACGCACCTAATACGGCTTCAAAGGGTTTTTCAAAGATTTTTCCTTCCCTTAATTTAAAGGGATGTCGTTCTTCCCCTGATATAGGGCTTATCCATTTATGTTCAAACAAACTCGCGTCTGTTCCAACAATTCGAAATCCTTGAAAATTATCTCCAAGAGCAATTGGGTATGCGGATTGTACATACTCTTTATCACTCTTTATCTGCTCATAAACCGTCCATGGAATATTTCCTGTCGGATTGTCCATAAAATATACACTACTTAAAACAAGTTGTAAGGGACTTCCTTTTGCTCCCACAACCAAATCAAATGCTTGTCCTTCTTCCTCAAATCTCTTTCTCGTTTCTTCTCTTAAAGTTAGAACCGAACTGATAAGCGCAACTGCTAAAGCTACAGACAAAATAGTCAAAAATGTTGTAAACTTTCTATTCCATAAATATCCCCATGCTATACCCCATAAAGTCATACATCCATCTCCTCATTTACTAAATTTGAACAATCATAAATTTGGGGAAGTCTTTCAGCTATTGCTCTATCATGGGTTACTAATAACAATGTTAAGTCTTGTTCTTCACAAAGTTTTAATAACAAATCCATAACACTGTTGGCTGTTTTTGGGTCAAGGCTTCCTGTAGGTTCATCCGCCACAATTAACTTCTGTTTATTAGCAACAGCCCTGGCAATGGCTACCCTCTGTTGTTCGCCCACGCTTAATTGTGAGGGTTTGTTATTTAATCGATTACCTAAACCAACATAATTTAATAGATTTTTTGCATTCTTTTTCCATTCTATTGCGGGTATTGTATCACTAAAACGCATTCCCAATACTACATTTTGTAAAGCGGTAAAAGGGGGAAGGAGATTAAATGTTTGAAATATAAAACCTATATTTTCACCTCGAAATTGGTCTAACTTTGATTCGGAAAGGGAGGTTATTTCCACTCCATTGACGACAATTTTACCTCTATCGGGTCTTAATAAACCAGAAATTAAATTTAACAATGTGCTTTTTCCACACCCACTTGGTCCCCATAGAGCAATCTTTGATTTAGGTGGTGCATAAAATTTTTCACAATAAAATTTCGTCTTAGGACCTAATTTTATAAAACAATTTTCTACTCGAACCATAAAATCCTCATAATATTCGTTATATATAACGGAACAAATATTACATGGTAATACAAATTAATACTTTATATCATGGAAACCGTTTTATTTGCAAATCATGCTAAAATATAAATTTAAGTTATAACAAAAGGGCAGTTTATGAGATTATTTTGTCTATTATATGCTTTTTCCTTTCTCTTTTTTCTTTTACTTCCAATTTTCTACTCTTTTTCCGAAGAAATGGATATCAGTACTGAATCCATTGAATCTTTACGTGCTGAAATCCAAAAAGATACTTCTTTATCGGATGATTTAAAAAGTTCTGCTGACAAAATGTTAAATGAAACGCTTACATTTATACAATCTTTGAATGATTGGAGTAAAAAATTAGAAGATTTAAACCAGGAGATAAAAAATTCTCCTCTGGAAATTAAAAACAATGAAGATTTTCTCTCCGCCCCCCCTAAAATAGAACAACCTATTACTAAAAATTTATCTGTTGATGAAATTAATCAATATTTAATTCAATCTGAAGCAGAGTATCAGCAAAAGCAATCTGAATTTGAAACTCTTTATAAGGACTTTGAAAATAGAAATGAATATCGCAAATCTATTTTATCAAGAATAAGCGATATAAAAAAGCAACTTACATCCTTAAAAGATACCCCATCCACATCTTCTCAAGACCCTCCTTTAATTCAAAAAGCAAAACTTCTTTTTAATAATGCTCAAATTTTATCTTTAGAAAAAGAGCAAGAATATTTAAATAAAGAGTTTGATAGTTTTGAACTAAAAACAAACCTAATATCATCAAGAATTGAGAAACTTCGATTTGAACTAAGAGAAAAAGAAAGGATTTATAATTTTTGGAACAATGAATTCAATAATAGAAAGCAGGAAGAGGTACAGAAAAATATTAGTAATTCATTAAATCTCTTAAAATCGTTAACAAAAACAAGTTCATTATTTACTGATGAACTTTCTCTTTTAGCACAGGAAAACTTAAAACTGGCTTTAAAAGCCCGTGAACCTGATGGTATAGAGAACAAAATATTATCCATAAACGATAAATACAAAAATTATAATCAGGAATACAAAAAGCAGAAAAACCAATTAGATTTATTAAAACAAAAGTCATTAACGGAGGTTTCTACATCAGGATGGGCATTTTCTTTACGACAGGAAAAGTCGAAATTACCCAATCCCAATGATATAAATAATCTTTTAAAAAATTTTAATAACGAATTGTTATTAATTGAAAATGAATATAATGATTTACTATCAAGAAGGCTAAAAATATCAGAAATTGAAAATCAGTTATGGAACACATTTAATCAATATACGCAGGATATTTCAGAGTTTGAAAAAAAGAATATAAGAAAATCTATCGATGATTTAATAAAGACACAAAAGAATATTTTATCTACATTAATTAGTGATTATGAAAACTATATCTCAATGCTATCTCAAACAATAGAGACATTAAATCTTTGGGGACAGCATACTTATGAATTTAAGAATTTTATTGATGAAAATATTATATGGATTCGCTCTCCTTTTCCTCGTTTAGTTTTATTAAAATCCGAATTCAATAAATTGTATGAAACATTACTCCAAATAAACTTATACTCCTATCAAGAATTCATATACAAAATTGTTTTCATCTCTTCTATCGGGCTATTAGGTCTTATTATTTTGGTTCTTTTAAATAATCGTTTTGAACAACAAATAGAAACTGCAACTATACAAATAAAAATTCCATTAAATTTTAGTATAAGTAAATTAATCCGCTTTTTATACCTCTATCTGATACGGATATTATTAATTCCATTGTGGCTTTTTTTAATTGGTATGTATTTAGATACCTTTTCTCAAGGTGCCGAATTAGTCCACATCATTGCTAATGGACTAGAATTACTTTTCTTCCCCATTCTTTTCTTTCAAATATTATATACTCTCGTCAGAGTTCATTCTCTTTCTGAAATAATCCTTAAACCTATAAAACATAATCTCATTGAATTACGATTTAAATTCCGTATTGCCTTTATCTGGCTAACAATCAATCTTTTTATAATTCTACTCAGTAGTCAACTTATTCCGGAGTTTGTGCTTGCAGATCTTGTATTTAGAATTTCCTTTTCTTTGTTTCTGTTATCTTCCGCCATCATTTCTTTTTATGTTTCCTTATTTTTAAAGAATAAGAGTCAGTCTCCTGAATGTAAAAATCAAATTGTAAAATTTATAAGTAACTTTTTGATTATTATATCCATAATTTGTACTTCCCTCGTTATATTAAATTTTACCGGTTATAATTACGGGAGTCTTGAAATAACAAAGAAATTATTTTTTACGCTATTTTTCATTACCATTTTTTTTGTTTTATATCGTGTATCGGAAATAACCTTAAATTATTATCGCTGGAAGTTTGCATTAAATACATCCATTGCTACTCATACAACATTATCACACTCTATACAGGTAAAAGATTCAAGTTTACAGGAATCATCTTTACAGACAGATAACGGAGAAACTTTGTTTTATCATGTAGAGAGATTTATTCGATATTTACTTTTTATACTGTTCTTTGTCGTAACCATCTATATCTGGTCTGATACATTCCCTGCCTTGACCTATTTAGATAAAATCCATCTTTGGCGTGCTTCTTCTGTAACGGAAGTAATTAATACCGCTAATACACAAACAACCCAGAGTAATACAGGACAAGTATCTGCACCACCTATGGTGGAAGAGTGGATAAGTTTATTAGACCTTCTGGCATCTGTTATTACAATCATCATTACATTTGTGATAATCAGAAACATTTCATTTTATTCAGATTATCTACTTTCAAAATATACTAAGATACAGCATGGTGAACGATATGCTATCATTACTTTATCTAAATATATCATTTTTACAATTGGTTTTTTAATTTCTTTGGGGTTAATTAATATTACATGGAACAAAGTTCAATGGCTTGTAGCAGGTTTAGGCATAGGTTTCGGATTTGGATTGCAAGAAATTGTTGCCAATTTTGTCTCAGGATTAATAGTTCTTTTTGAAAGACCTTTGCGAATAGGTGATATTGTTACTATTGGAGATATTTCTGGAAAAGTCAAATCTCTACAAATGCGTTCAACAACCATCGTCAATTGGGACAATAAGGAACTGATAGTCCCAAACAAAGATTTGCTTACCCAGCAATTAATTAATTGGACAAGAAATGAACCCAAAATCCGTTTATGTATTCCGATTGGTGTAAGTTACCATTCAGATATAAACAAAGTTATCTCTATCTTAACAGAAATAGGACAGTCGCATCCTTTTGCAGAAACAGACCCACCTCCACGTGCCTATTTCTTGCGATTTGGTTCCAGTTCATTAGATTTTGAACTTCGTCTTTTTACTCATTCGTCCTATTATTTAGACATACAACATGAATTATTATGTACCATATTTAACCGATTTAAAGAAGAAAACATTGAAATTTCCTATCCTCAATTAGATGTTCACATACGAAGTGAACATAGACTAACCGACAATAATAATGATTTGAATACAAGAGAACTTAATGATACTCAAGAATTAGCAAAAGATGAGCCAAAATAAATTAAAGGATACTATTCTTAATACCCTGGTAAATATTGATAAAATTCCTGCAAGTCCGGGTTGTTATATTTTTTATGATGACAAAAATAAAGTTATCTATGTTGGTAAAGCAAATAACTTAAAGTCGCGGATTCGCTCATATCTCCAAAATACAGACGCACGTTATCATGTTCGTTTCCTTATATCTAAAGCCAAAAAGATTGATTATATGGTTACGAATACAGAGCGGGAATCTCTTTTATTGGAAAATACGCTTATTAAACAATATAAACCTCGCTATAATATCCGATTAAAAGATGATAAGAATTATTTATCTCTCCGTATAGACCCCTCTGAAGATTTTCCCCGTTTAACTTTTACCCGCCAACCTAAAAAAGATAATGCAGTTTATTTTGGTCCTTTTCATTCTGCATCAATAATACGCGATGCGTATAAACATCTCCATTTTATTATTCCACTAAGAAGATGCTCCGATAATAATTTTCGGAATAGAACACGTCCCTGTCTATACTATGAATTAGGAACATGTTTGGCACCCTGTGTCCAACGAATTTCCCGTGAACAATACTCTGAACTGGTTCAACAGGCAATTTTACTATTACAAGGTAAAACAGATGTCTTAGAGCAGGAATTTTTACAACAAATAAAAAGGCTATCTGATGAGTTACAATTTGAACAGGCAGGGATGATGAGAGACCGCCTTTTTGCTTTACGCAAGATTATGGAACCCCAAAAAACCCTGCTGTTCAACCAATCTCATAATTTAGATGTATGGGGTATATACACTTCAGATAACCATCTTGTCATTTACATTCTGTTCTATAAAGAAGGCAAACTTATTAGTTCTCGAGTTTTCAGTTCAAAAATACCTATAGAAATACCTCTATCTGAATTTTTAGGTTCTCTAATTTTTGAGACTTACACACAAAAATTGCCTGTTCCTCAGGAAATACTTCTGCCTGTTGAAATTGAAGAAAGAAATACTTTATCTGAATTACTTCTTTCTAAAACAGGTAAGAAAATAGTTATTCATTGCCCTAAACGTGGAGACAAAGAAGAGTTAGTGAAATTGGCATGTAAAAATGCCGAATCCAAATTCCTTGAAGAAAAAGAATTACAAACGAGCAAGGGTACAATACTTCAAGAAATACAGCGACTTCTATATCTTCCTAAGATTCCCCGGAGAATTGAATGTTTTGACGCATCAACCTATCAAGGTAATAATACAGTTGTGGGCATGGTCGTTTTCGAGAATGGAAATGCATACAAATCACATTATAGAAAATTTGCTATAAAAAAGGAGAATATACATGATGATTATTATTCCCTTCGGGAGGCACTTACCCGTCGATTTAAAGATTTAACGGATATTCCATTACCTGATTTATTACTTATTGATGGGGGCAAAGGGCAACTGGGCATTGCTATTTCTGTGCTTGGTGATTTGGGCATAGATGGTATAGCATGTGCAAGTATAGCAAAAGCAAGAAATAAACCTTCTAATAAAATAACCTCTTTAACACAAGACCGTTTTTTCATTCCCAATAGGTCAAATCCGATTATTATTCATTCTAAAAACTCTCCTGCACTCTTATTACTCCAACAAATTCGTGATGAAGCACATCGGTTTGCCATACAGTATCAAAGAAAAAAGAAATTAAAAACAGATTTCACATCAAATATTAAAATTCCTGGAATAGGTACTAAAAAATTTGAACAAATTCTTTCTAAATTCAAATCCATTGAGAATCTCAAGAATGCTACAGTTGAACAACTTAGCAATGTTGAAGGTATTGGTCCTCATTTAGCATTGAATATATTTAATTATTTTCATAAATAACAAATTACTAAAACAGAGTTATTTTATCTTAAAATAATAAAGTAAAAGAGGAAAACTTTATGGTTACTATTTTGTTCTTTTTTATTTTATTAATATTGTTTGCTATTTCCTTTTACGCTTATCTTGTATGGAATATATCCAATCAAGAAACTTTAAACACAAACGAGATATACTATGTCCGTAGTAAAGATTTATGGGAAATTCGTTTGTGCAGATTTAGAAATAATTCTGAAAAGAACATACCTATTTTATTTGTCCATGGATTTGGCTCAAATCAGAACAATTTCCTGCTACCTTCTGAACAAAGTATCGTCTCATACTTAAAAAGTCATAACTTTGACTGCTGGACTATAGATTTACGAGGTTGCAAATCATCCAGACCTCCCTTCGGGAGAACACATTGGGACGCTTCTATTGATGATATTCTTGTTTTTGACTTACCAGTGGTTATCGAATTCATATTAAATATAACGGGATACAAAAAACTTTTCTGGATAGGACATTCATTGGGGGGTATGTTACTTTATGCTTATCTTATTCACAAGGGTAATGAAAAAATTGCTGGGGGAATTACTTTAGGCGCTCCTATTGGATTTCTGCATACAAAAATATATGTACCATCTTTTCTCGTTCAATTCCAAAAACGGTTTCCTAATATAGTCTTTTTACTATTCCGAATGTTAATTCCCATACTTAAATTTTTCAAAATAGGAAACTCTGTTTTTCCTGTTAATCCTTCAAATATCAATATTAATATGACTTCGTGGGATTTGTGTAAGATGGTTGAACCGCCTCCACCCAAAATGGTAGATGAAATGATGTCATGGGTAAACGAGAAAAAATGGATTATGTTAAATGGTCAATTAAATATTCTTGAGCATTTATCAGAATTAGATATTCCTCTTTTGCTTTTCTATGCATCTGATGATCCCTTTGTTAATTTAGACACTGCAAAAGAATTTTTTAACTCATTAAGATCTGCAGACAAAGAAATGTTTATCCTATGCACGGAAACAGGCTGTAAACATAATTATAATCATTGTGACCTGGCTTTTGGGGAAAATGGTGAAAAAGAAGTTTTTGAACCTATTAAAGTCTGGTTAGATAAACATGAAGCATGTCTTTATAATTCGCCTGATAGTAATGAGAAATCGAAATTGAACAAAACATTAACTAATAGAAGTCCCATGACACAGGAAGAAAGAAAAACTATCTTATCTGGAAGAGCCTATAAAAAAACAACAAAAAATAATTCTAGTAAAAAAACAAAGGTAAATCCTAAAAGTAAGGAGGATACATAAATGCAATATTTTTCTCGAAGAAATTTTTTAACCTCTACAACATTATCTACCCTTTTTCTTTCTCAGTCATTTCATAAAGCACATTCAATAGATAAAACAAACCATAGTGAAACATCTTCTAATAAAATCGTTGTATTTTCAAAATATCTTCAAAATCTTAATTGGGAAGAACTGGCAATTGCATGTAAGAATTGTGGACTTGATGGAATTGATTTAACGGTTCGAGATGGAGGACATGTATCCCCGGATAAAGTAGAAGAGGATTTACCGAAAGTTGTTGATATTTTCCGCAAAAATAATATGGATGTAATAATGATAACAACTCGTCTTCTTAATGTTAACGAGCCTTATGCGGAACAGATATTAAAAGCCGCAGGCTCATTAAAAATTCCCTATGCTCGTATTGGTTACCATCAATATAAAAACAAATTAGACATTAAAGAACAAATCTTAACTGTAAAAAAAGACCTACAAGGATTATCTATTCTGGCTGAAAAATACAATGTAATTTTGGGTTATCATAATCATAGTGGATTAAATAATTTTGGAGGACCCATTTGGGACCTTATGGAAGTGTTTCAAGAAATTAATTCACCTTATTTAGGTTCTAATTTTGATATAGGGCATGTTAAAGCAGAAGGATTTGGTGGAGCATGGAAAACAAACACAATAGCGATGCTTCCATGGATACGTATGGTAGCAGTAAAAGATTTTATAATTGAGAATAATAAAACTGTGTGGGTTCCTTTAGGAAAAGGTTGTGTCCCTGTAAAAGAAATCCTCGATATTATAGTTAAACAAGGAACATTTAAAGGACCCATATCTGTTCACATGGAATACGATACAAAATCCGAAGCAGAAAAATTGGATTATATTAAAAATTCAGCACAAATAATTAAAAATATAATTTAATAAATAAAGAGAAAGGAATGTCCCATGTTTTATTCAGGTATCAGTGATGAAGCGGGCAAATCTATTCAAAAACAAATACAAGCTCATAAGGAATTAGGCTGGTCCTACATGGAATTGAGAATGATTGAAGGTGTTAATTTTACACAAGTTTCAGATGAAATATTCAACCATGTAAAAGATGAATTGGAAAAGAACCAGATGAAGGTTTCATGCTTTGCCAGCGCCATAGCCAATTGGGCTCGTCCTATCACATGTGACCCTCAAATTGATATTAATGATTTAAAAACTGCCATACCCCGAATGCACCAACTTAATACAAAGTTTATCCGTGTAATGAGTTATCCCAATGACCCCAAAAATCCCATTGATGAAAAAGAATGGAGAGATGAGGCAATCCGCAGAATGAAGGTATTATCAAAAATTGCAGAAGATGGTGGTATTACCCTTGTTCACGAAAATTGTAGTGGTTGGGGAGGTTTATCTGCTGAAAATAGCAATATTCTACTGGCTGAAGTTAATAGTCCTGCACTTAAAGTAGTGTTTGACACAGGAAATCCAGTTACTTATGGGCAAAATGCATGGGAGTATTATCAGAGTGTGAAAAAAGATATAGTTTATGTGCATATAAAAGATGCAAAAAAGATAAATGGAGAGGATGTATATTGCCTGTGTGGTGAAGGCGATGGTTATATCCCCGAAATTGTTACAGACTTATTACAATCTGGTTATGATGGCGGTTTTTCTATAGAACCGCACCTTGCCGCAATTATTCATACAGGGCAACAAGCAGAAAATGAGGAGCAATTATACAATTCATATATCAAATATGGGAAAAAATTAATGGAGATTGTTAACATATCTTTAGAAAAATTATCAAAATAATTTTTGATATCCATTTCCCATTCAGGAGGTTAGCCATGAAAATGACGAAAATTCGAGAAGCAATAGCAGGTATATTTGCTATCTTATTTGTTTTAATTATGGCAGGTGTAGGTGCTACGATGGCAGGCTGGAATATTCCAATACTAAGCAATATTATTAAAACAATTATAAGCAGGTAAATTACTGTAAACTTTCCCTTGTTAGTTCATAGATAACTAATCCACTCGGGATTTTAGGAAAGAAGTAGGTTGCTTTTTGAGGCATAAATTCCCCGTTATCTGCACATTTTTTAATAACTTCCGGGCATATTGGATTAATCAAAAAAGTCATTTCTGCTTTTTCCTTTTCTACCATTTCAATGCAACGGAAGGGATTTGTTTCATATAACAATTGAGTATTAGGCTCCAATTTCATTATTTCTTCAAAAATAAGTTTATGAAGAATATATACATTTACATCATGTAAAGCATGGGTACCTTTTTCCTCCGTTACTCGTTTATATCCTTTATCGTTAAGTTCAATCAAGAATCGTCCCCTATTCTTTACTACTAACCCGAAACAATGGAAATATTTTCGATTATTATTTTCACACTCTTTTTGCTTTTGCATAATATATTCAACGGGATTATTTTCTACCTGTGTTATTTTGAAATATTCATTTAAATATTTAAAAAACTGTTCATAATTAATATCTGGGACATTATTTATTACACGATGAGGGGCATAAATTATTAACCCCGGGTCTTCAAAGGCTACAAAACCTGTTAAAACATATCGATAAGGTTCTATTTCATTTTCTTTATCCACGGATAAATTATTCTTTTTCTCTTCTAAAATCTTTTTTGCTGTCTGGAATCGATGATGCCCATCCGCAATATACAAAGTTTTATTTTCAAATAAATCTGTTAACTCATCATTCCATTTAGTTTGCCAGAGTTCATTTAGAACGCCATCTATTGTTACAACACTTATATCCGGGTATTTTCCTGCATCTTTAACATATTTTATAAAAAATTGTTGTAGTGCTTTTTCCTTATCGGAAAATATGAAGAAAATAGGACTTAATTGAGCATTGGTTGCACTTAGCAAAGCCATCCTATCTTCTACAGGTTTGTTAAATGTTCTTTCATGAGGCAATATTTGAGAATTACCTTCTTGCTCTTCGGGTATTTTTGTAAGAGCCAATAAGGTAAGTCTTTCCATCTGTATGCCTCGAATGTCCGTAAACCTCTGCCGCAACCAATAAGCACTTACTTCCACCTCACGAATTAATATATTTTTATTCTGCCATTCCTGAAATAATTCATTAGCTTTTTCATACTTTGTCTTATGTGAATTTTCAACCGGCAAATCTATGTGAACAAAATTATACTCACTCCTTTTCGCCAAATCTTCTCTTATTTCAGGAGTTATAATGTCATAAGGAGGTGTTATTACATTACTAAAATCATTTATTTTGTTATCGTTATATCTTAACGCCCGTAATCCTCTTACTAATGGCATAAAAAATCCTCTTTCTTTATTTATTTCATGGGGAATACAAGGTTATTATATTATTCTTTAGTGACATTTTTCTAAAAAGAATTTTTTTACTTTTCAATTTCTTTCATTTTTTTCTTTTATATATAGATAGGTAGAATTAATGAGCACGCAAACAAATATCGTTAGAGTAACATAATCTACCAAAACATCATTAAAGTCCTTCCCCGTTATTTTATCAAGTATATATTTTATAAACGAAATGGGTAAATTTTCTTCTCCCAAAACTGTTTTTATCTGCCAATGAATATCTGTAAGGAAACAGTATCCAAAGCCATACAACAATCCCAGAAGAAACCACGAAATCGCAATTATAATCACTAAAATATAATGAATTTTTCTTGTTTTCTTAAAAATCCAGCCTGAGATAAAAAATAGTATCAGTCCCACATGTAGTATTGTTAAAAAAATATCAACAATTTTTATCCAGAACATTTATTTCTTTCACCTATAATGAGCAATTAATCTCTCTCTAATATTCCCACATGCTCCATTACTCATAAGGACGATAACAGAATTTGATTTAACACCAGAAAGCAAATATTTAAATACCTCTTCAAAATTCTCTGCTAATTTGCCTGTTTTCCTCTTATTCTTGATTGAATTTATTAGCTCTTCCTTGTTTAATCTTTTCTCAATGGGTATTTTTTCTTCGCGATAAATAGGAGTTAACCATATCTCATCTGCTATTGAGAGCGATTCTGCTATCTCATGCTGAAATATATTAGTAACGGTAGTATTCGAGCGTGGTTCAAATATTGCCACAAGGTATTTATCGGGATACTTTGCTTTGAGTGCTTTTAATGTTTCTTGTATCGCTGTCGGATGATGTGCAAAATCGTCAATATATATTTTATCTTCTACCTCTAAAAATACCTCCTGACGCCTGCGAACACCACGAAACTCCTCTATTCCATCTACAATACTATTTACAGGAATACCTATCGTATTAGCCACAGCCACAGCACATAGAATATTTAATGCATTATGTATTCCGAAAAGTTTTGTCCTTAATACACATAATTCTTTACCTTTATACAAAATATGTAATTTCATCATAGTTTTTTCTAATTCTATTTCAGTTATAACCCGCCACTCCGCATTGTCGGATGTCCCATATAACTGACATGTGGAAAAGCAATGTTGTTTTAGTGTTCGAGCGTGATTGTCGTTACACAATATAACAAACCCTTGGGATGGAACTATTCTTAAAAGTAATTGAAAAGTTTTTTCTATTTCCTGAAGATTACTATATATATCGCTATGGTCATATTCAAGAGATGTTATGACCAGTATTTGAGGTAAATAATGTAAAAATTTCGCTCGTTTATCAAAAAATGCAGTGTCGTATTCATCTCCTTCTATTACAAAATAAGAGTTCTCTTTGCCTGAATAAGCCGGTATTTCAAAATTTATTGGGAACCCCCCTATTAAATACCCGGGGTCATAACCTGCATATTTTAGTAGCCATGCAATTATAGAAGTTGTTGTCGTTTTTCCGTGCGTTCCTGAAACAACAATGGGCTTTCTCTTGAATAATACATGATGTTTTAGCCACTCGGGTAAACTGTAATATGGCATACCTCTATTTAATATAGTTTCAACTTCTTCATTTCCTCTACTTAGAACATTACCTATTATGGCATAATCTGGTTTCCATTCCAGATTTGTAGAATAATATCCTTCATAAACGGGAACATTTAATTTTTCTACAAGGATGGAAGTCGGCGGATACAGTTGATTATCGCTTCCCTGAATTTCATGACCTAATTGCTTGGCAATATATGCTCCCCCAATCATGGCGGTACCGCCTATACCTGAAAAATGAATTTTTGCCATTTATACAAATACCTCAAAATAGGAATTATAACTTTTGGGTATTAGTATAAATTAACAATTGAAATTACTACCATTAAGAAGGATAAAATTATTTTGATAGGTTGGAGGTTAAATTCGCAGGGTGTGGTTTCAAACCTAAAATACGACGAGACATCTCAAGACATGTTGGACAGTATGTATGTGAAACCTGAGTATAAATTTTTGTTGTTTGAATCCATTCATTTGTCTCACGATTCAATATCTTTTTACATACACAGCATTGTGTAACCATAGTAGACTTCCTTGTCTTTGTATATTCAATTGTTCCTTCTATATAATGTATCGGCACTATTATGAGAAACTTTAACATTTTTTTAACTGGATTTTTATGGATAAAAATGAATTTTTAAATTTTGATATATGTAAAGAAGGAGATATTTTTGAACTTCTTATAAGCCTTGCCCGTTATTTACGAAGTCCAGAAGGATGTCCCTGGGATAGAAAACAGACTTCTTTAGATTTTGCAAAATATGCTAAAGAAGAGTGTGAAGAATTTATTGAAGCACTTGAAAAAGGAAGTATTGATGAAATAAATGAAGAGTTTGGAGATGCCTTATTTATATTACTTGCTTCTGCTGTGGCAGGAGAATTCGAAGGTAAAATGAATTTATTAAAAGCTTTGCAATGTGCTCATAAAAAAATGATAAGGAGACATGAGCATGTTTTCGGAGATAAAAAAGCAGTTACCGAAGAAGAGGCATGGAACTCATGGCATAAAGTAAAAGAATCTGAAAAGAAAAATAAATCTACTTGATTTATTTTTTTAGTTCTGGCAAACTTGCAGCTGCAATAGATTGTCCTACTCTTCTATTTTTTTCGTCCGGCAATTGGACATTAATTTTTTCATTTATCTCAGGAAACTCTGTTTTTAATACTTTTAGACATTCTTCTAACATGATAGGACCTCCATTGCCGGAGGTACACCGTCCTAAAATGAGTACATGCTTTATATCATAGAAATCATTGTAATGAGCAAGAGTATATCCCAAATAGGTACCCATAGTTTGCCAAATTTTAATAACTTCGGGATTCCCTTTTTCCAATTCTTCTTGTATTAGTTTCAATTTTTCTGCATCGGTGATATTTTCAGGAATTTTTATGCCTGCTTTCGGAGCAAGACGAAACACACATTGTTGAGAAAAATAATTGGCACCTACTCCCCTATCTCCTGACCATTCTTCTACGGGAGCATCGGGATTATAATCCACAGGGGCAAAGGCAAGTTCATTTAACCAATCTGTTATATTCCCTGCAGTGGTAACATAGCCACCCGCTTCACTGGAACCCATAGCAATTCCTAATACAGCATTGTCACCAATAGACATCGAACCTGCCAATGCTGTAACCTCTCCATCATTAACAACAACCAGCGGTACTCCCAGTTCTTTTGACATACGATTAAACAATTCATGCACCTCACCAAAACGTTCTTTAGGAACCCCTCTAAATAATGATGCTATCATGGCACGATTATTGACATATACTCCAGCAGCACTTCCACCGACAGCATCCAATCTCGGCATTTTTGATGCGGCTGTTTTTATGGCTGTCATTATTTCATTATAGTGATAGTTGGGGTCTGTCTGTTTACGGGGTTCCCATATTGTCTCTTCGCTATATACCACTTCTCCATCTATGACAGCGGATGCTTTACGGTCAGAAGCACCTAAATCAAATCCGACACGACAACCATCCATGTGCCTACCCAAACGTTGTGATGTCTCGTTTGCATGAGGGACATCATTTTCCGATTTACATGGAACTATCGTAAATGGATTTTCATACACATCTTCTCCCATAAATTTATAGTCGAAGGCTCTCGCTCCTTGTAAAGAATAAGTTGCCTCTAAATAACGAATTAATGGTTTTGGAGCATAAACATATACCTTCCATCCTCCTTTTTGCCATAGTAAAAACTTTAATATTCTTTCTATATAATAAAATCCTGATTCAAATAAAGGATGTCCTTCTGGAAATACTTCTGTCTCAAAACAAGATATAGAATTGTTTAACCTTTCTAAAGCAATAATAACTTTTACTGCATCTTTTGTTTCTTTCACTTTCTTTTTAAATTGGTCGTTTACTAATTTTGGTGGAATAAAACCGGGGTCCATAGGAGGAACTATTTGTGGTTTTACTAACATCCAATCCAGATTCATATACTTTCTCCTATATCAATATCATTTTTTATAGTTGATCGTTCTTTTTTGCACACAAAAGAGCCGAGCCTAATGCTACTGCATCATCACCTAATTTTCCTATTTCTAACGATACTTTTTTTCTTAGAAATGGCATGGCATGTTCTTTAATGGCCCGTTGAATTTCTGCTTCGTATATTTTCCCAACTGCTTCTATCAGTCCCCCACCTAATATAACCAATTCTGGACTCATTACATTTATAAGATTTGCGATACCCACCCCTGTTAAATATGCCGCTTTTCTCACGATATCCTCAACTTTTTTCTCTCCATGTTCTATTGCATCTGCAATCACACTACTTCTTATTTTAGAAATATCTGTCCCTACTTTTTCTGCAAGGTATGTTGACTCACCGCGAAGAATTAGTGCGGAAATTTCCCGTGTTATTGCTATTCTCGATGCCAATGCTTCCAAGCATCCTCTTTTACCACAACCACATAATGGACCATCTATTTGTAATGTCATATGCCCAACTTCTCCTGCACCACCAGAAGCACCATGAACAATCTTGCGATTCACAATTAGTCCTCCACCAATACCTGTTCCCGGAAAAACACCCACAACATGTTTTGCTTCTCTATTATTACCTAATAGCCACTCCGCATAAGTTCCTAAATTTACATCATTATCTAATACAACAGGAACGGCAAAATGTTTTGAAAGAATATCGGCAATAGGAAAATTTTCCCATCCAAGATTTGGTGTATTTATTACAATTCCATTTTTCGGGTCAACAGGTCCAGGGGCTCCAATTCCTATCCCTACAATTTTAGGATTTCCCGCTTTTTCAATCGATTCTTCTATAGTTTGAATGATTTTATTTTCGGGTTTTGTATCTTTTAACCAACCTTTTGTTTTTTTACGACATCTTGAGATAATTTCAAATTTGTTATTAACAACAATAGATAGTATTTTTGTACCTCCGACATCCACACCTACAATATATTCATCTGATTTCATAAATTTTCCTTTTGACAATTATAGGTTTAAATAATATAGGTTAATTATACAAATTGTGAGAGGTGAAAAATACTATTTTATTTTTACAGATTCCGTTAACTTTATTCCATATTCAAATACTTCTTTATTCTGGTCATGGACTTTCCTGGGTAAATTAGAAAATATTGCATTTTGCCAGCATTCATAGGGAATATTCATGTAATTACTTAAAGCACCTAAGAGACATATATTAAAATTTTTTTGATTTACAGGCAGATATTTTTCTCCTTTGAGAAGTGATAGTTCCCTACTTTCTCCGACAATAAGAGAAATATCTATCACGATCCCATCTGGTTTTAACCGATACAAATTGTTTTCCAATTCGTCAGGATGCATTAAAACAAGAAAATCTGCCTCTCCATATGGAACCATAGGGCTAAAAACCTTTTTCCCGAAACGCACATCACTGGATACAGAGCCCCCTCGTTGACTCATACCATGTATTTCACTTTTTCGGACATCATATCCAGCAAGAAACGCTGAATCCGCCAGGATATTTGAAGATAAAATAACTCCAGTTCCACCAATACCTGTTAAGACAATATTAATTACTTCCTGTTGCGACATTCGATTTTTCTCCTGTTGTCTGTTGTATTTCAGTTTTTTGTTGTTTCTTTCTTAACAAGGCACATGTTTTTCTCATAACAATAAGATTCGTCTTGTTATTATCAAGAGCTTCTTCCAACGTTTTTTTGAGAACAGAAACACGATCAGTAACAACTACATTTTCCACTCCGATGGCTTTTGCAATATCTTCAATTACTACTTGATTCGTTGGTTCATGATTTAATTTTTTACCCGTGCCTGGATGCTCTTGCATACCTGTCATTGCAGTTGTATTATTGTCAAGGACAATAATGATATGTCCTGTTGGAGGTGGATTGTAAACCATTTCCACGACACCGGGCAAACCACTATGGATAAAAGTGCTGTCTCCGATTACACTAACCACTTTCTTTGCTTCTTCAGGTGGCAATGAGTGTCTTAAACCAAGCCCAACGGTAATACTGGCACCCATACAAACACACGAGTCCATAGTCTGAAAAGGAGGCAATACACTTAAAGTATAACAACCGATATCACCTGTAACGATACAGTTCATTTTCCCTAACAAAGTAAAGGTTGCTCTATGTGGACAACCATCACATAATCTTGGTGGTCTTTCTCGTTTTATCGGTGGTTCTGGCGAAATATCCCCTTTCAGAATTCGGCGTACCCTATTAACATTCAGTTCTCCAAAACGATACATTTCTGGCTTTTCTTCCACAGGGATACCATAATATCGACAATTTTCTACTAAAAATGGGTCTCCTTCCTCGATGACTATGCACCTTTTATGTTTTTGCACAAAATGACGAACTTTCTCTTCGGGAAATGGATAACACATCCCTATTTTCAAAACAGAAGCATTCGGTTCCGCTTCCAGAACATGGAGATATGAGACACCGGAGGTTATAATTCCTAACTCTTCAGATTTAATTTCTTCTTTATTAAGTTTACAGATTTCATTCCATTTCTTTATTTGTGCCAATTTTTCTCTTAACTTTCTATGTGCCGGTCTTGCATAACCAGGAATCATAACCCTCCCCGGTTTATCTGGATTATATTTAACAGGTAATACGGGGCTGTATTTCTTTTCTTCATATTCCACAATAGACATCGAATGACATACTCTTGTAGTGGGTCTGAGTATAACAGGCAACTTCCATTCCTTTGAAAGACGAACTGCTTCAAAAAAGAAATCATAACATTCTTGACTATCACATGGTTCCAACATCATTAGCCCTGCAGAACGGGCATAATTGCGGTTATCCTGTTCATTCTGACTGGAATGCATATCAGGGTCATCAGCAGAGATAATAACAAGAGC
Organism: Candidatus Hydrogenedens sp.; assembly: GCA_049968235.1. Taxonomy (GTDB): domain Bacteria; phylum Hydrogenedentota; class Hydrogenedentia; order Hydrogenedentales; family Hydrogenedentaceae; genus Hydrogenedens. Next base: position 42,520 of record JBMFRC010000006.1, read on the forward strand.
ACCTTCAACACCTGTATAAGCCACAGTAAATAATGGGTCCGATGCTACATTTAGACCCACATGTTTCATTGTCACCAAAGCATGTCCGCCGGCAAAAGCAACGCCAATACCCACTTCGAGAGCTACTTTTTCATTTGGACACCACTGTGCCTTACCACCATACTCTGAAAAATACTCTAAAATCTCTGTTGAAGGTGTTCCAGGATAACCCGTCCCCAAAGTAATCCCGGAATGAATCCCTGCTAATGCAATCGCCTCATTTCCAAACATTAATTTTTTCATAACACTACTCCCAAAAATCAATTAAAATAACAAATAATACAATAAAGGGGGTATTATAATAATTTCCATTCATATTATTCCATTAGAAATCCATATAAATTGTACTACACAACAAATAAGTTCTTTGTCATTCGATAAAGATAAATAGGAACATATCTTATAAGTGATAAAGGTCGGGGATAAATTTTTAGTAATCTGTAAATTCTATTTGGCCTTAAAAAGAACTGTCTATTTGCTTTTCGCTGGTAATAGAAAAGAACATCATCAGGTAAGTCAGTAAGATTAATTCTCACACCAGCAAAATCTATGTTCATATAATCAAAATTCTTCAATTTTTCCGGTTTATTTTGTTTAAGCCACTCAAATAATGGTGTTCCTGGGAAAGGTACCACCGTAAAAAAACTTGCAGTATGTAACATCGAATTTGTTGCAATATCTATTGTCATTTGAAGTTCTTCTTCTGTTTCTGTCGGGAAACCCATCATACAAAAGCCATTAGCATATACCCCTTTATTGACCATTATTTCTATTCCTTTTATAAATTTTGGAATATCAAGATTTTTACAGGTAAACTTTTGCATTCGTGGTGAACCTGTTTCTAAAGCAAAAGAAGACATATAAGTTCCTGCGGAGCATAAAGCCTCCGCAATATCTTCTGTAACTAAATCCCCTCTAATCGCATTGGGAAATGTTAATTTAATATTTAATCCTTTTTGTCTCACTAATTCAGAAAATTGTATTACCCTCTGTTTGTTAAAATTAAAATTATCATCAAGAAATTCAAATTCATTAACACCATATTTGTGGTTTAACCATTCAATTTCTTCAATAATTCGTTCAGGTGAACAAAATCGTATCTTTTTCCCAAATATAGAATGACACCACATACACTGGTATGGACAACCTCTACTAGTAACTAAACACATATACTTTCTTGGAGGTAAAGGGGTCATAGATTGTAAACCCCAGTATTGCTGTATATTAATTAAATCGTATTCAGGAAACGGAAGTTTATCCAAATCCGGTTCAACTGGTAATAACCCCGGATTTTCTATAACTTCCTCTGTTTCATCTTTCCATATTATCCCTGAAATATTTTTAAGATTCTTTTTATGTGGATAACTTTCCACGATTTGCTTAAATGCTATTTCACCTTCTCCTGGCACCACTATATCTAAATGCCTGCAGTCTGAAAAAGCCTGTACCTTTACAGATGAAGCATGTGGACCACCTAAAACAATCCAACAATTAGGAAGTGATTCTTTTATTTTTTCAGCGATTAGGGGTATCAAACCTGCAAAAACTGTAGATGATGATAAGCCAACAATATCCGGTAAAAACTGATATATTTCTTTTGTTAGTTCTTTAGGTGTATCATTTTTTACTTTTTGATTGATTAATTTTATTTCTACATCTTTAATTTCCCTTTTTAAATAGCCTGCAAGATACATAATTCCCATAGGTGGTGTAGCCAATGGATACATCGGTTTCCTATACCCCAGATTTATCAATACTATCTTCATTTATTCCTCATAAAGTATTCAATATATTTTATAACATTCTAAATAATATATTACTTCCTGAATAATTAAAATTATATGCTTTTTTTTATAATAGTTAAGCACCACTATTTAGAATTGCTTCTTTATATAAGGATATGGTTCTAATATTGTATTACACTTTATGATTTATTTTACAATAATTCCTTTCAATAATCGCTGTAATAGCATAGGAAAATACATAGTAAGATGTAATGGATGAGGATAAATTTTGATAATTCTATATATTCTATCAGGTTTAGAGAAAAACTTTATGTATGCTCTCCGTTGATATTTATAAAATACTTCATCTGGAAGGTCTGTTAAATTAACTTTGATACTCCCATATTCTGCATTATTGTAATTTATATTTTTAACCTTATTCGGGCGATTTTGTTTAAGCCACTCAAATAATGGTGTTCCTGGGAAAGGTACCACCGTAAAAAAACTTGCAGTATGTAACATCGAATTTGTTGCAATATCTATTGTCATTTGAAGTTCTTCTTCTGTTTCTGTCGGGAAACCCATCATACAAAAGCCATTAGCATATACCCCTTTATTGACCATTATTTCTATTCCTTTTATAAATTTTGGAATATCAAGATTTTTACAGGTAAACTTTTGCATTCGCGGTGAACCTGTTTCTAAAGCAAAAGAAGACATATAAGTTCCTGCGGAGCATAAAGCCTCCGCAATATCTTCTGTAACTAAATCCCCTCTAATCGCATTGGGAAATGTTAATTTAATATTTAATCCTTTTTGTCTCACTAATTCAGAAAATTGTATTACCCTCTGTTTGTTAAAATTAAAATTATCATCAAGAAATTCAAATTCATTAACACCATATTTGTGGTTTAACCATTCAATTTCTTCAATAATTCGTTCAGGTGAACAAAATCGTATCTTTTTCCCAAATATAGAATGACACCACATACACTGGTATGGACAACCTCTACTAGTAACTAAACACATATACTTTCTTGGAGGTAAAGGGGTCATAGATTGTAAACCCCAGTATTGCTGTATATTAATTAAATCGTATTCAGGAAACGGAAGTTTATCCAAATCCGGTTCAACTGGTAATAACCCCGGATTTTCTATAACTTCCTCTGTTTCATCTTTCCATATTATCCCTGAAATATTTTTAAGATTCTTTTTATGTGGATAACTTTCCACGATTTGCTTAAATGCTATTTCACCTTCTCCTGGCACCACTATATCTAAATGCCTGCAGTCTGAAAAAGCCTGTACCTTTACAGATGAAGCATGTGGACCACCTAAAACAATCCAACAATTAGGAAGTGATTCTTTTATTTTTTCAGCGATTAGGGGTATCAAACCTGCAAAAACTGTAGATGATGATAAGCCAACAATATCCGGTAAAAACTGATATATTTCTTTTGTTAGTTCTTTAGGTGTATCATTTTTTACTTTTTGATTGATTAATTTTATTTCTACATCTTTAATTTCCCTTTTTAAATAGCCTGCAAGATACATAATTCCCATAGGTGGAGATATAACGCGATATAGGAAAGAACTCCTTCCCATATTTACTAATATTATCCTACTTTTCATAATAGAAATAATACTCCCTTATATTTTCCTAATTTTTTACCTTTACCTATTTAACAATACTTCTAAACTATCTCCTAAAGGGAAAAGGCAAGATTTATTCAATTTTTTACAATAATTATATATGTAACTTTTACTCCTATATTCTATCAATGGTTTAATAAATTTTTTTAATACCTCTTTTTCTTTATATGCTATGGTAAGGTAATGTTCACAATCATCATTTTTTTTATTCATATAACAAATAATAGATTTCAACAAATATATGTCTCCAAATCGAGGATATTTACTCAAAAGGTAATCACACATTTTGTCTGCAATATAATAATGTCCATCTTTTATTAATCCTGAAATTGTATAAATATTAATCCACGATAATATAGGCCAGGTAGCAATATATTTTTGAAGAATATATAGGTTTTCTCTTTTCGCTTTTTCGTTGTTCGAAACAATACCTATTTCATCCAATAATTTATCATAATTAATATTGTTTGTATTTATAAGGACATCACAGGTATTTTTTCCCACATTCCTAAAATTTTTTGCAACTTGACCTATATATAAATTATATTGACCCGGGTATACTTTCCAGTATACATCCAAACTATTATTATTAATACACTCTGTCAACTTAGCAATAGGGTCAGAATTATAAATAGCATATAATGTTATTGGCTCAATAACTATCCATATCCTATTTTTTTCGTTTTCATTTAATTTTTCTTTTATTTCTTCCATTGCTCCGAATAAAGTAAAAAAAGATTGATATTTCAGGTCATTCCTTTTTATATAAATCTTATTTATATCCCAGAATGTGGTTGTTCTTTGTCCCAGAATAATGTCATTTAACCCTGCATTCGCCTCTATAAACTCCGTTGCATTTTTATAATCCGTTCTATTCTTAAATGATATAAAACTAACACATTGTCCTAAATAAACAGACATTAAAAGAATTGCAAGAAAATATGACAGTATTTTAGGATTAAATTTAAAGATAATCGCAGAAGATATGATATAAATCAATGGTAAGGCATAGTAGTTATACAAAGGATGGAAAACAGGTTTATGGGTAATAACTACAATACTTAATAATGATATAACGGGAACAAGTAAAGATAAAGTAATAAAAACTTCTCCCCTATTTTTTATATCCTTATTTTGTTTTATTTTCCATAAAATACTTAAAATATAAATAATTGTTGTTATCACAAAAATTCCAAGAATGAAATAATCGAGAACAAATATTTTTCTTACCAATATACTTAAAATAAGGCTATCTATATTCAGGATATTTGTCTTCCATGCAGGGATTAATTCCTCAGATATTCCAACACTATCAAAACCGAATAATCTATAAAATAATACTTTTATTTCAGTCCCTCCTCTACTGTCTATAACATTAAATAAAAATGGAGACATTTTGATATACCAAATTATCCATGGAATAACAGATAAAATGGACAGCACAGACCACAACATTTTTTTTCTTAGTAACGGTTTTGGAAAACTAAAAAGAAGTACAGGAATTTGGAACAATGGTGTTAGAACATATATCGCATGGAACCATGGCAAAATCAAATTGGAAATGAAACTAACAAGACACCACTTCCAGTTTTCTTTCTTATGGCTAAAATACATCCACAATCCTGAAAAAGAAAGAATAGCAAAAAATTGAATAAATGCATAACATTTCAGTTCTTGATGAAACCATATATTAAAAGGAGATAAACAGAAAAGTAAACAGGCAAGGAAAGATGCTTTTCTTCCTACCAATAATTTTCCAAGAAAATAGGTCGTTACAATTGCTAAAACACCAAAGGTTATGGGTAATACCCTCCATAACCAATCGATTTCTGGAAATAAATTTATCCAGTAATACAGAATAAAAGCAGAGGCAGGGGATATACCATAATCAGGACTATTGATATATAAAAGTCTAAAATAATCAAGTATATTACAAAATTTCGCATTACCAATGACTACATATTCATCAAACCAAACCGATTGTTCATTTAATTTATATAAACGAAATATAAAGGAAAGAAAAATTATAACTATAATATATAATAAATCACTTTTAGTAAATTGTTCTCTGGCATTTTTAGTTTGATTCGTTTGCATATCATTATCTATTTTTCAAAAGAACAGATAGTATGGATTTATTCAATATATGATAGCCCTTTTGTTCTAATTCTTGAATGAGCAACACATCCTTATCTCCTATTCCAGAGATATTTCCTCCGTTCCACAAGTTTTTATACATATCCTTAAAAATATAATTATTTCTAAAAATACCCTCTATTATTTTTCGGGATTCATCTTGTTTGTGTTTAGAAAATAAAATTAATCCTTTTAATAATATTACATGATAGAATTCCGGAGATTTATTTATAAGATAATCACATATTTTCTCTGCAACATCTATATCTCCATTCTGTATCATCGAATTTATAATTAAAATATAATTATATGAATAAAAAGGTTGCCAAATAGCGAAGTATCTTTGAAGTATTTCTTTTCTTCGTTGCTTTTCTATCTCATCGTTAACTTTCATTTGAAACTCTTCTATAAGGTTATCATAATCTATTTCGCCAAAGGGGCAATTTTGAATCTTTTCTTTATTAATATTTTTGTAAGAGTCCTTCTCTATTCTTAAAACATAGAGGTTAAACTTTCCCGGGAAGTGTTTTATATTCACATTAAAACCATGAGGAGATAAATTCTTTACTAATATAAATGTTGGATCTTTCTTATAAATCCATGTAATTAATGTTGTTTCCATTAATACCCATATTGAGTTACTAATCTTTTCTTCCTCCAGTGAAAGTGTGTCAACTACTGTATCAGCAATAGCCTGCAAAGAAAATACAGGATTTAATGAGTAGTCAACTCTTTTTTTGTATACCTTCCATGTGTCAAAAACATTGGCTCCTAATTGTAGGTCAAGAACGATATCTCCTTTTTTCACATTCTCTTCCATATATGCTACTGCCCTTTTATAATCGGGTCTTAAATTAAAATTTATAAAACCTAAACATTGAAAGGTAAATAAAAAAATAATCATTACTAAAAAAGTGGCTTTAATTAGATGTTTATCCCATATAAAAATAGAATACGCAATAATAAGGTATAGAAACGCAAAAGCATGATAGAAATATAAAGGTAGAAAAAATGATTTCCCTGTAATAACTCTCAAAGTAAAAAAAGGAAGTATAGAAAAGACAAAAGAATAAAGTAGCAAATACTTTTTTATTTCTCCACACTCTTTTCGCAAATTTGGTATATTTTTTACCAAATATAAACAGAACACAATAAAAAGAAAAATAGTCGATATAAATAATAAATAGTCAATAAATACCCATTTGTTTAATAAATTATCCCATATTGTGTTTCTAACTATTTCGACTGTATTTGTTTTCCAATACGGTAATAATTCATTAGAAAGACCAACACAATCAATTCCGAATAAACTTGTCACAATAAATTTTATATTTAATGATTCCATTTCAGTAAGAGAAAGATTATATGCAGGTGGTTTTATCCAGAATATCCACAAAATGTAAGGAATTAAAACGGCAATATTTGCTATTCCACATAAGATAGTGTCCCTAACTTTATTCTGTCTTGTAAACCATATCAACAAAAAAAACTGTATAAATGGAACTGCAAAATATACAGCATGGAACCAGGGAAGCAATAAATTAGATAGTGTTCCTATAAAAAACCATTTCTTACTTTTGCCACTACTAATGTAATTTAGAAAGGCAAACCATGATAGTAAAGAAAGGAATAGTATAAAAGCATATCCTTTCAGTTCCTGGTGAATATAAATGTTAAATGGTGATAATACCATCAATAACCCTGCAAGAAAGCCAACCTTCCAGTCTTTTACCCATTTCCCAAGAAAATAAAGAAGTACTATAGACAGAACTCCAAAGCAGATAGGTAAAAGCCTCCATAGCCAGATATTATCCGGAAAAATATGTATCCAAAAATAATATAGAACTAACCCTCCCGGTGAAATCCCATATTCAGGGACATTTATAAACAGTAATTTAATATTTGTCCACAAATCACATATTTTGATATTTGCTATATATACATATTCTTCATGCCATATAGACTGTTCTGTAATACGGTATAATCGCAAAGCAAAAGCAATAAGAATTAGAATAATTAGGAGAAATATATCTCTGTATTTGGAAATGTAATCATTCAATTCAAAAGGACTCCTTTGTAAAAATTTATAGCATATATTGTCAAATTAAATGTATATTTTAACCAATTTGAGCGAGGATTTTTGCCAATCTTCTTTCTGATTGTATGGCTGAACGGACAGTATGATAGTTAATTTTCCACGCATGAGCCATGTAATCCCATAACAGATTATTATTTTCATCAAATAAGGGGAACCATTCCCCAACTGCATGATTAATCACATAATCCATAACAAAACGATGTACATTTTCATATGCATCAAAGTATTTTTCATCACCAAATAATAAATAAGCATCTAACATAGCCACAAGTGTTTCTGCCTGTTGCCAAAATTCTTTATTCCTTTCCCGTGCAGGGCCATCATTAGGTCCTTCACAATATACACCCCCTTTTTCCCAATCAATTCCGTATTTTAAACAATGGTCAAACATCTTCTTCATTTTTTCTTTATAAGGTTCTACATCTTCTCCAATAATATTCAATGTATGATTTAACAACCAACAAAATTCTACATTATGACCGAAACTGGTATTATTTAATGGCCTCCCTTCCGGGTCATCTGCATCACGGTCAGAACCCCAAACATTTTTAAATATGATAGCCCGTAAAGGTTTCCAGTCAAAACTGAATTGTGCCATCCCTGTTCCATATTCCGGATGAACCATTTTATCGTAAATTAGTTTAATTACATTTAAGGTGTCCTGCTTATGTTTAAATGCACCTGTTGCTTCATACAAATTTGTAAAGGCTTCCATCAAATGCATGTGGACATCAAATGACTTTCTATCACCACCATACACCCCTGGCTTTTTAGGCGTCCAATCTTTCTCAAAAAATTCGCCAAATCCTCCATGTGCAATATCTACAGCCTGAGCCTTAATTGTTCTCCATGTTTCTTCAGCAAGTTCAAGGGCTTCTTCATCACCTGATGCCATCGCATACTCACTCAAGCAATAAATACCAAAGGATTGACCATACATAATTTTACTTGGGTCAACCGGTGTTCCATCTTTTTCCGTTATCCATATCCAGCCTCTATATTGATTATCCCAAAAATGTTTCTTTAAGAATTCTACGCCTTGTTCTGCTATTTTCAGGTATTTCCCATCTCCTAAATTGGCTCGATGTGCAGATGAATAAGTATAAATCATCCGTGCCTGACAAATAAGTGTTTTTTTTGTCTCGCCTGTTGGTCGCCCTTCACGGTCAAGGTATGTTAAAAAGCCACCATATTCTTCATCAACACCATGCGTTTCCCAGAATGGAAGTAGTTCATTAAATAAGTGGTTTTGCATTTCTTTCAAAAGTTTTTCCACGCGTTCTTTTGTAACCATAGATATATATCCTTCTTTTTATTATTGTTATTTTCACTCCTTAAACTTTATTATATTATGAATGTTTAATATAAATCACTTTATTAAAAAGTCTGACGAATTAAACTCATTCTAAAAAATGTATATGAATACCATTTTCACTTGCAATATTTAACTAAAAATTGATATACTATGTTTCCAATTTAATAGTTTATTACTTACGGTGTTCCCGTAGCTCAATTGGATAGAGCGCTTGGCTACGGACCAAGAGGCTGGGGGTTCAACTCCCTCCGGGAACGCCATTTTTCTTTTTAAACAACTTTTGGTAAATTCTTGACAATAGTATTAAAATAGTATATAATTGTTAAACACACAATATAATGTAAACCAAAATACTAAATATGGTATTATATAAGTAATACTTATTGGAGTAGTTTATGAACCATCAAAGAATTAAATCAGAAATCCCTACATGTTCTTTTTGTGGTAAGAAACATAATGAAGTGTCTAAACTCATTGCTGGTCCTGATGTTAATATATGTGATGAATGTGTTCGACTTTGTGCTGATATAATTCGTGATGACCAAAATCGTAAAAAGCATCGTCGAACAATTAAAATTCCTACACCTCGAGAAATAAAAGAATTTTTAGACCAATATGTTATAGGGCAGGAACAATCAAAACGAATTCTCTCTGTAGCCGTCCATAATCATTATAAAAGAATAGCCTATGGTGGTGAGATTCAGGGTATAGAAATTCAGAAATCAAATGTATTACTTATTGGACCTTCGGGAAGTGGAAAGACATTACTTGCAGAGACATTAGCACGAATGTTAGATGTCCCCTTTGCTATAGTGGATGCAACAACATTAACAGAAGCAGGTTATGTGGGTGATGATGTGGAAAATATAATACTCAAACTTTTACAAAATGCGGAATTTGACATTGCTCGTGCTGAAACTGGGATTGTTTATATTGATGAGATAGATAAAATAGCTCGCAAGAGTGATAGCCCATCAATAACCCGTGATGTATCAGGTGAAGGGGTTCAACAGGCACTTCTAAAAATTTTGGAGGGAACCATGTCCAATGTTCCACCTCAAGGGGGCAGAAAACATCCCCAACAAGAATGTATACAGGTAGATACTCGAAATATTTTATTTATTTGTGGTGGAGCCTTTAATGGTTTAGAAAGAATTATTCAAAAACGCGTGGGTAAGAATATTATCGGTTTCAAAGCAGACATCAAATCGAAAAATGAATACAGCATCGGTGAATTGCTTGCTATGGTCAAGCCAGAAGATTTGATTTCTTTTGGTATGATTCCTGAATTTGTGGGTAGAATTCCCATTGTTGCAACTCTTCACGAACTTAATATTAGCGATTTAAAGAAAATCCTGGTAGAACCCCGAAATGCTATAACTAAACAATATGAAAAATTATTTGAACTCGAAAATGTAAAACTTCGCTTTCCGGAGGAAACCATTGAGGCAATTGCTGAGTATGCAATAAAGAAAGAAACAGGAGCTAGAGGATTAAGAAGCATTTTAGAAGAAATTATGTTAGATGTGATGTTTGAATTACCCTCACGAAAAGATATACGTGAATGTATCATTACACCCGGCGTTATCACAAAATCTGAGGAACCACTCTTTGTATATGAACAAGATAACCGCACTAAAACAGAATCTAAAAATCGTAATTCAGCTACAGCATAAATAACTATCGCATTTTCCTGTATAATACTTTCTCTTCAATAATATCTATTTTATCTTTTATGTTATTCTATTTAATTAAATCTTAAAATTATTTAATCTGGTTTAATTTATGGGAAAAAAAAACAAAGTAACAAAAAACTCTGCGGAAAACCTACTCCCACATCAGGAACTTCCCGTACTTCCATTAACGGACATTGTATTATTTCCTAAAAATACAGTTCCTATTTTAGTATCAAAAGATACATCCATCCATGCTATTCAAGAATCGATGCAAACATCAGAAAAGATTTTTTTAGCCTATCAGACATATTCCAAATTTGAAACTAAGGAGCCATCTTATTTAGAAATTGGAACCATTGCACAAATTCAACAAGCCCTTATTTTGCCCGATAATACAATTAAAATTGTTATCGATACACAATCCCGTGCAAAAATTATAAATTGGATTCAAGAAAAACCTTTCATGAAAGCGGAAGTGCAACCTTTTTCATTAGAATCTATCCATCCTTCTAATAAACGAAATAAAAAATCCTTTAATACTTTTAAATCTGTATTGATAAAAGAATTTGAGATTTATGCAACAGAAAATACAAAAATACCTTCAGAAACACTTAAATTAATCCAACAATGTTCCAATTTTGAAGAAATTATAGATATTATTTGCACATATCTTAACATTCCTGTTTATGATAAGCAGGACTTAATAAAACTTACTCTATTAAAGGATATTTTTTCTACATTAATATACATACTTCGGCGTGAAAATTCTAATTACACAAAAGAAAAAAAAGTAATTTCACATATAAAATATTGTTTTGGTGATGATACCAAATCATGGATTTTGGATGACTCGGAGGATTCCCCCTTAGATGTGCAAAGTATTTCCGATTATTCATCTGACATAGATGAATTGAAACAACTTATAAAAAAATCCCATTTACCTCCTCATGTTCTTGAAAAAGCTAATGCAGAAATAAAACACATGGAAAAAGTTCAGTCTTACAGTCCAGAATATTCAACTATCATGGAATATATTGAATGGCTTTGCAATCTTCCATGGAATAAAAGAACAAAAGATAGAATGGACCTGAATCGTGCTAAAAAAATTCTGGACCGAGACCATTACGGTCTGGATAAAGTCAAAGAACGAATATTGGATTTTCTTGCCATTCGTATCCTTAGTAATAATTTAACCAAAGGCCCTGTCTTATGTCTTGTCGGCCCTCCAGGAGTTGGAAAAACTTCATTAGGAAAATCTATCGCTTTGGCCTTAAACCGTAAATTCATTCGTATGTCGTTAGGCGGAATTCGTGATGAAGCAGAAATTCGTGGACATATTCGCACCTATGTAGCATCCATGCCCGGGAAAATTATTCAAAACATTAAAACAGTTAAAGTGAAAAATCCGGTTTTTGTCCTTGATGAAGTCGATAAAATAGGAACTGATTTTCGTGGAGATCCCGCATCTGCTTTATTAGAGGTATTAGACCCTGAACAAAATAAATATTTTACCGACCACTATTTAAATGTAGAATTTGATTTATCCGAAGTCTTCTTCATAGCCACTGCAAACAACGAATATAATATTCCACATCCATTATTTGACCGTATGGAAGTTATACGAATACCCGGTTATACTCCAACAGAAAAATATGAAATTGCTCGAAAACATTTGATACCGAGACAAATAAAACTAAGTGGGCTTAAGAAGAATAATATCTCATTTAAATCCGAATCCATCAAATATCTGATTACAAAATATACTGAAGAAGCAGGTGTTCGTGAATTAGAAAGACAAATTTCAGGTGTGGTTCGAAAAGTTGCTCGATGGATAGTTACAAAAGAAAAAAAATATCCAATCATAATTACAAAAAATGAAGTAGAAAATATTTTAGGTTCACCTATCTATTCGCATATTCAGATGACAAAAAACCTTTCACCGGGAATGGCTGTGGGAATGGCATGGACCCCCTATGGAGGCACAATCCAAATAATTGAAACAAGTATCATGGAAGGAAAAGGAAAACTTCTCTGCACAGGACAATTGGGTTCTGTTATGACAGAGTCGGCTCAGACTGCATTAACATTTATCCGCTCTAATTCATCAATGCTGAATATATCTGCAAACTTTTACAAAGATATGGATATACATATCCACGCCCCGGAGGCTTCTATACCTAAAGATGGGCCTTCCGCTGGTATCACCATTGCAGTTTCTTTATTATCTGCATTACTAAAACGACCCATACCCGAAGGAATTGCAATGACAGGTGAAATTACCCTGACGGGTAGAGTCCTACCCGTTGGGGGTATTCGTGAAAAACTTCTTTGTGCTTATATGGCAGGCATAAAAAACATCATCCTTCCTAAAGATAATGAAAAAGAATTAAAAGAAATCTCAGAAGAAATAAAAGAACATTTACATTTTCATTTTGTTGAAAATATAACACAAGTTTTCGATATTGTTTTTCCCGATATAGAGAAAAAGAAATAAATTCCTTATTTACCCTTATATCGTTACCTTTTTTATGGATATAAAGTAAAAAATTGGTATAATTTATTACTCTTTTAATTTTCCGAATCAAACAAATCCATAAGGAGGTCTTTTTTATATGTCAAACGGACTGTATAATCACAATGAAATTGAGAAAAAATGGCAAAAATATTGGATAGATAATAAAACATTTAAATCTGTTATAGACACATCTAAACCCAAATATTATGTTTTAGATATGTTTCCTTATCCCAGTGGTGATGGTCTACATGTAGGACATCCTGAAGGCTATACCGCTACAGATATAGTAGCACGATATAAAAGAATGAAAGGATTTAATGTGTTGCATCCTATGGGTTGGGATGCATTCGGCTTACCTGCAGAAAGACATGCAGTCCGCACAGGTGAACATCCCGCAGTTGTAACGAAAAAAAACTGTGATACATTCCGAAGACAAATTCAAGCACTTGGGCTTTCCTATGATTGGGACCGTGAAATCAATACTACTGACCCTTCTTACTATAAATGGACACAATGGATATTTACCGTGCTATTTGAACGGGGACTTGCCTATGAAACAGAAGCACCTGTCAACTGGTGTCCTGCTCTGGGAACGGTTTTAGCCAACGAAGAGGTCAAAGATGGTAAGTATGTTGAAACAGGGGACCCCGTAGAAAAAAGAATGATGCGTCAATGGATGTTAAAAATTACTGCTTACGCGGAAAGATTATTAGAAGACCTTAATGAGTTAGACTGGCCTCCGGGCATAATAGCCATGCAAAGAGAATGGATTGGTAAAAGTGAAGGGGCTGATGTAGATTTTGGAATTGATGGAACTGATATGAAATTTACTGTATTTACCACACGCCCTGATACCCTTTTTGGTGCCACCTATTGCGTATTAGCCCCGGAACATCCTTTCGTATTACAAATAACAAAACCTGAGCATATGGATAATGTAAAACGATATATTGAACAAACCACAAGAAAAAGTACTCAGGAACGCATGAAGGATGAAAAGGAAAAAACAGGTGTTTTTACCGGAGCCTATGCTATTAATCCTGTAAATAACGCTAAAATACCTATCTGGATTGCTGATTATGTTTTAGCTGAATATGGCTATGGTGCAATCATGGCTGTACCTGCCCATGACACACGTGACTACGAATTTGCAAAAAAATATAACCTTCCTATTATAGAGGTAGTCTCCGGTGGAGATATTTCAAAGGAAGCCTATACAGGAGATGGTACTCTGGTCAATTCGCCAATAATCAATGGACTTACAGTCCCTGAAGCAAAGAAAAAAATCACAAAATGGTTAGAAGAAAAAGGTTTGGGTAAAGCAACGGTAAATTACAAACTTCGTGATTGGCTTTTCTCCCGACAGAGATATTGGGGCGAACCTTTCCCCATTATTCGCTTATCTGATGGCACTATTAAAGTGGTTCCCTTAAAAGATTTACCTGTCCTTTTGCCTGAATTGGATAACTATAAACCTACAGAAACTGGAGAACCTCCCCTTGCCCGGGCTAAAGACTGGGTTCAGACGGTTGACCCCGAAACAGGTCAACCCGCAACACGAGAAACAAATACCATGCCTCAATGGGCAGGTTCTTGTTGGTATTTCTTGAGATTTGTTGACCCTCAAAATGATAAAGAAGCATGGTCAAAAGAAGCAGAACGATATTGGATGCCTGTTGACCTATACATCGGTGGGGCAGAACATGCGGTCTTACACCTTCTCTATTCAAGGTTCTGGCATAAAGTCCTGTATGACGCAGGCTATGTTTCCACCAAAGAACCCTTCAAAAAACTGTTCAATCAAGGAATGATTCTTGCATATTCTTATCAGGATAAAAATGGAAAATACTATTATCCCCATCAGGTCGAGCAAAAAGAAGGACAATGGTTTATTAAAGGCACAGATATTCCTGTGGAAACGAAAATCGAAAAAATGAGCAAATCCCGCTACAATGTGGTCAATCCTGATGAAGTTATCGAAAAATACGGGGCAGATGCCATGCGTATGTACGAAATGTTTATGGGACCTCTGGATAGAGATAAGCCATGGACAGATGAAGGAATACAAGGTGTTTATAGATTTCTACGAAGAATCTGGTCTCTTTTTATTGACGAAAATGGCTCTCTTTCCACAAGATTTGTATATTCCGGTGGTAACCCCAGTTTAGAAAAGGAACTCCATAAAACGATTAAATCCGTTTCCGAAGATATTGAAAATTTACAGTTTAATACTGCTATCGCCAAAATGATGGAATTTGTGAACTTCGCAAATAAGGTAGAAAAAATTGATAAGCATATCGGTGAAAAATTCATACTGATTTTATCTCCATTTGCCCCCCATATCGCTGAAGAAATCTGGCAAAAGTTAGGACATAATCAAACATTAGCATACGAACCCTGGCCAGAATATGACAAAGACCTTATTAAAGAAGATGCCATAGAGATACCTATTCAGGTTAATGGGAAATTAAGAGGAAAAATTACAATATCTATCAATTCAAAAACCGAAGAAATTCTGGAACAAGCACGAAAAGAAGAAAAAATACTTCCTCACATTTCGGGAAAACAAATTGTTAAAGAGATATATGTTCCCGGAAAGTTAATAAACTTTGTTGTAAAAGGATAGTTAAGGAAAATATCACTGTGTCATTTTCCTCAAAAAAAACTACTGTTCTTATTATAACTTATTATGTTATTTCTTTTTTTTGTATTTTCCCCTTGTTCGGAGAAAATATTCCATGTTCGGATATATACAATGTCAAAGAACTTGGTGCCAGGGGTGATGGGATTACTGATGATACAGAGACTATCCAGAAGGCTCTAAATATTGCTGGTGAAAAAAAAGGAGGCATAGTTTTTCTTCCTATAGGTTCTTATCTTATAAAAGGAAACCTAATTGTCCCAGAAAATGTAACACTTGAAGGAATATGGCGTTCTCCATTTCGCGGTGAATCATCTAAAGCAGGTAGTGTTTTGCTTGCAGTTTCAGGCAAATGCGAAACAGATGGAATTCCCTTGATTCGTGTTAATACAAGTTCAACATTAAAAGGATTTGCAGTTTTTTACCCTGAACAAACAAGAACAGACCCTCCTATTCCCTATCCGTGGACAATTCAATGCAATGGTCCAGCAGATGATGTCTCATTGATAGACTTAACACTTATTAATCCCTATAAAGCCATAGACTTTGGAACATTTCCCGCAGGTAGACACAAAATAAAAAATATACATGCATATCCATTATATCGTGGGCTGTATATCAATCAGTGTTATGATGTCGGCAGAATTGAAGATATTCACTTTTGGCCCTTCTGGGATTTAAATCCCAATAGTCCTCTCTGGAAATTTACTCAAAGAGAAGGTATTGCTTTTATCATAGGAAAAACTGATGGTGAAATGGGACATAACCTTTTCAGTATCTTTTATTCTATTGGTATGCAATTCATTGCAGGACCTATATATGATGAAAATAAAAATGTAATAAAAAATCTACCAGGCAGTGGAACTTATACACATTGTTATATGGATATTACACCTTGTGCGGTAAAAGTGGATAGTGCAATGGAAAATGCAGGCATTACCTTTCTAAACTCATCTTTTATGGCTAAAGTTGTAGTAAGTCCTTCCAATCGGGGTCCTGTAAAATTTGTCGGTTGCGGTTTCTGGGGAACTAAAGATTCCGATTATCAGGTTTTAACAGAAGGACAGGGAAGTGTTACCCTCGATGCCTGTCATTTTAGTGGTTGGGACCGTATCTCAAAAGGGCTTCCATGTATCAACGCTAATAATAGATATTTAATCATATCAAATTGTGAGTTTATCGGTACTTCTATAGAGAATTCCATCATCCAATTAGGACCTCGTCTTCGTTCCGGAATTATCACTTCCAATATAAGTCACGGAAGTTTTGAAATAACAAACAACACATTAAAATCCGCTCAAATTATCATTAAAGATAATTTAGCAACACCTAAAACAAACTTCGTTTTAGATTGGACACTAGTAGGTCCTTTTCCAAATTCACAAATAATACATCAACAGATACAGAAATTTCTCGAGAAGGATTTAATAAAGACTTTTTAGAAATTATAGGAGGAGAAACAAAAACAGAGTTGCTGTCAAATAAAGATATAAAAAAACTTAAAGAAATATATAAAGATATAAAAATTGTTAATTATAATTCCTTACATACAAAGTCTGTAAAGATTAAACTTCATGAAATATTTGGTATGGAACCCGCTACCGCTTATGCCATTACTTATATTTATTCAAAAGAGAAACAAAATGTATTGCTCGAATTAGGGATGAATGATGGCGGAAAAGTTTTCTTAAATGGAAAAGAGGTTTATTCAAGATTTTCAAGAGACGGGATGACTTGTGAACCTGGCACCGATACTTTTACATCTGAATTAATGAAAGATTATAATACTCTCCTTCTGAAAATCGCAAATTCAGGTGGAAAGTGGGAATTTATGGTAGAAATATATCCCGATATAAAAGAAGACATATCAATTACAACACAAAAACCGATAAATAATTAATTATAAACATAAATATATACAAATAATTATGCTGTTCAACTCTGTTCATTTTGCTATATTTTTTCCCATAGTAGTTACTTTATATTTTTTATTGCCTCATAAATTCCGTTGGCTTTTACTACTTATTGCCAGTTATTACTTCTATATGGCATGGATACCTATTTATGTTCTACTTTTACTTGCTTCAACAATTGTGGATTATATTAGTGGATTGTTATTTGAAAAAACAAAGATAGAATATAAACGCAAATTAATTCTAATTTTTAGCCTTTTAATAAATTTGGGGATACTTTTTACTTTCAAATATTACAATTTTTTTATGGATAGCGTCGAAAAACTATCTATTTATCTAAATATCCCTATAAATATTCATTACTCTTCCCTTCTATTACCCATTGGCATTTCTTTCTATACATTTCAAACTTTAGCATATACCATTGATGTATATCGTCGTAAAATAAAACCAGAAAAACATTTCGGCATTTTCGCTCTCTATGTTACCTTCTTCCCGCAATTAGTGGCTGGTCCCATTGAGAGAGCAGATACATTAATTCCTCAACTTAAACAATATCATAATTTTGATACAAAACGAGTCACTGATGGATTAAAACTTATGGCATGGGGACTTTTCAAAAAAGTCGTTGTTGCAGACCGGTTAGGGATGATGTCCGCTTATGTTTTTGCAAATCCCCAATCACATGATGGGATGGGGCTTCTCTTTGCTATGGTTTTTTCCAGTTGGCAAATATATTGTGATTTTTCGGGCTATTCTGACATTGCAGTAGGTTCTGCAAAAGTATTAGGAATTAATTTAATACAAAATTTTGAACGACCTTATTTTTCCCGTTCCTTCCCTGAATTATGGAGAAGATGGCATATTTCGCTCATGAATTGGTTTCGAGATTATGTTTTCTACCCTCTGGGAGGCAGTCGTTATGGTGTCCTCAATACATGCAGGAATTTAATTATCGTTTTTACATTAAGCGGTGTATGGCACGGTGCAAATTGGACCTATATATTCTGGGGTTTCCTGATGGGACTATGTCTGGTCATATCTCTCCTGACCCGTGATATACGGAAAATTATTGTTGAAAAAATTGGCTTAACGCATTTCCCTAAAATCCATCAGGGAATACAAATGTTAATAACCTACTCCATTTTCTTATTCTTTGGTGTTCCATTCCGATCAGAAAAAATAGGCGATGTATTTTATATATGGTCGCACCTATTAACAGGTTGGACACATCCTACTCATGGATTGGATTTTGATGATTTTGTCGTAAGTTTAGGTATGCCAACAGAACAGGAGTTCCATGTAGCAATAATATCTCTCTTATTTTTGATAATAGTAGAAGCATTTCAAGCATATGGAATCTCTTTACGAGAAAAACTTGAACAGCGGAATATAGCAATACGATGGGCTTGCTACTATATTTTTCTTTTTTTAATTGCATTTTATGGTGTATGGAACAGTTCACCTTTTATTTAT
Source organism: Candidatus Hydrogenedens sp. (assembly GCA_049968235.1). Lineage (GTDB taxonomy): Bacteria > Hydrogenedentota > Hydrogenedentia > Hydrogenedentales > Hydrogenedentaceae > Hydrogenedens. The sequence goes on from JBMFRC010000006.1 coordinate 61,706, forward strand.
TTCCAATTTTAAGGGATACTTATGAATACGTTTAAATATAAAGAATTACTTCCCATTATTCTTTTAATTCCCTTCTTCCTGTTTTTTATTTCTGTTAATATTTTAATTGACCCTTCCGGACTTCTGAGGAAAAGTCAGGAAAAACAAATAGCACAATGGCTCAATGATGGCTATGGTGTCATAAATGCAATCAATGTAGATTACCGTAAAATTGTTAAAGAACGAATCAGATTAATGGAAACAATGCCGGATATTATAGTCATGGGGTCAAGCCGTGCCATGATTATTGATTCATCCTTTTTCCCCAATCGACATCTTTTGAATTGTAGTCTTCCTTCTGCAAATTTAGAAGATATTATTGCAAATTATCAGGTACTTTACGAAGCCAATAAACTGCCTGCAAAACTTATTTTATGTCCCGATCTACATTACTTTAATGCTTATGCAAAAAGTAATTTTCATCTCTTTCAAGAGTTCGATAACGCTATGGAACGTATGGAAATAGTTCAAAATACCACATTAAAAGATTTTATTATAAAATGGATAGACCCAAGATATTTTCAGATACTTTCCCCGGGGTATTTTCAAGAATCTATTCGATTCCTCCCTGCATGGGTAGTGGGTAAAATTCCTCGCCCCCAACCTATTGAACATTATGAAACAGAAGAAAAAGTCATCCGTCCCGATGGGAGTATCATCTACGAATCCTCCCGACGTCAAAAAACACTTCAGGAAATCGAATTTAAAGCAGAACGGTATGCCTTCAAACATCCCGAAGGATTAATCAATTACAGAAATTTAGACCCAACTCGAAAACAAATTTTTGAAGAGTTTTTAAAGATGGTAAAGAAAGATAGCATTGAAATAGAAGTGATTCTTATTCCTATTCATCCTCGCTCCTATGAGATTCTTACTCAAAATAAAATATATAAAATCATCATTGATGTGGAAAAATATATGAGAACGGTATTTCATTCCTTAGGCATTCCTGCTTATGGTAGTTTCGACGCCACAAAATGCGGGTGTTATTCAATAGATTTTTATGATGCAGTACACGCAAAGCCTGAAGCCATTAAAAGAATTTTGTCCTTTTCATAAAGTAACAACAAGTAATTTTTCTAAAACTGTCTTTTACTTGATTTATGATTGAAAAATTAATTTGAGGTTTCTTCCAATATTTTTAGCAATTCATCATGGATATACCCATTTGTTGCAATAATTCCATCATTTTTTGAGAACAAATGTATAGGTGTCCCGTCTTTTTGTGTTATTTTTCCATGTGCTTCTTCTAAAATCAATTTACCGGCTAAAAAATCCCACGGTTGTAGTGAAGCATGAACATAAGCGTCAGCAATTCCCATAGCGACCTGTATTATTGCCAATATCGCAGAACCAATACAGCGGACCTGCCCAAAGTGAAGTAATGGATTTATAAAAAAAGGCAGTCTTTCTTTCCTTGATGATTTTCTACCAAAATCTAATAGAACACATGATTCGTCTAATTCTTTTTTGGTAGATACTTCTATTCTTTGTCCATTACGCCATGCACCCTTCCCCTTTTTAGCAATAAATACATCTCCTGTAATAGGCACTAATACACCAGAACAAACTAATTCACCCTTATCCGCAAAAGCAATGGCAACTGCAAATGCAGGAAAATAACTCCTTACAAAATTTGCCGTTCCATCAATAGGGTCAATAATCCATACACGCCCGTTGTAAGTATCGTTATATTGCGAAAATCCTGCTTCTTCACCAATGATGAGGTCTTGATGGAAGAAATTCTTTATTTTTTTTATAAAAGAACTCTGGACAAAAAGGTCTACTTCGGTTAAGAAGTCTGTTGCATCCCTTTTTGTGGAGATAGTTAACTCATCTTTTCTTTTATAACTATCTACAATATAAGGTGTTATTTCATCAAAAAACTCTTTTATAGCTTCTATTTCTGTTTTCTTCATAAAAGCATCTTTTAGGCTTATTTATACAAAAAAATGATTGTGAACTTTCAGAAATTAGTATTTCTTTTAATTAATCAGGTAAATATCCTTCGGGGTTTTTTGTGAGTATTGCCCAGGAGGCTTTGTCTACCCATTCATATAATTTTTCTATTGTTAAACTTAAAGTATACCATACAGGCACAAATTCTAATGTTATTTGACCATGAAGATTATACCGGAATTGTGAGTAGTTCCATATATTTAAGCCAAGAATTTTATGGAATATGAGTCCGGAAAAATATTCCACAATAAAAATTATCAGCATGTAAACAAACGCCCTAACAGGGAAAGGGATACCTATGGCTTTCAGTGGATTTCTTAACCATGGGGTTAATATTCCTATCAAACCGTAATCAAATATCATCCAGAGAGATGTATGTCCTCTTAAATTTACATTGTCATGAAAAATCAAGCCATCAATACTTGACATAAACACTTCTAAAACTAAACCAAATAAAGCAAAGATAATAAAGCGAACAAGTGCTTTATGATAATTCATAATAATACCTTTTCATCGAATTTTTATTAGGAAAGATTACGAAGGATATTATTTTGTAGACTTGATTAATCAAAAAAATGTTTCATTTTTTTCTAAGAAATGGTAACTCGAACCCAAAAATACTTCCTTTTCCGGGCTGACTTTTTACAAAGACCTTACCTCCATGACTTTCGATAACCTGACGAACAATATATAAGCCTAAACCGGAACCTGTAGAATCAACCCCTTCCATTTTCTGTTGTTTTAATCGCACAAATTCTTTGAACAATTTTGGAATGTCTTCTTGTGATATGCCAATTCCATTATCTTCGACTTCAACCCGTACATAAGATAAATAAGTATATGAGCGAATAGTAATTGTACCATTCTGGGGTGTATATTTAATGGCATTGGTTAGAAAATTCAGAATAGCCTCTCGAATTAATCTCTGGATACCCAAAACGAATATCTTTTTTTCTGGTAGTTCCAATTTAATCTCATGTCTCTTGCTTGCTATTAAATCCTGGTTTTCTTCAAGAATTTTTTCGATAAGGCTATTCAGTTCAAACTCTTTTGCTTCTCTTAACAGGTCAGCATTCTCCATTACGGAAAGATTTTCTAAGTCGTGCAAAAAAGATACCAATTCATCAATTCTCGTTAGTGAGCGTTGAACCCAGGATTGTTGTGTTTCGTTTAATTCACCTCCGTATCCATAAAGCAAATTTTGTAAATGCATGGCTATTGCAGAAATAGGGGCTCGTAAATTATGCAAGGCTATTTGCAAAAATCCTTTTCTTTGGTCACATAACCTTTCTAAATCCTTATTTATTCTTACAATTTGCCTTTGTCCTTCTCTGAGAAAATACATTAAGTGGGTCGTTAGTGATGCGGTTAAGAAGAATAATAAGCCTTGAACAACAGCCACTGTTATGATATATATTCCTGTAGGTGGGTTATCTGTTGGAACTGCCCCTATGGGATACATTTGAGGAATCCATTGAAGCCAACTAACAATTGCTAATGTTAGAAAGAGTAGATAACCGTATATTGTATAAGTAAATGCAATTAAAGGGCTGAATAAAATACTTGCGATAATTACATGGAAAATAAAAAATGTCTGAAAAGGTGAATACACACCTCCTACCAACCATATTGCAATTGTTAAAAGTAAAAAGTCAGTAGCAATTGATAAATGTAAAATAAAAACAAGTAAAAACCGATACTTTCGTGATTTTTCTTTCTTTTTCCTTGCGGGGAATGCAATTGCAAAGTTTAATAAATTTGCTAAAAATAGGATAATTGCTAACAGAATTAAAGCATAGTGATTTAATTCATGAATTCCTAATATGTACTTTGCAAAAAGCGAACCTGCAACAATAAGAAAAGAAACAAAGAAACGGACAATGGTAAAGTCATAAAGTTGGTCTTCTAATCGAAGGCTATGTAAAAAAACAGGGAATGAACCTTCTTCATCCCTCAGAAAAAAACGAATTATTTTAGACAATAATGACTGGGAATATTTACCTGAAGAGCCTGACATTTTTCCCCTTCAGAATGTTTCATTTTTCTAAATCTATTGTATAAAAAAAAACAGAGCAACTCTCCTTTTTTTTTTTTTTATTAAACAGACTTTCCTTATTATGCTACACCTAATTTTGCTTTCAAAGTAGAAATCAAAACCTTCGGGTCAACAGGTTTCTGGAATATACCAGCCAGTCCTAATTCGCGAGCATCAATGTTATAGCGAACCGCATCACCTGCGGAACTTAACATATACATAGGTCCGGGATATTTATCTCCCTTTAATTTTATAGCAACCTGACTTCCGGAATCTACATTTTCCATCATTAGATCTATAATAACTGCATCAGGTTGTATTCTCTGAACTGCTTTTAATCCTTCTTCTCCGTTAGCCGCCTCTCCAACAACAAATCCGGCGGATTCTAACATAACTCTCAGTGCAGAGCGAATATCTGGGTCATCATCAATAATAAGAATAACTTTTTTTTGTTCCATGTTCCCTTCTCCTTTGTTGATTTAATATGTTATTTAAAAATTGCCATGCTAATTCAAGATTATTTTTTGCCTCTTCAGTAATCCCTTCACCGATTGTAAAATCATAACCTCTGATACCTAATATCCACGATTCTGGAGCAGAACCGAAATATTCATCACAAATAGCAATTACCGATTCTGCATTTACAGAATGTGTCGAAAAGGTTATATTTTTTGAAGGGAATACTCTTTTTAAGTAAAAAGGTTCATCACCTTCTTTCGATGCATCTACAAATAATACTTTATCATAATTTACCAGTTCAGCACCTAATTCAATATTTAACTGGTAATCAGCATCTGTATTAACATTATCATGGTTCATCTGTTTAACACGTTGGACAAATAAAGGTCCCAACGCATCATCATGACGCTCCGGATTTCCATATCCGAAGATGAGTATTTTTTCATCCTCTAATAAGTTCATGAACGAGTTTACCTTCATGGTTCATTATTTGTATTTGTAAGGGCATCTGTCCTAATGCATGGGTTGCACAACTCAAACATGGGTCATAAGCACGGATACCAACCTCAATAGTGTTTAATAACCCTTCCGTTATTTCAGATTTTCCTTGCAAATAATCTTTTGCCAGGACATTTACAACCTGATTCATAGGTTCATTATTATTGGTTGTAGATACGATTAGGTTTGCAAGAACAATCTGGTCGTTATCATTAATTTCATAATGATGGAACAAAGTTCCACGAGGGGCTTCTATCCACGCGACACCACGTTTCTGTTTTGTTCCCTGAGTAATTAGATTTGTCCCCTGTAAATCAGGGTCGTTTAACAAATCTTTTATCTTCTCAGCGGAATGCAACATTTCGATTAATCGTGCCCAGTGATATGCCATAGAAGCATTTATAGGCTTTCCACCTGTTAATGACATTAATTCCTGTCTTTCTTTCTCGGCTAATGGAGTATCAATAAAATCACAATTATTGATACGAGCCAGAGGTCCCACCCGATACCATCCTTTTTCTTTTCCTAAGGAACGAATGAACGGGAACTTCATATAACTCCACGGACGAACTTCCTCTGCAATGTAATCAAGATAATCTTCGGGCTTGACCATATCGAAGATTATCTTTCCATCTGCTGTTTTAGCCCTTAATAAACCATCGTACAGGTCAAGACAACCATCTTTTCGGACAATGCTTAAATGATTGGAATCAAAATAACCAAATTTAAGGAAAAAGTCTAATTTCTCTTTTACTATTTTTTTACATAATTCAACGGACTCTACAGACCATTTTATGATGGTATCAATATCCTTCAGGAAAACATCTCTTTCTTCAATAGATAGGTTTTTATTAATACCACCGGGAATAGCACCTGTCCCATGGACTTTTTTCCCAGCAGTGGCTTTAATAATTTCCTGACCATATTTTCTCAATAAAACAGCCTTCTTTGCTGTTTCCGGGTCTGCTTTTATCACCCCAATTACATTTCTTTGTTCAACCGGTGCATCAAATCCGAATAATAAATCGGGAGAACAAAGATAGAAAAAGTGTAGTGCGTGGGACTGTAAGGTTTGTCCATAGTGCATAAGTCTTCTCATCTTTTCTCCGGTAGGAGTTAATGTTTTTGCTCCTACAATAACATCGGTTGCTTTTGCAGCACAGAGGTGATGACTTACAGGACAAATTCCACATAGTCTTTGAACAATGGTTGGGGCTTCCCAATAAAACCGTCCCTGAACAAATCGTTCAAAGCCACGAAACTCTATAATATGGAAACGGGTTTGTTGCACATTCCCTTTCTCATCTAAGAGGATAGTAACTTTCCCGTGTCCTTCTACCCGTGTAACGGGGTTTATTACAATTTTTCTTCCTGTTGTTTTTGTACTCATAGATACTGCCTCCTGAAATTAGTCGTATTTTATAAGTTCATAATCAAGACTTAACGGTTCTCCTTTTAATAAGGCAACCAATGCGTTCCAAATCGTATCTGCGGAAGGTGGGCAACCGGGCAGGAAATAATCAATTTTCACTACCTCATGACAGGGATATACCTTGTCTAATAAAACGGGAATATCCGGGTCATTGGGGATAACCCCTGTATTTTCACTTTTTACAGTGGGACCATTCAGATATGCCTCTTCCAGACATTCCTTTAATGGAACTAAATTCCTCATGGAGGGAACTCCTCCTGTCAAAGCACAGGCACCGATGGCAACAAGAATCTTACAATGTTTTCTAAATTCCATCAGTATCTCTGCATTTTCATCATTACTGATACCACCTTCAATAATCCCAATATCTACAGGTTTTGTAAAATTTTTTATATCATTTATAGGTGACTTGTTAAATTCCACCAATTCAACAAGGTCTAAAATACGCTCATCAATGTCCAAAATAGACATATGGCATCCAAAACATCCCGTAAAATGGGCTGTTGCTACAACAGGTTTACTCATAACTCCATTCCTTTCCTGTTTATAATTTCACTTTTTTTGTTTCTATTTCTGAACCAATCGGCTTCTTGTCGTAAGGTCTCTTTCCAACAGGTGTTAAATACCCTTGCCTCTTCACTACAAGGCACCCCGTAGGACAAACAGACATTGCTTTATCATCTTTTGTCAAATTGGTATCTTTCAATCCATCGTTGGAGTTTACCGAAATTCGCATGTTAATTCCTCGATTTTCAAAACCAAACACATTTTTCTTGTCCAGATGTATAGATGCTCTTACACAACGACCACATAAAACACAGCGATTCCTATCTAAATAGACATCGGGATGAGTTGCATCGAGTTCTTTTTGAGCATATAAATAAGGCATCTGTGGAGTTAATAATCCGAGACGATATGCTAAAGCCTGTAATTCACATTTTCCAGCAACCTCACATGAAGGACAGAAATGATTCCCTTCCACGAATAACATTTCAATAATGTTCCTGCGGAAACCATTCAATTCTTCCGTATTATTTTCTACAACAATCCCTTCAGCAACAGGATATGTACAGGAATTAACAGGTCTTCCATTTACTTTTACTGTGCAAACTCGACAATGACCACCCGGAGGAAGGTCTTTAAGATAGCACAATCTCGGAATATATATCCCTGCATCATCTGCAGCTTGAATTATCGTTTTATCCGGAGCAGATTTTACTTCAACTCCATCAATTGTAAAAGTAACTACATTTGTACTCATTATTTTACTCCTTCCATTGTTCTTCCACTTGCTTCTATACCAATTTTCATAGCTTTTTGCAAATCAAAGGTTAATAATTTACCATCTTCTTCTTTGATTCTTTCTGCATATAAATCTGCAAAATCATAAATAGTTGTTAATACAGGATTTGCAGATGTTTGCCCTAGTCCACAACGACTCATGGATTTTACCGTTTGCGCTATTCTCCGCAATTCAGCAAGGCTTTGGGCAGTGCCTTTACCATCCAGTATCTGTCTAAATTTCTTTTCAAGTAGTGTGGTTCCAGCCCTACATGGGACACACCAACCACAAGATTCTTCGATAAAAAACTCTATAAACTGATGCATACACTCTAATAAATCTCTATTTTTACCAAAAATCATGATAGAACCACCGGTTGGAAGGTCCTCAAATGAAATTCGTCTACCAAAATCCTTGGGGGCTACACACTTTCCAGAAGCACCGCCTACTTGAACTGCCTGTGTATCTTTGGCACCTACCAGTTCTAACAGATTCTCTATTGTTATTCCATACTCAACCTCATATACTCCTGGATGCTCACAATCACCGGAAACACTTAACATTTTTGTTCCTGTTGAGTCTTTTGTTCCAATCTTCGCAAACCATTCTCCGCCCTTTTCTAATATACGAGCAGCACAACATAGCGTTTCCACGTTATTTACAGATGTGGGTTCGCTTTTATATCCTTTCTGAACAGGGAACGGTGGTCTATCGCGAGGAGCGCCTCTTTTCCCTTCTGCCGACTCAATAAGTGCAGATTCTTCACCACACACATAAGCACCTGCACCCAATTGAATTCGAATATCAAAACTAAAATCTTCTCTACCACAAATATGTTCACCTAATAAACCCAAATGTCTTCTTTTTGCTAAAACCTTTTCAAGATTATCTAATAAATAAGCATATTCTCCACGAAGATACATTATACCTTCTTTAGCACCGATGGCATACCCTGCAATAGTCATGCCTTCAAAAACCAGGTCAGGATACTCTGTCAATATAACGCGGTCTTTAAATGTTCCGGGTTCCCCTTCATCTGCATTACATATAAGATAACGAATGGGTGATTTTTGCTTTCTACAAAAATCCCACTTCATTGCTGTAGGAAAGCCGGCTCCTCCTCTTCCACGAAGCCTTGACTTATTTATTTCTGCAATAACATCTTCAGGTTTCATATTTAACGCATTTCGGATTGCCTGTCCGTTCTCTAATGGGGCACATATAACTTCCCCTTCTTTTTTCAAATTCAACAAAACTCGTGCTTGTGGCAAATCAGAAATATCCTTACCTGCTTTAATATCACTTATAATTTTAGGAACATCCGCAGGTTTAAGATTTGTAAACGGTATATTGTTTATTAGTGCACCTGGAGCCTGGTCACTTAGACCGATACATGAGGTATGAAGCAAAGTAAACAAGTTATCCTTTGTAGTTTCACCAAAGGATATACCTAATTCCTTTTCAAAGGCTTTCCCTACTTCATCAGCCCCTTTCATTCTTTCTATAACTGCATTAGCAAGTCTTATTACATTCTTCCCAAGAGGTTTTCTTGGTAAAAAAGAATAAAAACTGACCATATCCCGAACCTGTACCATAGGCATGTTCAGGACCTCTGCAACATGTGCGGCCATCTCATCCGAAATATAGCCGAATTCTTTAACAATATCGTGGGCTATATTCATCAGATAACCGCAGTCATTGCCATATTTATTGGCAATGTTTTTGATTTGTTCTCGGTAATGGTGGGTCATAACTTCCTTACTCCTACAAAAATTTGACTTACTTATTAACTTACCGTTAGGTAAACAACTATATTACTATATCATATTTATCACTATATTTCAATATTGTTCGACATTATTTCAAATATTTTGCAAAAATTGCTAAACTATGTTTTTATACGCATAAATTGAGGCTATTTTGTTGCTTCGTTCATTTTATTATCAAAAATTTGGTATTACTATTTAATATATTAGTAATACTATTATTGTTATTGCACTACACCCGCAAAAATATTTAACTTGTATTTATTCTTAAAAAAATTTCTTTTTTACTTTTCTATTTATTACTTTGATTTTTTTGTCTTTTTTCTTGTAGAATTAAGGCTTAATTCAAAAGAGGAAAGTTAGAGTAAAAATGTTCAATTTTAAAGACATTTCACAGTTAGGTGGTCTCTTAAAAGAGGCTATGCAAGTTAAACAAAAGATTGAGACTTTAAAAGAAGAATTAGCCAAAGAAATTATTGAAGGCGAATCCGGTGGAGGCATGGTTAAAATTCAAATGAATGGAAAATTTGAGGTTCTGAATATATCTATATCTGATGAGGTATTTTCAGAAGGTATGGCGGATAAGTCATTATTAGAAGCACTTATTTTATCCGCTTTTAATGTTGCTTCCGAAAAAGTCCGTTTGCTTGCAAAAGAGAAAATGAAAGAAATATCAGGTGGTATTGAAATATCAGGATTGATGGATTAGTGAGAATACTCTTTTTTGGAACACCCGAAATTGCAATCCCATCATTACAGAAACTCCATAACCATTTTTTTGTTGTTGGGGTTGTCTGTCAACCGGATAAACCAAGTGGGAGGCATCTTCGCATTACTCCACCGCCTATTAAAGTAGAAGCTGAAAAATTGGGTATACCCGTTTTTCAACCTGAAAAAGTTAATGATCCTATATATTTACAGCATTTTAAGAATTTACAACCTGATATTGGCGTTGTTGTGGCTTATGGTAGATTTTTAAAAGAAGAATTACTATCATTGCCCAAATCAGGATATTTTCTTAATTTACATCCCAGCCTTCTTCCGCGATGGAGAGGACCTTCCCCCATACAAACTGCGATACTTGAAGGTGATACGGAAACGGGGGTAACAATTATGAAAATTTCTATGGAAATGGATGCCGGAGATATTTTGTTGCAAAAATCTACATCTATTGATATTAATGAAACCGCAGAAGAACTTACTCATAGGTTATCCATAATGGGTGCGGATTTGTTAATACAATCTATCCATTTAATTGCAGAAAATAAAGCGGTATTTACCCCTCAGGACCATTCAAAGGCAACTTATTGTCATCTCATTGAAAAAAAACACGGTATTATACATTGGGAGTTACCGGCGTTGACAATACATAATTGCGTTCGTGGCTGCCTCCCCTGGCCCGTGGCTTTTACAAAATTTAAAGGTGAAATTATACGGATATATAAAACCGAATTAATATCTGGAAGTCAAAATTATAATGATGTAAAATCGGGCACCGTAGTAGAAATAAAAAAAGATAAATGTATTGTAAAAACAGGAAAAGGATTGATAGGCATTTGTGTGCTTCAAGCACCAAACAGAAAACCCTTAACTTTTCGTGAATATATAAATGGCAAACCTATATGTATAGGTGATATTTTTGAGGATGCGTTGTAAAATGGCTAATGTAGATATTGTCCGTGCTGCTGTAATAAATACTTTATTACGATGGGAGGATGGGAAATTACCTATTGACGAATGTATATCAAGGACGCTTCGTCGCAAAACATATAGCACACGTGGGCGTCGTTTTTTTGCATATTTAGTATATGGTACGATTCGTAATCTGGATTTACTTGACCACATTATTTCCCAATATTTCAAAAATTCTCTCGATGAACTTCCACGACCTATACTTTATATTTTAAGAATTGCCGTTTTTCAGATTTATTTTTGTGATATTGTTACAACACCGGCAGCGGTTCACACCTCAGTGGACCTTGCACGCACCTTTGGACATGCTGGTTTAGCCCGTATGGTAAATGCAGTGCTTCGGAAACTTCCCGATAATTTTGATGAGATTCCTATTCCATCAAAGGAAGAAGACCTTTTTGGTTATTTATCTATTCGTTATTCTATTCCCAAATGGATTTTACAAGAATTTGCACAGAGATTTGGAGAGGAACAACTTGAAGATTTTGCTTTATCCGTTTCTGAAATTCCTTTCCTCTCTATACGAACCAATACGATGTTAACAAATCGTGAAGAATTGAAAAAAAGATTAAAAAAGATTGGGATTGAAGCACAACCCGTAACACCGATTCCGGAAGAATTATCTTTAAATTCTACTTATCTTCTAACGGATTGTCCTTTGATGCGTCAGGGTTTATATACAATACAAGACCCTGCTTCCATGCTTAGTGTCCATGCACTAAATCCCCAGGCGGATGACATAATTTTGGATATTTGTTCTGCTCCAGGAACAAAAACAACCCATATTGCCGAATTCACACGCAATCAATCAAAAATATTCTCAATTGAAATCCATCCGGGAAGAATACAGCGAATCTATGAAAATATTCATCGATTAAAATGTGAAAATATATTCCCTATTTGTTCAAGTGGTACCTATCTCCCCTTTCCGGATGAGACCTTTGATAGAATTTTGGTAGATGCTCCATGTTCCGGATTAGGGACTTTACGAAGGAATCCAGACATTAAATATAACATTAAACAGGAATCTTTGCAAAGATTATCAAAATTGCAAAAGGCTATTCTCACAGAAGCATGTAGAGTTTGTAAAAAAAATGGTGTAATTGTATATTCTGTGTGTACCTTTACAACAGACGAAACCTTAAATGTAGTGAATGAATTTATTGAAGAAAAAAAATTAATTCCTATAAATGCACCGGAGTTACTTGACCCGTGGAAAATTCAGACAGGACAGTATCAAACAATTCCAAAAAATCTCTGGGACGGCTTCTTCTTGACGGTATTTCAAAAGCCATAGTTAACACAGTTCTATTTTTCTTTAATCTTTTTCTGTGGTTAATTCAATGGTCGTTGGCACTACTTGTCTTTATAGCGGTTATGGCAGGTTCAGGGTATTATATATACACACAAGCTCTAAGTGGTGGAAAGTATATCATCGTTCCTAAAATTACCGATATGCCGGTTATGGAAGCATCGAAAAAACTTTTTGAAGTAGGATTGGAATTAGGTCCTTATATACCAGTTACACACGATACAATACCCAAATACTATGTTATTAGCCAAAAACCGGAACCTGGGAAAGTTGTTCGATTAGGTAGAAAAGTATTTCCCGTAGTAAGTGCTGGTCCACCTAATGAAAAAGTCCCTGATTTAAGAGGCAAAACCCTTGACGAGGCTCAAAAATTAATTGAATATAATAGTAGATTTAAATTAGGAAACATTGCACGAATTAATCGTGATGAACCAGCAGAAACAGTTATTTCTCAGGACCCTCCACCCGACACAGAAGCGACGCAGGGAACATTTATAAATTTACTTATAAGTGCAGGAACACAAACGGAAACAATAATAATGCCTAATATTGTAGGGAAAAACATACAGGAAGTAGAAGAACTGTTAAAACCTTATGATATCAAATTAGTCCCCAATATAGTTGATTCCCCCAGTTCCCCGGAAAATATCGTAATAGAACAGGACCCACCTGCGGATACACCTATTGTCCGTGGACAAATGGTAGTTTATACCATTAAATCCACAGGAACCGCTCCCCTACCGGATGCGCGTTATCAAACTGAAGTTACTTATACTATGAATGATGATTGGGCTGTAAAAGAAGTTCGTGTTGAACTGGTGGACCGACATGGAAATCGCGAAATTTTATGGCAGAAACCACGATTATATGATACACTTTCACAAATTCGATATGTTCGAGGAACACCGTTAAATATCAAGGTTACTTATGTAAGTAAAGCAATGGTGGAAATATTTGTTGATGAAGTTAAAGTAGCATCTTTTGAATTAGAAGGAGGAAATCCTCCAAAATTGTTGCAACCTTAAATGATTGGTAAGATTTAAATTCAGGAGTTATGTAAGATGCTCAATAGAGATAGAAATATCAAGATTTCCCCATCTATCTTATCTTGTGATTTTAGTAAGATGGGAGAAGAAATTACACAATTAATTGAAGCAGGTGCGGATTATATCCATTTTGATGTAATGGATGGACATTTTGTTCCTAATATTACAATAGGACCGCCCATAATTGCTTCCTTGCGAAGATACTGTTCTGTACCAATGGATGTTCATCTTATGATAGATAATCCGGAAGAATATGTTGATTCTTTTGCTGATGCAGGTGCGGATATAATAACCGTTCATGTTGAAGCAACAAATCATCCTCATCGTTTAATACAACACATTAAAGATATTGGATGTCAGGCGGGCATTGTATTAAATCCTTCTACTCCCGAAAGTCGTATTGAGTTTTTAGTCGAAGATATAGATATGGTTCTTGTAATGACCGTAAATCCGGGGTTTGGAGGTCAGAAGTTTATTCCGGATATGCTTCGTAAAATTAAAGCCATTCGTGCAATGATAGGAGAACGCGATTTAGAAGTAGATGGTGGAATTGATGAAAAAACAGCACCGGAGGTCATCAAAGCAGGAGCAAATGTTCTCGTCGCAGGTTCCTATGTTTTCAATAATTCCTCTTATAAAGCGTCCATTAAAAAATTAAAAGAAAGTATAAATTTTACTTGACTTTAAACTTTTATTAGTGTATATTATATTTAGAGTTTTTAGTGAAAAATAAACTAAAAAAAGGGTAAATTTTATGAGAAGATTTTTCTTAATAGCTGTAACAATAATCATCACAAGTTTTCTATTCGGCTGTCCTTACAATGGTGTAATCAAAGATGGTGTTGTAATTGTTGACCAGTTACCTGGTGTAACCGTTTCTTCCGTTTCACCAGACCAGATTGTCTTAAATTCACAAGGGTCAGTTCCTGTAACAACGGGAGACATTATAATTGGTCAATATGGTGATACGGGTTACCTTCGTAAGGTTACCGCAGTAGGACAAAAAGGTACAGAGGTTGTTGCTGTAACTGAGCCTGCTTCTTTAGAAGATGCCATTCAAGAAGGTATGTTGATGACCAGTGTTAAGTTTGATGTAAATGATTATGTAAAAGCAGGTGTTTTACCCAAAGATGCAAAAGCGACTATAGTAAATTTTAGTGGGAAAGAAATTTATCGTGGAAATGGCATACGAATCACTGTAGACAAGGGTATATTGGATTGCACTCCACAGGTTGCAATTGTAGCAGACTATAAAGATTTTAAATTGAGGAAATTTGACTTAACAACAACGGGAACTATTACGCTTACTTTAGACCTTAAAATTGCTCTGGATAATGGAACACCAATCTCTCAGGAATGGGATATTATTCCACCAATAATTCATCCTTTTGCGGCAAGTATTGGACCTGTTCCTGTTTACGGTCGCGTAACATTACGTTTCCCATTTGGATTATATGGACAGATGACTGGTGATACAAGTGTGAAATCTGGTTTTGATATAAAAGATAATTTCACATTGAAGGCAGTATATGATACAGGCAGTTGGGATGGGTCAAAAGCAGATTTATTTAATTTCACTTTTGATGGACATCCACTTACATGGAATATTGATATAGGTGGTACTGCTCAAGCATATATTAAAGCCATAGTTGAGTTAACTCTCTATGAATCAGCAGAAGCAGTAATATTTGCTAAGCCGTATATCACATCGAATATCCATGTATTTCCTTCTCCTGCAAGTATCGAGATTATTGGCGGTGTGGATGCAGGTGCGTATGCAGGTTTAAGTGTATTGGGACATAATATAATTGGCAAGAGTTTCTACTGGAATGGTCCCAGTAAGTTATTATATAGAGGTGTTCAGGACTATTCTGACCCATTACCTTGGACAAGTGGTTCTATAGATTTGTGGTAAATCAAAATTGAAAATTTTAAAAATGTGACTTGAACAAAGGGTTCAGGTCACATTTTTTATTATTGAATAGATTGTTGTTTGTGGCTATGCCGTGTAAAAAAATCTTTTGTATATTTATTTTTTCTATCCTATTTTTTCGCTTCTCTTTTTCAGCACAAGGACAATATCATTCTTCTGATTATTTGGAACCCCATTTTGTTATTCAATTACCTGAATTACTCCGTTTGGTGCAAATTTATAATTTTGGTTCTTATCATTGCGACAGTTCATCCGAAGACGGTTACGCACTTGGAAATGGTGATACATCCTGCAAACCTCATAGTTCGGATTATAATCCACAGGATTGGACTATATCTTTTCAAGAGGTATTACGATTGGCTCAATTTTACAAATCCAGCTCGTATCATATTGATTTATCAGGAGAAGATGGCTTTCAGCCGGGGAATGAAACTGAACCTGTTCCGGGAACAGAAAAAACTTTTTTAGGGATTCCTTTCGTTTGGATTCCTTCGGGGTCCTTTTACATGGGAACAACAAAAAGTTCAACGGAATTAGTTCAATTATATGGCGGAAGTTCCTCTTTATATAGTTCTGAATATCCACAACATTTGGTTGCTATCTCTAACGGTTTTTGGATGAGCCAGACTGAAATTACACAAAAACAATGGACAGATATAATGGGATACAATCCATCAAATAATATAGGTGCCAATCTCCCTGTAGAAAATTTATCGTGGAATGAATGCCAGAAATTTATTGAAAAACTTAATAAATTAGGAAATGGGATATTTCGTTTGCCTACTGAAGCCGAATGGGAATATGCGTGTCGTGCAGGTTCTAATTCTGAATTTTGTTTCGGTGATGATGCAGAACAATTAGACAATTACGGATGGCATTTTTATAATAGTAACTATCAAACACATCCTGTAAAACAAAAATTACCCAATGTATGGGGATTATATGATATGCATGGAAATGTATGGGAATGGTGTCAGGACTGGTATGATACTGAGTATTATCAATACTCCCCTACTCTTGACCCTACTGGACCTGCAACAGGTAAATATAAAGTTTTACGAGGAGGCACATGTTTACGGACATCTGCCCGTTGTAGGTCTGCTTTTCGTTCATGGAATATACCCGATTTAACTATGGCTGACCAAGGATTTAGAATATGCAGAATTTCCGATTAATATTCATTTTTCTATCTGGAGTATTTCTTTTTCACACATCCTCTTCTGGACATAATATAGGTATCTCTTCCTTATATTTTGAACCCAACCATAATCGTTTTGTTTCCGATGTGTTTTATTTTTCCATAGGAAATACTGTTTCTGTAGCATGTTATCAAAATGCTCTTGTGTTTTTTACATACAATTCTCAAGAATATTACAGAGTCGTTTTTCCTAAAGGTAAGCCTAAAGAAATTACAGGCAATATCCCTCTTCCATCATATTCAACATATTTCTATGGGACGAATTCTACTCCTGCAATAGCAGTCCATTATAAAGCAGTTATATATAAAGAAATATTTCCGGGTATCGACTTATATTTATATGAAAAAGGAGGTAATTTTAAGTTCGATTTTATCGTTCATCCCGATTCAAAACCCGATGCGATTAGTATTAATTTTGAAACTCTCGATATACATAAGCAAAAGTGGATTTCTAAGAATCCTGAAATTGATGAAAACATTATTCGAATTGTCCACGATAATGTAAAACTAGATTTTTATGCCCCTTGTGCCTTTCAATGGATAAATGGAATATCCCACAAAATACCTATTCGTTTATCGTATGACAATGGGGTGAAATTTTATATTCCTGAATCCTCATACAATCCCAATTATCCATTGCTTATTGACCCTACTTTGTTGGCGGGCACATATTTGGGAGGGAATAATACCGACAAGATTATTGATGTAAAAACAGATACTGCAGGTAGCATCTATTTAGTTGGTGAAACAAAATCGCTTAATTTTCCTACCAGTGCTGGTTCTCTTCAAACAAACTATTCTGGTGGAGATATAACAGGAGATATATTTATTGCAAAATTAAATCCTCTTGCCAATTATCCCCTCTTTTCCACATTTTTGGGTGGTTCCGGGGATGATAGTGCCACAGCAATTAGAATTGATGAGCAAAGAAATATATATATAACAGGGATAACTTCTTCTTCGGATTTTCCTACAACGACAAATGCCTATCAAACAACAAAAGCAGGTGGAAGAGATGCTTTTATTACAAAAATCAATTCAGATGCTACCGAATTAATCTATAGTTCTTACATAGGAGGCAGTGGTGATGAAAGCATAATGGATTTCACTTTTCTTCCCGATAATAATATTGTTCTAACAGGCTGGACACAATCATCGGATTTTCCCATAACCGGAAGTTCTTCATTAAATTCTATGTTTAGCGGTGGAGGACTGGACGGATTTTTGTTTAAATGTAATTCATCATTTCAACCTATATGGAGTGGTTTTATAGGAACAGCCGGTATAGATGTTTGTAAAACAATAGTAAATTTTGGTGGTGATATTATTTTAAGTGGATACACATCCTCAATGAATTTTCCAACTACGCAGGGCGTATTTCAGATTTCTTATGGAGGTGGAAATTACGATTCATTTATAATGAAACTATCAGGTAATAATGCATCTACAATATCTTCTTCTTATTTTGGGGGAAGTCTAATTGACCTATGTCAGGCTTTGATTTGTGATAGTTATGGAAACATATACATCACAGGAGAGACATCTTCCACCAACTTTCCAGTTAGTATCACATCGTTTCAGATTGGATATGGTGGTGGAGAAAGAGATGCTTTTGTTAGTAAACTATCTCCCAATTTAGACCAGATAATTTTCAGTACTTATTTAGGAGGAAGTAAGACAGAATCAGGGCTCGGAATCGAATTGGACACATTATCACGAGTATATGTTGTTGGTTATACATATTCAGGAGATTTCCCTGTAATACCTGGGACATTACAACCTTTATATGGTGGTAATCAGGATGCATTTTTTGCATGCTTGAACCCTAATGGAAATACATTACAATATAGTACTTTTTATGGAGGTAAAGGAGAAGAAAAAGCAAGGTCTGTCTATATTTCTAATTCCAATGTAATGTATACAGTAGGAGAAACTGCATCCAATCTACTACCTATAACATCAGGGACTTTCCAGACAAGTTTTGGAGGAGGAACACTCGATGGTTTTCTCGCCTGTATTGATGTATCACCTCCTACAAATGAGGGAGAAGGACAAATAGAAGGGAATATTGAAGGAACCCCAGAAGGTTCGTTAGAAGGTGAAGGTTTAAGGGTATGGACAATAGCACCTGTGGAACGGGTTGTAACAGAAGGAGCAACAACTACTTTCATTATTGGTGTATCCGGTTATGTGGGAACTGTAAATTATCAATGGCAATTTAAGAGTATCATTGGAGAAGAATATATTCCTATTTTTAACAGCAATAGTCCTATGTTAACGTTGCGTAATATTCAATTTTCATCTTCTGGCTATTATCGATGTAGGGTAAGTGATTCTTTAGGGACAGTATTCTCTTCTCCTTTCAAATTAACAGTTCTACAAAGTTTAGAAGGCTCAACAGAGGGGTTATTAGAAGGAAATATAGAAGGTATTATTGAAGGAAGTGCAGAAGGAACTACAGAAGGTTTATTAGAGGGAGTAGAAGAAGGGATACTAGAAGGCATTTCAGAAGGTTCAAATGAAGGGATTCTTCTTGAAGGTGAGGGTATAATAGAAGAAGGTCTAATGGAAGGTGAAGGTGCTTATTATCCCTGTGGTTTTGAGATAAATGGAAATGAAACTCATAGTCTCTTAAAAGATAAGGCTCAAAATCTTTATTATATTTATGTGCCTAATGAAGGGACATTAAACGACCTTATTGTTAATATTTCACTAACCCATGATAATTTACAGCAGATATTAATTCAAATTGTATCCCCCTATGGAACAGAAGTTTTTCTACTGATTTATCCAGCACAAGGCGGAACTTCACTACAAAATACAAACTTTGACGATAATGCGGAAATAAGTATAAGTGATGGAGTTAGTCCTTTTACAGGTAGTTACAAACCTGTGGGATATCTGGGAGTTTTACGAGGAGAAAATTTACAAGGTACATGGATGTTGAGAATTGTGGATTCCGAGACAGGTAGTAGAGGTTATCTTGAATCATGGAAATTGTTATTCAATACATATGCCTGTTCTGAAGAAGGAAATCCTGAAGAAGGTGAAATTGTAATGTATCATTCAGCAGATACCGATAAGAATCATTCTTTTTCCCTTGTTGAAGTGTTGCGGGTAATACAAATCTTCAATTTTGGTAGTTATCACTGTGATATTAATGGAGAGGATGGATATGGATTGGGTATAGGAGATCAGAATTGCAATCGCCATAGTTCTGATTATACAGGACCCTATTGGTCCATTACTTTCCCCGAACTTTTGCGTTTAATACAGTTATTTAATATAGGTGGGTATGTATCCTGTTCAGATACAGAAGACGGTTTTTGTCCTATTCAATAGCAATTAGGATATTTCTGAAAAACCTATCTCTAACAAATTCGTAGCCACACGAAAACGCTCTGATGATTTTTCTGCCCCTAAAACTACAGCTATAACCCGTGATTTATTTCTTCGTGCTGTTGCTACGATGCAGTGACCTGCCAATTTCGTATACCCTGTTTTTAGTCCATCACAACCTACAAAAGTGGTGAGTAAATCATTTGTATTACTCCTTTCTATATTCTCATCCTGTATAATAAATTTCTTTTTAGATGTCCATGAAAGTAATACAGGCAACTTACAACATTCTAAAGCAAGATTAGCAAGGTCTTTTGCTGTTGTCCTATCTAAATCCCCTCCACTTTTAATGGGATACCCATTTACAGTAAAGTATTTCGTATTTTTCATCTCTAACTTTTTTGCCATCGAATTCATATCTTCTATACATTTACTTTCTGAACCCCATAAATATTCAGCAACTGTTACTGCGGATGTATTCGATGAGATAATAGCGATTGCATCCATTAAATAACCTAATTTATATCTTTTGTCTGTTGAGAATATAATATCCGAATTGTTTTTGGGGAATATGGTTCTCTTTGGAACAACTTCATCTTCTAATTTTACTTCTTTCTTTATAATTTTTAATGCAACCAGATACATAAGCATCAATTTAACTAAACTTGCTGGAGGACAAATTGCATTTGCATCATCTTCAATTATTATCTTCCTATTGTACGCATCAACACATATTTTTTTGATAGTTCTGTTAGGTTTTACTATTGGCGTAAATTTTGTTTTTCTTTTTGTTGCAACTGCAAATAATAAGGATTGAAAAACGAAACTTCTCCGGTTAATTTTATTATTTTCTGCATGCATGTATTCTATCTCTCTAATTTAATATTGCATTATTTTCTTTTGGAGATGTAAAATATTCATTAAATCATCAAAAAGGAAAGGTTTTTTTATTATATCAACATCAGGACCTATTTCGCCTATTGTATCTTTTAATTGATTGTTTGAGATTAAAAATATTTTATTCTTTCCCTCCCCCAACTTCTCTAATTTCTCGAAATCTTCTTCCTCCATATAATCAGCATCTATTACAATATTTATTGGCGAGAATCTCAATATTGAAGAAAGAACATTCTCAAAACTATCTGTAATTAAACATGGAATTTTATAGTGATTCATCATTAAGCCTAAAAACTCACGAAAAGTGCTTTCAGGCTCAAAGATTATAACAACTTTTTCCATGTCTTTATCTTTTCTATCACTATCTATTATCTTCTTAACCTCCCCCCCCTGTTTGACATTATCAATTAATCTTAACAGGTAATCCGCAGGGAAAGGCTTTTTAATAAATAGAATATTTTCCGAATAATTTTTTAAATAGGATTTTGATATATTGATATTTTCATCAATTATTAACAGTATAGTTGCAGTATCGGTTAAATGATGTTCTTCTATTATACTTAGCAAGGAGAGAATATTTTCAAACTCTTTTTCATAAGTATTTATAAGAAGGATTTCAGGTTCCAAATCATTTACAAATCGAATTGATTCGTATATATTCTTTGCCCATAGAATATCCCCTTTATCCTTTCCGAGTATTTTCTGAAAGATATCAAATAATACGGTTTCATTATCGACGATTAGAATCTTTTCTATATTACTTTTTTGTTCTATCTTCTTTTTTTCTCCATCATAAAATATACAATTAGGCAAAATTACTGTAAATTTACTACCTTCTCCAAGCACACTTTCAACAGTAATTTTTCCATTATGACTCTCAACAATACCCTTTGCAATAGCCAGCCCAATACCTGTCCCTTCATATTTTCTTGTAGGAGAACTATCTACCTGGAAAAATTTCTCGAATATTTTTTCTTTATATTCCGGTGGAATTCCGATACCTGTATCTGCAACTGAGAGTTCCAAAAAGCCTTCATTATCTATAGATATATCTATTTCTATTCTCCCTCCTGTATTAGTAAATTTAACGGCGTTATTAAGTAATATGCCTAACACTTGACTGATTTTCTCTTTATCTGCCCATATATATATGTTCTCATTTTCATATTTTTCAATAAGATTTATTTGTTTGGCAAGAATTTTAGGGTTATTAAAAGATGTATTTTCTTTTACCAGTTCTTTTACAGAAAATAGTTTTTTCTTTATTTGTAATCCTTTTATTTCTATTCTGCTAAACTCTATCATCTCATTCACCATACGTAATAATCGTTCTACATTTCTTAGCATAACTTCCATAGCATTTTTTTGCTGTTCTGTCAGGGTACCCAATGTGTTTGATAAAAACATTTCTATATAGCCTTGTATTGTGCTTATGGGGGTTCTTAATTCATGACTTACATTGGATAAAAAGGCATCTTTATTTTTTCCATACTGTCTCAATTCCTCATTAAGTTTCTCTAATTGAATTGTTCTTTCTTCCAGTTCATTCTGCATTTTCTTCTGCTGGCTTAAATCGGAAATTACCAGTGAATATCGTATCTCTTTCAAGTCTTCATTAGGTATAACAGAAACAGAAACGAGGGTAGGAACCTCTTTTTCATCGGACCTTATAAACATGATTTCCCGCCGTTTTTCTATATCTACCATTTCTAATAAGGGAAGCAATCGTATTACCTCAGCACTTTCTAAAAATTCGTAAATATAATGTCCCAGAACTTGTTCTTCTTCTCTACCTATCATCTTACAAAAACATTCATTCACCATTACGATTTTATGTTGTATGTCTATAAGCAGAAACCCTTCGTTCATGGTCATGATTAATTTTTTTAGATTTTCTTCTGACTCACGCAATTTTCTTGTCTGTTCTTCAACTTTTGTTTTTAACTCGTCGGCATGTTTCTGCACCTTCGCAGAGAGGACTTTAAGTTCAGTAATATCTTTTACAGTTGCAAGAGTTGCTTTATGTTTCCCTTTTTTATCAAATATAGGTGTTCCATGGATCCATAAGTATTTTTTTTGATTGTTTACTTCCAATTCGACCTCATATTCGCCGCTAATTCCATAACTTCGTGTTAGCCAGTTTTGTTCCACTGCACTTATATTATAAAGACGCACCATATTTGCTACAGTGGAACCTATGATTTCATTCTTTGTAATGGCTATAAATCTACAAAATTGTTCATTTACATCAACAATGATACCATCTGGATTTGTTAAAACATAACCTTCTGAAATATGGTCGGCGAGGGTCTTAAATCGCTCCGCTAACTCATCAATATTCTCTTCACGCCGAATAAGAATAATCACAAAGGATAAAATACCTAAAAGGAAACTCCCTAACCCTATGAGTTCAGAAAATCGGCGTATCTCATCAGGTAAATTGTCATACCAATAGGGATTTAAGGATGTTTTGGATATTATCCAAATACCTGAAGTAAATAGAAGTATAATGCCACCTATAAGTATGGATTTTTCTCTTCTTGAAAACTTATATTTATTCAACATCGTAATCGTTATAAAAGAGGGTAAAGCAATAGAAAGTAAAGCGGTAATAAATCTTGTATTTGATGTATTCATTATTTCCTGAGAAATAAACAATCCCCCAAAACCAAAGATAAAAGGTATAAATAGGGAAATAATTTTTCCCTGAGATTTACTTAATTTCAAAAATTCCTTCATTTTGTATCCTCGACTAATTTCATTTTATCTCTTATGGTATCTTTTACCAGTTTGTCGCACCGTTCATTTTGGGAATGCTGATTATGTCCTTTTATCCACTCCCAGGTAACATCATGCTTTTCAACTAATTGAATCAACTCATTCCATAAATCAATATTTTTGACTGTTCCGGATTTTGTTTTCCATCCTTTCTTTACCCAACTTTTTAACCATTCTGACATCCCCTTTTTTAAATACTCCGAATCCGTATAAATAATAACTTTACATTTCTTTTTTAATGCTTTTAATCCTTCTATTGCCGCTTTTAATTCCATACGATTATTTGTTGTGTCTTCTTCATATCCGGTTAATATCTTTTCTTTATCTCCATAAGTTAATATAACTGCCCATGCACCTTTTCCCGGATTGGGAATACATCCACCATCGGTATATATTTTTACTAAAGGAATGTCTGTTTTATTTTCTACCTCATCCATATTAATTTCCTGCTATTTCTTCTATCCACCTATTATTCCGATGTTTTTTAGCCAATTCTTTTGGTGTCATACCTTCGTTATTTCGTTCTTCCATCGGAATTCCAATTGTTTTTAAGTATTTTCCGACATTGACTGTTCCAAAAATAGCCGATGTATGTAAAGGAGAATCTCCGAAATTGTCTTTTATCTGAGTATCACTTCCATGCGTAATCAACCAGCGAGCAGGCCCCTTTAAATCCCACATAGCACATACATGTAAAGGGGTCATACCGGTAATATCCTTTTCATCAAGTTTTGCTCCATATATATACAATAGGTCTAATATATCTTTACTTCCGCTACACACAGCATAATGTAACATTGTTTTGCCTAAATAATCTTTGCTATTAATAATTGCGGGATTTTTCAACAACTGTTTTTCTAAATTGACCACATCCCCTTTTGCAGCGAGGTCAAAACATGATGGATTACAGCCTGTTATAATTAAAGGGAGTAGATATATAAAATTCTTTATTTTTCTATATAATTTCACCATCTTTTATATATTTTAATCTCTATTTGTATATTATAATACTATTATAAATAATCGGTCATGATAAGGAATAATCCATGTCCAAAAGGTACCCCGCAGTAAGTGGACAATTTTATCCCAATAATCCATCAACGCTATTAGCACAGGTAAGTATTTATATTGAACAATCCGGTGTATCTCCATCTCCAGACCGTGTATTATCAATTATTGCACCTCATGCTGGGTATATGTATTCGGGACTAACCGCAGGTTTTGCATTTGCAAGAATTCGGGGACAAAAAATAAGTCGAATAATTTTAGTGGGTAGGTCTCACCGTTATACTTTTGACGGTCTGGCTCTTTGTGAATACGAATCTTTTTTAACTCCTGTAGGAGAATTCCCTATTGATACTACATTTAATCTTTCCCTTATGAAGCACCTCCCTTGTTGTGTAAATAGTGCACATATTTATGAGCATTGCCTTGAAGTTATGTTGCCTTTCCTCTATGGAAGTATTGGCACTATTCCAATCGTTCCTATTTTACTTGGTAAAGAACCTTCTCAGAGACATTTAGAATATGGGAAAATAATTGCTTCTTTATCTCAAAACGGAGACTTAGTCATAGCATCTACAGATTTATCTCACTATCTACCTGAAAAAGAGGCAAATCAGATAGATACAAATACAATTCATGCTATTTTAGATAAGGATGTAGAAAAAATTATTCAGGGGATAGAAATGGGAACATGTTCGATGTGTGGTGCATCCGCTGTCATTTTAGCAATGGGTTTTTCTTCTTTTTTTGGCAATTATGATGTTCATTTATTAAACTATACAACCAGTGGAAAAACTTCTGGTGATTATAGTTCCGTTGTTGGTTATGCTTCTTTAAGTTTTGAACTAAAAGAAGTAAACATGTAAAATAAGATATCTTTCAAAATCTGGCAACGCATCGAAAAACAGGATTTTTCAAATGGCAGGTATTCTTATTCAAGATATTTGTAGTATTTTAGAAGAATGGGCACCTAAAGAATTAGCATACCCTGAAGATTCTGTAGGTTTGGTTTTAGGATCAAATGATTGGAATACCAGTAATGTTATTGTCTGTCTAACAATTACAGACCCGATTGTTCAAGAGGCTATACAAAAGAAAGTAAAACTGATTATTTCCCATCATCCTTTATTCTATCAGCCACTACGAAAAATAGTCCACGGGAATCCTTATCAAAAAAGGATAGCCAAATTAATAACGAATGAGATTGCATGTTATACATGTCATACCAATCTGGATGTCGCAGAAAAGGGATTAAATTACATATTAGCAAAAAAATTAGACCTTTCTAATATCTCCGGATTGCTTCCTATTGAACATGTTAAACTATATAAATTAGTTACATTTGTTCCCAAAAACCATCTTGAAAAAGTTAGAAGTGCGGTATGTGATAGTGGTGCAGGAATTATTGGTGAATACGCATATTGCTCTTTCAGCACATCTGGAACGGGAACTTTTCTGCCTTCAGAAAAAGCGAATCCTTTTCTCGGTAAAGTAGGAAAAATGAATGAAGAAAAGGAGGAACGATTTGAAGTTATCGTTTCCTCTGAGGTTCTGGATAGAACAATTGATGCATTACTATCCGCACATCCTTATGAAGAAGTTGCTTACGATGTTTATCCTTTACACAATAAGAACTGTAAAATTTCATTAGGAGTAAAAGGGACATTAGATAAATCGGTATCTCTTGATACCTTCTCTAATATGGTAAAAGAAAAATTAAATCTTCCTTCAATAAGGATAGTTGGAAACCCAGATAAAAAAGTGAAAAACATTGCTGTCCTTGGAGGTAATGGTGGTGGAGAAATAATAAACATCCCCGATAACATAGATGTCTTAATTACTGGAGATGTCAAATATCATCAGGCATTGGAAGCGGAAGACCGTGGATTGGCGGTAATCGATGCAGGACATTTTGGAACAGAATATCCTATTGTTGAAGGAATTGCTAATTATCTAAATCGAAAACTGCCTCTACTTGAGATAATTATTCCCATAGAAAAAGAACCTTTCTGGTATAAATAAAAAGAGAGGATTAAAGATGCGAATATTGTATTTAACTTCTGAACTGGCTCCTTTAATATCAACTGGAGGACTAGCAGAAGTTGCTTATGCTTTACCTAAATCGCTTAAGAAAAATAATATAGATATTCGTGTTGGATTACCTAAATACAAGCATTTAAAAATTTCGGAAAATTGTGTTTCATCTTTACCCTGTTTATTGGATAGTTCAAAAAATGCCTATCAGTCCATACTTTGGGAAACTATTGTTCCCCAAACAGATATTCCTTTATATTTGATTGAACATGAGGAACTTTTTGGAAGAGACTATGTATATGGTTCAGGAGATTGGGAATATGAGGATAATCCACGTAGGTTTTCTTTCTTCTGTAAAGCCATACTTGATGCTATAGAACGAATCCAATGGAAACCGGATATTATTCATTGTAATGACTGGGCAACATCTGCCATTTTACCTTTTTTATTAATCCAACATGAACATAACTTCTTCTGGCATAATACATATACTTTACTCACAATCCATAATCTCGCTTTTCAGGGTAGATATCCAGGCTCTCGTTATCCCTCTACAGGTTTACCCATTGAATTTTTTAATTCCAATTGTTTTGAATATCATGGTGATATGAATTTACTTAAAGGAGGAATTCTTCTTGCAGATAAAATAAATACAGTAAGCCCAACTTATGCCATTGAGATACAAACATTAGAGTATGGTTTTGGATTAGACAATGTATTAAGGTTCCGTTCCAATGACCTTTCTGGCATTCTTAATGGGGTTGATTACTCCATATGGAGTTCACATAATGATAGAAATATAGAAGTCAATTATGATTGTGATTCGATAGCAAATAAAGAAATCTGTAAATCATCTTTACGAAAGAAAATTAATTTCCCTGAACAAAATGTCCCTTTAATCGGAATTACCAGTCGTCTTTATTGGCAGAAGGGTATAGATATACTCATCCAATCTTTGCCTGAGTTGATAAAACTTGACTTACAAATGGTTATCCTTGGCACAGGAGACCCTAAATATGAAACACAACTTAAAGAAATTGCTTCCTGCTATCCGGATAAAATAAGAACCATAATTAGTTATGATACCGAACTATCACATCAAATTATAGCGGGTAGTGATTTTATTCTTATGCCTTCTCGATACGAACCATGTGGATTAACGCAATTATATGCCTTCGCATACGGAACTATTCCCATTGTTCGGAAGGTAGGTGGGTTAGCGGATTCTGTAACGAACATAACACCTGAAAATATTCGAAAAAAACGTGCAACAGGGATAACTTTTAGACCTCTGACTTCTAAAAGTATTATTAGAAGCATAAGAAATGCAATTGATTTATTTCATAATAAAGATATATTTTATGATATAAGAATCAATGCTATGAAACAAGATTTTTCATGGGATAAACAAGCAAAATTATATATAAAATTGTATGAAAGCCTCTTGTGATAATAATAGTTCCGATGCCCTGTTAATCCTACAAACCTCTTCTCCAGCACAAACAGAGGAATTGGGGCGTATTTTCGGAAAATGCCTGCAACCGGATGCCAAAGTAGCACTTATTGGAGATTTAGCAACAGGAAAAACTTGCTTCGTTAAGGGAATCGTAAAAGAAATATGTGGAGATTGCTGGGTACATAGTCCAACTTTTACAATAATTAATCAATACGGAAATCCTCCCCAGGTTCTTCACCTTGATTGTTATCGGATTCAGGATGAAAGGGAAATCATTGATATTGGTTCTGAAGAATGGTTAAGTGATAATGTAATCTGTCTGATAGAATGGGCAGATAGGATTATAAGTATTATTCCCTCCAATACTACCTTTCTGTATTTTTACCATATAGAAAATGATAAACGAAGAATTGAAATATTCAACTTAAATTCCAATGTTTTTAATACACTGACGGAGAAATTACCCGGTCATTTCTTAAAAACATAGAGTACTATTTCATTTAGTTTTTTGTTCTTTCTGAAGAGGTTGTACAGAAAGTTTTACGGGAATAGAGGCTCCTGAAGATACGATAATTTCGATAGCCTGTTCCATCGTAATGGGACATTTATATATTTTTTCAGCAGGGTAAAATTGTAATATTCCCACACTTATATTAGGAGTAGTAGGGATAAAAACCCGATAGTATTCTTTTTTATTAGGAAGTTTAATTTTTCCTAACAAAAGTCCCATTGTATAAATTTTATCATGTGTGAAGGGGACAATTACGATATAACGCGTGTGATTGGATGAAAACTGTTCTATAAAACTTACTGTCATCTGTTTTGCAGAATTGTATATGGTTTTAACTATAGGAATTTTTTTGATAATTTTTTCAAAAAGAGATAAAATCTGGCGGATTAGGAAGAAACTTGATAAAAGCCCAACCAGATAGACAAAGATAACAATTAATATAACGGATATAGGAGCAATTAAATAATTCGGATATTCTGGAAACCATTGGGTCACATAAGGTGTTATACGTCCTACTGTAAAGTAATAGATAAATCTCAAAATCAAAAATGTTAATCCTAAAGGGACAACTGTCAATATACCTGCAAAGAAATATCTTCTTACTCTTCCCCAGATTTTAGACATTTTCTTTTCCGTATTTTTCTTTTCAATCTGCATGTTTTTTCTCTATTTTTTGTAACTCTTGCTGCATATAGGAGTCTGCTTTTAACACCTCGGGTGTAACAACTCCACCTGACAAAATCATTGTTACAATTTCATCCATTGGAATCTCCATTTCATCTCCTACGCTATCTTGAGGAACTAATTCAAAATATCCGCTTGTAGGATTAGGTGTAGTCGGAACAAAAACTGTTTTAAAAGAACCCAGTCCTTCAATCTCCACACTATTTGTAACTAAAGCAATACTTCTAACTCCGGGAAAGGGGAAATCAATAAATATTGCTGGACCTGATTTCTGTTTTTCTTCTTTCGCTTTTGTAAATACAGATACAATTTGTTTTGTAGCATTATATATGGTTTTTATAAAAGGTATCCGTTCTAAAATACTTTCAAATAAGTAAAAAAGCCTACTCCCAACGTAGATATTTGTTATAACCCCTAAAAATAAAATCCCCAGTATTATCAATATTAAAGAAATAGCGGGGACAAAATAATCAGGCACCGTATAGAATATTTTTTTCGTAAGTGGTCCTAATTTATTATGTAACAATAAATAAAGTAATTGTATTACATAGAAGGTTACCCCGACAGGTATGATAACGATTAACCCTGTGAATATTCGATTAATTATGGAAGTTTTTATCGCTCTAAATAATCGTTTTAGCAGGATAATTAATCTTAATTTTAAGGAAGGATGCATATAAAATACTAAGATATATGATTCTTTTCTATTTCTATTCCATCGCCAATTCTTAAATAAGGCAAGTCATTAATAATGGGATATACAATTTTTTTATCTTCCCTTATCAATCCCCCGTCTAAATTTTCATTCACCGGGTCCCCATCTCTATTTACTACCTTACCCTGTTGAATAGCTTTGTTAATTTTCTTTAATAATTCATCATCAACCAGTTGTAACGGTTGTTTTGTTTCAGGACATACTAATATATTGAGTAATTCCTGTGAAATCATAAAGGTTCTCCTAAAACTCAGAAATTATGAGTTCTCTTCTTTTTTCTTCTCTTCTAAACTTTCTTTCTTTTCCTCTTCTCCCCCTTTGACTGCATCCTTAAATTCTGCAATGGCTGTTCCTAAAGAACGACCTAATCCTGCAATCTTATTTCCACCAAATAAAACGAGGACTATAATAAGGATTATAAATAATTCACCCATTCCTGGTGTCCACATATATTGTTCCTTTCTAAATAAGGTTATTTTTCGATTCAAACTACAAACATTTAATTATATTATACTCTTCAATCACATTTGGTTTCTAATTGTAACGCTTCGTCCTAATTTCATGTATACACCAAAATATATAGTTGAGAAATATGTCTGTAAAAAGAGATAATATATTATAAGTTTTTGAATATAGTTATATCCTTTTAAGAACCCCAAAAGATACATTATAGGAGTGCTTTTTTATGTCCGATGGTCCATATATGAATAATGAAGAAAATAAAGAATGCTGTGGTAGAGATTTTATACATCAAATTATTGATGAAGATTTAAAGAGTGGAAGATACACGGGTGTAGTAACGCGTTTTCCACCGGAACCCAATGGGTATCTACATATCGGACATGCGAAATCTATATGTTTAAATTTCGGTCTTGCGGAAGAATATAAAGGAAGATGTCATCTTCGATACGATGATACAAATCCATTAAAAGAAGAGCAAGAATATATTGATGCGATTCGTGAAGATGTAAAATGGTTGGGCTTTGACTGGGGAAAACATGAATATTATGCCTCTGATTATTTTGAACAACTTTATGAATGGGCTATTGATTTAATTAAAAAAGGTAAAGCCTATGTTTGTGATTTATCATCGGAGGAAGTGAGGGCATATCGGGGAACATTAACAGAACCTGGTAAAGAAAGTCCATATCGCAATAGGTCCATAGAGGAAAATTTAGATCTTTTCCAGAGAATGAGAGCAGGCGAATTCCCCGATGGTTCGCGAACACTTCGTGCAAAAATTGATATGGCTTCACCTAATTTAAACATGCGTGACCCGATAATGTATCGTATTATACGAGCAACTCATCCACGAACAGGTGATAAATGGTGTATTTATCCCATGTATGATTTTGCTCATGGTCAATCCGATTCTATTGAAGGTATAACGCATTCTATCTGTACATTGGAATTTGAAGACCACCGTCCTTTATATGACTGGTTTATAAAAGAAATTGGGATATATGCTCCTCGACAGATTGAATTTGCTCGATTAAACCTAACATATACAGTTATGAGTAAAAGGAGACTTCTTGAACTTGTTCGTGAGGGATATGTTCGTGGTTGGGATGACCCAAGAATGCCTACCATATCCGGATTGAGAAGAAGAGGTTATACCCCTGAATCTATTCGTCAATTTTGCAAATTAATTGGTGTAGCCAAAGCAGATAATACCGTAGATATAGCCTTACTTGAATATTGTATTCGTGAGGATTTAAATAAGAAAGCCAATAGATATATGGCGGTTCTAAATCCTCTAAAAGTAGTCATTGAAAACTATCCTGATGACCTTACTGAAGAAATGGATGCAGTAAATAATCCGGAAGACCCCTCTGCTGGAACAAGAAAAGTTCCATTTTCAAAGGTAATATACATTGAACAAGATGATTTTATGGAAAATCCACATCCAAAATTCTATCGACTATCACCCGGAAAAGAAGTTCGGTTAAGATATGCTTACTTTATAAAATGCACAGATGTAATAAAAGATGAAAAGGGTAATATTATTGAATTGCGTTGCACATATGACCCGAATACGAAAGGTGGAAACGCACCGGATGGCAGGAAAGTAAAGGCAACTTTACATTGGGTATCTGCCCGACATGCTTTTGACGCAGAAATCCGTTTATATGATTATCTTTTCCTGAAACCCGACCCCAGTGATGTCCCTGAAGGTTGCGATTGGAGAAGCAATATAAATCCAAATTCATTATTAGTGTTATCAAACTGCAAATTAGAACCTGAATTAAAAAATCTCAGGACAGGCGAAAAGGTTCAATTTGAACGGCAGGGGTATTTCTGTGTTGACCCCGATTCAAACCCTGAAAAAATGGTATTTAATCGAACGGTAACTCTTAAAGATGAATGGGCAAAAATCAAATCCAGATTGAATTCGTCTTCGAAATAGTCTTATAGAAATAATTTTAAGGGTGATTCCATTAAAATTTTTTGTGATTTTTTACATTAATTTCATGCATAATTATTATAATACTGTTTTTCAGTGGTAGGTATAAATATATAAAAAAAACAATTAGGGAATTAAAATAAGATGGGTAAATACAAGAATATGGTTGCACAATTATTATTCATTCTTTCAATTACTTTAACATCTTATTGCTTTTCACAGGATAATTTGAAAAATACTTCTTATTTAGAAAATTATTTTTTCCATTCTGAACAGAACAACCATTATTTTGCTTTTTCAAAAAATCAATACTTTGAAATTACACCGGGTAGTCTAAAAATATGGATATGGAATCCTATAAAAAATGCCTTTTGTGAACCTGTAGAAATTTGTTTTCTTAACAATGAGAGTAATGCTGTCCTGGGAAGTGAAAAATCTGATGTAACATACAGTTATTATTCAGGAAATAATCCGGATAATTGGATACATAATAATTTTGCCTATAAGAAATTATGTATTCCCAACATTTACAAAGGAATTGACCTTGAATTTTACTTTAATAATCATGAGTTAGAGTTTGATTTCATCATTAACTCTCAAACAGATACTAATCAAATCCTTTGGAGAATCTGTGGGAATAATGTTGAATCACATATTGAAAACAATCAATTAGTTATTACAAATAACGAAGGCTATACATACACTTTTAGCATTCCAGAAATATACAAATCCGCAATTAAAAATCCTGCGAGTATTCTTTCACATAATGTTTCTTTTTTAGATTTAGATGGGAATACATACCAAATCTATGTTGATATTCATGATAGAAATTCCGAATTGCTTATAGACCCAATACTTACATTATCAACATATATAATTTTTCCGTCATCCAACTGGCCTTCTTCGCTATTTACCAAAATGTGTTTAGACTACTATAACAATATTGAGGATATTGCTTTAATAGGGGGAGCCATTGAATTTCCCGGTTCTTCTGGAACGGATGTATCAGGATTTTTATGTAAATTATCCCCACAATTAGGGAAAACACATCATATTGTTTTTATAAATGGAATGGGTGAAGATTATATAAATTTCGTTACTCATTTTATAAATATGATGAATGAATTTATCGTTATAGGTGGGAAAACAAATTCTCTTAACTTTCCGACTGTTAACCCAGTCCAACCTTTAAATAGCATTCTGAACAGAAATGGAACATCTGGTGAATTTGATGGTTTTCTTATGATGTTTGACAAAGACCTAAGGATAACTTTTTCTACTTTTGTCGGTGGGAGTGGATATGACTCTATTGAAGATATTAACATTAACACCAATAATTTATTTTTTGCAGGGAATACAAATTCTACTGATTTACCTCTGGTAAATTCTTCATTAAAAACTCAAAAAGGACTACTTGCAGATGGTTTCTGGGGTATACTGAAACTTACGGACCCATTGGAGTGTCGATATATAACAAAATTAGGCATAGATGGCATTGAAATCAAGGATATTGAATCATATTCAACAATTATATATCTTTGTGGAAATACAAGCGTAGGTTTACCGTATTTTAACCCAATAGTCCCGGAAACACCTGTTCAAGGGCAGGACATCTTTATTCAAACTTATTCATATTCTGAAGGCACAACAATCCCTGATATTAGTTTATTATCTTCTTTATTCTTAGGCGGTTCGGATAATGATATATTGGAAAAATCTATTCTTCTGAATACAAATACCCTTTGTTTGGCAGGGAATACATATTCAAATGATTTGCCAGAACCTGTCATTTCGACAATACCTGAAAAAATACCTGAAAAAACTTATCCTTTTCTTATATTAGTTAATCCAACAGTAACTCAAAAATTAATAGGTACTCACTATATCTTTGGTAATGGAACCGATATAATAACTGATATAAAAACACCTAGTACCGATTCAAGCACATTTTTCATTGTAGGTTATACCAATAGTTATTTTGAAAATTTTAATTGGAATAACACCGAATTTACTTCCAATCCGTTTGATACCTCGCTCAATAATGGGGCAAATGAAAACTTTGATGCAATGGTATGGAGACTTCAATGGAACAGCATAGAAAATACAATCACGCCTACATGGGGAACATTTTTAGGGGGAACTTTAAATGATACAGCATTGTCCATAGGTACTGTTGATAGTAATCACATTTGCTTTTCGGGTATAACAAATTCTCCTGATTTCCCATTACAGGGGTGTCAAACTATAGCACCAGCATATTTACCAAGCCATTATTTATCTGCTTTTAATATATCGGGTAAAGTTATATATGTAAATCCTGACAGTTCTGTTGATCCCACTGATGGCAGTTCATGGGAAAAAGGTTACCATACTATTTCAGAAGCCATTAGTTCTGCTAACAACTATGATGAAATATGGATAAAATCTGGATATTACAATGAAAGGCTTACAATTAATGGATTTTCAAATCTTATCTTGCGAGGTGGTTTTTCAGGTTTAGAAACGAATATAGATGAAATAAATCCATGGGAAAATCCAACAAAGATTTCCCCTATACAGGTAAAAGGAACGGGAAACTTAGGAACACCCACCTTAAATATTACATCGTGCATGAATATTGTATTAAATGGACTTGTTTTTGAAAGTGGAACTAATATACTTGGTGATGGTGGAGCCATAAATATTTCTAATTCCACTGTTCGTATCCTATGTTCTCAATTTTACAAAAACAATTCAAATGGGAACGGTGGGGCTATCTATATTAATAATTCGTATGCAAACATCGCAAACTGTGTATTTGTTCAGAATTCTTGTTCAGGAAACGGTTCGGGTATTTCTGCTAACGAATCTACAGTTAAAATTATACATTGCACATTTGCTAACAATTTTAATTCCGTTAGCGAAGATGTTAGCACTGTAGACATTCAAGGTTCTACATCTATGCTAATGATACTCAACTCTATAATCTGGGCTAATGAGGGAAATACTCATGTTCAGATAAATTATCCTGAAATTATTCCTCCTGTAAATCTTCTATTCAGCCATTCAATTATCCAAAATTTCAGTTTATTATCTACACCACCATCACCCAATACCGTACTTGATACTAACCCTCTATTTATTGAGAACCCGTCCGAAACAACACCTGGCGACTTAAATTTAAATCTGGAATCACCAGCGGTAAATCTTGCTGACCCAATCTCACTTACAATAGAATACGGTGCTGTTAATGAAGATATTCGTCGCAAACCGCGAATATTTATGGGAGAGAGTTGTAAACCTGATGCAGGAGCCTTCGAAATATTTCCTGCTCCCACACCTGTAATCACACTCTTGGGCGATAATCCCTTATATTTAACTATAAATAATCCCTACATTGAACCTGGATATGTATCTAAAGATGGATGTGATGTTGATATAACATTTTTAGTAGATGTTACTTCCAATGTAAATACAGAACAGACAGGAGAATACACTGTAGAGTATTCGGTAATAAGTCCGTATGACCAGGGACAGATAATAAAAGCAATCCGGAGAGTTATAGTCATCACTGCTTCATCGCAAATCATCCTTAACGGACCATCCGATGTGGTAATAGAATGTGGAAACTTTTTTATTGACCCCGGTGCAGTAGCATTTGATTTATTGGGGAATAATATTTCCAATGAAATTATTGTTACGGATAATGTTGATTATTCAACTCCTGGAACATATACCATAGAATATAGTGTAACAGAGACAGAAAGCCATCCTGCCCTTCATGCTGTAAGAAATATAACGGTTCAGGATACAACTCCCCCAATACTTATTCTAATAGGTCCTCCGCAGATTACCATTCCTTGTGGTTCAACATGGTCTGACCCGGGATACATTGCATTTGACCAATGTTCACTTAATAATGTGCAGGTAAATGTAACAGGTAGTGTAAACACTTCTGCCACTGGAACCTATACGATTACTTACACTGCCTATGATGAGAACGAACATACATCCACTCTCACAAGAAAAGTCGTTGTTGATTGCAATATTCCTCAATTACAACAATGCCAGAATCAATGTTCTAATGATACTTCTCCTGTAGATAACGATGGAGATGGTCTATCATTTTGTATAGAGACTTGTTTGGGGACATCCGACCAGGATATAGATAGCGATGATGATAGTATGCCGGATTATTTTGAAGCAACATATAACTTAAATCCACTATTTAATGATGCGAAGGAAGATGCAGATTTAGATGGATTATCAAATCTTGAAGAATTTCTTACAAAGACCAATCCTATTGATTCCAATTCTCCATGGGAAGCCCATTATGTATCTAATTCTGGCGATGACGATAATCCCGGGACATTGCAGTCCCCTCGTGCTACTATAACAACTACTCTTGGCAATATTAATACAAATCAAAATAAACAATCCTCTATTGTGCTGTTTCCAGGGAATTATTATGAAGATATTGTTTTATCAGAAAATATTGTTTTAATTGGAATCACAGCCTACGGTGAAAATAACAGACCTGTTATCTACGGAAAAATTACGGGGGCTAATGGAGCAAAAATTTATAATGTTGATATAAAATCCAGTACAACCTCACCTGCAATAATTCCTGTTAAAGCCGAAGTTGAGAAGCCCATACTTCTGAATTGTGGTAATACTTCCATGCATATACGAAATGTCCGCTTTTTAGGTACAGGTTCGGAGATAGGTATATCTGTAGAAGGTGGAAATTGCTATAACACCATTATAGAGAGATGCCTCTTCCAGGATTTAAGTATTGGAATTCTAATAGGTGATAGTATCCCTGTTATCAGGAGATGCATTTTTAAATCATCACTTTCAACAAAAACTGATTCAACAGGTATTTATATTGAAGATAATTCAGGAAGTTACAATCCATCCAATTCTTTAGGTGATGTTAATGACCCCAATACAGGTTGGAATACATTTAATCTTAATGGAGGAAAAGCGATAGTATGTAAAAGAGCCGAGGAGATTAAGGCTCATAACAATGACTGGGGAACAGAGGATAGTGGAGAAATTTTAAATCAAGTTGAAGGAAATTTAGATACCCAATATTATCTGGGGAAAGGTAAAGCCATGATTGCTTCTTCACTTGCATGTGTTGTGTGGAATGCCAATAACAGAGACCCTATCATCAACGCCACGGTAGCAATAAATCCTTCTGTCTATCCACCATTAACACAAAATACAAAAGGCGTTTATACTTTCTCATCCATTCCATCAGGGACCTATACCATAACAATATCTGCCCCTAATTTTTTAACACGACAGATTAATACAAATATACCTGAAGGAGATTTAAAATCTGAATCTGTAGCATTAAAACCTGTTGAAGGTGAAGGAACGGCTGATGGAGAAGGAACTACCGAAGGAATTCAAGAAGGTTCTACGGAAGGAACAACTGAAGGTGAAAAAGAAATATTAATTCCTGATGTAAGAGGAATGTCTGTAGAGGAAGCAACTCAAGTATTAAATTCTGCAGGACTTCGTGTTTCAAATACTATAAAAGAAGAATATAACCAGGAAGTTTCCAGAGGGAAAGTTACTCGAACGGAACCAGCAATCGGGACAAAAGTAGTCCAAAATACAGAAATAACTCTGGTAGTTAGTAAGGGGGCAAAAAGAAGATTTATTATTTCCTGTGGTCCTAATTACAATAGAAACTCGTATTGGGGCGATATAATCATTTGTATCTTTGCATCCACCTTGCTTTTGTACAATCGTCCAGGAAAAGTATCTATAAATAAGAACAAATAATCCGACTTATCGTTTTTTTAAGGCTCAGATTTTTTGTTGTGCTGTTTCTTTTTAATTGCCTTACGGTAATGCATAACCGCATCTGTGTGGGTATCAATATCTTTACTAAATGTATGTGTCCTCCCATCTGCATTAGATACAAAATAAAGATATTCCCCTAATTCAGGAAATAAAGCAGAGCGTAAACTGGTAAGACCGGGATTTGATATAGGAGTAGGAGGTAAACCTTTATATTTATAGGTATTATATGGGGAATCCACTTCCTTATCGGCATTGGTTAGTAATACTCCATATTTTTGATTGGCATATTGCAATGTCGCATCAATTTGGAGAGGCATGTCTTTCTTTAATCGATTATATATAACTTGTGCAATAAGAGGTCGTTCTTCATCTATTTTTGCTTCTTCTTCAATTAAAGAGGCTATTATAACTTTTTGATATTTCTCTTCATTGGAAAGTTCAAAGCCATTTTCCTCCATCAATTTTTTCCATTCTTTATCAAACTGACTAATCATTACATCAGCAAGGGTTTTAGCATCAGGTATCTCTTCAAATAGATATGTCCCCGGCATTAAAAATCCTTCTACGGTAGGACCCGCGATATTTTTCTCTTTTGCATACTCACTAGAATTTACAATTTTTAGAAATTCTTCCGGGTCTGGAGCAATCATTGATATTTGTTTATTTGTTAAACCCTCCGGAACAGTTATTTTATATGCACATATAGGACGAATAGGACCTTTTAGTAGAAGTTCATATATTTGTTGAACAGAATATCCTTTGGGAATAGAATATATACCATATTTTATATCTTTATCCCCTCCTTTTATTCTTAACAAGGCTAAAAAGAAAATTTCATGGGGAATAAGTCCTTTTTCTTTAAGTAGAAACGCAATATCTTGTGCGGTGTTTCCTTTATTTACGGTTATTTCAACAGGTTCTCCCGGAACCCCTTCCCTTACTATATATACATACCCCCCTGCAATAACAATGCCCATTACCAATAATAAACATATCACTATAAATAAACCCACAAGTAATATTTTTAATATGATTCTTTTCATATCTCTACTTTTTATTTACTTTTATGCAATTCTAGATATGTTTCTAATAGTTTTGCAGCTGCAATTTTATCAATAATACCTCTCTGTTTTTTTTGTCCTACGCCGATGTTTGTCAACGCTCGTTGGGCTACAGTAGTTGTTAACCTTTCATCTATCTTTTCAATGTCTACATTAATTTTTCCTTTGATTTCTTCTATAAAACTTTTCACTTTTTCCGTTTGTATCCCTTCACTTCCATCCATTTTTAAGGGATAACCAATAATCACTTTTT
The DNA here is from genome assembly GCA_049968235.1 of Candidatus Hydrogenedens sp. Taxonomy (GTDB): domain Bacteria; phylum Hydrogenedentota; class Hydrogenedentia; order Hydrogenedentales; family Hydrogenedentaceae; genus Hydrogenedens. The sequence continues at coordinate 101,293 of JBMFRC010000006.1, forward strand.
TTACCTCTTTTTCTTTAATAATCTCCTGTATTGTTTTGATGAAATCTGTGGTTTTCCGCAAATCTATTACCATCAGCGGAAATGCAAAAATCCGGAGTGGGTCACTTATGGCAAGTCCTATGCGAACTTCACCATAATCAATTGCAAGTATTCTTCCTTCTTCCAATTCAGGTTCCTTTCTTATTTTAATATTTAAACATTTTATTTTATAATTGTATAAATCTGTTAATTTTTCACAAGAATTATAACGCTCTTGGGAGTTTTTCATGCATATCGAAGATAGACCTATTCATTTTTCAGTTGAATTGATACACAATCCGACACCTATAAATAAAGAAATTTTACAAAGATTTTACTATGATTTAATCGGTTCACCTGTTTCCTATGACAGTATTGATTTTAGTTTTCCTATGCAAACACGATTTTACTCAACACGAGGGAATCGAAGCCAATCCATGGTTCTTTTTCTTTTAGACCGCAGTATAATTATAGAAGAATGGACAACCATCACTTTTAATGAATTCCTGAATAAAGTTAATGAATTAGGACCCAAAATATTACAGGTTAGAAATCAAATGGCTTTTCTCGCTCATACTGGGACTTTACGCTCAACTTTTGCACTAACTCGATATGACGATGCAAAGTCTTTTATTGTAGAAAAATTATTAAATCAATCCCAGGAACTGATGATTGACCATTTTGGACGACCCTTAGCAACAACGGGAATACGATTTGTTTTTCCGGAATCAAACGATACTCCCGGAATATATCATGTGCTAATTGAATCTTTTCGCCACAGTAAAAAAGAACTATTTGTTGAAGTACGGGGGATTTTTGGAAGGCAACCTGTCTCGGCACAAAATATAGATCTGATAATTGAAAATTTAAAAGAAATGCGTGAATTCCTTACTCAACGATTACAGCCTTATCTAAATCAATACGATTAATCTTTACCATCCCCGTAAACGATATACATCAAGAGGTTCTCTATCTGTTGGTAAAGGAGGTTGATAAGACAGTTTTGAAATCTCTTCCCGTTGTTCAATCGATAGATTCAAATCAATACATGGTATTACCTCTTTGAATTGTTCCAGAGTTCTTGCCCCTAACAAAATAGATGTAACAATAGGATTGCTTTTTACCCAACTTGCTGACAGAACAGCAGGTGAATAACCTTTCTCCTCCGCATAATGGACAAATTTTCGGGTTATTTCTTCATACATGGGGTTATTGTAACGCTGTTGATACATCTTATTTTCATTTAATCTCCCCTTCTCTCCTTTTAAATATTTTCCGGTCAACATACCTGCACCCAGAACATTATAGGGTATAACTGCCAGACTCTCATGTTTGGCTAAGGGTAATATTTCTACTTCTACCTGTCTTTTAATAAGGCTATACATAGGTTGGATACATATAACGGGTGCATAATGGAATTCTCTTGATACTGCAATTGTCTTCATTATTTGCCATGCAGAGAAGTTAGAAATACCCATATAAAGGACTTTTCCCTGCATGATTAATGTATGTACTGCTTCTAAAGAATACTCTATGGATGTGTATTCATCCCAATGATGGAGATAAAGTATATCAAGATATTCTGTATTTAATCTTCGTAAAGATTCTTCTACAGATTGTATAATGTTTTTCTTTGATAATCCTTCATTATTTATCCCTTTTTGGGAGGGGAAAAATACCTTCGTTGCAAGAATAATATCTTTTCGACTGTTACCTATCCATTCTCCTACAATCTTTTCTGTTTCTCCTTTATTGTAATTATGAGCAGTATCAAAGAAGTTTATACCAATATCATAGGCATAGTCCATAATTTTGAAACTAACATCTTTATCTGCCTCATTACCAAATGTCATTGTCCCCAGACATATCTCAGAAACTTTCAGACCTGATTTCCCTAATGGAACATATTTCATAGATTATCTCCCTCATAAAAAATCTTACATAAAGAGAAAGTGGCGGCGCAGGGATTCGAACCCCGGACACGCGGATTATGATTCCGCTGCTCTAACCAACTGAGCTACGCCGCCGTAAGGAATATTATTATAACAAATGTGTTTTTTATTATACAACAGTTCAAAAAATCTATACTTATAACTTATGATGCGAATTCATATAATATTAGGTTTGAAGTCGTTTTATTCTACTTTTTTTTCTTATACTATTTAGAAATTTATTTAGGATTAGGAATACGTATATGACGGTTATACTTTCCTGGAATGTTAATGGATTCCGTTCTGTCTTAAAAAAAGGATTTATGGAATGGCTTGAAACAGTTTCTCCTGATATTCTTTGTTTACAGGAAACTAAATTAAAGCATTCTGATATAAATGACAATTCTTTCCCGATACCTTCACAATATCACGCTTATTGGAGTTGTGCTAAAAAACCGGGCTACAGTGGAACCGCTTTTTTCTGTAAAAATAAACCCATTCAAATCATAGAAATAGAAGAACCTGATTTTACACATGAAGGGAGGGTGCAAATAGCTGATTTCGGTGATTTTATCCTTTTTAATTCCTACTGGCCTAACAGTCAGGAAGAAAAAAAACGGCTTCCTTATAAACTCAGGTTTATTGATAAATTGCAGAAAACACTTCTTGATTTCGTTAAGAAAAAGAAAAACATACTCGTATGTGGAGATTTTAATATAGCCCATACAGAGATTGACCTTGCTCGACCTAAAGAAAATGAAAATCATGCAGGTTATTATCCTGAAGAAAGAGAGGCTATGACAAATTTCTTACATTCAGGTTTTGTAGATACTTTTCGTATGTTTTGCAAAGAAGGAGGTCACTATACATGGTGGTCGTATCGAACAAATGCCAGGGCTCGGAATATTGGTTGGAGAATTGATTACCATGTCGTAAATGAATCGTTTAAGAAGCATATTAAACGGTCTTGGATTTTATCGGATGTTTCTGGGTCTGACCATTGTCCAATAGGTGTTGAAATTATTTAAATAGGTATATTTTTATGAATAAATCTTATGTTACAACCAAACAAGGGGACACCGGAAAAACAAAATTACCCGCTGGACATTGGATATCAAAGGATTCGGAAATTATCGAATGTCTCGGCTCTTTAGATAGTCTCCGCACCAACTTATCTTATCTTCGATTGCAAATTTTACAATCTGATAATCCTCACAAGATATTTCTTTCTGAGGTACTTCTATGGCTTATTCATTGCTGTTTTATAACCGGGACACAAATATCCGACCCTTCTGGAACGATTATCCCCTCTAACCATCCAAAATTAAGTCAAAAACACTTAGAACAATTAGAACAATGGCAGGCTCAATTGGAAGAGCAAATTCAATTGCCAAGAAAATTTATTGCATCTGCCAGTAATTCTGTTTCTGCGTATGCTGATATAGTAACCACAGTTGCAAGAGAATTTGAACGCCGACTAATCGCTTTAGAGAAAAACCAACCTCACAAAACCAATAATGTATTTATTCCTTTTTTTAATCGTTTAAGTGATTTTTTATTTATCATTGCACGAATTTTAGATAATAATAATTTCCATACTGTAGATTATACTCTTATCCAATAAATTCTATCCTTGCCCAGATAACTTTAATACTTTATTTATAAAATTTTTCAGTCCATTTATATATTTATCTCCCGTTATAACAAACCCTTCATTATGGTCGCCTGTAATTTCTAAAAATTCTTTTTCACATTCTAATAAATCAAATATTTTTTGCCCATGGTAATATTTAATAAGCGTATCCTGAGGACTATGAATAACTAAAACCGGGGATTTTATATTTTTTAACTTCTTTTTTGTATAAAATTCATTTCCTCTGGCAAAACGCTCTGGAAACCATGAAAACATATCTTTTGCCACATCAATTGTAGAAAGGAAAGTACTTTCAAGGATTACTCCTGCACATTCTACTTTCGTCGCTAAATCTGCCGTTACAGCACCCCCTAAAGAACGACCAAAAAGAATTACATTCTGTGGTGAATATCCCTTCCTTCCTATTAAATACTTCCACATTGCTAAAGCATCGTTGCAACATCTTTCTTCTGAAGGTCTCCCCGTTGACTTACCGTATCCGCCATAATCGTAAACCAGCACGCTGAGACCTAACTTTCGGAATATGCCAACAGATTCCAATCGGTCTGCTATATTTCCAGCATTTCCATGTGAAAAAAGAACCACACCTTTTGATTCTTCACAAGGAATATACCATCCGTGAGTCTTCTTCTTATCTACCTGAACCACAATATCTTCATATTCCCACTGATAAAAATCGGGGGTTCTGTAAATATAAGTTGACTTTTGATACAGGATGTTAGGAAATATATATTTAGCAAACAAAGAGAATGAAATCATAGCAATAGTGATAGATAGTATTAAAATAATACATAAATATTTATATTTAACTATTTTCATTTACATATTGATTAATGAAACTATTTTTGACCATAATAACCGTCTTTCCCCCATTTTCGTTCATAATGTTTCCTTAAATACACCTCTTCTATTGTTTTTATATTTCCATCACTTATCATAATTGTATGGTATGCCATTTCCGCTAACTGTTCAAGAACAAAGGCTGTTTCAACTGCTTTCTCTACATTTTCTCCCCAAACGAAAGGTCCATGTCCTGGAATAAGAACCGCCTTACATCTTTCTTCATTATTTTCCAAAATACATTGAACGACCTTTTCACCTATTGAATTTTCATAGTCTTCTGTATCAGGTATTTTTGTTAATGGAACATCTCCGAAAAAATAATCTGCATGAGTAGTTCCCAAACATGGGATTGGTTTTCTTGCCTGAGCCCAACATGTTGCAAAATGGGAATGTGTATGAACAACACCACCTGCACCGGACACATTTTTATATATAGATAGATGAACGGGTAAATCTACAGATGGTTTTAAATCTCCCTCAACAATTTTTCCGTCTATATCTACAACGACCATATCCCTTACTTTTAGTTTGTGATAAGGAACTCCACTGGGCTTAATCACCACCAGGTTACTTTCTCTATCTATTCCACTGGCATTTCCCCATGTTAAAATTACCAGTTTTTCTTGAACTAGTTGCAAATTGGCTTCCAAAACTTCCTTTTTCAATCGCTCTAACATTGTACTTACCTTTTATTCATCTGCATTTGATTGAATCATATTACTGACTTTTTCTGGATTTTCCATAACAGATATTAATATTTCTTCTATCTTTTGGGCACATTTAAGATTCATAATTTCTGTGCGTATTTTTCCGATATATGGGTAACCATGTAAATAACCATTATAAAACTTTCTAAATATGGGAACTCCTCTTTGCTCGCCATAGTATTCAATGTGCTTGCGGAAATGTATAAGACACCAATGTATTCGTTCTGTAATGTCAGGTTCAGGAGTATATTCACCTTTTTCCAGATATAATTTACAGCGTTTAAATAAAAAGGGATTTCCAATAACAGCCCTTCCTATCATAACTCCATCCGCGCCCAATGCAAAGCATTTTTCAACATCCTGCGGTGTTTTTATATCCCCGTTAGCAACAAAAGGTATTCTCGTTTTTTCTTTTATTTTAGGTACCCAGGACCAATCTACATCTCCTTTTAATCCCTGTTGTCTTGTTCTTAAATGTACTGTGATAAAATCAATACCTATGTTATAAGCAATTTCTAAAACATCAAAAATAGTAATATTATTATCGTCCCAACCTAATCGTGTTTTTAATGTAACAGGTAGTTCTATATTTGATTTTACTTCGTATAAAACGCGTTCCAATTTTTTTAAGTCCCTCAACAAACCTGCACCATCTCCCCTATTTGCAATTTTTTTAACCCAACAACCTGCGTTAATGTCAATAAAATCCGGAGCATAACTTTCCGCTGTTTTCCCTGCATTTACCATTGATGTTTCAGAACTACCATATAATTGAATACCGATAGGTCTCTCCTGTTCATTAAAACTCATTTTCTTTAAGGACCTATCTACATTACGGATTACCGCCTCTGCACTGATAAATTCAGTAATAACGACATCCGCACCCCATTCTTTGCATATGTTGCGAAACGGGAAATCAGTTATATCATCCATAGGGGCGAGAAACAAAGGCTTTTCTATTTCATATTTTCCAATTTTCATTGTATTGAATTTTATTTATTCATTTTAAAAAGTTTCATGGCACAAAATTTAGGTCCACACATCGTGCAATAATTTTGATTTATTTTATCTCTCCCGTCTTCCTTTATACATGGATTACTTTCTATAAACATTTGCAATGATTTTTCGGGGTCTAATGCAAGAGCAAATTGGTCCTCCCATGAGAATTTAACCCTTGCTAATGCCATAAGGCAATCCCGAAGAAAAGCGGAAGGCAAACCTTTTGCAATATCTGAAGCATGTGCCGAAATTCGATAGGTAATTACGCCTTCTCGTACATCCTCCCTATTGGGTAAACCTATATGCTCTTTGGGTGTAACATAACATAACATAGCGGTTCCTGCAGAGCCGATAAGCGTTGCCCCGATAGCAGAGCTAATATGGTCATAACCTGTTGCAATATCTGTTACAACGGGACCCAATGTATAAAATGGAGCGGAATTGCACAAATCCTTTTGAATTTCAATATTATCCATAATTTTATTCATAGGGATATGCCCCGGCCCCTCATGCATCACCTGAACATCGAATTTCTCTGCCCTTCTGGCAAGTTCACTTTGAATTTTTAATTCTGCAAATTGGGCTTCATCATTTGCATCATAAATACATCCCGGCCTCAAGCCGTCCCCTATCGAAACCGCGACATCATAGGCAGATAATATTTCACAAATTTCATCCCAGTGGGTATATGTAAAATTCTGTTGTTTATGCATTTTCATCCATTGTGAAATAATTGCACCTCCACGACTGACAATACCTGCTAATCGTTTTTCCACCAGTGGCAGGTGTTCTTCCAGTAATCCGGCATGAATTGTGAAATAATCTACTCCTTGTTCCGCTTGTTTAATTAAAACATCGCGATATAATTCCCATGAAATTTCTTCTGGCTTTCCTTCTACCTTCTCTAATACTTCATAAATCGGTACTGTTCCAACAGGAACGGGTGAATTCCGAATTATTGCTTCTCGAATGGTTTCTATTTCTTCCCCTGTGCTTAAATCCATAACTGTATCAGCACCACACATTACTGCCCAAATCATCTTTTCTACTTCTTCTTTAATCCCGCTACGAATAGATGAATTTCCTATATTTGCATTAATTTTTGTTCGTAGTCCTTGCCCTATTCCCATCGGTTCTAATTCCGGATGATTAATATTTGCAGGTATAATAATTCTTCCTTCTGCTACTTGTTTACAAATCCATTCCGGGGAAATCATCGATTCTTTTATGATTTTCTCTGCTTTCTCTTTCCACAACCAATCTATCCACATTTTATTTTGTGTTATTTCAATACTTTCTCGATGTGCTACATATTCCATCTCCGGAGTAATAATACCTTTCTTTGCATAGTACCGTTGTGTTACCCTTTTCCCACATTTTGCTTTTCGTATTATTTTATTTCCTTTTTGAAAACTTTGTATTTCTTCCCTTAACTTTATCCATTCATCTCGTATCTTTGATATTCCAATCTGAAAATCCGATAATTCTGTTATACTTTCATAAGGTCCTGCTGTATCATATATATAATATTCAAAAGCATGTGAAGAATATTTCTCTTTTAACGCATCCGGGACAATGTTTTCGTTAATTTTTATTTTCCTTGTAGGTATTAAAAAATTAAATTCCTTCCCATTTATATTTATATATTCTTTTTGAATTTTAGATTTCAAAACATCACTTTTTATAAAGTTATTCATTCTTCTACCCAATACTAATTAGACTATACATTCTTCTTAATTATAGCAATAAAAAATTAGAGATATTTTAAATGTAAACAAGAACTTCTATCTTTTCATTTCCTTCTATCAAACGATATTCTTTTACATGAAGCATTGCAACAACATCTTTCAAGAGTATTTGACATGCTTCATTTTTCGTGGTTGGACATTTAACTTCTATCTTTGAGACAGGTGCTGCCAAACTTATATTCGCATCCGCTTTGGCTTTTCTAATGGGGTTAATCAGCAAGATAAGGTCTTCATATAATTCTGGATATTTTGTTGGAGGCACCTCATTAAACTCTTCAATAGATGGCCATGGACTCCTGTGAATAGAATTTGCCATGTCTTTATCATTTGAATATTCCCAACTCCAAATCTCCTCTGTAATATAGGGTAAATAAGGAGCAAATAAACGAATAATAGCACGATGTATTAGTCTTAACGCACTACAAGCGGAGAGCCGTTCATTATTTAATTCCGGTTGATAAACACGAGGTTTTATAATTTCCAGATAATTATCACAAAAGACATTCCAGAAAAATTCTTCTGTCAACATTAATGATTGAGCATAATCAAATTCCTCAAAACTGGCGGTTGCTCTTTGAATACATGTTTTTAGTTCATTTATAACTGAAATGTCAATAGGATTTTGAATAATTCCTCTTTTTAGTAATCCTCTATCCACATTTTGGAGTTGCATAATCGCAAATTTACTTGCATTAAATAATTTTGTACATAGTTTTCTACCTACTTTAAAAGCCTGTTCATCGTAAGCAGTGTCCACCCCCAATCGTGCCTTTGCTGACCAATAACGAACGCTATCTGCACCGTGTTGCTCAATCAGCGGTTCAGGAGTTACTACATTCCCATGACTTTTTGACATTTTTTTTCGGTCAGGGTCTAATATCCAACCACTTAACACCACATTTTTCCAGGGAATTTCACCATCATGAAGATATGCTTTTACAATAGTGTAAAATGCCCATGTTCGGATAATATCATGCGCCTGGGGGCGTATATCCATGGGGAACAATTTTTTATGTCTTTCTGGATTTAAAAACCAATGTGTTGCTATCTGTGGAGTAAGAGAACTTGTTGCCCATGTATCTAATACATCTGGTTCTCCGGTAAAGCCGTTCGGTTTATCTCTTTGTTCTTCTGTATAACCGTGAGGGACATCCGATAGGGGGTCAATAGGTAAATCTTTAATATCAGGTAAAATGGGCTTACTATATACAATTATTCCCTCTTCATTTATTGGGTACCATACCGGAATAGGGACACCAAAAAATCTCTGTCGGCTCAAACACCAGTCCTGATTTAATCCTTCAACCCAGTGTTCATATCGTTTATACATATAATCGGGATGCCAATTTATCTTTTTACCCTGTTCAATAAGTGCCTCTTTTTTATCAATAATTTTTGTGTACCATTGTCGTGTTGGAACAATTTCCAGAGGTCGGTCACCTTTTTCAAAGAAACGAACTGCATGCGTAATTTGCGTTTCAGGACGGTCAATTACACTCTCCGTTTGGTTTGCAATTTCGATAATGACCTTCTTGGCATTTCCTGTATATAGTCCCTCCATTCTGGAATAGACTTCATTGGCTTTTTGTGGATTCATGGAAGGGACAATCAAGTGGCCTTCATCTAAAGAATTGTTTGGTTTTTCATTGACACTTACAAATTGCACATGTAATAAAGTGCCATTCCTCGCCACAATTTGTCGGAGAGGTAAATTGAATTGTTTCCACCATTCCACATCCGTTTGGTCTCCGAATGTACATACCATGACAACACCTGTTCCTTTTTCGGGCTCCGCTTTTTCATCTGCCATAATAGGTACGGGAACATGAAACAAAGGCGTTAAGATTGTTTTCCCTATGTATTTCTTATACCTTTCATCATCTGGATGTACCAGAACTGCAACACAAGCAGGAAGTAATTCGGGACGTGTAGTTGCTATTATGAGATAATCACTACTATCAGGGAAAGGAAAGCGAAAATAATAAAAAGCAGAAGGGACATCCTTATCTACAAGTTCCGCTTGTGCAATTGCTGTCTGATAATCGATATCCCACAAAACAGGTCTCTCTTCTTGATATACCTCCCCTTTTTTGTAAAGTTCAATAAAACTTGCCTGAGAAATTAAACGGCAATGTCGGTCTATCGTTGCATATTCTAGGTCCCAGTCATAACTCATTCCGAGCCTTGTCCATAAGTTCCGAAATGCTTTTTCATCTTCAATAATAACCTGGTCGCATAACTCAATAAAGTTTTTCCTACTTACTGCCATAGGGGGTGTCCCTTTTTTACCGGGAAAGACTTTAAGATTGGGGTCATATGGCATTGAAGGTTCACAACGGACATTAAGATAATTTTGAACTCTTCGTTCGGTTGGCAATCCGTTATCATCCCATCCTATTGGGAAAAAGATATTTTTACCTTTCATTCTTTGATAACGAACAATAAAATCTTGATGGGAATAACTGAACATATGTCCAACATGCAAAGAACCACTTACAGTAGGGGGAGGAGTATCGACAACGAAGGTCTCCTCACGGTTTTTTGTAGGGTCCCAACGATATATCCCTGTTTCTTTCCATGTTTTTATCCAATTCTCTTCAATTTTCTTTACATCATAATTTTGAGGTAAATCCATAAAAAACCTTCCTTTAATAATTAAAATCTCTTACAAAAAAATCTGGAAAATCGAAAGGACAGGTAAATAGTATACTAAATCAGAATATTCTTTGGAAAGTTGTAAGTAAAAAATGAATATTTTCACTTTTATAGTAGATTAAAACCTGTTAAACCGAAAGTGAGTAAAAAACCTGCTATATAATGCAAAGGAGGCGAGATAATTCGTGAACCTAATGTTATCGCAATAATAAGTCCAAAGGGGCCCATTTGTTGTAAGAATCGTTGTCCTTCCGGTGGAAGAAAATAATTTAAGACATGATGTCCATCTAAAGGAGGTAGTGGAATACAATTGAAAAGTAGTAAAACAAGATTTATCATTACAATGGAAATGGATACTAAACAGGCTGGAGAGGAAAACATTTCATCCGGGGTTGAAATACCATTAATGATAACGGTTAATCTTAAAACGAAAGTAAATGCTATAGCCAATAATAAATTTGCTGAGGGTCCTGCTATAGCAACAAAAACAGAATGAAGTCTTGGATTTCTTAAATTCCGAATGTTTACAGGAACAGGTTTTGCCCAACCAAATAGAAATGGGAATTGCGTTATCATCATCATTAACGGCAAAATAAAAGTTCCCAACAGGTCCGCATGTTTTATGGGATTTAATGTTAATCGTCCCAACATTCGTGCTGTATGGTCACCAAATCGGTCTGCAGCAGCTGCATGTGCCGCTTCATGTGCGGATAAGCAAAATAGCAAGCATATATATTGTACCAAGATTTGTAAAATATGGTCAGCCACTTAAATAACCCTCGTATAATATTGTGTAAGTATACTTTATATATAATATGACATGTCAAAAAGGTATAATGTTTCTAAAATCTATATAATCTATATTTTTTACAACTATATATGATTGATACATTATTATTGAAAACATATATCACTATTCTTTCAGTCTTATCTAAGAATAAAGATAATCTATCCGAAAATTTCATTTCGCTTAACGATTTTTTACATCTTTTTTCTCAACCCAAACTCAACCTCATAAATACGAAAGACTTCTTACAACAGGTAGAAGAGTGTTTTAATCTTCACATAGAAACTGGAAATAAGCTACATTCTGTTCATTTGAATATTGATAAAATGATTGTATTAAATTGTCTGTCTATCTTTAATAAACTTATCGGTAAAAATATTTTTTCTATTTATTATGAGGAAACACAAGAAGGTGGTTTTCTCATTCCGAATCTCACTTTGTTTTCATCGAATAATCTGGAGCAATTGTCAAATTTTATCTTGGTTAATAATTTTTTACCTTTAAATACTTCATTCATTAATACACAGTGGACTAAAATCACAAATGGTGGAAAAATACAAATCAAACAAAATCAAATTATATTCAAGCTTGCTGGTTTTAAATTACCAGCCAGGAACAATCCTTTATGTGAATTTGCCCCTGAATTTTCTTCTGCATTAGAAGAAGAAATCGAAAGTCTCATCTCTAATTATATATCCTCATGGGATTTTAATAAGATAATTGATATTCATGTATTTTTCAATTCTATATGGGAATATTTAAGACCGTTTATAACTAATCCTAATAAAATAGAGATTAGAATAGATAAACCTATCCCTATACTAAAGATATCGGAACTCAGTTTATCTTCAATACTTCTTTGTAATATTTCTCCATTTATCATTTTGCATAACCTTCTAACAGGGATATTCAGTATTAGTTATGAGACAAAAGGGAAAAACTTTATGGTCGAAACAGTAATAAGAACGGAGAAACCTTTTGAATATCCTTTAATTGCCCAAAGGGCAATTAAATATTTCGTGGAACAAATAAAAGGAAGTCTAACCATTGAAAGTAAACAAATAAAAAATGATTGTATATTTACAACTACACTTTCTATTCCCGACAATATCGGCATTTTTTTAGATACCGAATTACATGGTTGGGAGTGTCTAACAGCAGAAAGTCAGGATATTTTACGACGATTGAGTTATGAATGTTCAATACCTTATGAACATCCATTTATTTCAGAACTTATTCGATTTGAAATAGAAAATTATTTTCGTGAACTTTTCTCAAAGCCTCTATTTATCAATCTTTCCCATGAATTATTGGAGAGAAACAAGCGTTATATCAGTCATACTATAAAATCTATGTTAGAGGAAATAGAAAAAGGAAAAATCAAAAAGAATTCTTTTAATCCTTTATCCATAGGACAAATAATGGATGCCTTTTTAAGTTTACCTGACGTAGAAAATAGATTTCGTAAAATTTTTAATACAGATACAGTCAATATGACACATTTATTAGAATTATCGAAAACATTAAAAGAATTCCCCCACTCCAGCAAATCATTGATTTCTATATTAATTTTCTTTATACAAAATACAAAGAAGTCCAATTAATAGCTTCTAAACTTTTAATGTTTTGATAATGTTATTTATTTCATTCTCTATTAACTTATATATCTCTATATCATTCATATTCGAGAATCTTTCTCTACATTCTCCCGTGTGAATTGATAAAAGTGTGTGTGTATTGTGGATAATATAAATTTGCATATTAATATTGGGATTCGTAATAAACATTCCGGCAATGGAATTCCCTAAATCTCCTACTGGCATCCTGTCAATATTTGATAACACAAAAGTCAACGCAACCCTGGCACCTCCTAAATCTTCACTTTTACCAATTACAACATCGCCACCGGCTCTTTCTGCTGAACCTTTAGCCAAACTTAATCCCATTCCCACTATTTTTGATTTTTTTGTTGTATAAAATGGGTCAAACAACTGTTCTTCATCAACGCTAAAACCTTTTCCATTATCTTCAATTATCAGGGTAAGCAAATCAGTTTCCTCATTTATATCCAACAAAATTCGTATCTCATTTGCACCTGCATTAATTGAATTTTCTATCAAATCAAGGATATGTAAAGAGAGTTCAATCAATTTCTATGACCTCCAAAACAGTATTTGTCCTTATTCCTTTTTTTATACCGTCAAAAGTGAGACTATCCACGCATATTTCTGTTCGAACATGCCCAATTTCATCTATAGAATGTGCATCTGAAGAAGTAATTACCGGAAGATTTTGAGGTAGTGAATATATGATACTTTTTAAAAGAAACTCTTTCTTTTCGATAACCCTTTTTACTGATATAGGTGATATTTCTAACACATCAAACACATTGTCAGGAATAATACCCAGCTGGCTTGTAATAGAAAAAGAAGGGCGGTCAACATGACTGGCAATAATCATTGCGTTATATTTTCTTAATAATGCAATTACATTTTCTAAATTCATACCCGATGATAAATACAGCGATTTTTCTTCTTCTCCTATAACTTCTCCTTTTGAATTAATAATTAGCTGAGGTTCTAAAAAGTCTTTCTTGTTTAACTCTTCACTTAAAGTTTCTCTTATAATTTTTCCAACCGACTCTGCATCTTCTAAATCGGGAAATATCCCTAAAACATGTACTTCTTCTTCAGTTGTAATCTCTATTCCTGGAAGAAATAATATCTGTGGGAACCAATTCTGTCCATATTCATAAAATGCCCGCACATTCCTCGTGCTATTGTGATCACATATAGCAAATGCATTTATCCCTTTTTTTATTAAGCGTGGATATATATTCTGGGGTAGCATCATTCGGTCTGCACATGGGGATAAAACAGAATGAATATGTAAGTCAGAAAATAATATGGACAAAACACTACCCTCTTATACCCAACTCATACAATTTTCCAACAATATTAAATGCAGTATCGGAAGATGAAAATAATAATATTTTTTCTTGTTCTGCTTTCTTCATGACATTATCATCGGGATGGCGGTTTTGTATAAAAATGACTGCAGAAATTTCTGCATGGACACATACCGCTATTACATTGATATGTGTCTGTAAAGTAATTAGAATAGAGCCTTTTTTCGCATTTGCTAAAACATCACTCAGTAAATCCGATACATACCCTTCACTAACTTCTCTATCTAATAAGTCAGCAATTTCAGGAGTAAGTAATTCCAATTGTAATTCCTCATAAATTTCTTTTAATTTCTTACTCATACATTTATCTCCATTTTTACATTCTATTCAAATATGGGCAGTTGTTTATATCTTTCTTCATTATTACAATGTCTTCTGCAAAATTCAAGCATGCGGGTGCTCCACAAACTCCACAATCATAGCCGGGTAATTTTTTATTTATTTTTTCTATCTCACTAAGTTTCTGAATCGCTATTCTTACATCCTCATCAAGTCGCACACCTTTCCGTGAATTGATAGTGGATACACGGTATATTGCATCTATTTTTTGATTTTCATATTTATGCTTCTGTTCATTCCAGAATGAATCAAAAATTATTTTTGACATGGTGGGTTCTTCACCCCAATATGGAGAGCCAAAACAGCCATTATAGCAAGCATACAATTCCACCATTTTTATAGGGACAGGTAATTGTTTCTTTTCTATATTTTCTAAAAACGTTTTTACCTGCTCTATTCCAGATATTGTTACTATGCCATCATTGCTATTTTTGTCAATATTTATATTGTGTATTTTATCTTTTTGTTTTTTCTTATTTGTTTCTTTATATATATCCATTATCATTTCAAATGATTTCTGGGGAGAAATCATTTGAATAGAAATATCTAAATTTTTATTGTTATTAACTGCGGATATCTGAGCAGGACAAGAAGGTATAAAAAAGATATTTCGTCTTTCAGCGAAACTACTTATCGCTGTTTCTATAGGTCCCAAATAGGGAGCAATATTATCAATCAATGAAGGATATTCCGTTTGTATCCAGTATAGGACTGCGGGACAAACGGGTAATATTAAAGGGAAATTAATTTTTTCATTGTTCTCAATATATTTTTGTGTTTCTTTTTGTAATACTTCCTCCCATAATACTAATGGAAATACTTCCAATCCTTTTCTGTGGAATTTTTCTTCGAACTCATCCCATGAATAATAAAGTAGAATAGAAGCAATCCATGGTGAGGGGGCGATAAGTATTCCCTGCTTTTCCTTTTCATGATTTTTCTCGCAATCCTCCAAATCAAATACTTTCGTAGGACATATCTTTATACATTCATTACAATTGATGCAATGGTGAGACAAAATATACAAGTTTTTTTCATACAGTCTTATGGCTTTTGTGGGACATCTTGATAGACATTGCAAACATTTTTTACATTTCTCTGCCGTTACATGAACATAACTATCAACTTTTGAAAAATCTTTGTCTGACTTTACAAATATAAGTATTTTTAACAAAGTGCCTGTGGGCTCGCTATGTATAACAAAGTAGTCTGAATTTTTCCTTATGTTAGGTAAACCCATTCCTGCTCCGAAACCCATTTCTCTTGCTTCGTCGGGTGCAGTAGAGTACCCTTCCTGAACAGCAAGGTCAATTCGGGGAATACCGGGTCCTGTATCCTTAACTACAATCTCAATTTTTTCATCATCTATTGTAAAATTAATTTCTCCTCCATAAGAATGGATAATAACATTCATCTCCGACTCATAAACGGCAATCATAATCTTTCGGATTATTTCGGGGGCTATTGCCAACTTACTTAATATTTCTTTAATTTTTGAAGAAACCTGTCCGCCACCTAAATAATCTCCTTTTTTTACTGGATATGAACCTGTAATCATTGTTGTATTTTTCCCTTTTCAAATATTCCATAAATGACACCACAGGTTTCATACATCTCTAAGGAAGATACTAAAAGAAAGGCTTTATTTTCTTCCGCACTTTCTATCAACTCATGGATAGGTTCTGAGTCTGTAATAAGACATATAGCAGGAACATCAAATATATTAAACAACTGAACTAGAGAGATATGATTTAAGTGTGTAATTATCAATGTGTTTTCGCTGGCTGAATGAATTAAATCACTAATTCGGTCCCCTGCAAAAACTTTCCCTATTTCTGTTTTTTCCCCTTTAACAACAACCTCTATACCTAATACCTTTATAATATCCTGTATATCCACCTGAAAAACTCCAAAGTATATATCTATTCTATCAAAGATTTACTCTGGAGTGTATTTGAAAAAAGGATTACTGTTCTTCTTCAGATTCCTTATCCTCTTTATTATTTCTTCCTGTTATTTTCATCTTTTCTAAATACTCATCTAAAGTAAGCCCACTTTCTCGGATTTTTTCAATATATTTAGATACTGCTTCAAAATAAGTAAAATCACATTTTCTTAGTCCTTCTTTAATCTCGTCTGTATTATTTCCTTCATTTCTTTCCAAAGAGCGTAGCAGTCGATTTTCAAATTCCATTTTTGAGAGCACTACTTTATATGTTTTATCTGCCACTAAATCTGTTTTTACTGCAACTTTATCTGGGGGGAACGACCTTTCATATTCTGCGTTTATTCCTGCCCATTCCGTTCTACTCCAGCCGTATTTAAGCAAATCAATTAAATATTGCTCAATTTGCTTTCCTGTCAATGTTATTTCGACCAGTTCTTTAGCGCGGTGTCCTGCTGTTAGATAGACAGCATTGTAATCTAATTTAGTGGGTGGAAATGTACTTCGAATAAGTAATCGCGGATGACAAAAGGCAATATCAGCATTGGCTCTTTCTTTAATTGCATTAGCACTTAATACTCCAATTTGACTTGTATTAATTAATTTTCTGTTATCTATCAAAAACTCTGATGCGATTGGACATATCTTCTTCTCTTCTGCTGATACCCAATTTAAAATTCCTTCATCAGGTTTTATAATATCATGTTTCATTTCCACTACCTGGTTCGTATATCTACTAATCTTTTGCTTCTCATTATCTATCACCAATTTTAAATGCCCCGCATACATAGCATAGGAACCCGCCTGAACGATGATTGCATTTGTATCTTCACACTGCCTTGCTTCCTTCAATAACTCGTGAGTATGTCCGGAAATAAACACAGAAATTTCAGGGATTTTTTTAGATATTTCTGCACAGGCGTTACTTCCAAGATGGCATAGTGCAATAATGAAATGACAACCTTGTTTTTTTAATTCATCAATCGCTTTTTTTAGTTCGGGAACAGATTCTCTGGCAACTTTCATTTCTTCACCACCTAATTTCACAACACCGATAAAACCTATGGGTAAATTTCCCACTTTTTTTACAACCCACGGCTTATAACAATGTTCTAAACCTTCTTTATAATTTGTTCCTACAAATTCTACTGAAGGTGACAGTTCCCTTAACTTGCAAAGTCGTTCAATTCCTTTATCATAATCATGATTTCCGATAACCATCACATCATATTTCATTTGCTCTATGATCTTATACATCATTTCTCCATCAGTTAAATCCGCAACCATGTCTCCTTTATCTGTCAAATCACCTGCATCAAGCAACAATACATCTGGATTTTCTTCCCTTACATTATTTACAAATCCTGCAATATAGGGAATTCCTCCTACACCCAAATAACCCGGTCGTATATGGTCGTGAATATCATTTGTATAAACAATATTAACTTCTACATCTTCTGAAAATAAATTAAAAGAAACCAAAAACAGTAAAATTACACTCAAAAGTACCCTCAAATAATAATTTTTGTTATTCTTTGTCAACATAAACTACTCCTTTAAATGTTTTACATGTATATATAAAAATTTGACTATAATTACCTTTTTTAGGTTTATTTTTCTTATATTTATATTTAAACAATTTGCTCTCAAAATTTATTGTAATAAGGAATAAAAATGTCATTTCTTTCAAAACAGCCGTTTTTCTTATTCATAACTTTATTTCTCTTTTCCTGCTCCAATGCTATTGTTCAGGAAACAAATCTAAAAGGAGAAT
This sequence comes from Candidatus Hydrogenedens sp., assembly GCA_049968235.1. GTDB lineage: Bacteria > Hydrogenedentota > Hydrogenedentia > Hydrogenedentales > Hydrogenedentaceae > Hydrogenedens. Next base: position 119,661 of record JBMFRC010000006.1, read on the forward strand.
TTAAAGTATTAGAAGTCCAACCTGTATCAGCCCCAATAAATAATATCATTAAAAATGGTTCTTTTATAGAATGGCTCTCTGGAACGCGGGTTCCCTCAGGTTTTCTACCTCCTTTTTCTCAATACTCTTATGTAAATAAAAAAGCCAAAAAAGGAACCGGCTATGAAGTTGTTCAAAAGTGGATAAAAGCCGATGTAGGTGTGGACATAGGGAATATGTTTCGTACTTCTTTATCTGATTTACAACCGAATAGTTACATCTTTTCTGTAAATGCCACATTATTAAAAGGTCCAAAAGTTAATATAGGGATATGGAAAATATCCGAACCTGGCAAAATGGAACCTTTTATAGACCCTCTTATAGAAGTCTTGGGCGAATTGAATAAACCTATTCATCTTGAAAAAGAATTCAAAATAGACCAAGGTGACACATATTTTTTATGTGCCTATGCACCTGAAGGAACACCGCAAATTATCTGGTCAGACTGGATACTATCCGTAGCACCTACAAATAATAAGTAAATTTATTATTCCCCTGTAACTGTAATTCTTTTCCCTATAGAGACTGATTTCTTAGGTAGTGTTATTTTAAGTAAACCCATTTGCATTTCTGCGCTAACTTTATCTTCATCTATCTCATCAGCGAATTCAATAATCTTTTCAAAACTTCCATATAAACATTCGCAAAAAACTGTTTTTTCATCGCCTTCATCTGCTCTTCTTACTTTATTTCCGCGTATACTCAATTTGTTTTTATCAATAGTCAACACAATATCTCCTTTCTTTACACCTGGCAATTCTACAAAAACATAATACTCTGCATTTGTTTCATAAACATCAGCAAGAGGTTCCCAGGGTTCACCTTCATTTAAACCTGTATTGAGACGACGCCATACTTCCATCATCAATTTTCGAGGCAATACTCGTAATGTATCAAAAGGGGAAATAAACATGGCATATTCTCCTATTTATATTTAGTTGTATCTACTATTATTATATACCAATAATGACTGGAAGTGTTTCGTTTTTCTGATAAAAATATTCAATGTCCAATATATTTTTGAAGACAATTAATTGGAATTTACGAAATTAACCGAATATTTCTCTGGCTGTATAAAACAACTTCGGAATATCTAAATAATAAGGACATTGCTCCATAGCAGTTCTAATCTGCTCTTTTGATAGATTTTCGATATATTTTTGAATATCTTTATAACAATAACGAGCCCAACTTTCATCTCCGTATCTCTTTGCATACAAAATACATCGCCAGACATCTTGCACATGTAGTTCTTCCTGCATACCTTTTTCACAATGCTGGTTACAACCGGCACAATAAAGATGTTGTGTCCTTTCTGCTATATTTCTCAACTGTTGTTTTTCCAACTCTGTTAATTTCATAGGTGTTATCGCTGCATACGCATTTTCATGAACATGTTGTATATTCCCCATTTGGGATGCAATACCTGCAATCCGTTCATCTTCCCACACTGCTTTCAATTTTGCCTGTATTTTTGTAAAATTTTTTGATGTCCATGGTAATAATTCTTCGCCATCATCCGGAATACTACCTAATGTTTTAATTGCTACCAGCCCTATTCCTGCTTCTGTGCATGCATCTATTGCTCTATTTAAATTATCCTTTCCCATTTCACGAAAACTATACTTAAACATAATCACATCAATTCCTCCTCCTAGCTTGCTGGCTTTCATCATAAGTTCATGTGCATTCCCGTGATGAGCACTAAAACCAAAATAGCGTATTTTTCCCTCTTTTTTTAATTTATCCCCCATATCTATAAACTCTTTGTCCAAAAATCGTTCGTGCTTAACAATATGCATGTAAAAAATATCTAAATAATCTGTCTCCAATTCCTGCAACGACAAATTTATATTCTCAACAAACTTTTCAGGAGTGGCTTTGTCCTCTGTTTGATGAACTTTGGATGCAATTATCAACTTTTTTCTATCCCCAATTTGTTTAATAAAAGGAGCTATCGTTTTATGAGATTGTCCTTCTGCATACATTTGGGCAGTATCTAAATGATTTACCCCTAATTCGTATGCACGATGCAATCTTCTATCATATACCGGATCCAAATTTTGACAACATCCCATAATCAGGATAGGTGTTACAATATCCGTTTTACCTAATTTCCTGACTGGAACCTTAGTTCCGGGAGGTATTTTCCAGGAACTCGGCTTATTTTCAGTCTCTTCCGAAAAACTTGTTTTAGTTAATATGCTTGCTGTAGTTACTGTTTTAATTGTTTGTTCGATAAAATCTCTTCGATTCATTTTAATATACCTTAAATACAGTTGCTTTTATAATTCACACTTTGTTATAAATTATAATTAAACTAAAACACATAAGGAGTACTTTTATGCCATTAATTCAATGGAACGATTCTTTAAGTGTCGGCATTCCTTCTATGGATACACAACATCAAAAATTAATCAATATTATAAATCGACTACATGATGCTATGCGTGAAGGAAAAGGGAAAGATATTATATCCCCCGTATTAACGGAGTTACATAATTATACCGTTACTCACTTTACAGCAGAAGAAAAATTAATGGAACAATGTAAATACAGTGGTCTTGCCGTTCAGAAACAACAACATAATAATTTTGTCAATCAAATTAAAAAGTATCAGTCTGACTATGAAAAAGGTTCATTAACTCTTCCTCTTTCGGTTTCCAATTACTTAAAAGACTGGCTTATTAATCATATTCAGGGTCTGGATAAAAAATATGAGACATCTATGAAATCAGCAGGAATTAAATAGGAGAAATATCTATGGCTTTTCTCAATTGGAACGATAATTTTAATATTGGAATATTTCAAATTGATGCTCAACATAAAAATCTGGTTAATATTATTAATCAGTTATATGAAGCGATGAGTGTAGGGAAAGGAAAAGAAATTATTGGGAAAATTGTAAAAGAATTGGCGGGTTATACAATTACTCATTTTGGCACTGAAGAGAAACTCATGCAGGAACATGGCTATCCTGAATTGCCTCAACATAAAAAAGAACATGAACTTTTTGTTAAAAAAGTTCAGGAATTTAATAATGAAATTCAAAAAGGGAATCTTATCATTGTTTCTAATGTTGCCAATTTCTTGAAGGAATGGTTGATAAAACATATTCAAGGAACCGATAAGAAATATGGTCCATTTTTAAAGGGAAAAGGGGTAAAATAGGAACTGTTATATATACCGTTTTTTAGCATGTTATAACCAATATATTTGAAATGACACTACATTAACTATGAAACCGACATGTTTGAACCTAAATATATTTCGTTATTAATTTTTATTTTATTGTATCTCCTGTTCTTCATCCTGCCTTCGCGTAGAAGTATTACTGCTATTATTGCATCTACTATTATCCTAATTACAGGAATAATGGCACCTACAGAATTTTTCTTAGCCATTAACTGGAATGTGATGGGTATTTTTGTAGGTATGCTTTTTCTTGCAGATATTTTTATTGATAGTCGCTGTCCTGCTTTCTTAGCCACTTATCTCATTCATAAAAAAATGAGCACGCCTGTTGCTTTATTAGTAATTTGTGGACTAGCTTCATTTATTTCTGCATTTGTAGAAAATGTTGCTACTGTTCTCATTATCGCTCCTATATGTTTTGAATTGGCAAAACGATTAAAAATTGACCCGCGTGAATTAATAATCGGTATTGCGATTTCGAGCAATTTACAGGGAACAGCAACTTTAATTGGAGACCCACCCAGTATGCTTTTAGCGGGGTATGTGCATCTTAACTTTTTAGATTTCTTTTTTTACCATGGTAAACCCGGAATTTTCTTTGCAATACAGATAGGTGCTATTACTTCCTTAACTTTTCTTTACTGGACATTCAAAAAATATAAAAGTGAACAGGAAGTAAGTATTGAACCTATAAAATCGTGGATACCTACTTTCCTTCTTTTATTGTTAATTTTCCTGCTTGCCCTTGCATCGTTTTTTGAAGAAAGTTTTTTCACATCCGCAGGATTTATTTGTATGGTAATTGCAGGTATAGGTCTTATCTGGGCAAAGTATACCAGTAAAATCTCTATAATAAATAGCATTAAAGAACTCGACTGGGACACTACTTTGTTTCTTCTTGGTGTATTTATAATGGTGGGCACTTTAAATAAATTTGGCTGGACGAACGATATTGCAGAATTAATATACAAATATGTGGGAAATAATAAAATTGTGATATATTTTGCTCTTATCATTATATCCATTGTTTTATCTGGATTTATTGATAATGTCCCATATCTCGCAGCAATGCTACCTATTACAACAATCCTTGCAGAAAAAGGAGGTTTCAATCCTACCTTACTTTATTTCGGCTTGCTTATCGGTGCCAGTCTTGGAGGAAATATAACTCCTATTGGGGCATCAGCAAATATTGTGGGAACAGGGTTGCTAAAAAAGGAAGGCTATCCTGTATCATTTATGCAATGGATAAAAATTTCCATTCCATTTACCCTTATTGCGGTTATCCCCGCATCTATATTTGTTTTATTTATATGGTTATAGGTAAGATAAAATTGAGCATTAATAAATTTCTATCAAGGAGTCTTGCTATGCCATTATTCTGTTTGCTTATCTCTTCATGCGTTGTTCTACATAATCCTCCTATCCTATCAACTGAAGATTTCATATCAATAGTTCAAAATAGCGGGGGAACTGTAAACTATATTTTTGAAGATGAACGACCCTTCAAAGAATGCCATGCCTCTACAATAGTCGAAACAGCGGAAGGGAATATCCTATCCGCATGGTTTGGAGGAACAAAAGAAAAAAATCCAGATGTGGCTATCTGGCTATCCCGATGGGACGGCAAAGAATGGACCACACCTAAAAAAATAGCCAAAGTACGTGAAGAAGCACATTGGAATCCTGTTCTATTCAAAGACCAGGATAATATTATCTATTTGTTTTTCAAGGTAGGGAAAGATGTACCCATTTGGTCCACTTATTGGATGAAAACAGAGGATAACGGAAAGACCTGGTCAGAACCGATCGAACTGGTACCGGGTGATATTGGCGGTAGAGGTCCCGTAAAAAATAAACCTATCATCCTGCATGACGGGACATGGCTTGCTCCTGCTTCGACCGAAATTAAAGGTTGGCGTTGTTTTGCGGACAGGAGCAATGATAAAGGCGTAACATGGATACGAAGTGATGATTGGAATATCGAATCCTCCGGAATTCGTGGGAAAGGCGTTATCCAGCCTACTTTCTGGGAATCTCAGCCTAATTATGTTCATGCACTCATGCGTTCCACAGGTGGCTGTATTGCCCGCTGTGACTCAGAAGATGGCGGAAAAACATGGGGAAAAGTTTATCGTACCGATTTGCCAAATAACAATAGTGGTATTGACCTTATCAAAAATACAGACGGCGTTCTCTGGTTAGTTTATAATCCCATCAGCGGGAACTGGGGACCTCGCAATTCTTTAATGTTTGCATATTCCAGAGATAATGGCAAAACATGGACAAATTTCGTTTATCTCGAAAAGAATTTAATCCCCACTCATGAATACTCTTATCCTGCCATTATTACCACACATAAAGGGATTGCTATTTCTTACACATGGCGTCGAGAACGAATAAAATTCTGGGAAATCCCCAATGATGTCCTAAAAAAATATATAACCCTATAATTTCTTCTATCCCTCTGCAAATGGATATTTACATCCACAACGAATAAATCCGTTGAAACAATTTGTTTTCTATTCGTGTCTTATATGAAACACAAAATTCTCATACTTTAAGGATTTTATCATGCTTTCACAGACCCTAAAAATAACTTTCTTTTTTATTTTACTTCTTTGCTTGCTCTCCTTTCCTTATGCCTTTTCTGAACCTGTTTTCAAAGCAGGCTTTGCAATGGTAGATATTACCCCTCCTGCGGGCATCCCAATGTGGGGGTATGGAGCAAGACATGATTTACCTTCCGAAGGTACAAAATATCCACTGAATTTCAAGGTTGTCGTATTTGATGATGGAACAAATCGTCTCGCTATTGGCGGATTGGATTTAGGTCGTTCACCTACACAATGGTCAATGGAAAAAATCACAGAACGCCTGAAAAAAGAATGTGGCGTTTCTTATGTCATGCTTGCCGGCTCACATACCCATCACGGACCTGTTATAGAACTAATAAATGAACCCAACTGTGGACAGGGTAAATTTGATAAAGCCATTCAATATGTTGACGAGCTCGAAAACAAGATTTGTACGGCAATATCCGAAGCAACAACAAGACTTATTCCCGCAAAAATTGGCTGGGCAAGTGAGCAAACTGACTTGAATCGCAATCGTGTATCAAAGAAACCGCAAAAAATGCGAGACCCGGAACTAACCATAATTCGGATAGATACAATAGATGGTAAACCTATTACAGCAATAATTAATTTCTCTGCACACCCAGTACTCGATGATATATTTGACCGTCGCTGGAGTTCCGACTGGGCAGGTATTATGCAAAAAAGATTTGAAGAATTATTAAATGTCCCCTGTATATTCCTTCAAGGTTCCACAGGTGATATGTCGCCCAATACCAATGACCAACGAAAAGGAATGGTCGGATTTGGAAACGCTATCGGAGAATATTCCGCCGAACTTTATAAAAAAATATCAACAACTGTTCCTACACAACCACAAATACAATTCATATCTGAACGATTTACATACCCTTCCCGCATGGATACAAACAATCCCCTCGTTATGGCTGTTTACAAACAAGGATTTTTCCCGGAACTTATCAACGCACTATTAAAAGAATTCTCCAATAACACTGTCTCCGTAACCTTATCAACTGCCCTTATAAACAAAGAATTAGCACTTGTTGGTGGTTCCGGCGAATTCTTCTCTGGTCTTGCCATCCGTCTAAAAACCAATTCACCAGCAAAAAAGACAATATTCTTGGGATATTGCAACGGACATTCCCTTTACATCCCCACTGTAGAAGCGGTCGAAGAAGGTGGATACGGTGCCGACCCTATGTTTTCATGGGTCCCCCCAGGAACAGGTGAAAACCTAATAGACAAAGCCTGTGCAAACATCAAAGAAATGCTAACCCAAACTGCCAATTAATTTTACTTAGTTCGACATTCAACAATCTCTAACAAAAAGCCCCATTTACATCCAGTAATTGTTTACACAATTAATAAATAAAACCTTATATCAAAACATCCCATTTTTTAAGCAGGGGCTTTTGGTATGCAAGCGTATTAATGTATAGGCGAAATTTTTTTGCCTCCCTCTCGGATAAATATTATTTTTTCATCGGGTATGTGAGAATATGCGTGTTGATGCAATAAAAATGTCTGTATCACAATATTTTTTTATTCATTTATGCGTTTTTTAATTTATCTAGGACGGATTGATGTATATTTGCGTATTTATTAGTGCGAATGATTATTCGCCACTACATTTTTCTGTGTTCATGATAAATGCATCTTGTGGGAAATTCTATAAATTTGAATAGGGATTGCTGGTAAGGATTATATTGTTTTCGATAAGATAATCGAATAAAATTTATTAGATAGACAGAGGAAATAACATTAAAAGTCATAAAAAGAGGAATATATTAGGTCTCCACTAAGGGGATAAGTTTTAATTATCCATTTTGTTATCTATCTGGTCGCATTATTTTTTCTATCTATCCAATTTTGTTATATCTATCTCTCCTGTTTAACCCATTACAAAATAATTAGCCCTTGTTGTTATTTTTTTTAGAACAAGGGCTATGAAATTTTGCGATGATATATTATTACTCTTGTGCTTCTTTGAATTGATTAATGATTGCTGTTAAGGTTTGTTTAGCGTCTCCAAAAATCATGCGTGTATTTTCTTTGAAGAAGAGCGGGTTTTCTACGCCGGAGAAACCGGAAGCAAGAGACCGCTTTAAGACAAAACAGGTTTTGGCATAATCTACATTAATAATAGGCATTCCGTAGATGGCACTCTTGGGGTCTTCTCTTGCGGAGGGATTAACAACATCGTTTGCACCGACTACGATACAAACATCTATCGTGTCAATTATCGGATTAATATCATCCATCTCCAGCAATTGGTCATAAGGGACATTGGCTTCTGCTAATAGGACATTCATGTGTCCTGGCATACGACCGGCAACAGGGTGAATGGCGTATTTTACTTCCGCTCCATTTTTTTCTAATAGGTCTGCTAATTCTTTTACTACATGTTGTGCTTGTGCAACTGCCATGCCATAGCCCGGAACAAAAACTACAGAACGAGCTGCTTCCAATACGAAATAGGCATCTTCAGGTGTTAATGCTTTCACTTCACCGGTCACAGAAGTGCTCACTGCTCCTTCCGATGAACCAAAACCGCTGAACAGCACATTTGCAAGGGAACGGTTCATAGCTTTGCACATAATCGCTGTAAGGATAATACCACTGGCACCGACTAAGGAGCCTGCTACGATTAATACGGTGTTATTTAATACGAAACCGGAGGCACATGCTGCCATACCTGAATAACTGTTTAATAGACATATCACAACAGGCATATCTGCCCCGCCGATAGGGATGGTTACTAAAATACCAAGGATATTTGCTAATATCATTAGCAATATAACTGCGGGATAAATTACAGTACCATTGGGACTTGCAAAGAAAAGGACTCCCATCAGGATGCCTAATCCTAATACAACAGCATTTACTAACTGTTGTCCCTTAAATAGGATGGGCTTCCCTTGAATTTTTTCTTCTAACTTTGCGTAGGCAACCATACTTCCTGAGAATGTAACTCCACCAATCAGCATTGCTAAATAGGTGGCAAGTATTAAAACAATATTCTCAAGGCTATATTCACCATAACCTTTGCCGGTATAGGTAACATGGAAATCCGACCAACCAACTAACATACTGGCAAGTCCACCTGTTCCATTGAAAAATGCAACGAAGCCGGGCATGGAGGTCATCGGAACTTTAATTGCAGCAATGGCTCCAATAACAGTTCCGATAAGTCCACCGATTATTATCCATTCGTAGGATTTAATTACCGGATTTACAAGCGTAACAGCAATAGCAAGGCACATTCCTAATCCGGAGATGATGTTTCCTTTAATGGCGGTTGTCGGTTTACTGAGCATTTTCAGCCCAAGAATAAAAGTAACCGCCGATACCATATAGGCGACTTCAATTAATATTTTAATCTCGTTCACGGTTATTTCCTTTCCTTCCCTTTAAACATTCTTAACATTCTGTCTGTAACAAGATAACCACCTGCAACATTTATCATGGCACAAATCATTGCGATAACACCGATACCTATTAATAACACTGAATCTCTCCCCTGTCCTGCTGCCAGACAGGCACCGACAACTGTAATTCCTGATATAGCATTTGACCCGGACATAAGGGGCGTATGAAGTTGGGATGGAACTTTGGTCAATATTTCCACTCCGAGAAATACCGCTATCAAAAAAGTAAATAGAAGTAATGTCATGGGGTTTAATGCCCTGGTACCGGGTGATGTTTGTTCTGTTGCACATTCCGTAGCAGTAATAGCGGGTATCATTCCTGTCCCTGCATTACTATCCGCTTTTACTTTTGTGAAACTTCCTAACAATAAAAGAGATAAGATGGAAGCAAACACTACCAAACTTATCCATCCCATCAGTGGAATTTTATTTAGTTTTATTACATTTTTTTTCATTGTGAACTCCTTGCCTTTTGTATTAATTCATTTCTCAATTTGCCTTCATGAATTATCAAACATCCATTTAGAATTTCATCTTCTATTTTGTAATTGAACGATTTTGTTTCTTTATTCCAGAAATGTTCTATGAGATTCCCTAAATTAGCAGAATACATTTGACTTGCATGAACCGCCACGCGTCCCGGAAAATTCTCTGCTCCAATCACAATAACATTGTCTATTATCACCTCTTCGCCGGGTTTTGAACCTTCGACATTTCCTCCCGTTTCTGCTGCAAGGTCTACAATAACACTGCCCGGCCTCATTGCTTTTATCATATCATTTGTAACCAATAGCGGAGCCTTCTTACCGAAAACCTGAGCGGTTGTTATTACAACATCAGACTGGGCTATAACTTTTTTCATGCCTTCCCGTTGTTTTTGTTTCTGTTCCTCTGTGAGTTCCAGTGCGTAACCATCTTTTGTTTGTCCGGTAGGTCCCACATCAATCTTCACAAATTTTGCCCCTAATGATAAGACCTGTTCTTCTACCACAGGTCTTGTATCGAATGCTTCCACTCGTGCACCTAATCGTTTTGCGGTGGCTATTGCCTGCAACCCAGCAACACCACAACCGATAATAAAAATGCGAATGGGCTTTAAAGTTCCCGCCGGTGTCATCATCATTGGAAATACCATCGGCAACCTATTTGCAGCAACTATAACCGCAACATAACCTGCTAAATTTGCCTGTGAACTTAACGCATCCATCTTCTGGGCTAATGTGGTTCGTGGAATCATTTCCATCGAAATCGCGTTAACTTCACTTTTAATAAATTCATCCTGTATAGCAAAATCAAAGAAAGGTTCTAAATAACTAATATGCAAAGAACCTTTCTTTTGTAATTTAATTTCCTCGATAGGGGGTTTTCTTAATCGTAAAACAATATCTGCGTTTTTCAATCCATCTTCACGTGATACCACCTTTGCACCTGCTTCAGTATATTGTGCATCTGAATAACCACAATTCCACCCCATATTGGATTCAATACATACCTCTGCTCCCAACTTGACTAATTTTTTTACTGTATCGGGAACTATAGGTATGCGAGTCTCTTTAGAGTAGACTTCCTTTGGAATAAAAATCATAAAAATACCCTCTCAATCATTTAATTATTCGTTTGAAAAAGAATTTATCTTTTTACCAAATTAAATATAGTATAAGAGAACGTGAGTAAAAAGTTCAACTTATCAAGCAATATACTTACCATTAAATAATTAGAAATAATACAATGATTTTTAAAAAATTAAAAAATACTTGACAAACTACTATATATTGTGCTACTATATATTTGGTGTTTGGGAATTGCGTATGCCCGATTCCTCAGACCAGCCCAAAACTTCAATATAAAAATTGAATATGAATTTTCCTCTTGCGCCTACAGAGCAATTTCTCAGACACCCCCCGCAAATATAGCGGCAGGAAGCCCAAACCTGCCGCTCCTCCCTTTCAATGTTTCTCTTTTTTATTTCCATGTATGTGTTTTATAATTTATTATTCTTTTATTACTTACAAATGAGATGTAATAACAATATGCCTATACAATTACCTGCTGTTTATAAAATATTTTCAAATAACATGGGGCATATAGTTTTAAGAGAAGATTTATCCCATGACCTAATTGAAATACTATCTGCATTATTATCTAATTCTACACCGGACAAATTAATCCTTTTATCGGGTGGCAGAAATAATGTATTCTTATACAATTTCAATACTCACTTTTCCATTTTGATAAAGCAATATTCGCATGGTGGCATCTATAGAAATATTTTTCCCCGATATTATTTTTTTTCTAATCGTTTTTTGAATGAATTTTATATGTATATAAATATATTAAAAAATAATTTATCTGTGCCTGAATATCTTGGGGGATTTTGGTCAAAAAAATTTGGACTTTACAAGTGTGGAATAATCACGAAGTACATCCCGTATACATATACATTAGACGAATATTTAAATAATAATTTCTATTCAATTGAAGAAAAATATGACATATTAATCAAATGTGGAAAAATTATTAAGAATATGCACGATATAGGAATTTTTCATAATGATTTACAAATTCGAAATTTATTAATCAGTTCTACAGAAAAATCTGTTTATATAATTGATTTTGACAATGCAAAAAAGGTATCCACATTAAATAGTTATTATTGTTCACAAAATTTATTACGATTAAAACGCTCTTTTCTAAAAAGGGGTATCAGTACAGAATTTTTTAATATCCTGTTAAATGGTTATGGTATTTCTCATCTCTCTTTCCTTGCAGAAGTCTTTTCATTTCCTCATATACAATGGATAAATTATAAAAATCGTTATATTAATAAAAACAAATAGATAATAATGAAATACAGTAAGAAATCAAAATATCATATTTGGTCAAATGAAGATAACTTTGACCCAGATGTTTTTTTGACTGAAATATTCAATACAGGAAAAGTATTAAAAGAAACAGATAAAACTTCTTCTCTCCAATGGTATTCTTACTTTGTAAAAAAGACAAACTATTCTCTTTCTGAAGGGATATTCAGGCATCTCTTTTTATCAAGCCGTTGTAGAAGTGCATGGAATATTAGCAACTACTTAATAGATAATCATATACCTACACCAAAACCTGTTGCATATCTTGAATTGTTAAAATATTCATTACCTTATCAGCATTTTTTCATTTCAGAATATCTACGCGGTAGTTATAATATTGAGGTATTCATTAGAGATGGTATTTATTTGAGTAAAGGTATAACATTAGAATACTTCTTTGAGATAATGAAAAGATTTCTTATTCTTTTGTGGGATAAAGGAGTATATCATAAAGACCTATCTGGTAAAAATCTATTGACAATGGAAGGAGAACCTATATATTTAATTGATTTAGATGCTACCTATTTGATAAATCATTTTGCGATAAAATATAAAATAAGGAATTTAACACAGATTTATGATTCCTTCTGTGATTTCGTTAATGAAAAAATACTGAAAGATTTCATTTTCACAATGCTTGATGATTTATCATTAAAGGAAATAAAGATAATCTATACTAAGATACAACAACTCCAGAAGCAACGAAGAAACCAACATTTAAGGAATATTCAGCGGTATAATAAAAAGGATAATTTATCATAATGGAAAAAGAGAATGAAATTACAAAATTAGATTGGCTGGACGACAATATCCGGAATTACATTCAATCCATATATCGAGTTCAGCACTTTTATTCAAATTTAACGGATATTGAACAACTTATTGTAATTATTACAGAAGAATGTAAAAAAGCATGTAATGCGGAAGCAGGTTCTTTACTACTCTATGATGAGAAAAAGGAAGAACTCTTTTTTCAGGTAACTTTAGGTCCGGTGGGTTCTGAAATAGTAAAGAAAGAAATTCGCATACCTGTAAACTGTGGTATTGCCGGGGAAGTTGCAAGAACAAAAAGACCTTTGATTGTTAATGATGTCAAAAACGATTCTCGTTTTTTCCCGGGGGTAGACATAGCAACTCAGTTTTCGACACGGAATATTCTTGCAGTCCCATTGATTGACCGCCAACGATTAATTGGCGTTATTGAGATGGTTAATAAAATAGGTAATGCACCCTTTTCGCATGAAGACCTCCGTTTCCTGGAAATATTAGCATCATGGGCTGCTTCTGCTGTTGTAAGTTCACAATTAATACAAGAGAAATTACAGGCGGAACGATTTGCTACAATAGGTTATACATTAACCGCATTAGCACATCATTTGAAGAATATACTTACGGGAATGTTAACCAGCACAGAACTTATCGAAAAATCATTGAACCAAAAAAATTATGAGGTTGTTCATAAAGCCTGGCCTGTCCTTAAAAGGACTTCCCTTTATGTTTTTGAGTTTGTCAAAGATTTATTATTATTTTCAAAATCTCGAACCCCACAAAAAGTATATTGTCATTTAGAAGATATAACCAATAAGGTATCCGAATTTTTTTTCGACCTTTTTTCAAACCGTCAAATCGAACTCATCATTGATATTTCTCGGGTGAAGGACAAAGTATTCCTTGACCCCAACGGCATTATTCATTGTTTAACCAACTTACTTCTAAATTCTGGTGAAGCAGTTCCAGAAAAGAAAGGAGTTGTAAAAATTGAAGGGGAATTGTCTCAAAACAAAGATTTGATTATTACAGTATCTGATAATGGAAAAGGAATTCCATCGGAAGATATTGAACATATTTTTGAACCGTTTTTTACAACAAAGGGTTATCGGGGAACTGGTTTAGGTTTGTCTGTTACCCAAAAGATAGTAGAGGAACATGGCGGTAGAATTAAGGTTGTTAGCGAAAAGGACAAAGGAACAAAATTTATTATTACACTTCCCCAGACAAATACAGAAATAAATAGAAAGGAGACAACTTAAGCAATGAAACAATTTAAAAACCTTGAATCAGTAGGATGGATTTTCTGGGCGGTTTGTAGTGTTTTATTACTTGTTCCGAATTACTTTCTCTCTGGGTTACTGCTGTATGATAACTCCCTTGGTGCTTATATAGGTTTCACTATAGGAATGTCTGCTGTTATAGGTGCCGTTATTGCATGGGTTGTCAACGAAATTCTTTATAGGATAAATCTTGCAAAATACAAAGAAACAAAGAAGAGAGAAAGAAAAAAGAAAAAGAAAGCCAGTTAAATGGTTTATTTTGGAGAACAGCCTTGAAACTACTTGATTTGCTTGATTATGTGGAAAAAAATCCGAAAGATTATGAAAAACGTTGGAAATTAGCAAAGAAACTGTATCAAAACAAAGATTATACATTAGCATTAGAACATTTGAAGGTGCTTATAAATGAATGGGAGTGCCATATCAATGTTTATCGGTTCTTATCTGCCACATTATATCGTCTCGGAAAATATGAAGAATCTATAAATGAGTTAAAAAAAGCCATTAAAAAATGGGATAAAGAACCCGGACTATATGAACAATTAGGAAGAGTATTGATTTCATCCGGGAAAATTGAAGAGGCAAAAAAAGTTTATGAAAAACTTGCTGAAATTTGTCCTGAACATAAATGGGCACAAACGACGGTATCACGAATAGAAAGTTTTTTGAGTAAAAAACATGTTCGAAAGACACCCTTTCCGTTTACTTTTGGCTCTGATTTCGATTTACTCCCTGAATCTATCTGTAAGCGTTGTGGAGCAGAAAATCAGGGGTATATTGACCGTTGCTGGAAATGTGGAGAAATACTAACATCTGAAACAAATCCGTCCGATGTAACTACTACTGAAATCTGTTTAAACCCCGTTACTATATTAACACCAGAAATCATAACGCTTCTTCTTGGATTGGTTACTATTTCATTTATATCTATAAATATTTTTATGTCTCTCAAGTTTTTTTTAGGAGATTACAAATCCGTTCATGTTAGTTTGACCTTCTGGGATATTTATCGGTATGACCTTTTCCCTGCTCGCTTCCTTACCAGTATTATTCTACTTTTCATTTCACCTATTTTTATCAAGTTAGGGCTAAACATTACAGGTTTACGAGATAAAATTCCTTATAATCTAATCGTTTTAACAGGACTGGTTATTGCTTCTTTTATCAATTTAGCATCATGGTTATCCAAACCTTTATTTTTATGGGGCTTTATACTGGTTCCAATCTTTTCTTTCCTTGTTATTTTCGGAACATTTGCCATATCTCTTATAAAAACACTAAATCTTTGTTTATTTCAGATGTTTATGTTATTCCTATCAACTGTTATTATTTTTAGTGCTGTTGAATCTCATATCCTGAATACCTTCATAAATCCTTTTACTCAAATTCCTACTGTTGCCCGCTTCTTCAAATACCAGTATATACAACCACCCCACACGATAGAATTAAATAGTCCGGATGGTTCCCCTATAATCAAAAATATATCCTTTGATAAAACAGGTTCTTATTGGCTTGACATGAGAGCCAATAAAATGAAGATAAACCTATTTTTAGACAACCCCGACACATTCATCCTTGAAGTTAATAAAGGTGAAACAAAACCTATTATCTACCAAAAAAGTAAAGATAATAAATGGTCTGCGATCTGCTTTGTAAATACAGATGAAATCTTTACGATTAAAATCTCTACGGAAAATAAAACTCCATTTGTTGCCCGAATACAAAGTCTTTTTATTTTAAGTCCCCAGTAGAGAGCAAAAATTCTCGTGCAATTTTATTGTCTGGGAAGCGATACAGACATTCGCGATACCATTTTATACTCTCTTCTTTTTCATCTAATTCTTCTGCACATCTACCTAATAATAAATAAATATTTCCATCATCTATTTTTGTAAGGGCTTCTTTCAAAACTTTGTAAGCGTTATAGTAATCTTTTTTTCTTATCAATTCTTGAGCATAACCTTCATACATAGCATAAGTTGCAAATTTATAACTTACAAGATTTCGATATTTTTCTTCACAATCCTGCCCTAATATTAGTAGTTTTTCTGCTTGCCGAAGTTTATAGTCGGGAACCCATAATTTATAAGTAAGAAATACAATAGATATAAGTCCGAAAACAGAAAGAATAAATCTTGTTTTCGTGTTAGCATTCAATAACTTATTAATTTGTATATTTTCCCTTTTGAACATTCTTTGTTTCTCATTACACAATGACAACAACGCTACGACCAGATGAGAGGAACTAATTAAAATCGGGTTTAAAAGAGAAACTAATATGAATACCAACCATACATAAGGATTTCTATAAATAAAAATAGGAGAAAGATAAAATAAACTTACAAATATAAGTCCGGATACTCCTGTTTCCGATAACAACTCAAGTATGTCATTATGGGCATGTAAAGTCAATAGTTCATTCCGAATATGCATACTTCCATAACTTGAATGTAAGGCATCAGCCAGATATTTCGGACTCCAATAATAAAAATTTCCCCAACCCACACCTAAAAACGGATTAGATAAAAACATTCGAATAGAACCATCGTATATCCACAAACGCACACGAAATCCCACATCCATATCAGAAAAACTATACCTTAAACGCTCATATATAAATGGTAATGCAAGTAACATTCCCAATAACATAGATACCAAAATGTATGTGTTTTTTTTATTAAACCCTCTATTTTCTTTATATATATTTGTGAAATAAAAAGTCATTATTATTAAGATAGAAAACCATGAACTCCGTGAATTGCTTAAAATTAGTCCGCATCCCAAAACAAAAAAACTAAGAAACTTAAACATGTCTCTCATTGGAAACTTATCCCAGCGAACCAGAATACCTACCATCACCATAGCGATATATGTTCCAGCAAGATTTTGATTTCCGAAAACAGAATACAACTGTTTGTAAAATGAATAATTTGGAAATAAAACAGGTAACAAATCGAGATATTGCACAATTAATGAAATAGCGACAAATACCCCAGATAATAAAATCCCATACTCTATATATGTTTCATATTTTCCATCCCTATTTAAATCGGATATTAAAACAAGTGTAATAAAAACTAAAAACAACTCCATAGAACGGAGTAATGTTTGTTCTGGAACTTTCGCATAAAAAAAAGTTAAAAATAAATATAAATTTAGGATAAAAAAGAAAATGAGAGGTATAGGTGTAAATAATCTTTCTCTATTTTTCAGGAAGTAAGGTAACAATAATATTAAAAAGATACTTAACATAATCTCTTTTGGATAAAGAAATGATGTAAATTCAAAAGAAAATACAATCGGAGGAATAAGTAAAGTGAAAAGTAGAATAATTCCAACTACTTTTTCCTTCCCCACTAAATTCATAGATATACCCTGTAATTATTATATTCTTATTTTACTTATATGCTTCTTTAACAAACTAAGAAAAGTTTTTTCAGTTTTTGACATGTATAAAAATCGTGGATAAATACACACATAAGGAATGGTAGGTGCTTTTTTGATTCTTATTATTTCTACTTTTTCTTGCCAGTCTACAGCCACCATTCTTGGAACAAAAGATATACCAAATCCTTCTGCAACATACTTCATAATTACATGAAAAGACCCACCATCAATAACACATTTCGGTTCTATTTTAAGCGTATTTAAGTATTTATTAATTATTCGTCCCGTCCTTGTTTTTACATCTATCATAACGATAGATTCATTATGCAATTCATAAATTATATTGTTCGTATTTTTTTTTATAAAAGGATGCTTTCTAGAGGTTACAAGGTAAATGGGGTCCTCACATATCTTTACTTCTTTTAAGTTATTATGTCCTACAGGTTGTGTAACAACACCAATATTAATTTCACCCTTGTATACCATATTTTCTATTTCATCTGAAGAACGGGTTATGACTGATAACTGGATATGGGGATACTTTTGTAAAAATTCTCGAATTACTTTTGGCAATAGATGAAATGCAAAAGTATCACTTGTCCCTATTTTTAATTCTGAAGAAAATCCCTGTGTTGCTTCCTGAAAAAGCATGTTAAATTTTTTCTGCATTAATGTAAATTCTTTTGCCAACTCATAAAAATTTTTTCCTAATGGAGTCAGGCATTTCCTTCTTCGGTCAAATAGTTCTCCTCCTAGGTTTTCTTCAATACTTTTTATTCGCTGACTTAAGGCAGGTTGTGTCCTCCCTGTTTTTTCTGCAGCTTTCCCAAATGACCCGGTTTCTACCAACGCACAGAAACATTGTAATGCATCGTAAGAAAAAATATCCATAAGTTTTACTTATAGTTTTTATAATTAAAATTCATTAGAATTATACCTTAATATATGCTATTATATCTCCAATATTCTGAACAAGTTTGTATTCAATGTGAAAGTATTATACAAAAGATTGCCTTAAAATTATTACTTATGATAGTAAAGGAAACTTCTAATGGATGAACAGTCAAAATTAAGTTATAAAGATGCTGGTGTTAATATTGATGTAGCCAATGAAGCCGTTAATGAAATAAAAGAATTGGTAAAGAGGACTTTTAATGACCAGGTTTTATCTAACATTGGTTTGTTTGGCGGTTTATTTCAACCTGACTTGAATGGGATAGAAGAACCCGTTCTGGTGTCAAGTATTGACGGTGTTGGAACCAAAATAAAACTTGCCATTATGGCAAATAAACACGATACCGTTGGTATAGACCTTGTTTCACACTGTGTAAATGATATACTGGTTCAGGGAGCCAAACCACTTTTCTTTTTAGATTATATTGCTATGGGAAAACTAAATCCTACCACAATTGTTGAAGTGGTAAAAGGATTAACATGGGGGTGTGGTCAGGCAGGATGTGCTTTGATTGGTGGAGAAACAGCAGAAATGCCTGATGTGTATAAACAGGATGAATATGATTTAGTCGGGACGATTGTAGGTATTGTAGACCGTAAAAAAATTATTGATGGGAGCAACATTCAGGCAGGGGATATTATTCTTGGTTTGGCATCATCTGGACTTCATACCAATGGATATACACTTGCAAGAAAAATATGCTTCGATATTGCCAAACTAAAATTAGAAGATACTTTTCCCGGGACAAATCAATCTGTATACGACACATTAATGGCTCCTCATATTTGTTATTCTAAAATTATGCAAATTGTTATAAAACTCGCTGATGTGCGAGGTATGGCTCACATAACCGGCGGAGGAATTACCGAAAATCTACCGAGAATCCTTCCCGAAGGTATTGGAGCGGAAATAGACCTCTCTTCATGGCAGGTCCCCCATTTATTTTATTTCTTAAAAGAAACAGGCAATGTTGATGACATGGAGATGCTTCGAGTTTTTAATATGGGTATCGGCTTACTATTTATAATTCCGGAAGACCATTTACCAAAAGTATTAAAGGCGTTTGAGCAAGCCGGTGTTTCTTCATACATTGTAGGTAAAACGATTCCAGGAGAAAGAAAAGTATACTATAAAGGTAATTTGAAATATGGTAAACCGAATTGAAGTAACAATCCGTCCTGAATTAGAAGACCCTATAGGGAAAAGTTTGTGTTCGCAAATTAAAGATGACCTATCTATTAACTGCAAATCAGTTCGAGTTGTAGATGTTTATACTATTTTAGCAGAATTAAATCCAGATGAACTTGAAAAAATAGCAGAAGAACTTTTTTCAGATTCTGTTATTCAAATTGCTTCAATAAACCAGCATATACAATTTCCTCCAGAATACCAATATGTTGTCGAAGTGGGATTTCGTCCCGGAGTAACAGATAATGTTGGTAAGAGTGCACGGGAAGGCATACAGGACACACTATCAAGAAATCTCAAGCATAACGAATTTGTATTCAAATCCACAATGTATTGGTTCGCAGGTCTATCAAAGGAAAACTGTTCGCATATTGCTCAACAACTTCTCGCCAATGAACTGATACAACACTGGACACTTTTGTCTCTCGATGATTTACATTGCAAAAAAGATATTTCTTTATTACCTATTCCATTAGTAAGTGAAATGACCGAATCTATAGTTGAAACCATACCTCTAAATCTCTCTGATTCGGAATTATTAGAGTTAAGTCAAAAAAGACTATTAGCACTCGATTTACACGAAATGAGAGCCATAAAAGCGTACTACGAAAATTCTACTACAAAAAAACATCGTAAAGAATTAAATCTCCCTGAATATCCAACAGATATTGAACTCGAAATCTTAGCACAAACATGGTCAGAACATTGTAAGCATAAGATTTTCAACGCAGAAATTAACTATGAAGATGATAATGGAAATTCAACAATAATCAACAGTTTATTTAAAACTTTTATCAAATCTACAACGGAAAAACTAAAATCTGAGATTCAATGGTTAGTTAGCGTTTTTCACGACAATGCAGGATTAATAGAATTTGACGATGAACACCTTATATCAATGAAGGTTGAAACTCATAACAGTCCTTCTGCATTAGACCCCTATGGTGGTGCTATTACAGGAATTGTGGGGGTAAATCGGGATATATTAGGTGCCGGTTTAGGATGTCGTTGTATCTTTAACACAGATGTTTTTTGCTTTGCCTCACCTTTCTATGAAGATAAAATTCCTGAACGATTACTCCATCCGAGACGCGTATTAAGAGGCGTTCATGCTGGGGTTCGTGATGGTGGAAATCAAAGCGGTATTCCTACGGTTAACGGTGCCATTGTTTTCCATGAACGATTTTTAGGAAAACCTCTGGTGTTCTGTGGAACAGGCGGTATTATTCCCAAAAAAATAAATAATAAATTGTCCCATGAGAAACAAACATATAAAGGGGACCTAATTGTAATGATAGGAGGACGAATTGGTAAAGATGGCATTCATGGAGCAACATTTTCCTCCGAAGAACTACATGAAGGTTCTCCCGTAACTGCTGTTCAGATAGGTGACCCAATTACACAGAAAAAGTTATCGGATTTTCTTTTTGAAGCAAGAGACCGTGGATTATATAACTCAATAACAGATAACGGTGCTGGAGGCTTATCTTCAAGTGTTGGTGAAATGGCAAGAGGTTCGGGAGGTGCAAAAATTTATTTAGACCGTGCTCCTCTTAAATACGCCGGATTAGCACCCTGGGAAATTTTCTTATCGGAATCTCAAGAACGAATGACTGTTGCAGTACCCCCACAACACATTGATGAATTTATGAAACTTGCTCAAAAAAGAGATGTTGAATCTACTGTATTAGGAGAATTTACCGATTCTGGTTTTTTGGAATGTTATTTTAGTGGCAAACTAATTGCATCTTTGTCTATGGATTTCTTACATAATGGCGTTCCTACAATGAATTTACGAGCAAAAATAAAAGGTTCGGAACCAAAGCCTTTTTATATCCAACATAAAAACGATATTACAGATGACCTGATACGGGTATTGGGCAGTCTGAATGTTTGTAGTAAAGAGACTTTTGTAAGAATGTATGACCACGAAGTTCAATCTCAAACAGTAATTAAACCGTTTCAAGGGATTAACCAGGATGGTCCCGGTGATGCAACAGTAATTCGTCCTGTTTACAATTCCAACCGCGGTCTGGCTATTAGTTGCGGTATTTGTCCAAAATATAGTGATTTAAACTGTTACCAGATGTCCGCAAATGCTGTGGATGAGGGCATAAGGAACTTAGTGGCAGTAGGGGTAAAATTGGGTGATATTGCAGGATTGGATAATTTCTGCTGGCCTGATCCGGTAGAAAGTGACAAAACGCCTGATGGTGCTCATAAATTAGCCCAATTGGTTTTAGCCTGTCAGGGGTTGCATGATACCTGCCTTGCTTATAAAGTCCCTCTTATAAGCGGGAAAGATAGTATGAAAAATGATTACAAAATAGGAGACATTAAAATATCTATTCCCCCCACATTGCTCTTCACTGCGATTGGATTCGTAGAAGATATTCAAAATACCATGACGATGGATGTAAAAAATCCCGCTGATAAAATTTATCTCATTGGCAAAACTGTTGAAGCATTAGGCGGAAGTGAATGGGCAGAAATACATAAATTTGAAGGGGGAAGTGTTCCGACAGTAAATACAGATAAAGCGATACACCAATACAATCGGATATATGAAACCATTAAAAATAAATGGATTTCCTCCTGTCATGACTGTTCGGATGGTGGACTTGCAGTTGCATTGGCAGAAAGTGCTTTTGCAGGTGGACTTGGGATGAAGATAGATATTAATACAATGGGTGTCCATAATGATATTATCGCACTGTTCAGCGAGACACCCTGCCGACATATTGTAACTGTTCCTCCTCAGTATGAAAATGATTTTCTATTATTAATGAAGGACCTAGATGTCTTCTATTTGGGCGAAGTAATAGAACAACCTCAATTCTTAGTTTACGGCACTACAAATAACCTCATTATTAATACTTCCATTTATGAACTTAAAGAAGCATGGCAGAAAACTTTACGGATATAAGGAAAGTCTATGATTCAAGTTCTTGTTCTAACAGGTTTCGGAATAAATTGTGAACGGGAAACAGCACATACCTTCCAACAAGCAGGGGCAGAACCTTTACTCATTCATCTCAACGATTTAATAGAAAAACCAGATTATCTTGATATATCCAAAATTCTTGCTATTCCCGGAGGGTTCTCTTTTGGCGATGACATAGCATCAGGCAGAATCTTAGCGAATAGAATTCGTTATCGTTTAGAGAAACCTCTCCAAAAATTTATCAATGATGGAAAACTTATCATTGGTATATGCAACGGCTTTCAAGTTATGGTAAAAATGGGTATTCTACCGCTGTTTCAAAAAGAATTTAAACAATTAGTAACATTAACCCATAACAACTCCGGGCGTTTTGAAGATAGGTGGGTTTGTTTAAATGTAAACAAAAACTCACCATGTATATGGACACAAGGTATAGAAAACATAGAACTACCTGTTCGACATGGGGAAGGTAAATTTATTGCAAAAGACGACATTGTCTTAAAACAACTTAAAGAAAACAATCAAATCGTGATACAATATGCAAAAAAAGATAAGTCATTGGCAAAAGGAGAATATCCCGCTAATCCCAATGGTTCAATAGAGGATATTGCTGGTATTTGCGACCCATCTGGTAGAATTTTGGGTTTAATGCCACATCCAGAAGCCTTTTGGGATGCCAAATTACATCCTTTATGGAATCGTCTTCAACTTAAAGGTCCTGGAGATGGATTAAAAATATTTGAGAATGGAGTTTCCTTTGCCAATTCTCATCTATAACATAGTAACACTAACTTGATTTGTAATATATGCCTAAGAGAAAAACTGACTTTGCCATAAATGATTACAACCTAATACAAACAAGAAAAGACTGGGAAAAAACTCTCAAGGTTATTTCGATTGAGTCTAAAATGGCTATTGACCTTGAGGCAAACTCTTTGTACGAATATCCCGGTGAAATCTGTCTTATTCAAATTTCTATACGTGGTTATGATTTTCTGTTAGACCCATTAGCCCATTTTTCATTCCCTGAATTAGGGGAATTGTTAGCCGACAAAAATATTTTAAAAATATTCCATGCATCCGAATATGATTTACGACTGTTCTGGAAACAATATAAATGGCAAATTGTAAATCTTTTCGACACAATGTGGGCAGGAAAACTTTTAGGTTGTAAACAACTTGGGCTTGTTTACCTGCTAAAAACATTCTTAAATGTTCAACATGATAAAAAATTTCAAAAATCAAATTGGAAACATCGTCCTCTTTCCAATCAACAACTAAGTTATGCTTACCGTGACTCTCACTACCTAATCCCCTTAGCTGAAATTTTGCAAAAGAAACTTGAAGAGAAAGACTTGTGGGATGAGGCACAAGAAATTTTCAATGATTTTGCAAAGGGAATAGTCATAGAAGAGGAAGAACAAAAATCCATTCAATTCTATAAAACATTTAGAAGTAAACATCTGCCTGAAAAAAACTTAAAAGTCTTACAGGAACTTTTCTTTTTCCGCGAAGAATTAGGTCAATCCTTGCATATCCTCCCTAATAAGTTAATTTCCAACAAATGTCTCTTAAACATTTCTAAAAGAATTCCTGAAACCCTTGATGAACTAAATAATTTAATAACAGGTATATATTCGATATCCAATAAGATAAAAAAAGAAGAACTACTCGAGATTATATTGAAAACGAAAAACTTAAATGAACCCCTATATGCACCTCCAATAGCCGACAATCCTAAAATAAAAAGCCGTACCTCTCTTCTTTTACAATGGCGCAAACAAAAATCTATCATGCGAAATATTGATTCGGATGCTATACTCCCTAAAAACAAACTCTTTTTATTAGCATTATACGGACCTAAGACCATATCTGAACTGGAAAAGTTAGAAATTCTGGGACCTGTACGTTTAAAAATGTATGGAGATGAAATAATCAATATTTTTAAGAAATCCGATGAGTTTTCTGAACAAGAACAATTATAATACAATGTTATAAACAACACATGTCTTCTTTATAGAAGGAATATAATTATGCAAATAAGTATAAATAAGTCCCTTTATAAATTTATTCTCTTTCTGTCTATAATTTTTTCGATGTTTATTATAACTTTCCACAGTTATACAGATGAACCTGCTTTACCTAAAGGATTATCTTCAAGTGAAAATACAACTTCTCCACAGTTAAAAGACAATAATGAACCTGATCTACCTCAAGGATTACAATCCCAACCGACAAATGAACCTCAACTTCCACAGGGACTGGGGGAAATCGCCATAAAAGAAGAAAAAAAAGAAGAGAATAAACAAAAAAAACCGACGCCTCTTAATATAGACATAAAGGGATTTTTGGATAATCGTGCCGGTATTCGTTATAGAGAAGACAAGCAACAGTCAAAAGATTTAATCCTTGGGGAATCTCGTTTACAATTAAGAGCGGATAAATTCTGGGATAAGGTGGGTATTGAAACCACAGGGGACTTTTATGGAGATTTTGTTCAGGAGAAATTAAATTTTGACCTGCGTCAGGCACGGTTAACATGGACATTATCACCTACTTTAGACTTACGGATAGGTCGTCAAATCCTTACATGGGGAACAGGAGACCAAATCTTTATAAATGACCTCTTTCCCAAGGATTGGAATTCATTTTTTGTAGGTAGAGAACAGGAATATTTAAAAGCTCCTTCTGATTCTATAAAATTAGGTTGGTATCCTGAATGGTTTAACTTTGAACTTGTTTATACTCCTCGTTTCACACCGGATAGATATATCACAGGAAACCCAATTACATTTTGGAATCCTCTTTTTAATAGACTTCAGGGAGAAGAGCAAGAAATCCGACCTGACCATCCCGGTCCTCGATTTCGTGATGATGAATGGGCTTTCCGTGCGTATAGAAAAATTAATAACTTTGAATTTGCCTTGTATGCTTATTCTGGAAGATGGAAAAGCCCCGGCGGTCAAAAATTATTACCTCCACTACAATCATACTTCCCAAAACTAAATGTTTATGGGACCAGTTTAAGAGGCCCTGTGTGGAAAGGAATATTATCTTTAGAAATGGGTTACTATGACTCTAAAGAGGACCGCGATGGGACAAGTCCCTTTATTAATAACTCGGAAATTCGTTTCTTAGTAGGTTATGAACAGGAATTAGCAAAGGACTTTACAGGTGCTTTCCAGGTTTATTTAGAACATATGTTAGATTACAGAAATTATGAAAGCAATCAACCTTTCTGGATACATAATAAAGATGAAAATCGTCTATTGACTACAATCCGTCTTACCCGACAATTGATGAATCAAAATCTTATTTTGTCATGGTTCATGTATTATTCCCCAACAGACCAGGATTTCTTTTTAAGACCTAATGTTCGTTATAAAATAAATGATAAATGGTGGGTTGAAGGTGGAGCCAATATATTTATTGGAAACGAACCTTATACTTTCTTCGGACAATTTATGGAAAACTCAAACATCTATATAGGTGCAAGATGTTATTTTTAATCATCTAACACTATACAGGACACTGTATAATGCAAAAGCAAAAAAAAGTAAGATTTTATTATATTTTCTTATTGCTAACAATTCCTTTTCTTATAACAAATAATGTCTTTGCTAAAAAGAAATCTGCAGATAAAAAAACGCCTTCTCAACCGTCTATACCCATCAATCAATATGAGAACCAAAAATACAGTGAATATTCAGGACCTAAAGGCATATTGGATATAGATGTAACCGATGTCGTAGGGAAGTATTGGGGAGCAAGAGTTGATTTATTAAATATAGAGGATGGGAAACGATATCGTTTTGATTTTCCGGAGGGGAAAGGAGAACAAAAAGTCCCTATTGGAAGTTTTAGGGCTTATATTTTTGCATATGATAATGGGGTACCTATAATGGTGCAAATCAAGGATATTACAATAAAAGAAAATCAACCCGTTTTTATTCCAATTACACTTCTGGAAGGGACAACAGGTCCTCTTGTTTTGAGAGATTTCGACAGTGATGCTGACCTTGTGCTGGATAGAGTTGAAATAGAATCAGGGACAGACCCTTACAATCCTCTGGATGTCCCCGGTAAAAAGACAATACCTGTCGAAAACAAAGTTATACAAAATAAACCGGGATGGTACAAAGGTGAATTATGTTGCTTTTCTAAATATAGCATCGGTAGTGAAACAGTAGGAGAACTAATCAAAAGGGCAGAAAAAGATGGGCTTGATTTTCTCGCTATAACAGATATAAACACATTGAAATCCATTGAAGACCCCGAATATCATTCCGATAAACTTGTTCTCATACCTGCAATGAAATGGGGAAATGAACAGATGGGATATGCTCTGGTGTATTGTCCTCGAACACCTTTAGATAGTCCGACAACAATTCCTGAGGCACAAGCGGAATGTATTCGTGTCCAGGCACAGGGTGGAATTTTTGCTATCGCTCATCCTTGTTTTCCGACAGGCTTCTGGCGTTGGGGTTTAAATTATGTAAATGCTATTCAAGTGTGGTGTAGAGAGTGGAGAGCCATTCCACCTCTTACTATAGATAAATTAGATGACTGGCTCAAGGAAAAGAAAAATGGAAAATTTATATATTCACTTACAGCCGCAGTAAATGAATCGAAGATTGCATCTGTTTCTGCCAATTCTCAATCAACACGCTTCTGGGATTATGAAGTAGCACGAGGTGCTATGGTATGTGGCATTGCAGGAAGTCATTCTTCAAACCCTTCAGTTCCCTTAGGAAAGCCCATAACCTATATACGAGCAGAGAATAAATCATTAGGGGCTATCCTTGAAGGACTTCGTTTGGGAAGAACTTATGTATCTTCTGGGATTAATGGCCCAAAATTAAGTTTTATGGCAGATTCATTAGCGGATAATAAAATTGATGTAAGCATTGGAGGTATTGTCCCTCTGGGAATAGATATTCGTTTTGAAGCAATTGCTGAAAATGCAAAAGGAAAAAAATTAGAAGTGTTATTTAACGGAAGACCTATCGTTACAAAAATCATTGAAAGTGATAACTTTGCAATCCGTTTTACGGACAAACCTATACGTAGTGGTGCCTACCGACTTCGCATTATTGGTGCTCCGGAGAATACAAAAGGCTTTGGTGATATAGAAGTCTATGCAATGACCAGCCCTATATATGCACAGGATATTACTCCCGAATTACTCTGGCGTTTGCCCAAATTTGACCCCAAAAAAGCATGGATAGAAATTAAGCCCAGTGAAGAAGGTTCATACCTCAATCTCCCTGAAAACTAACCTTTTACAATCTCTTTTTTGATAAAATATAATACATCAATCGAAATGATATTGGATTATCCTTTGTTATATCAGTAATCATTCTAATAAGGCATATCAAATGGAAGAAGTAAATAACATATACTTAAATGATGACCCGCTTATCATAGCGGGGAGAAAATTTAAGTCACGACTTTTAATTGGCACCGGTAAATTTCCGTCTGCCGAAGCATTACGAAGAACGATAAAGGCCTCCGGTACAGAGATTGTAACCGTAGCTCTAAGACGCGTTGACCTGAAAAAGCCAGAAAATGATAGTATCCTTTCTGTTCTCAATCCTAAAGAAATTCTTATTTTGCCCAATACCAGTGGAGCCAGAACTGCAGAAGAAGCATTAAAGTTAGCACGCATTGCCCGCTCTGCAGGATTAGAACCATGGGTAAAATTAGAACTGACACCAGAACCAAAATATTTACTACCTGACCCTATCGAAACACTAAAATCAGCAGAACTATTAATTAAAGATGGATTTACAGTCCTTCCTTATATTCAGGCAGACCCTATTCTTGCGAAAAAATTAGAAGAATTAGGCACGGCAACAGTCATGCCTTTAGGTTCTCCCATCGGTAGCAATAAAGGATTAAAAACAAAAGAACTTATAAAAATTATTATTGAGCAATCCAATATCCCGGTAATTGTAGATGCGGGATTAGGTGCCCCATCCCATTCCGCAGAAGCAATGGAAATGGGGGCAGATGCCGTCCTTGTTAACACTGCTCTTGCTGACGCTCAAGAACACGAAAAAATGGCGCTGGCTTTCCGTCTATCTACTGAAGCAGGACGGTTAGCTTTTCGTGCCGGATTGGGTCCGCAACGAGATATAGCAGAGGCTTCTTCTCCATTAACAGGTTTCTTATTTAACACAAAGAACAAATCCGAATAGCAACACTATCATGGTGTAATGATATGGAACCCTACTCTTTTGCAAATATTCTCAATAAATGGAATTCAGAACTTATTAACGAGGTATATGAAAAAACCAATGAAGACAAAGTATTGTATGCGTTAGGGAAAGAATCTTTATCTATTGAAGATTTAATTGCCCTTCTTTCACCAAAAGCATTACCTTTCCTCGAAAAAATGGCTCAAAAAGCAAACCGATTAACACGCTGGCATTTTGGAAGAACTATATCCATATACGCACCTATATATCTTTCAAATCTTTGTGCTTCGGATTGTGTATATTGCTATTTTGCATCGCACTCCGGTATTCGTGAAAAACGAGTTACACTTACCGAAGAAGAAATACGAGGGGAATGCATTGAACTGAACAAAAAAGGTATTCAAACCATATTACTTTTGACAGGTGATGCCCCTAAAATAGTTACTGTGGACTATATATCTCAGGCAGTCCGTATCGCAAAAGAGTACTTTAAATCGGTTAGTATCGAGGTATATTCTATGGATGAAGAGCATTATACTCAATTAGCAAATGACGGGACAGAAGGGGTCACCTTATATATGGAAACTTATGATAAAGAAACTTATGATAAAGTGCACTTATCTGGAAAGAAAAAAGACTATCTATATCGACTCGATGCTCTGGAAAGAGCGGGTAGAGCCGGTATCCGCAGGCTTACTTGCGGAGTCCTGCTTGGATTAAGTGACTGGCGTCTCGATGTTGTTTGGCTTGCTTTACATGCAAAATATTTAGAAAAAATGTGCTGGAAAAGTGTGATTTCACTTTCTTTCCCAAGACTAAAACATACACCTTCTCGATTTAAAGTACCTCATTTAGTCAGCCTTCAAGAATTGGTTCAAATTATTACCGCAATGCGACTTTTTATGCCTTATTCTCCTTTTAACCTAAGTACTCGAGAAAGTGCAGAAGTACGAAATCATCTAATTCCGTTAGGGATTACTTCTATGAGTGCTGGCTCGTCAACACGACCCGGAGGATATAAAATTTACCAGAATGTTACTGATACACAACGTCCCGTATTAGAACAATTCGAAATTGATGACCACCGAACTGTGGAAGGAGTTATATCTGCCATTAAAAATAAAGGATACGACCCTGTCTGGGTTGACTTTGAACCCGGTTTTATAAAATCATTATAGAAAACAATAGGAGTCCTAAAATGAATAAATACTTTTTGCTCATTTTCTTGTTTGCTTTAACCTTTACCATAAGTGCTCAAACAGCAAATCCAACAGAATTAAAGGAATTTTCACGCGAGAAGTACATTGACAAATGTAAAGGGGCATGGTTAGGACAAATGATAGGAGTTACTTATGGAGATAAATATGAATTTCGTTCCAATGGAATTCCCATCCTTGAACCCTTAGATGAATGGACATCAGAAGCATTAGAACGAGCCTTTGCTCAAGATGATTTATATGTAGAAATGACCTTTTTAGAAGGTATCGAAAAATATGGCGTTAATATCTCATTTGAACAGGCTGGAAAAACCTTTGCTGATTCAAAATATCCTCTATGGCATGCCAACAAAGCAGGTAGAGAAAATGTCAGAAAAGGGATTATGCCCCCTCTATCCGGACATCCTCGTTTTAATTCTCACGCAGATGATATTGATTTTCAGATTGAAAGTGACCTATTCGGGATTATTACTCCCGGACTATTCAAAGAAATGCAACAACTGGGAGAAGTTTTCGGTTCTATCATGAACTATGGTGATGGACTTTATGCCGGGTATTTTATTGCAGGAATGTATTCCGCAGCGTTTTTTATTGATGATAATGTCGAAGAAGTTGTTCGTATGGGACTGTCGTGCATTCCGCCGGAAAGCACCTATCGCAAATGTATCGAAGATGTGATAACATCGTATCATCAGCATCCGGATGATTGGCTGGAAACATGGAAATTTATTGAACATAAGTGGCAAGATGATATTGACTGTGAACCAGGAAATCTTGTAAATATTGATGCCAAAATTAATGGCGCTTATGTTGCTATTGGGTTACTTTATGGTAAAGGGGATCTGAAAAAAACGCTTGAAATTACAACCCGTTGTGGTCAGGATGCCGATTGTAATCCTTCATCATCCGCAGGTATATTATGTTGTATGAAAGGTTTCTCCGCTTTAGAACCTCTATGGAAAGAACATTTGCCAAAAGTTAGTGATAATAAATTCATTTTCACCAACTACTCATGGAACACACTTATTGACGCTTCGGTTCGTGTTGCTGAGCAAATTATTGTAAAAGCAGGTGGAACTATAGAAAATAATATCTACAAAATCCCTGTTCAAACACCAACTCCACCACCTACATTAGAACAATGGGTCAATAAAAAAGATATGTTTAAACTACCTATTCCGCCAGAAGAAGTGGCAAAATGGAACGCTCTCTGGAAAGTAAAATCATGCAAAAAATCGGAAGAAGTGGGTGTGTTTCAAAACAAATTTGAGCGTAGCAATGTAATTATGATTACACCTCCAGAAGAAGGTGTCCCAGCTCTTATTGAATATTTCTCCGAAATACCCGCAAATACTAAACAATTATTAATAGAGACATGCACCCCTAACAATCAGCCCTTCTCACTTCGACTTAGAGTTGATTATCTTCCTATTTATGAACAAACTATAAATAATACCCAATGGGTAATATTACCGGTCAATATAGAAAAATGGGCTGGCAGGAAACATGTGATAACCATCGAGATTATGTCCACCGAATCAAAAAATAAAATAACTGCTTGTTTAGGTAATATTACATTTCAATAATTACAAAAATGAAAGAACTACCTTAAATCGTTTAAAATATATACGTGTAAAAAATAACGAAACCTCTCTCAAAAAGGAGTTGTGAATATGGCTGTTGCACCCATTAACTTTCCCAAAATTCATTCAGGTCTTCCATACAAAATCAAAGATATTAAATTAGCAGAATTGGGCAGAAAAGAAATTGAATTAGCAGAGCATGAAATGCCCGGATTAATGGCTCTTCGCGAAAGATACGCTACGAAACAGCCATTAAAAGGTGCCCGTATTATGGGCTCCCTCCATATGACAATCGAAACTGCTGTTCTGATTGAAACTTTAAAAATATTAGGTGCAGATGTCCGTTGGGCTTCGTGTAATATTTACTCTACTCAGGACCAGGCTGCCGCTGCTATTGTTGCTACGGGAACTCCTGTCTTCGCATGGAAAGGTGAAACACTGGAAGAATATTGGTGGTGCACCTACCAGGCAATGTGCTTCCCAAATGGTCAAACACCCAATATGATAGTAGATGATGGAGGAGATGCAACATTACTTATTCATCGTGGATACGAATTAGAAGAATATGCCCGCAAAAATGGAAAACTTCCTCCTATTATCGATGGACATAAAGAACTCCAAATTATAGACAGTTTGCTTCATCAGATTTATCAAGAAGACCCTGATCGCTGGCATAGGACCGTCGAAAACTGGATTGGCGTATCCGAAGAAACAACCACAGGCGTTCATCGACTATATCAAATGATGAAAGAAGGAAAACTACTCACCCGTGCTATGAATGTCAATGATTCCGTAACCAAATCTAAATTCGATAACCTTTACGGCTGTCGTGAATCGTTAGGCGATGGGTTAAAACGAGCTACCGATGTGATGATTGCCGGAAAAACAGTCGTCGTTGCTGGTTATGGTGATGTTGGCAAAGGTTGTGCCCAGGCAATGCGCGGATTAGGTGCTCGTGTTATTATTACTGAAATTGACCCTATCTGTGCTTTACAAGCGGCAATGGAAGGTTATGAAGTAATGAGAATGGAAGACGCAGCTCCGATTGGCGATATTTTTGTTACTGCAACAGGCTGTTGCGATGTTATTCGTGGCGAACACATGCTTAAAATGAAACATCGGGTTATTCTCTGCAATATCGGACATTTCGACGCAGAAATTGATGTAGATTGGCTCGAAAAACAGGAAAATATTCGTGAAGAAAACATCAAACCGCAGGTAGACAAATTCATCTTCCCAGATGGCAAAGAAATCATTTTACTTGCCCGTGGTAGATTGGTTAATTTAGGCTGTGCAACAGGACACCCCTCCTTCGTTATGTCCAATTCATTCACAAATCAAACACTCGCACAAATCGCCTTATTTACCGAACCCGAAAAATATGAACGAGGAAAAGTTTATACACTACCTAAAAAATTAGATGAAGAAGTTGCCCGTTTACATCTTGAAAAAATAGGAGTAAAATTAGACCAGCTTACTCAAAAGCAAGCAGACTACATTGGCGTCCCTATTGATGGACCCTACAAACCCGACCACTATCGCTACTAATACCATATAACAAATCCATTTTTTATCCATTTAATACAATTAAAACAATATACCATAACCATTACACTATAACAAGTTTACTTATATCTGTATAATTTAATTAGAATTATAATCCCCAACACTACTGATACTAGTTACCAGACAATTAATTCATGTTTTATCCGCATAATGCGAATATAATGATTAACTTTATTTTTTGATTTAAAAAAAATTTAATTTAACCCACATTTTTTATTATAGGTGTGAATAATCATTTGCCCAAAAAATCCCTAAATTTACATATGCCTGTATGTATCCGCCCCGCATAAAATTGGGTATTGTTATTGTTTTGTTATAAAAAAAGTAATGGAGAACATGTTTGCTCTCCATTACTTTTTATCGTTTTGTTAAAAAATTTTATTGTTTTTATTCGACGGTAACGCTTTTGGCTAAATTGCGAGGTTGGTCTACATCACAGCCACGATTTACGGCAATGTAGTATGCAAAAAGTTGTAAGGGAACGGCAACGATAATGGGACTAAAGGGTTCGTAGCAATCGGGAACATAAATTACATCTCTGCTATGGGCTACAATATCATCATCACCTTCTGTGGCTACACTGATAACCAACCCTCGGCGTGCTTTTATTTCCTGTATATTAGATACCATCTTTTCATAAGTATCGCCTTTTACTGCTATACAAATAACCGGGAAGGTTTCTGTTACCAGAGCTATTGGACCATGCTTCATCTCTCCGGCGGCATAGCCTTCTGCATGGATATAACTGATTTCTTTTAGTTTCAATGCCCCTTCTAATGCACTCGGAAAATTGAAGTTTCTTCCTAAATAGAAGCAACTCTCTGCATCTTTATACTCGGGGCGATTTGCCAGTTCTTTTACTTTTTCGTGGTTTTTCAATATATAATCAACTTTTGCTGGAATTGTTCTTAAATGTTCAATCATTTCACGGGCTTGTTGTTTGGTGAGTGTCCCACGAATTTGCCCTAACCATATTGTAAAGAGAGCAAATGCCATACATTGCGAGGTATATGCTTTTGTAGAAGCCACACCGATTTCGGGTCCCGCTTGCTGATAGATAACACCGTGAGATTCGCGTGCAACACTGGAACCTACAACATTAACAATTGACGCGACTTTTGCACCACGACTTTTAGCGATGCGTATGGCTTCTAAGGTATCCGCAGTTTCTCCTGATTGTGAGACAGCAATTAGGATTGTATTGGGAGGGATAATCGGGTCTCGATAACGGAATTCCGATGCTAAATCCAATTCAACCGGGACACGGGCAAATTTTTCTATGAGATATTTGCCTACCATTCCAGCATGCCATGCAGTCCCACAGGCAACAACATAAATTTTTTGACAGGCTTTTAATTCATCTTCGGAAATGTTCATATCTCTTAACTGCACTTTATCGGAACCTTCTTCTACCCGTCCCCGAAGTGTGCTCTGAAGGACTTCTGCTTGTTGGAAAATCTCTTTTAACATGAAATGGGGATAA
The DNA here is from genome assembly GCA_049968235.1 of Candidatus Hydrogenedens sp. Lineage (GTDB taxonomy): Bacteria > Hydrogenedentota > Hydrogenedentia > Hydrogenedentales > Hydrogenedentaceae > Hydrogenedens. The sequence goes on from JBMFRC010000006.1 coordinate 154,355, forward strand.
CCTTCCTTCTCTGCTGCTGAATCGTCCCATTCTACATTGTGAACATGGACAGGAATAGAGTTTCCATCGACATCTTCAATACAAATAGTATCTCTTCTTATTTCACAGACATGTCCATTATCAATATAAATAACTTTGCGGGTATATTTCATAATGGCAGGGACATCCGAAGCGATATAGCCTTCGCCATCTCCAATACCTACAATAAGAGGACTTCCATTTCGTGCTGCTATTAACACATCGGGATTGTTTTTACATATTACACCAATGGCATAGGCACCTCGTAAATCTTTAAGGGCTCGTTGAACCGCTTTGAACAAATCTCCGTCATAATATTTTCTTACCAGATGCACTATGGTTTCGGTATCAGTTTGACTTCTGAACTTAATACCTTCTGCCTGTAATTGTTCACGAAGTTCATGAAAATTTTCGATAATCCCGTTATGAACCACGGCTATTTCCATTTTCATATCAAAATGCGGATGGGAATTTACTTCTGAGGGTTCTCCATGGGTTGCCCAGCGTGTATGTCCAATTCCCAATTGTCCCTGTATGGGGTGCTGTTCCAATTTTGCGTCGAGAACTTTTAGTTTTCCAACACTTTTTATATACTCTAAACCATTGTTATTTACGACAGCGACACCAGCAGAGTCATAGCCACGATATTCCAGGCGGTGCAGACCTGAAAGGATAATTTCTACTGCATTTTTAGGACCTATATAACCCACAATTCCACACATAAAAACACTCCTTTATCTCTTTTGTTTTTTTAGATATGCAATTAATGTTCGTTACAAAAATTTTATTTGAATAAAAAAATATTACTTTTTGTAATAAGACTTTATATCGTCAAGGGTTAATGGTTTATAGTCACCGGCATGTCCCGATTGTCCAAAAGCCTTCATTCTTTCAACATATACTTGATATGCCGCTTCACGAGCCGGTTTTAAATAATCTCTGGGGTCAAATTTATCCGGCTGTTCCCATAAAACTTTACGAATGGCGCCGGTTATTGCTAAACGACTATCGGTATCAACATTTATTTTACGGACACCATTTTCAATACCTTTTTTAATCTCTTCTAATGGAATACCTTTGGTCCCTGGCATTTTACCACCATATTTGTTAATTATGTCTACTAATTCCTGGGGGACAGAACTGGAGCCATGCATAACCATGTGGCAATTGGGCATTCTTTTATGAATTTCAATAATACGTTCCATAGCTAATTTTGGCGGTAATACTTCGCCTGTAACGGGGTCTTTTCTTGAGGATTTATATGCACCATGACTTGTTCCGATAGCAACAGCAAGCGCATCTACACCCGTTATTTTTACAAATTCTTCTGCCTGTGCGGGGTCTGTTAAATGGGCTTCTACATCTTTATCGGACAAACCTGCTCCATGTCCATCTTCAATTCCACCCAGACAACCTAATTCCGCTTCTACTGTAACACCTAACGGGTGTGCTAATTCAACAACCTTCATTGTAACTTCAAGGTTATCCTGATATGTATTTGGTGTTTTTGCATCTTCTTTAAGAGAGCCATCTATCATGACAGATGTAAAACCAAGTTCTATTGCTTGCTTACATGTTTCTACACTGTTTCCATGGTCTAAATGCAATGCAACGGGAATATGGGGATATTCCTCTACTGCCGCTTCCATCAGTTTTTTAAGGTAAATCATCTTACTATATTTCAACGCTCCCCGACTTGCCTGTATAATAACAGGGCTGTTGGTATCGTTTGCAGCCTGCATAATTGCCTGGATTTGCTCCATATTATTTACATTGAAAGCACCAACACCGTAGCCACCTCTGGCTGCTTCATCAAGAATTTGTCTCATAGGAACTAATGGCATAACATTTCTCCTTAATTTAATTGTTTATAGTATTATTACTCTTACAGTTTTTATAGATTTCATTTACACTTAAACTTATAGGATTATAGACGGGTAGATATAAGTTGAGTAATTATAACATTTATCGAAAATATAAATCAAACACCTTTTTCTAAATTAAAAACAGGGTATTTGTTTAAGGGGCATTGTGAGCATTTAGATATTTTTCTACAATAATCTTTTCCTGTCCAGACAATAAGCCCATGATATTCTTTATAAATATGGACATCTCGAGGTAAATATTTGTGAAAATAGTTTTGTATCTCATTATAATTTAATTTTTCATTGAGAAGTCCATGTCTTGAAAAGATTCTTTTGGTGTATGCATCTACAACAAAAATCTGATGTCCACATGCATATAGTAAAATATCATCAGCAGTTTCGGGACCGATACCTTTTATATTTAGTAGTTCATTTCTCAATTCAATTGTATTTTTGTGTTTCATTTTTTCAATTTTTCCATCATATTTGTCAATCAAATAATTACAAAATATGATGAGCCGTTCCGCTTTTTGTCGGAAATATCCTGAGGGGCGAATAGCCTGTTCTAATTGATTTTTATTACATTGGACTATTTTATAAGGGTTGAGTAATTGTTGGTTTTTCAAATTCTCTATGGCTTTTTCCACATTAGTCCATGCTGTATTTTGTGTTAATATAGCACCTATAGCTATTTCAAATGGGGTATCACCGGGCCACCAGCCTGTTGGGCCATAAAAATCCGATAAGGTATTATAAATATCCATTAATTTTGGTTGTTCTATTGTCTCTCTCTTCTTCCTATTACAAAACTTCATGTTTATGTTATTCTTTCAACTTCATTCCGTATTGCTCGGATGTGTTCAGGTGTGGTTCCACAACATCCGCCAATAATTCTGGCTCCATTTTTATAAAAATTAAAAACATATTTTGCCAATATTTCCGGTGTTTCCGGATAATGAATTCCTTCATCAGTTAATTGAGGTTGCCCTGCATTGGGATATACTAAAAAGGGTATTTCTTTTTCAAAAGCATACATTTTTTGCAATAGGATATTCATGTCCTCAACGCTTAATGTGCAATTTACCCCAAGAATAGAAACTCCTATTTGTTTCATCTCTTGAATAAACATTTCCGGTGTTGTACCCATAATCGTGTTAAAACGTTCTCCGATACTACTTCTCATAAAAGTAAAACTGACAACTATCTCCAATTTTGTATTTTCTTTTACAGCATATACAGCACATCGAGCTTCATCCAAATCGGACATTGTTTCAATTGTGCAAGAATCTGCTCCCCCTTCTTCTAAGGCAATAGCCTGCTCACGGAATGCTTCATACAACTCATCTTCGGATACATCACCCATCATTATAAATTTACCACTGGGACCGATAGAAGCAAGAACATGATGCTCTTCCCCTATTGCTTTTCTTGTTAGATAAGCAGATTTCCTGTTGATTTCTTTTGCTTCATCTTCTAAACCAAAAGACTTTAATTTTATCCGATTTCCACCGAAACTATTCGTTGAGACCAAATCGGCTCCTGCTTCCTTATACGCAATGGCAATATCACCTATGATGTCCGGATGTTTAACATTCCATAGTTCTGGACATTCCCCTGCCTGCATGCCTGCTTTTATTAATAATGTTCCCCATCCCCCATCACCGACCAGAATTTTACCCGCCTTTATTGATGCTAAAATACTATCCATTAACTTTTTTCTTCTCCCATCCTTTTTATTAAGTGTTTCCATGTTTCTTTCACTAAAAAACTATTTGGGGCATCTTTTTCAACCTGTAAAAACAATTCCCATGGGAAAGCAATTGTTAAATAGTTATCACCTATCTGCTTTTTAACATTTAATCGTGCAGAAATATCTGTCAAACCAATAACCGATTTAGGCTCTTCACCTTCTTTTATATATGCCCAAATACCTATTGTCTGACATCCTGCTGAATACGGAGCAATGACGCTATTCATTGTTCTACTACGGAAATTGGCAAGGATTATTAATGCTGACAACTGATGTGGCTCCACTAAAAAAACGACCGTCCTGGGTTGTTCAATATCAGAATTCACTTGTGATAAAGGCTTGAAGATAACATAATCATATGGGATATCGATAATGGGTAATGATTGAATAAAATTCTGAACTTGCTCCGGTGCGGATAGATACCCTTCTCCATATAAGAAATCCTGTATAAATTCAGGTGTAACTAAATTTCTAATTTGTTCTGCGACACCTTCGCCAATAGGATTCCCCTTATTACCTGTCGAAAGAAATCTACAAAAACAATCTTCACCTCCGGGAAAATCTTTATAACAATTTCCGAAACCAAGTCCGATACCACCACCCCAACAGCCATAGGTCTCCCGAGAGAATACCGCTGTCTTCCCCTTGGCAGAACTAACGAACCACCACATTACACAACCCCATTTGCCAGGTTTAAATTCTATCGCATGTTCTGGTTTTTGATTTGACCATAATATCGCTACAGGCTCATATTTCAAAGATAATAAATCCGAAAGAATCGTTTTCATACTTTTCACTTAACTTGCTAATCCTAATTTTTCATCGAGATATTCAATACAACCTTGTGGGTCTGGGGAATAGGCATCTGCACCTATTTTATTGCAAAAGTCTTGTGTCAATGGTGCTCCTCCTACTACTATGGTAACATCAGGAACTTCCGATTTCAGGACTTTAACTGCTTTCTCCATGTTAATCATTGTAGTTGTTAACAGGGCACTCATTCCGACAACAGCACCCGGATTTTCTTTTAATACTTGAAGGAATTTTTCAGGGGAAGTATCAACGCCCAAATCTATAACTTTCCAGCCAGCACCTTCCATCATCATTCGAACAAGATTTTTACCTATATCGTGTAAATCCCCCTGAACTGTTCCTATAATAAAAATTCCTTTATGTTTTGCTTCGCCCCGTTCAAAAGCACTTTTTAAAAAGGGCATACCCGCATTCATTGCTCGCGCTGACATTAAAACATCCGGAACAAACACTTCATTACAACTAAACTTTTTACCAATAACACTCATACCTTTCATCAAGCCATCACTTAATATTTGACTTGCAGGTATTCCCATTGCAAGTGCTTGTTGAACTAATTCTTCTGCTCCATCCTGTCCTTTTAAGTCAGGTGGATAAGGAGAATTTTTGTTAATTTTCCCTCTTTCAACGCAAGTTGCAATTTGTTCCAAAATATTTTCCATAGTTATTTCCTTCTCTTGTTTATAAACCTTTGTTAGATAAACTCTCTTTTAATTATTAATAAATTAAGAAATCCTTTTCCAATTGTGACCCCCGCCTTTTTTACATGGGACATTGCCATAAGGGCTATCCTTTGACCTTATTAGTAAGCCACATTTACTACATTGATAATTTCTATCTCCGACTTCACCCAAACAACGCCAGGAATGTCCACCGCCTGCATTATAACTTCCCATCATGGGTTGATTTACTGATTCTATATGCGTCCCACATTTGGGGCAATAATAGTTTTTTAGGGATTTTACTTCGGCTAATGTGGAATGAGTAAGAAGAAATAGAAAAAGAATTAAACACATTATAGTTATGAGAAAATATATTTTTCGTTTCATAATAAATCTCCTTTCCAGATTGTTATATTTTCTATAATAACATAGTTAATATATAAAAATGATATAATTCCTCCGTTCAAATCAAATTCAATCTTTAAGTATTAGCATGAATATTCCAGTACAAGAAAATAAAAAAGAGATTTCTAACCTATCCTTATTTCAACTTTGTTGGGAATTTTTGAAAATAGGGACAATTGGTTTTGGTGGGGGCTGGGTAGTAATTTCACTAATTCATAATAGTTTTGTAAAACAAAAAAGACTTATCAGTGATGAAGAGTTTGCCATAGGAATTGGTCTCAGTCAATTTTTAGGGGCTTTCGCTGTAAATACAACTTCATTTGTTGGTAGAAAATTGAAGGGGATAAAGGGTTCTATTTTATCTACATTTTTCTTTTTGCTTCCTTCCTTTGTAATCGTCTGCATTCTTACAGGATTTTATTTCAGATTCAATAAAACATTTGATTTTGGGAATATATTAAAAGGCATTTCTCCTGTTATTATCGCACTTATGCTTTCTACTGCATTTGATTTATCTATTAAGATTAAGAAGGACATTGTATTTATACTCATTCTGGGTTTTGTAATTATCGGTGGGCTATTTAATATAAATTATGTGATATTACTTATTGCTTCTGGTTTCTTTCAAGTATTATCTATCTATACAAAAAGAGATAGAACAGATAAGAATCTCTCCCATTCTTTTTATTTTATACAGTATCCTTTTAATTTCCTTTCAGGTGTTTCCGTTTCCTTTTCAATTATAGGAGTGAATTCTTTTTTTACCGTAGGTCTGGTGTTTTTGGGAATAGGTTTTATCTTTTTTGGAGGTGGGTATTCACTTCTTCCACTACTTCAAAATATTTTTGTAAATAAACTTCATTGGATTTCAAATCACGATTTTATCGTAGGAATAGTGATCAGTCAGGCGACACCAGGTCCATTTGCAATAATTGCGACTTTTATGGGGTATTATTTAAAAGGTGTTATGGGTGCTTTTATCGCAACTTTCATGATATTTTTACCTGCATTTGTTTTCTTACAAATACTTATTGGTCTGCAAAATAACTTTAAGGATAACGAAAATGTTCAGGCTTTTATAAAAGGTATTAATATTGCCACAATAGGACAATTACTACTTTTATCTTATCACTTTTTTATTGAAATATTAACCCCTTTTTCTATCCCTTTGATTATTTTCCTAATCATTAGTTTTGTTTTGTTCTTTATTTACAAAATGCCCTCTCTTCTTCTTATTGTGGTAGGAATTATTTATGGACTTCTTTTTATCTAATAGAAATTATTTCAAAATCTTACGACCTTCTGAAGACTTAATACCGGAAATAATTCGCTCAAAGGCTTCTTCATTGGAGCAGGCACTCATTGCTTCCTCTTTCGTTACTAATCCTTTTTGATATAATTCCACAGCATATTGGTCGAAACTCTTCATATCACCATCCACCTCCATTATCCCATGAAGTTTATCAAGATCACCTTCAAGAATAGCCTCACGAACAATAGGTTTACCACCTAATAATATTTCGAGACATGGAATTCTGCCACCACCAACTCGTTTCAATAACCTCTGGCACACCACTCCCTGAAGCGAATACGCTAATTCCTGTCGGATTAAATCACGCTCATTCTGTGGGAAATAACTGATGATACGATTGACAGTATCTACCGCTGTCGTTGTATGGAGGGTACTAAAAACGAGGTGTCCTGTTTCTGCTGCACTTAATCCTGCGCGAATGGTATCTCTATCACGCATTTCACCTACGAGAATTACATCGGGGTCTTCACGCAAGGAACCACGCAAAGCATTGGCAAAGGATAAGGTATCTCTACCTACCTGCCGTTGAGAAACAATACTCTTTTTATCGGAATATACATATTCAATAGGGTCTTCAATAGTTATTATATTAGCGGAACGAGTTGCATTTATGTAATCTACCATTGCTGCTAATGTTGTAGATTTACCGCTTCCTGTGATACCACATACAAGGAATAGTCCTCTCTGTTTATTGCATACATCACGAACCACTTCCGGGATATTTAATTTTTCAAATGGTAACGGTTCTTCAGGAATCAAACGTATAGCCAGTGCGGGGGCACCCATTTTTATATAACCGCTACAACGAAGATAACCTACCCCTGCTGCGTGATACTGGAAACTTGTCTCGCGTTCTGTGAAGAGCATATCAACCTGGTCTTGACCCCCCAATTGATATAACAAGTCTTTCATATCCTCTGCATTTAACGGAGGCAAATCTAACGGTGCAAGGTCGTTATCTACACGAATATAAGGCTTGGCTCCGGCTCTCAAATGCAAATCTGAGGCATTTTTGGCTCTCATCATTTCTATCATCACATTGATGTTAAAACCTGTATTCACATAGGAAAGCACTTCTAATTGCCATGTGCGAGAACGAAGTGATGATTTGCTATATTTTTCTATGACATCATCGATAGGTAGAAGAAGCGGTAATTGCTTCCAGTTAAATCCGGGAACTAAAACTTTGCATAAGCCATCTTCACATCGGGAACGAATACCTATCCGGGTATCATCAAATGCCTTATTTATTTCATTATGATTTATAGATTCTTTGGTTGCAAATGTAATTTGCATCGAATCTACCTTCTTACTCAAATCGTTAGACTTGGCAATAAGACTACATCCATCCGTAGTAATTTTTACCTCAGATGGGACACCTGTTGCCCGGATTACTTCATGAAGCCCGATTCTCAAAATATCCACGATAGTTGATTTAGATTGACTACCTATAAACATAAATAATGCCCTTTATTAAGCCCGTTATTTTTGGTATTAAATTATATAAAATCTATAAATATTGAAAATGTTAACATAATATAATAAAATTTCTAATCAAAAGTCAATATTTTTATCTATAGTTTTTCAAAAATTTTTCTTATTTTTTCATCAATAATTCCGATTTCAAGTTCATGTGTTCTTGTTTCACCCGCCTTTAGATAGTCCATTTTCCCTCTTTTTTCTGTTTCATCCCTTCCTAAAACGCCTGCATTGCAGGGTTCTAAGCCAATCACATATTCGCCTGTGCCTAACATTTTCCATTGGACTAATTGGGGTAATTGTAATTTCTTATATTTAATATAAACACCATAGAAATTAGGTTCGAGTTCTGGTTTCGCATGATAAATACCTATCACCACTTTTCCATTTTTCTGTGTTTTGACATCGTGAAAATATACACGTTCCTGATAGTTTTCAGCAGGGGGCGTTATCTCATACCAGGCATCTTTTCCCTGTTTTGCTATTTTATCTCTGGGGACAGTTTTTTGGGCAGGGATACAAACCTTTGCACCTTTACAAACAACAGGCCAGCCGATATTGCAATGATATAACATCATGAAGGGTGTTTTACGAAAGCCTTCGTTTGTTATGGTATCCGTAATCGTAAAAGAATTGGCTCCTAAATATGTTTCTATCTTTCTTTCTACAACAATATTTTCAGCAAAAAGAGCGGTTTGTCTCATCTTACCTTTTATAGATAGAAAATATTTTCCGTTTATCCACTTTTTTTCAATGCAAACATCTTCTGCGGGTATATTGCTTATTCTACCATGCAATCCATCGCCTGTTAATTCACTTTTTTCACATGGGGGACCAACATTGGTTACACCACAGGTGGTTAAAAGACCACCGAAATAACTTCGTAACCAGCGAATACCTTCGGGCTCGTAATAAAATGGGGCAACATCTCCCGGTGTAGAACGCCACCCTAACGGAATACCTTTATAACTTGCATGGGAAATATCCATACAACGGTCTAAATAGACAGAAAACTCCAAACCGGAACCGTTATATACAAATGCAGACCGTGATGGAAATGCCCTGCCATCTTGAAGTATGGCTGTCTGGATACCTGCAATCTGGTCTATCTGACCTGCATATTTTTTTATTTCCATTGGAAATAATTCATACCAATTTTTTGTCATTCTTGATTTTTCTTTCATACCTTACCCTTTCGTATTTTGGAAATCCATTAATACTTTCAGGCAATCGTTGTGTTGAGCAATCTCAAAGGCTTTTATGGCATCAACAAAAGCGAATTTATGGCTTATCATATATTCTACTTCTACTTTCTTTTCCGCTAATGCTTTCAAGGCAGGGGCAAATGGACCGCATCGAGAACCGATAATACTAATTTCATTTACAACCAATTTAGAAAGATTTAGGGTATTCAGTTTTTCTGTGGTGCTTTTCATAATTAATGTCCCCTGAGGTCGTAATATATCTAAGGCAAAGGATTGGGCAGTAGGATTCCCTGTGGCATCTATTACGACATCTATATTCTTATCTTTCCAATAGTCAAATAAACATGTATCAATTCCAAGTATATTTAATAAATACAATTTTGTGGAGTGTTTTCCTACACATACCAGCCTTCGGACATAGGGATTTATCACTTGAGAAATAATTTGACCCATTCGACCATCACCCAAAACAACGACAAAATCATCCGGATTAAATTGGACTTGTTCAAGAATGCGATAACACGCTGCGACAGGCTCTGTAAATACGGCAATTTCATTCGGAATATCATCCGGAACAATGTGTAAATTTTTTTCAGGAAGTGTGGTATATTCAGCAAAGACTCCATTTCTATTATATATCCCGAGCACAGTTCGGTTCAGACAATGGTTCGACATACCTTGCAGGCAGAATGCACAACGATAGCATGGACAATTTATCTCTCCAACAGCCCGTTTACCAATCAGATTTTTATTCTCTGCTTCAATAACTTCACCTACAAACTCATGCCCTAAAATCCCCTTAAAATCCATGTAGCCTTTCACAATCTCCAAATCCGTCTTGCATATCCCTGCCATGCATACTCGAATTAACACTTCTCCCTCTTTCGGAACAGGTATCTCTGTTTCCTTTATACACAAATTCCGCCCATCAAAGCAAAGTGATTTCATTTTCATAGTATAAGACCTTTGAATAAGTCATACGAGTTAGATGATATAAATTATATACGAGTATGGAGGTGAGGGAAAAAATGAAACGAGAAGAGAAGGAAGTGATTGCTATAAATATAGTAGAAGTATTGCGGGTTGAATAACAAAGCAAGGAAAAACTGTAAATGGGAAAAGGTCCACGCAATATGGTAAAAAAGATAGAGCAAACAAGTTTCAAAGATTACGAAATGTCCCATCAGAAACCGACCCATCATAGATGCTTTTTGAGACAGATGCAAGAGGTGATACCATGGAAGGAACTTTGAGTAGAAGTGTATTTAGAGAAGAGCATACAAAGCGAACCGGGGGATAGCGGAAACTTCCGTCTTTACTATTTTATGAATTGTTAAACTGTATGCGATGATTTCTCTATATTCTCTTTGCAAGTAATTTGAATAATGGCGATAGCACGACTTTTTTCTCCGTGTTTCTCTGTGTTCTCTGTGGTGATTATATTTCTTTTCATCATGGAGGACTCGGAGAATTACAGAGGACACAGAGAGAGGAGCATATCATTTCTTGTTAATGACAAAATATAAAAGGAAGCCAAAGGAGAGTTCTGCATAGATAACAAAAAGATAGAAAAACGGACAGAAAATAGTAAATAAAATAAATCAAAAGAGATACAGACTTTTGTTTTTTAATTTTTTATCGGGATTTTATCTCGTAAAAAACATGTATAATTTATACCATCGACTTATACACGAATTATTCAGAGGCTCATTTAGCAAATGACATGCGGATAAAAAATAAAAGGGAATCTTAATCTTATTAGTATTAATGTTTCTACAAAATTTTTTCTCTATGTCCAAAACATAAATCTAATTGTGAAGGCAATATCCTGAAGGCTGTTCCATGGTTATGGGTTCTACCATCCGCATATTGTCCGATTCTTATATCTATTAGAATTGTTCCCTTCCTTAGTAAACAAACAAAATTTTTTAAAGAAAATCCATTTAAAAACCATGCTTCATTAAACCAGAATTCCTCATTAGCCCCCTACCCCGAGAATCTGCATTAACATATAGTAATTTAGGCATTTTTCTATCAAATGACTTTTTTAAAATGTCCTTGTCCCAATATCCAATAATTTCATTTTGTCCGTTACTAAATTTATTTTATATCTTTTTATAACAATCTTAAAACCAGGTTTCCCCTTTAACATATTAATTTTTTTAGCAGAAATAGTGCTATGCAATTCTTTTTTGCCAGTTTTATGGATAGATTTATAACCAAATTTTTTCAATAATGTATCATTTGCTTTAGGAGGTAATGGAGATTTAGTAAATAAAGTAAGCATACTACTCGTATTTTTTCTTACAGATTTTAATTCAATATTGTGCAAATTGGGACCGGAAATATTATTTTCTTCTATACCTAAAAGGTCTTCTAATGTTTTACCGATGCCTGTACTACCTGCTCTGTGGGTTTTAATATAACCCATATCTTTTATTTCTTTTAATCTCTTAAGTAGAGAACTATAACCCTTCATAATCTCCAGAAATCGAGTATATATTCGAAAGTTGTACTTAGTGTTATATAATTACTTGGGAAACCGAATATTCATACTTTCTTTACTAAATTTCTTTTATCCCAAATAATAATATTTCTTAATTCGTAACCAATCCCTTCTAATGCTTCTATAATATAGGCATGAGTTGGATACCTATGATTATCTTCCCATAAATCATTAACATTAATAACACAATGAGCTTTAGGCTTTAACAATGGTGGTATTTTTTTATAAATTTCCGTCAATGATTTAATATATTCTTTCATCTGCATAGTACCCAAATCTCGAGGATTGTCAGAATATTGTTGAATCTTAAATTATGTAGAAATAAACTATTTTATTTAAGTAGTAAAACAATTTCTCTCCTCCCTTTTGAATCTTAAAAGGTAAAATTTTCGCCACAATGTAGTAATAGTTTTCCAACTGGCGGAGAGAGTGGGATTCGAACCCACGGTGCCGGGTAAACCGGCACAACGGCTTTCGAGGCCGCCGCCTTCAACCACTCGGCCATCTCTCCGTTGGGATATTATCCCTTTTTTATACTACATTTCAGAGATTTAATTCAAAAACTTTGATTGATTTTATTGGAAACTTTTAAGTAATAAAAATTAAATTTTCTATTCATTACCATAGTTTTGTAAGATAAATCAAGCAGGGGGCATTAAGTTCAAAACAGGACAATACTTATTCTTTTATTTTGTTTCAAAATCAAACACACAAATTATATAATATATAAGTTACTGTTAAATATATATTTACAACATTTACATTGTTTGGCATAATGATTGCTTTATTAAAACCAGTGAAAACATTAAGATAAGGAGTTTAAATGTGACAATAGAACGGTATTTGCGACTTATTGCAGGGAGTTTTGTGTTACTCAGTGTGGCTCTTGCCTATTTACATAGTCCTTACTGGCTATTATTCACTGCTTTTGTTGGGTTAAATCTTTTTCAATCAGGTATTACTAACTGGTGTCCTATGGTTTGGATATTGGAAAAATTAGGTGTACCTCATCAAAAATAATTGAAAGATAATAAACTTTTTGTTATCATTATATAAATCAAAAAGATAAAAAGGAGCATGTTATGAACCCCGGATTTAAAATGATAGAATTTTCTGTTAATCGTCCCAAAATGGTAGTTGCTATCATCTCAATAATCACTTTGGTAATTATTGCCCTTGTAGCCCTGCCTAATTTATTTCCGCAAACATTTCCTATGCTCAGTAAGATTAGTATAGATACAGATCCTGAAAACATGCTCAACCAGAAAGAAGCGGTGCGTGTCTTTCATAATGAGATGAAAAAGCAATTTACTATTTATGAAATTGTAGTTTTAGGGATTGTAAATGAAAAACATCCGCAGGGGGTTTTTAATGCGGATACATTGAAAAAGATATATGAGGTAACAGAGTTTGCCAAAACGCTTCAATGGCAAAACCCGACTGACCCTGAGAAATATGATGGTGTAATAGCCAGTGAACTTATTGCTCCGTCAACTGTGGATAATGTTGAACAGGGAGGCATCGGGGAAGTTCGTTTTGAATGGCTTATGAATACACCTCCTGCAACGGATGAAGAAGCATTAGAAATAAAGAAGAAAACTGAACGTCTTCCGTTCTTGAAGGATACGCTTATTTCTGAAGATGGGAAGGCTATTGCTTTATATATCCCCATTACAGCCAAGAACCAGAGTTATCGGGTTAGTAAAGCATTAGAAAGTAAAATTGCCACTTTTAAGGGGAATGAAAAATATTACATCACGGGATTACCTGTTGCCAATGATACCTTTGGGGTAGAGATGTTCAAACAAATGGCTATTTCTTCCCCTCTTACTATGTTGGTTATTTTCTTACTGATGTTATTCTTCTTCCGTAAATTACTTTTAATCCTCTCCCCTCTTATTGTTGCTATGATAACAACCATCTGGACTATGGGACTTTTAGTAATTTCCGGGAATACCGTTCATATCATGAGTTCTATGATACCTGTTTTTATGATGCCCATATCGGTGTTGGATTCCATACATATTCTTTCCGAATTCTTTGAACGATACACTCCCCAAAAACCGAGAAAAGAGATTTTGTTATCCGTAATGGATACCCTTTTCATGCCCATGTTATATACTTCATTGACCACACTTGCAGGTTTCGCATCCCTTGCTCTTACACCAAATCCACCGGTTCAAATCTTTGGTATTTTTATTGCTCTTGGAGTTGCTATCGCATGGATTTTAACCATGACTTTTATCCCTGCCTATGCCATGCTTCTATCCGAAAAGAAACTCAAAAACTTCGGTGCCTCTGCGAATAAAACTTCTCATGAAGCAGAGGAACATACATTGTTAGCGAAAATATTATATGCCCTCGGCAAATTTACTTACAATCAATATAAACTCATTCTTTTAGGCACGGCTATAATGATAGTTATTGCTATCTATGGAATAACGCAAATAGAGGTAAATGACAATCCTACGCGATGGTTCAAATCCACCCATAGAATCAGGATAGCGGATACTGTTCTAAACAAGCATTTTGGCGGAACATATATGGCGTATCTGGCTTTGAAATCCGATGAAAGCCAATTCTCATTTGATAATTATCAAAAAGGTTTTAAGGAACGGCTTGCTAAGTGGTTCAAAGAGAATGGAGCGGAAGAAACAACTGCGAATGAAATTATTGAAAAGGTTTACTTGGAACTCATCAATTTACATAAAAAAACCAGTGATACGGAATTAAAATCTACACTTGAATTGCTTCGAAATTGGTGTGATGAGCAACTGAACAATGCAGACAGCAAAATTCAAGATACATGGGACCTTGCTGAAAGGTTTGTGGGACTGGAACTTCAACGGAGCGAAATATTCAAACAACCCGAAGTGCTTCATTACATTGACCAATTAAATGACACGATGATAAAAACAGGTATCGTAGGCAAAACAAATTCTTTGCCTACCCTTATAAAAACCGTTCATAGAGAGCTTATGGGAGGTGATGAGAAGGAATATCGGATACCGGAGAGTTCCCGGGCTGTGGCTCAATGTATCATGACCTATGAAGGTAGCCATCGACCTCAAGATATTTATCACTTCGTTACACCCGATTATAAATCTGCCAGCA
The DNA here is from genome assembly GCA_049968235.1 of Candidatus Hydrogenedens sp. Classification (GTDB taxonomy): domain Bacteria; phylum Hydrogenedentota; class Hydrogenedentia; order Hydrogenedentales; family Hydrogenedentaceae; genus Hydrogenedens. The sequence continues at coordinate 169,484 of JBMFRC010000006.1, forward strand.
TCTGGGTTCAATTAAAGAGTGGCGATAACAAAGACATGACTAAAGTTGTTGAAACAATAGATAAATTTATAAAAGATAATCCTCCACCATTCCCTATGAGACATGAGTGGTATGGTCTGACTTATATCAATGTTGTCTGGCAGAAAAAAATGGTCGTTGGAATGTTAGAAGCATTTTTAGGGTCGTTCCTGGTGGTTTTAGCCATGATGATAATTTTACTCCGTTCCGGGCTATGGGGACTGCTAAGTATGATACCACTTACAATCACTATCGGCGCTATCTATGGAGCCTTAGGGTTAATTGGAAAATATTACGACATGCCTGTTGCCGTGTTATCATCATTAACACTCGGTCTTGCAGTTGACTATGCCATTCATTTCCTCGCAAGAGGTAGAGTTGCCTATAATGAAACTGGCTCGTGGGAAAAAGCCCTCATGATTTTATTCGGAGAAACCGCACGGGCATTGTATCGCAATATCATCGTTATCGCATTGGGCTTTACTCCATTATTGTTCACACCGCTTGCTCCCCATGTTACAGTAGGAACCTTTATGACTTCTATTATGCTATTCTCCGGCGTAGGAACATTAATTATCCTACCTGCACTAACTCGACTTTTCGAACCGCTCCTCTTCCCTAAAACAAGATTTTGTAGTATTACCTGCATGTGCAACACCTGCATCGTTACCGGGATTACAATTGTATCTGCTGCTGCTATTAATATCTACCAATTCCTAAATATAGGCTGGACCACTATCAGTTGGGGTTCATTGATAGCCATTATCATCCTTTCCATAATTTGCTTCATCAGTTCTCGTAGAAATCAATGCAAACCTTGCCTTGAAACACCCATAGAAAATCAAAAAAATTAACCATAAAGATAAGGAGATTTACCATGAAACATGTATCTATCTTATTAACAGCAATTGTGGCAGTTTTCCTGCTCATGCCAAAAGGATTTTCCCAGGACCTGACAGATGTAAATGAAATTGTCAAGAAAGCCAATCATTCCGCTTATTACAAAGGAAAAGATGGCAAAGCCCATGTCAAAATGACCATCAAAGATGCGCAGGGTAGAGAGAGAACACGCGATTTATCTATCCTACGCAAAAATATGGACGATAAAGACGAAGAACAACACTTCTATGTATATTTTCATCAACCTGCAGATGTTCGAGATACTGTATTTATGGTGCATAAACATGTCGGTAAAGATGATGACCGCTGGTTATACCTTCCCGCTCTCGATGTTGTTAAAAGAATCGCCGCTTCCGATGAACGTACCAGTTTCGTCGGTTCCCATTTCTTCTACGAAGACGTCTCTGGTAGAGGTATCGACGAAGATAATCATGAATTAATTGAAACCACTCAAAACTTCTATGTCATCAAAAATACACCGAAAGACCCCAAAACCGTTGAGTTCGATTCTTACAAAGTATATGTTCACAAAGGCACATTCCTGCCAACTAAGGCAGAATATGAAAAGAATGGAAAAGTCTACAGAATTATGGAAGCCCTCGAAGTAAAAGAAATTCAAGGCTATCCCACTGTAGTCAAAGCGAAAATGACAGATACCAACATCGGCGGAGAAACCTTATTAGAATACTCTGATATCCAATATGACATTAACCTACCCGACGATATTTTCACTGAACGCTATCTGAGAAAAGCCCCCAGAGAATACCTAAAATAAACCTATATAGTATAAGGCAATTTTTTCATTGAAAAGACCGGAAACCTGGCTTAGGGGCGAAAAAATTTTCGCCCCTATATTTGTATTATCACGATGCAAACATATGTAAACCAACAATAAAATCCGTATTTAGTTGATAACAACCTTACCCGCCCCCCCCTGATTTTCCACCCACCCACCCCCGACCAGCATTGTTTCTCCTAATCCCTATCTTTTATACTCCACTCTCTAATACCACAAAATATAATAATTTACCCCCTTTATACGATAATGCTGGTCTATTTTCCTCTAACTTTTTTTATTTTGTGGGAAGTGCCCGCTCTGCTATAATGCCAGTTGACGTTGACTTTGAATTGTTTGTGCTTTGTTTTGAAGGAAGTGCTCGCTCTGCTATAATTATCTGCATTAGAGTTAAAGCATCAATCATGCTATGTTTTGAGGGAAGTGCTCGCTCTGCTATAATGAGCACAGTAATTAGAACATTAGTCGGATTGCTATGTTTTGAGGGAAGTGCTCGCTCTGCTATAATTAAAGCTTGCTACAAATGTGTGGAAACATTGCTATGTTTTGAGGGAAGTGCTCGCTCTGCTATAATATTTTTTCCCGAAAAATAATATCTCTTGAAGCTATGTTTTGAGGGAAGTGCTCGCTCTGCTATAATCTTCGGTATGTGAACGTTCATCTTCATC
>JBMFRC010000007.1:0-162152 GCA_049968235.1 Candidatus Hydrogenedens sp.
CAAGCATTATAGCCAATCCCCAATTTCTAAGTCCTGAAAAAGATGACTATTGGATTAATATAGGGTCAATTGCATTAAAAAATCTAAATTTCCAACAAATACCTATTAGTAAAATCGGATGTTATTACAATGAATTCCGTCGCTCCTGGCCCATCGAAAAACCAACCTCACAGAAATTAAGAAATCGCAAAGTCTGGACCGTCAAAATCGTTGATAATGAATTACAAGTAACATCTGAAGAATTCAAACCTCTTATAACAGAAGAGACACAACAAGAATTCAATATAGAGAAATTCGTAGCACCTATGTTGACGCCCGGCGGGGGCCCAATAGAACAAGCCCCCATATCCCCACCTGCAGAAATAACTACTCCACAGGGTGGAGGTATGGAAAGTGGTGGATTTGACCCGATGAAATCTTTACCTCCTTTTCCAAATCCATAGGTTTATGATATGACGATAAACCCTTTAATAAAAACAGTATATTATGACAGTGACAGGCAAAAATCCGTCCTTCAAGTTCCTTTTGACCTAATTCGTGCTCGAGAAATACTCTGGGGGCTTGTTTGGCGTGAAATAAAAGCCCGCTATCGTTATGCAGTATTAGGATTTTTATGGGCTATCATCGAACCTGTTACCTTAATGCTATTACTCCTTTTCGTGTTTTCTTTCGTTTTCAAACAACGCATTCCATCATCAGGGAATTCCGAAATTCCAATGGCAACTCAAATTTTGTGTGGATTAATTTTCTGGCAATATTTTTCTTCTTCTGTATCGAGTGCAACATTATCTCTTATCAACCATCAAAATTTAGTTAAAAAAGTTTCTTTTCCTCGTGAAGTAATACCTCTCTCCTCTATTATTTACCCTATTGTAAATTTATCTATTGGTTTTATAACATTAATATCTATACATCTCCTATTACAAAAAACGATATCTCTACATATTTTTTGGATAGCAATTATTTTTCCTATTTTATTCATGTTTTCCGCTGGATGGGGCTTTATCCTTTCTGCTGGACATATACATTTTAGAGATATAGGAAACATGGTTAATGTAGGTTTAACTTTTGGTTTTTACGCTTCTCCTGTTTTTTATCCGTTAGAATGGGTCCGTCAAGCATGTGATAATCAATCACTTCCTCAATGGTTTTATTACCTGTATATTTTAAATCCCATGGTAGGAATACTAACCAATCTCCGGGAAAGCATTCTTTATGGGAAAACACCTCAATTCTCTTTTCTGATATACTCCGCAATAATCAGCATTATTTGTTTTCTTATTGGGATATACATTTTTAGAAGGCAATCTGCAACCTTTTCGGATTATTTATAAATGATGAATGAACCTATTATAGAACTAAAAAACATTTCTAAAGAATATCCTATACGAAGGGGGTTTCGCGACCTCCGAGGACAGGGTGGTTTGTTGGACTGGATTCGGGGGAAAACAACAGAAAAATTCCGTGCCCTTGATAATATTAACTTTGATATTTATCGTGGAGAAACGGTTGGAATTATAGGGAAAAACGGTTCCGGTAAAAGTACTCTTTTAAAGATTATTGCTGGAGTTACAATCCCCACAGAAGGAAGAGTTCGCGTTTTTGGCAGAGTAGCATCATTATTAGAATTAGGTGCTGGATTTCATCCTTTACTTACAGGGAGAGAAAATATTTATCTCAATGCAGGTCTATTAGGGATGCGTAAAGCACAGGTTAATGAAGTCATTGAACAAATTATAGACTTTTCAGGTATACGTGAATTTATTGACCAGCCTGTTGATACATACAGTAGTGGTATGTATGTTCGTATCGGTTTTGCAGTTGCCTCCTTTGTAAACCCGGATATATTTCTTGTGGATGAGGTATTGTCTGTAGGGGATGAAGAATTTCAACGCAAATGTCGTTATCGTATAGGGGAACTTCGGGAACAGGGAAAAACTATTGTTTTTGTATCCCATGACCTTGGCACTGTTAATGCTTTATGTAATCGTGTTTTTTTACTTGACCATGGAAAATTAATAAACCGTGGTTCTGTATCAGCCACTATTGATTTTTATTTGAGACAGGTTGGTAGAGCAGAAGGAATACACACTATTTCAAATGACAGGGAAAATCTTGAAGCCATTTTTAGTCATGGGAAAATCTCTTTGTTTTATTCCAAAAAAGAAATTACATCTCCACTAGGTATAGAAGGGATAGTTGTTCATCTTCATCAAATCCATAATTCATCTATGGGAGATTGGTCTGTTTTAGAGAGAGAAAAACAAACATTCGTTAGTAGTGGAACTTTATACCGTTTACCATTACAATGGGAATGGAAAGCAACCGTAGAAAATAATTCACTTCTCTTATCACCTTCCTATAAATTGTTAAAAGAAATCCCTTTACAGGCATTAGAGTTTCGTATTTTTCTACCGGAGGTATATGACCATTTCTTTTATGCAGGTAATGAAGGTAAGTTTGCTCCTATTCTGCCCGGAAATTTAGGTTGGGTTCCTATGGTCCCTCCTAAAATAGGTGAAAATTCTGCATTTTTACTATGTAATCATGCAGACTACCCTCTTTTGAAGATAGAGTTTGAATCCAGTGAACCCGGGATATCTATTACAATAGGCAATACAGATTATATAGGACGTTCACGATTTATTAATTGTCATCTCCAGATTCCGGAAACAAGCAATCTTCAGAAATTCGGGACACATTCTATCGGCAACATTAAAATTTCCATCGCTACAAAAGAACACTATGAGTCATGGAAATCTTTATGGCTTCAACAAAGGACCATACATTTAAAACACATCGAGATTCGATTAGGTGAGGGAAATATTGAATTTATAGATAAAAATACAATGAAACCTATTACTCAGGCGGTACATTTTCACACACAATTTCGTCTTCAGGGAATGTGGTTCCTGAGCCAGACATTTCTATGGAAAGCACCTTATAAAAAAGGCGATACATGGATAATGGAAGGGGAATCTCAACGCTTCCCTATTAAATTAAAATGGGAGTTAACACCTGACCACCAGACCGATTGTCTTAATACTAAAATATGGTGCGAAACTATGGAAGAAATTGATTTAGACGAATACAATATTTCAGTAGGGTTGGTTTATATATATAATCAATGGGAAACAAGTTTGGAAAAGGGGCTTTTCCCGGAAATTTTACCTCAACAAACTGAATATCGACATTTAAATAAAAATTACAACCCATCTCTTTATATAAAAGCACAGGGAGAATATTTGCCATCAATCTGTCTTTTCACTCATCAAGAAAACACCTTCCGGATGAGTGCTATTAACCCTGAATACTCTTTAAGCGCAAGAATAATTCAGGCTATTGCCACTCCTGAACAAAAATCTATATTTCACTTAAATACAGGTACTCATTTTTTGTTTAATGGTGGTATTCAATTTCAAGTGAAAGAAAATATGAATCAGGATGTTAAATAAATGAATGAAATCAAAACTTCGGTAATTGTTCCTGCATATAATGACCATAATAGGCTAATACACCTTCTTCATTCATTGGATTCATTAGAATACGAAAAACCGTATGAAGTTATTGTTATTGATGATGCTTCTACGGATGCAACACCCGAAATATGCCAGAACTGGGCGAAACAATGGCATCTCTATGAATTCAGGTATTACCGTATGCCTGAGAACAGAGGTCCCGGCGTTGCTCGTAACACAGGACTGGAAATATCTCGTGGAGATATTGTTGCATTCACAGATTCCGATTGCAGGGTTCATCCCCACTGGTTAAGCAGAATTACCTCTGCAATCAATATCGAGAAAAGAATCATTGGAGTAGGTGGTAGAGTAAAAGCAGTATCTGAAAAATCTATGTTTGCACGACATTTTTTATTTCATCGTGTATTAGAACCTCCCGAAAAACTTCACTATCTTGTTACCTGTAACTGTGCTTTCTTAAAAGCACCCTTGCTCGAAGCAGGTGGGTTCGCAGGTAATATACGTAATCCTGGTGGGGAAGATATTTTCGCCAGTATTCACCTGTGGAAAAAAGGATGGCGTTTCTCTTTCCAACCCGATGCTATTGTATACCACGACTTTGATACTAATCTTCGTGCCTTCATTAGAACATGGTATAACTATGGTTTCGGTTGTAGTATAGTAGTTCATCGTTGCTTGAACATAGATGAAATCTACCCGAATCCGGAACAAATGCCCGATTATGAAAATTACTGGCCTGGCTATCTTATGCTTCCACCTATAACAGGTATCCGTAGCGGTATTCGTGATATGAAATATCAATGGAACAAATGTAGGCAAGAAAAACTATCCTACAAAAATACTTTTGAAATTCTGCTACTTACCCTTTTCCAGCGAATATCACACCTTTCCGGCTGGAAAGAAGGAAAAAAACAAGTTCAAAAAGACAACCCATCCTGACTTTACAATTATTAAACCCTTCCAGTGCGGATATATAGCCATTCCTTCACTCGTTTTAAAGCAGAAGCAAAACCTTCTTTTTTAACTCGGTTCAGAAAGCGAACTGTTAATAAAATTGGATTTTTTGCACTCTTCTCCCCCCTTATTTTTAATTCTTTCCTGATATTTTCACTACGTTGACGAAGTTGTGAGGGACAATTGAGACAAATTTCAGGAATATTATTCTTTTTTTTCTGCAATTGCACCCTGATTGTGGTAAAAAAAGGACCCTTCCATATTTCAGATAAAGAAGAATCATGAACCGATGGATTGTCCTTATTCCAGAACATACAACAAGGACTGACTCTTCCATCAGCAGAAATGGTCATTGAGAGCATGGGTTCAAAACAATAAGTATCTACAAAATGGATAGTCTTTTCATTGTTTAAATCATCTTTATTCTCGCCCTCATCGGACCTATTGTTTATTCCTTCAAAACTTCCAAGAATAGAATCAAATGTATGATAAAGCCCTACACTTTCCGCTTTTGTTTTTGCAGATAAAAGTATCTCCTTGCATCTCTCTATTTCTTCCTTTTCCAATACAAATTTTTCCGCTTGTTTATTAAAAGGTTGTACCAATGTAGCATGAATACCTCCACAACCTGCCTCTAATGCCAAACTGACCATTTCTTCTAAATATAGATAGTTTGTATTTGTTATCGTGAAATTAATTCCCAAATCGGGAAGCAACTTACTCCTGTTCTGGCTAATATACTTCAAATTTTGAAATGCTTTATCAAAAGTTCCTTCCCCACGGATAAAATCGTTAACATCCGGATTAGGACCATCTATACTGAAAATTATCTGGTCCCATTTTAAAGAAATTAGTTTATCCAGTTGCTCTTTTTTAAATAAGGTTCCATTAGTATGCAGAACACAAAACATTCCATTCTGTTTGGCTAATTCTGCTAATTTTATTACAAGATTCCCGCGCACCATAGGTTCACCACCTCCCACAATATATAAATGTTTGGCTTCCATCGTGATGGAGTCCTGCAATAATTTCATCCACATCTCATCGGGTAATTCTTTTCCTACTGACTTAAAATCATCCTCCCATTGCCAGCAGGTAAGGCATCGCTGATTGCACCGATTGGTAAGAAAAAAAACAATCTCATACAACGGGGATTGCCCTTCAACACAATACTGCAATAGATTGGAACACTCCTTCTCGTAAGCCATATTTTCCTTTCTTTATTCACATAATATTCATCAATTTATATTACACTCTTATTCAATGGTATACTTTAATATATTATCACCACTATTTGCAGAATTGAATAATAAAAATTATGACAGAAAATTTTTATAATTGGGAACAGATTACTATTTGTGCCACTTCTTGTTGTAATCTGCAATGCCGAATGTGTCCTGTTATTGTCCGTGACAAAAAAAGTCTTACACGGGAACAGGCATTGCATATCGCAGACTTTGCACTGCGTAACGAAGTAAAACGAGTTGTTATTGGAGGTGGAGAACCTACTCTATTACCCTATCTAAAAGAATTAATTGACAATCTCTCCCGAAATTCCATAGAAATTTGGATTCTAACAAATGCAACAAAATTGTCCGAGGAGGACATTCATTATTATGCAGAACATAAAAATGTAATTTTAAATATATCTATTGACGGTGTCGGTAAAGTTCATGACTACATTCGAGGAGAAGGAAATTTTGAAAGAACAAACAGAGTGTTTTTATCTTTAATAGAAAACGGTGCGAAGGTCGCAGTAAATACAGTTATTCAAAAAAGTAATTTCAACCATTCTATAGAAACATACGAATATTTCAAAAAGTACCCGCTTGTATGGCACGGTTTTTCTTTTGCAGAAACTTACCACCAAAAGGAGTTAGTTCCTCTTGATAATTTGCCAGAAGCCCTAAATCAATTATATGAAATCCTTCAAAGAGATTCATTGGCGAATAAACATGTTTCATTATCCCAGGAAATGATAAAAGGCTTTGAATTGAGTTTTCGTTACCCTGACCTTATCATGCATCCGGGAAAAAATTGTCCTATTCCTACTACTCATTTAGGTATTGATGAAGAAGGATGGGTTCTTCCCTGCTGGCATTATCCATGGGTAAAAGATAAAAGCCGAAACATAAATAATAGGACCATAGACGAAATCATAGAAAATCTGAATATAAAGAAAGAAATTTCTCATGCCATTGGTATTAATGGCTGTAAAGGATGTAGTACTGTATGCTATTTCTGGAATGAAAGGTTTAGAGATAAAGCAATGTATCCTAAGGGTAGATGGAAATGGCAAAGACGATGGATGTTAATAAAAATGATAACGCAAAATCGCTTTCCTCTTTTATATAATTTAGTCCGAAAAACAAAAATTTTTTAAAACATTAACATTATTATAGATATGGACGATTTAACATTGCATTCAGTAAAAATTTTTCCACCTACACGTGGATTTCTTTTCCATACCAATCATTATGATGAAATAATTCCCTTAGAAGACTTAAAAAAATGGGGGCGTATTCAATATGACCAATTCAAAGTAGAAAAAATTGATTTCTTCTCTGAGATTGACGATAATCTGAAAATACTGTCGGATTTAAGCAATTTTACAAAACAAGAATTTCAATGCAAAATATCCTGGGGAACAACCCTTTCTGAGCCTCCACAAAATATTGAAATATTCAAAGAAGCTGGAATTTTAGACATTTTTCTGCTTATATCCAATCATACACAATCACAAATTTATACATGGATAAAAACATGTCAAAAATTAGATATACCTCTAAGAATATATTCTTCCATTTCCTATCTATTAGAGTTGAAACCATTTATAGAAATAGAATCTTTTAAATCTGTGGCATCGGTCGTTTTATTTGAAACATTTCCTTTCTCCAATAAATTCAAAAAATCAAACATACTTGCTAAGGAACAGATAAAAAAAATAAATGAACTCGTTCAGAAATTAATTCATTCACAAATTCCTTTGAGTATACTTGGAATACCCTTCTGCGTATTAGAATCTCTATATACTGCTTGTATTGTAAATTCTTCTCAGTTCTACGCAGATTCCGATTTTTACACACAACCTGCATTTGAATTTGCTCAAATGTTATGGAAATTCCGCACATACAAGATTCGCAAAATATTAGAAATGAAGTTGAGAGAAAAAATATCATTTCATAGCGGTATTGATAATATAGTCCTCCCCTGGATATTAAATCATCCCGCATTATACATTCCTCTCTGGGCATGGCATAAACTCACACGACACTTAAAATGGCGAAGAAATTATGAAACACTCCCCGAAAACACGAACCAGATAGAACAGCGGATAATTTACGAACAAAAAAAGAAAGAAAAGGAATGGGGAATTTGTTCAAACTGTTATCTTAGATACATCTGTGATAAAGGAAATAATCCTTTTTGGGTATCACAGTTTGAACTTAAACCATCTTCGGGAAATCCCATTAGAAATCCTCTTTTCTTTCGTATTCATGCATTTCGATACTCCATGCAAACCGATTATGAAAAGCGTTCTCGATTCTCAACATTGGAACAACTTTATGAAGAAGGTATTCAAATTACACTACATCATAAACCCTGGAAAGAAATTGCTCCTGAGGATTATGAGATTGAAAATCGAATGACCCATTATATGCCCGGAGCAGTCCGTTGGTTCTCTTTTAATTGTGGCGAATTACAAAGTACCCCTCTTTGTAAAACAGAACCACCCCTAACAATTTCTATCACTTTTGGAGGTGGTTTTGCAGAGCAAATCGGGTTTAGTTTCGGACCTCATATAAAAATTGTTTGTCCGATGATAGCCCAAAGTCATAAACTGACATTACATATAAATGAAAAAGGGCATTATATACTTATTCGAGATAAAGAAATTGTTTATCCTACAGAATTCTTTAATGCTTCATTAGTCCCACCAAGATTACCCCAGAAATTAGAGCCTCGTATATCTATCTGGAATATTGATGGAGAAATTGTCACCCAGGGAATAACCTTATGGAAACCTGAAAAAGAGTCCGAGCAAATCAAAACAACTAAACCTAAATTCTCCTTTTTATATGTTTGCTCTCGATATTCAAATCGTCTGCGGGCTTCTTTATTAAGCATTGCTCATCAAAAACAATTTGATTTAAATCAGATAGAAGTCGTTGTTGCTTATGTTCCTGATTTAGATGCCACTGATGATGTCCTTGACTGTTTTGAATCTACTTTCCCCAATATCAAAGTTGTTCGTTCTCCTTTCAGCCCAAGTTACTGGAAATCGAAAGGTTTCTTAATCAATGCTTCTTTGCCGTTATGCTCTGCTGATTGGACGATTTTAATTGATGCGGATATCATTCTTCATCCTGATTTTCTTTATACGATGGATAAAATTGAACCTGACATTTACTTCGTTGCTCCGGATGGCAGAAAAATGTTGACTCCGGAAATCACTTCCCAGATACTGTTAGGACTTATCCACCCATGGGAACAATTTAATACCCTACTTGAAGGACCCGGTGAATGGCGAAGAAGAGAGGCCGATGGGATTCCTATTGGATACTGCCAATGTTGTAGAAAAGAAGTCTTTCAAAAAATACAATATCCTGATTTTAACCATTTTGAAGGTGCGGATTGGTTTTTTGGAAGGTCTGTCGTGGAAATGTTCGGACCTGAACATCGTTTAATAGGCGTTCCCGTCCTTCATCTTGACCACGGTGGTAGCCAATGGTATGGTTCACAAAAACATCGCTAATAAACATTATCGGATTATCAACAAATGAAAATCTGTTTCATTGATTTACTATTTAACTGGCCTCCTCGTGGTGGAGCTGATGTTGATGTTTTTAATGTCATGAAACAACTCTCTAAAAACAATCATGAAGTATTACTTCTTTCAATCTCTTCTTTTATGCAAAATAGGGGAATGTTTAAGACAGATTCCTTACCATTCCCTGCAAAAAAAATTACAGTAGATTTTTCCGATAATCATTCTTTTGACATCCTTAAAAATTTCTTACTTTCATCAGTATCCCATCATCAACCCGACTGGATTATTATAGGAGATTGTTTTTTTCTAAAACCTGTCATTACTTTATTCTTTGATAATACTCCTTTTCCTATAATCTGGCGACAATATGCATACGAACTTCTCTGTCAAAAAGATATTCTAAAATTTTTAAATAACAAACCCTGTCCTCTGGATTACCTTTCTGCACAATACATCTGCCAAAAATGTGGGCTATACCATCAAAAAGAAAAATTATTGAAATTTGAAATAAACGTATGGATAGAAGAATACTTACTCACTAAAGCCTACAAATCAAATTATTCAGAAATATTATCAAATGCCCTCAAAAAGGTTCAAAAAATTATCGTATCTTCTGATACAATGGCAAATACATGGAAATGTTACCATCCCGAAATACTTATTTTTCCGGGGGGAATAGATACAGAACATTTTCACATAGAAAAAAACAAAAATAATGTAACAAAAAAAATCTTCATGTCTGGCAGAATTGAGGACACCGCAAAAGGTTTTCATGTCTTATATAGAGCATGTGAAAAATTAAGAAAGAAAAGAAACGATTTTGAACTCTTTTGCACCGGAGGTTGGAAATTTGGATTTCCAGATTGGATAAAATTTTTAGGATGGCTCGACTATGAAGAATTACCCCATGTTTATTCTGAAATGGACATTTGTGTTGTTCCCAGTATCTGGGAAGAACCCTTTGGAATTGTCGCATTAGAAGCCATGGCTACAGGGAGTCCTGTTATAGCAAGTAATATCGGAGGATTAAGGACAACGATTCTTCATGGAGAAACAGGTTTTTTATTTCCACCTAATGACGACGAAACTCTAATGAACTATCTTGACCTACTCTTATCAAATGATACCCTCAGAAATGAAATGGGAAATAAAGCACAATCACATGTTCTCAATAATTACAGTTGGGGAAGTATTATCACAAATTACTACGAAAAAGAGTTGATGAAACAGAATACCTTTTTAATCAATACACAACGGGATACATCCATTGGATAAAATTCCAAAAATTATATTTATTGATTTCAATTTTTCCTGGCCCCCGAATGGTGGTGCTGATATAGATACTTTTAATATATTAAAACTTTTTGCAGAAAGAGATTCTGATATTTTGTTTATAGGAATTGCCGAAGAACACTCTTCGGATAGAGGTAATTTTGACCCTCAACAATTACCTTTCCCATCTGTTCGCATTTCGATACCTTCTTCAAATTGGAATGTCAATATCATTTCAGAAAAAGTGTGTCGCCTTATACAAAAATATAAACCTTCTTTAATTTTTTTACAGCATGGTTATTTAATAAAGATACCCATTAGTAAAAACATAAAAGCAGTTTTCTCCGATATTCCGATTATTTCTAGAACTTTTGCTCATGAATTGTTTTGTCTTAGAAGTCCTTTACGATTTAAAGATAATAAACATTGTCCTAAAAATATCTTCAAGACACCCGATTATTGCCTCCAATGTTCCTTAGAAGGCTTAAAAAAAGAACTATTATCGGGAATGTATAATACATGGACAAAAGACTACATCCAGAGTAAAAGTTTTTCTTGGTCTTTTCTTAAATCATACTTACATATAGTCAAAAAGTGGAAAAAAGTTATTGTTTATAATAAAGACCTCCAAACAGAATTATTAGAACAAGGTATTGATACAGTTGTAATCCCCGGTGGTATTGAAAAAGAATATATTACTGGGCAACCGGCATTCAAAAATAATCAAACTCAAGAAAAAATAATTTTCATGGCAGGCAGGTGTGATGACCCATCTAAAGGAATGGGTGTACTATATGAAGCGGGAAATATTCTTTATCAGAAAAGAAAAGATTTTAAGATATATGTAACTTCATTCAATCTTAAACTCTATAATGACTGGTTTCTACCTTTAGGATGGCTCTCTCGTGAAGAACTATTTAATATATACAGACAATCCGATATATGTGTTATTCCCAGTCATTGGGCTGAACCCTTTGGAATAACCGCCTTAGAAGCAATGGCTTTAGGAAAAGCAGTTATTGCCAGTAAGATTGGCGGACTAAAAGAAACTATATTGGATAATCAAAATGGTCTTTTATTTGAACCTGGCAATCCACTCGAATTATCGGAAAAATTAAACTTACTCCTTAACAATCCTCAAATCAAAATGACTTTAGGAAAAAATGCTCGAAAATCGGTGTTAGAAAATTACATATGGGATATAATCATTGATAAATACTATCTACCTCTTATTGAAGATGTATTGTCAAAGGAGAAATAATAAATTATGAAAGTTGGCTTATTTTATAGTTATGGTCCCCATTTCTTGAAAGCGATACATTTTCTTGTTGAACAATTTCCTGAGGATAATATTATTTTATTCATTCCGGAAGATTTCCCTTCTTATTACTTTGAGAAACTTCCTGTATCTATTGTACCCTTACCGTGGAGTGGACAGCATATCCCCTTATTAAAAGGAATAAAAATATTTCTGAATATCATAAAAATAATTCGCTCCCAACGATTAGACCAGTTCACGGTACTATTCGAAAGTCCTCGTCAAATTATGTTATGTAAATTATCCGGTGCTAAACATTCCTTCGTATATTCAATACATAAAGAATTTAAGCCCATCTCTCAGGGTTTCTTTCAATCTTTGACACGCATCTTAATTGCCCGTTTCAAGGGTTTATGCCTGTATTCATATATACTTCTCCATGTATCCCTTTGTAAACAACAGAAAAAGAAGCATTATCATTCTTGATGAAACTATCTCCTTATCATTGAAGTCATTACATAAATTCCATTTTTCATAATTACTTCAATTAAAGTATAATGTTAACATGGGATTATAAGTATCCTTACCAACAAAAAACTATAAATTCTGGAGGAATATATCATGTGTTCTTTAAAACAAAAATTTTTGTTTCTTTTTTTATTCACTGCAATTATTATGTTCGTTACATCTGCTATAGCAGATGAAGATGATGATTTAGTAATGGGTAATTATCAGGGAACTATTTCAGGGAAAAACTGGGATGGTAAAAGTCTCAGGGCTCAAGTTGTAGCCCAAGGAGGTGGCAGGTATCGTTGTGTATTGCTCTATACTCAGGGTTCTGACCCCGAACAAAGGGCAGAGATTAAAGGAATAAAAGCACCTTCCGGACCCGCAGGGATTATGGAACAGGATAAAGAAAAAGCCAAAAGAATGGCAGAAATCAATTTTGATGGCGAAGTAGATTTTAAAGGCAACTTCGGAGGTAAAGGGAAAGTAACAGGACAAATTAAAAATGAGGTATTTATAGGCACTATCGAACAGGGGAAAGAAAAAGCAAAATTTGAAATGAAACGAGTATTTTTACAACCACCCACTTTAGGACAAAAACCCCCTGAAGGTGCTATTGTCCTTATGGATGGTAAAAGTCTGGATATGTGGGATTTAAAACCTCACTGGCAATTGGTTGAAGACGGTTCCGCACGTACTGTAGCCACAAGTTTATGTACAAAAGAAGAATATGGAGATGGGTTATACCATGTCGAGTTTATGTGTCCTTTTATGCCCAATGAAACAGGTCAGGCAAGAGGAAATAGTGGCGTTTATGTTTTTGGAAGATATGAGGTTCAGGTATTAGATAGTTTTGGTGATTTGCCGGCGGATAATCTTTGCGGAGGTATTTATAAATCTGCTACACCAAAAGTCTGTGCATCTCTTCCCCCATTACAATGGCAAACCTATGATATTACTTTCACAGCTCCAAAATATGATGAAAATGGCAAAAAAATTAAGAATGCCTTTATCACCGTATATCACAATGGCATTCTTATTCATGACAATGTAGAACTAAAAGGACCGACCCCGGGAGGTGTAAGCGATCAGGAAGCACCCAAAGGCGTTTTAATGCTTCAAGACCACGGGGATGCTGTTCGTTATAGAAACATCTGGTACAAACCAGCAAATTAATACTATAGATTAGTATAAAATAAATATTAGAAAGAGGTAAGAAGGAGTATTGTCTTGTTTTCTTTTTCCCTGATAATTCCCACATATAACGAAAAAGAAGAGATTGAAACAACATTACAATATACCCTTGACTATTTCCAAAAACAATCTTATTCTTTTGAGATAGTCATTGCAGATGATGGGAGTATAGATAATACCGTTCAACTCGCACAAAAGTGGGCAGAACAATATAAAGGGATAGTAAGAGTCATTGCATTCCCTCAAAATCGGGGAAAAGGAAGTGTTGTTAAAGAAGCCATGTTACACCACACAAATGGGAATATTCGTTGTTTTTACGATGCAGATGCTTCTACCCCAATTGAAGAAGTAGAAAAACTTATCCGTGAAATTAACAATGGATACGATATAGCTATTGCCTCAAGGGCTTTACCTGATTCTATCATTGAAATTCCTCAACCATTCTATCGTCAAACAATGGGTAAAATCTATAATCTCATACTTCGTCTCTTCTGTCTCACCCATTTTAAGGATACTCAGTGTGGTTGTAAATGTTTTAATGAAAAATCTATAAGTATTGTTTTTCCAAGGCAAACACTAAAGCGATTCAGTTTTGATGCTGAAATACTTTTCATTGCTGAAAAACATGGACTAAAAATTAAAGAAGTCCCCACACGCTGGAGAAATCGAAAAGAGTCACGTGTCCATCCAATAAAAGACTCATCTAAAATGTTTTGTGACCTTTTCAAAATTCGTTGGAATGCTTTCATAGGAAAGTACAAATAAAAAGTGAGAGGGAATTCTTTAAATCCCTCTCACTTTATTATCTAAAAGCAACCGAAACTACGCCTTTGCTTCGGTTTTAGAGTTATCAGGTGCTTCTGCAGGTATAGGAAGGTTCTTTTCATAATCACGATATTTCGGTGGTAAACCTTCATATACATCGAATTCTAACCAGCGGTATTTCCCTTCTAATAATTTATCACCAACTTTCCGATACATATAATTGTGATTCTTCTTAACAGCCTTGAAGTTGTTCTCAATTCTCTGACGTGCATTCTTACAGAACAAATCCGCTAAATCTTGTGGCGAATCATCATTGGGATTCTGGTTCATTAAATACTCCGCATAGGACAAACAGGAAGCCATCACAAATAGGTCAACACCAATATCCACATAATTCCCCAGAATTAACTGTTCATTCTCTAATTTCGGACCATACTTAGCCATTGTATGGAATATGCTACGAGCAAGTCTCTTACATGTCTTCGCTGTGTATTTCAGATGGTCTCTATTTGTAGAATTTAATTTTTTCACATTGAAATTCGTGGATGAAGGCATCCATAATTTCGGATACCACTTTATATAAAATTTCAACGCATTCCATATTAATTTAACCATGCTTTGACCTTTTTGAGGCTTCATTATCGGCATCACCAAACTGAAGTGAGTATCTAATGCTTCACGAGCCATAATTAAATGCATAATCTCGGATGAACCTTCAAAAATTCTACCTATACGCATATCGCGCATAACACGCTCAACAAAGAATGGCCTTTCACCACGATTATAAAGGGATTCTGCCATTTCATACCCTCTACCACCTAATATCTGAAGTAAGTCATCCATACCCTTCCAACCGAACTCTGTAGCAAAATATTTTGATGCCGCAGCCTCTAATCGAATATCCGCATTCTTCTTATCAGCAAAAGAACATGTAATAAATACCATAGCCTGTGTTGCAAATGTAGTTGCGGCGAAATCAGCAATTTTCTTTGCAATTTCTTGATGTTGTCCTATCGGTCTGCCCCATTGAACACGATTCTTAGCCCACCATTCCGCATCTTCAAGGGATCTCTTTGCTGCACCGACACCTGCGGATGGGACACCTAAACGACCCGTATTTAATGTAGTAAGAGCTATTTTCAACCCCATACCCGGCTTGCCAATAATATTTTCTGTAGGCACTTTCACATTATTAAATCTCAACATACCGTTGGAAAGCCCTTTAAGACCCATAAATTTGCAACGGGTAACAACTTCAACACCAGGCCAACTTGTTTCAACAATAAACGCTGTGATTTGAGGAATTTCACGACCATTCTTTATTTTCGGTGGAGTTTTAGCCATCACAACAATTACATCCGCATCCGGACCATTGGTTGTCCATAACTTAACTCCATTCAGAAGATAATAAGAACCGTCAGGAGAAGGAGTGGCTGTAGTTTTCATTTGTGCCGGATCTGAACCTACTTCCGGTTCCGTTAATGCAAAGGCAGAAATTTCACCTTTTGCTACACGAGGTAAATACTTCTTTTTCTGCTCCTCTGTGCCGAAGATCCGTAAAGGTTCCGGAACACCAATACTTTGATGTGCAGAAAGCCATGTAATTGTACTTTGGCAATAACTTCCAATAAATGATAATACACGAGCGTAATTTGTAACCGATAAACCTAAACCTCCATATTCCGGTTTTATTTTCATTCCAAACAAACCCATCTCCTTCATCTTTTCTAACGCTTCTTTGGGATAGACACCTGTTTTATCTATCTCAACCGGGTCAACATACTTATCCAGAAAATCCTTGATTTTTGCTATTAATTCATCGCCGATTTTCTTGTCTTCTTCCGACTGAGCCGGATAGGGATGTAGTAAATCCCAGCGGAAATTACCACGGAACATTTCAGCGGTGAAACTGGGAAACTTCCATTCTGTTTCACGCGCCTCTTCAGCGAGTTCCATTGCTGCATCTTTTGCTTTTAAATCCTCTTTTGTAGCCATAGGTCTTACCCTCATCTTGGTTAAGATTTTCAATTGTTTATATACTTAATGATAAGTAAATAATAATTTACCACCATTTATACACAATTGTCAAAATGAAATTCAACTAATCTTTGAAATATGTTAAACTCAATATCAAAATTTTTCATTATATCTTATTTAGCGAAACAAAATTAGTCTACTCAGCCTTTCAAAAAAATATCTACTTTTACTAAACAATATCTATTTTTTTCTCACTTATATAAAACTTATATGAAAATGTAAATATAAAATTTTAAACCTTCGTATTTATCAATAGATATAATACATAGAATTCATATAACATCACAAGATGAATACATGATTAAAAATATGTTAAAATATTTCGTCATCCTTGGACTGGAAATGAATTTGGTCAAATCACTAAATAATATCAACTTAAAATTTTAGAAGGAGTTTATTATGAATTACACAAACAAAATGTATTATGCCTTTTCTTTTATGGGAATAATGGTTCTTTTTATTCTGGCTTCTCCATCTGTATATGCAGATGGTAATCCTCCATCGGGGAAAATTGAATTGAAACTTGAACTTCCAGAACCATTCTTCGGTGGAACTCCCATTGATTATTATAGCCCCAATCTAGAAGAAGAAGATTACAAAGACCGCCCACCTTATTATGTTCCCGAGGGTGTTACGCTTATTTCCAAAGATAAGCCTGTAACCAGTAGCGTCCCTCCAACTCGTGGTCAATTAAAACAAATCACAGACGGCGACAAAGATTATGGGAAAAAAAGTGTTGTTGAACTTCCCTCTGGTTTACAATGGGTCCAAATAGAACTTGACAAAGAATATACCATTTATGCAATCGTCGTATGGCATTTCCACGAAGGCAAACGTGTATATAAAGATTTCATCGTAACCGTTGGAAACGACCCTGAATTTAAAGATGGTGGCAAACAGGTCTACAATAATGACTACGATAATTCCGCCGGTTTAGGTATTGGGAAAGATAAGGAATTTATTGAAAATAATAAAGGAAGACTTATTGGTATCGATGAAGGCGTCAAAGGAAAGTATATCCGGCTATACAGTAATGGCAATTCTTACAATGATATGAATCACTATATCGAAGTAGAAGTTTACGGGAAATAATTAATACTCTTCATACATGATTTCAAGGTGCCACCTTTAATAATTAAAGGTGGCATTTCTATTTAATAAAAAGAAATTTGCCTTTTGAACTACAGTTGCTCATAATAGAAAAAAAAACATGTTAAATATGTATAAGACAAAATTCCTAAAATATCTTTTTGTTTTAATCTACCTATTATTTTTATGTTCCGTTCTCATCTCCCGTTTTTATGGAATTTCGATTCGCCCCATGCATTGCGATGAAGCCAATCAAGCCTATAAAGCAGGCATATTGCTGGAAAAAGGGCTTTATAAATATGACCCACATGAACATCATGGTCCTTTATTATACTATGCTACACTACCTATTTTTTATTTTTATGGGGTTCATCATTTTCGTGATACGAATGAAATAATGTTCCGTGCAGTTCCCATTCTCTTTAGCTTATTAATCTTTTTATCCCTTTTACCCATAAAAAAATATATCGGGCTTATTGGATTTATTGTATCTTCAATTCTTCTTGCAGTCTCTCATGCATTCTTCTTTTACAGCCGTTATTATGTTCATGAAACCCTTTTTGTCTTATTCTCATATCTATTTATATCCTCACTATGGTTTTATATCAGCAAACCTAATACTCTTTCGGCAATTTTTACAGGTACTACTTTATCCCTTGCTTTTGCTACAAAAGAAACCGCTCTCATAGTCTTCTTTACTACCACTTTATCTTTTATATTAACTTCCGTTTACTTAATTAAAACTTCTCCATTTACGGGTACAGATTCTGTAGTTCTTTTTCATTCTTTAACATGGAAAGAGATATGTAAACATATCATTGTTTTCTCCATAGCATTCTTTATTCCCTGGCTTTTGTTATTTTCTTCCTTCTTCACCAATAAACAGGGATTGTTGGACTTTTTCCGTGCTTATCAGACTTACCTATTCAGGGCAAGTGGAGAAGGGTCCTCCGGGATTCATGACAAACCATGGTGGTACTACTTACAAATTTTGATTTATTTTAATAAAACCGTAGGACCTGTATGGTCAGAAGGATTTATAATTCTCTTATGTTGTATCGGAATTATTTTTTCTTTATATTTCTTAATCAAAATATTTATAAAAAAGAAATGTGACGTAAAAGAACATATTTTATCATCGTTTTACATTTTTTCATTCGTTCCTTTCTTTACAACCTTCCTTATATTTTCACTCATACCTTACAAAACTCCCTGGAATATACTCTTCCCTCTTCTGGGTATGATAATATTTGCAGGCATCGGATTTCAGGCATTATGGCAAAAATTTAGTAAAATATGGACACGTTCTATTTTATCCCTTATTTTATTGGCAGGGATATATCACTTGTCTTATCAAACATATCAGGGGAATTTTATTTATTTCGCAGATATTTCCAATCCGTATGTATATGCACATACAAGCACATCTCTTGTTAAAATGATGAACCGTATATATCAATTATCTGATATTCTTATTAAAGAAAATCAAGAGCCTATTGTTTTTGTAATAGACCCAATAAACGATTACTGGCCCATCCCATGGTATCTACGCAAAATTGATAAAAAGGGGTTCTGGTCTAAAATACCTTCGAATATCGACAACATCCCTTTTTTTATAGTATCACCGGAATTAATGCAGAAATTTGACAAAAGTTTAAACATGCCCTATATGAAAGAAATATATACCATTCGTCCCGGTGTTTTTCGCTACCTCTATATTGAACAGCCTTTGTGGGATAAATTTATCGAAATTCAATCTACACAAAAGCATTCGTGAAATTATGAAGCAATCCATTGGCGAAGTGTCATTTTATCAATCTTGCCATTCGCCAGCATAGGTAAAACAGGACGAACATCAAATCTTCGCGGCACTTTAAATCCTGCCAGATGTCTTCTACAATAATCCCGTAACTCACTCTCTTTGATGGTAGCACCTGGTTTCGGCACAATAAAGGCATGCCCAACTTCCCCATAAAGGCTATCCGGAACACCAATTACGGCAGTCATTAATACCGATGGATGCATTTCCAGAATATCTTCTATTTCCTTAGGAAAGACATTCTCTCCTCCTGTCTTATACATTTCCGATTTGCGTCCACAAACAAATAAATATCCCTGCTCGTTTACCCACCCCAAATCGGAAGTATACAACCAACCATTGTTATCTTTCACTAAGGAGGTCGCAATAGGATTATTTAAATACTCTTTCATAACTACGGGCCCCCGAAAAGCAATCTCCCCAATTTTCCCCTGTGGAACTTCTTTTCGTTCTTCATCCACAATCTTTACTTCATATGGAGGAACAATACGCCCTGTAGAACTAAATAAAAGTTCTACAGGGTCATTTGGACTTGCGAAGGTAGTAAAACCACAAACCTCAGTAGAACCATAACCTGTCAATAATAAAAAATTATTTTTTTTGGCTAATTCCGATAACACCCTTACCATTCGTTCATTTGCTGCATACGCTCCCCAGACCATAACTTTCATAGAACTCCAATCCATCGAACGGAACTTGGCTGTACTCATTTGCATCAAATACATTGCTGGCACCTGCCCTAAATGGGTAATTCTATGCTTTTCTATTTCCATAAGAGAACCCTCAGGTAAAAAACGGTCCATTAAAACAATAGTTGCCCCACTATATATAGCGGTATATCCCATTTCCACATCTGCGGCTACATGATTGATAGGGAAATGAAGTAAAATACGGCTATCTGAATCCCAAAACATGTATTGGCTTTCTATTTTCGCACTACACATTACTGCTCGATGGGTATGTAATACACCTTTGGGCTTACCAGTAGAACCGGAGGTATACATTAATAAAACTTCGTCATTTTCATTTACTTCAGCAATTCTTTTATTTAAAAGTTTCCTGTACTTTTCATTTCCCCGATATAAAAACTCATTATATTCTATAAGTCCACTTCCTCTTGAGTCGCCGATAATAACAACTTCGTGTAAAAATGGGAATTTTTCCTTGAAATCAAGTATCATTTCAAGTAAGTCAATATTCATATAATGGTCTAATGCTAAAAGGACCTTGGGTTGAGAGTCTGAAAGGAAATAATAAATTTCATCTCTTGAAAATTTTGGAGAAATACCCTGCCATATAGCACCTACCTTTGATGCTGCCATAAAAGATGTTATAAATTCAGGACAAGCCATCGATAACAATGCAACACGGTCCCCCTTTTCTACACCCATCGAGACAAATGCCTCAGAAAGCAAATCCGTCTTTTCTTTGACCTGTTTCCATGTGAGATGAATATCTCCAAAAATAACCGCATCACTGTCTGGCTTTACATTAGCCCAATATTCTACGCTTTGCCACAGTAATTTCCTATCCTCACTTTTCATTTAATTTTATCCTCCTAAAATATAGTTTTATTTTAAATACTACTTTCCAAAAATAATTATACCATTCTTTATTGCATAATCATTTCTCGGCGTCTTTATTTCAAAATACAACTTATCATTTATATTACTTTCGTCCTTAAAAACTCTTATTGTTAATGTATCTCCACCATAAACAAAAGACGAAAAGCGAGCATATAAATATTTAATCCTTGTTTGAGTAGGGCTAAAACCATGTTCGAATATTTTTCGTACTGATTGGGATAAAGTTGCAGTTCCTTGATATACAGGGGCTGATAATCCGACTTTCTGAGAGAAAGCCCATGAAGTATGAATTGGGAAATGGATATCACTACACGCATCATATATTAGAGGGTCCATGGATTGAATATAAATTTTTTCTTCCCATAAAGTTCTTTCATTTTGCCTGTCAATTTTTATATTTCTAAAAAACAATTCTTTTCCTTTCCCATCATCTTCACATGGAATATCCCTTAATAAAGCACCTAATCCTTCAATAAAAACAATTTCATCTTTCATATTTCTTGCAATGTAATCTATCCATAATAATGTCCCGGATAAATGAGGAACAATGGCTTTTACCTCCCCTTGTATATGCAAAGTCTCACCTGCATAAAAAGGTTGATACCAACGTAGTTCTTCAAGATAATGCACTTGCCTTTCCAGGACATCCAGAGGAAACCCTGCAGTATCCCAATATTCATCAAATCGAGATGAAATTTTCCATGTTAATGCTACCGCATACATCGGGTGTACCAATAAAGGATACACACGGTCATCATAAAAAACCGGGTGGGTTTCATATATTCCTGCTGAATATTTCATTGCTTCACGGGGAGATATATCCACCGTTAAAACCCTACTTTTTCGCCCTACAAATAAAGAATTTAATTTATTAGCCCATATTATATTTATCCTACCGGAGGTCTGCCAATACTATAATAACGGAAGCCATAAGAAGCCATCGTTTTGGGTGTATAAAGGTTTCTTCCATCAAACACTACCTTTTCTTTCATCAACTGAGCCATGCGTTCGTAATCCGGTCGACGAAATTCATTCCATTCTGTCAGAATTAAAAGTCCTTCTGCTCCTTCTAAAGGAGGATATTGTTTTGGAGCAATTTCAATTTGATTACCAAACCGCTCCCGTAATTTAGGTCCAGCCAGTGGGTCAAAAACCCTTAATATTGCTCTTCTTTTTAACAGTTCTTCTATAATAAAAATCGAAGGAGCATCCCGAATATCATCTGTTCTCGCTTTGAATGAAGCGCCCCAGATTGTAAGTATTTTCCCCTGTATATCCCCATTATAATGCTCTATAAGAACAGATAAGAATTTTTCACATCGTTCCTTATTTACTTTCTGAATAGCGTCAAAAAGATAATAGGATATTCCTTTTTCTTTGGCAAATAGCATACACAAGTCCAAATCCCGTGGTAACCAGATTCCACCATAACCGATACCTGGGAATAAAAATGTTTGCCCGATACGACTATCGGCTCCAACGGCTTCTCTTACTTCACTAATATTGGCTCCCCAAACTGTGCATAAATCCGCTATTTGATTTATAATGGATATTCGTCCAGCCAGCATTACAGCGGTTGCATATTTGCTTAATTCTGCACTACGCAAACTCATCAATAACAGTGGTTTACCTGTTCGTAGAAAAGGGCTATATATTTCTTTCATTATTTCCTGCACACGGACATCTTCACAACCTACGACTACGCGGTCAGGACGAAGAAAATCATCCACAGCCGTCCCTTGTTTTAAGAAATCGGGATTAACAACCACATCAAACGGATGCTGCGTATTTTCCCTTAACGTTTCTTTAATTTTATCAGCGGTTCCGGGAGGTAATGTCATCTTATTTACAATAATCCTATATCCCGTCATAACCCTTGCAATTATCTTCACTACATCAAGGACAGGTTTAATAATATCATCTATTGTTGAGTAAGAAAGCACAGGGTCCATACATAAAAAAATAAGAAGACAGTTCTGAACCGCCTCTTCCAGAGAGTCTGTGAAAAAAAGTCGTTCTTCCTCGATATTTCGCGAAACCAGTTCGCTCAATCCCGGTTCATATATTGGGATTTCACCCTGTTTTAGTAAGGAAATCCTTTCTTTATCCCAATCAACACAGGTTACAATATGTCCACTTTCTGCAAAACAGGTACCTACTACCAATCCCTGATACCCCATCCCTATTACCGTCATTTTCATATTTTACTATCCTATATTAGGTTTGCTATTGTTAACCTATTATGAAATTACATAATATCATACTTATTCATTGTTCAAAAATTTATCAAATATGAATATTTACTAACAAATTAACCTTTTTAAATAGTGAACTTTCTATGTTAAAAAAACTATGCATTCTACTAATTGCTATCCTTTTCTCAACTTATTTTTACTCTTTTTCAGAAGACTATCTACTCCCCGAAGATTTTACTCGTTTTGTAGTTCCAGATGACAGTGAAGTAGGCACCGTAATGACGGAATATCTATGGTACCATCTTTTTAAGAGACTCGGGAATGGAAACACCCTTTTCAATAAAGAATATCTGCTCTGTGCAGATACATGGGTAAATGATTTTATAGAGCCACATAGAAACAAATCTATACAGGAGGTTCACCGGGAAGACCTTCTATCCATCCGAATAGACGATGAAGGCTACATTGATACACATCAACATCTTTCTCATGCTCATGATTCCGGTTGGCCCTTCCCATTATGGACACAGACCTCCGGTCAAAAAGATAAGGGAATAGGCTGGCATTTTCAACCGCTGGAACAGGTCCCCGGTTGGGTAGGTGAAAATTTACGACATGCTAAAAATGATTCTACATGTGGCGAAAATGCTATTAAACAGTGGGAACTCCAGAATTTGACTTCGCATGGTATCTTTGAAAATAAGTGGAAATTGGAAATTACAGGCGAAGGTTCCCCTACCCTTACTTCAAAACTTAGCCTAAATCTAACTGCTGAGGATATTCCTTTTTTTCAATTGCGGTGGAAACGGGATATTCAGACACAAAACAATCTGCTTCCCTATATGGAATGGAAACGAGTAGGAGATAAGGATTTCTCACCTAAAAGAAGAATTTATTTCTATTATCAGAACACAGCACTCACCCCTCCCGGATGGGCTCATTCACATATTCCTGTCTACAAACACCCACAATGGAATGGAACTATTGACCGGATTCGCCTCTGTTTAGCACCCGGACCATGTTCCGGAACATTCCTTATAGACTCCTTTTTCTCTCTTTTTGATACACGCCATACTATTAATAACCCCATTTATATTCTGGCTTGTCAGTATTACTTTAACTGGACAGGGGATATTGACTTTTTACGACAGGTTATTAATAAAATGCGATTAGCACTACAATATCAGCGGAAAGAATTAGGTGGGGACACGAACCTTTGCATTGTTAACACCTGGATAGGACATGACGGTATCCCAGGCTATAAAATCATGGGAAAAGAAAAAAAATTTAACATAGGGCATGGGATAGGAAGTAATTATTGGGACTTGTTACCTTTTGGTGGATATGATTGTTACGCTACAAATCAATATCATGCTTCCCTACTTGCTATGGCAGAAATGGAAGAAGCGATTTTGCAACATCCGGAATGGAATATCCCCCGGGGTGCCCTAGCCCTTGACCCAAAAGAACTTCGTGAACATGCTCAAAAAGTCCGCGAAAAAGCCCAATCTCTGTTCTGGGATAATGACAAAAAACGTTTTTTTGCCTGTATTGACCGCAATGGAGAAAAACATGACTATGGTTTTACTTTTCTAAATCTCGATTGTATCTGGTATGGCATTGCTTCTCATAAACAGGCAGATGAAATTCTCAAATGGCTCGATGGAGAACGAATTATTGAGTCAGATACTTCAAAAGGGGATGATATTTACCATTGGCGGTTCGGACCACGTGCAACGACATTGCGGAACATTGATTGGTATGTCTTCTGCTGGTCACATCCTGAAAATATCCCATGGGGCGGGCAAGTTCAGGACGGTGGTGCTGTCTTAGGTTTTTCTTTCTATGATTTATGGGCAAGATTGCAAATATTAGGTCCGGATAACGCATGGCAACGCCTCAAAAAAATCGTGGAATGGGAAAAAGAAGTCCGTAGTGCCGGTGGATACAGAAAATATTACGAAGATGGAAAACAAGGGACAACATTACAAGGGTGCAACACACCAGGCGGATTAGGAATAGATTGCGAATTTTTTGAAAGCAGTTTATTGCCTTCTATATTCACTTACGGTTTCATGGGCATATCACCAAGACCTGATAAACTCGAAATAATGCCTAACTTACCAGATAATATTAACAGCATGACCATTAAGAACTTAAAATATAAAGAAAATGTTTTAAATATTACCGCTACACATAACGATTTAAGTGTTGAAGTAACAAAAAATATGCCTCAATTCCCTATTTGCATAAAATATGTCAACTCCAAACAAACACCCTCTCAGGGAAAAGAAAAGACAATTTCCGAACTCGGAACCTATACATTTTAATAACTTAATATTTCCATTGTGGAATTCTAAAAACAGAAGCCGTCTTCGCTATTCCCAGGACAGAGGGAGTAATGTCCAATGTTAAATATCTGAATTAATCGTAATAATTCTCCAAGGTTAATTTGCCAATCTTGTGGATTGTAATCGGATGAATGCGGATAGCAGGAATGGTCTCCATCTAAACCGGGAGAGTAACCATCTTCAGTCCCTTCTTCACAGTGATAACCTCGTATATTAAAGAATTGTATGACTCGAAGAAGTTCGGTTAAATTAATTGTTCCATCGTTATTTGAATCTGCTGAATGGTGTGTGATTACTTCGCCCTCACCTTCTTGCAAGCCTTCTCCTTCTATTATACCTTCACCTTCAAATGTTCCTTCAGTTACTCCTTCGCCATCCACTGCTCCTTCGCCTTCTGTTGGTGTTCCTTCACCTTCCATTATTCCTTCACCTTCCAGTGGTGTCCCCTCACCTTCTAATGTGCCTTCTATTATTCCTTCGGAGCAAGGTCCGGTAGATACATAAATAGTAACTACGGAGCCCGTAATTATTTGTGTTCCACTGGCTGGCTCCTGTCCAAAAACGATACCTGGTTCTACTCCATCATTGCATTCTGTAACAACACTTACAGTTAATTCCGCAGTGTTAATTTGGTATTCTGCGGATGACTGTGTTAATCCAATTACATATGGCACAATGGTCATACAAGGACCCAGAGATACTGTAATATCCACAGAAGACCCTTCCGGAACTTGAGTTCCTGCTGGTAAACTTTGTATAAAAACAATTCCTTCATCATACTGATTGGAACATTGATAATTGACATTACCTATTAAAAGATTTGCATTAGCAAGTATCAGTTCTGCTTGTTCTACCGCAAACCCAACTATAGCAGGAACATTTGTTGGGCATGGTCCTGAGGAAACTTTCATATCCACAGCATACGATTCAGCAACAATATTGTTTTCTTCTGGTGTCTGTGAAAATACCGTTCCTGCTGGATATGCTGTGTTACATTGAACCGAGACCGAACCTCTGTTTAGTCCTAACTCTGTCAAGGTATTATTTGCTTCTTCCTGACCTAAATCTATTAGTCGCGGAATACTTACAAATTGAATAAGGGGAGTATCTTTCAATTGTGGGTAACTTTGTGTTTTGGATGGTACATACCACACATTTGCAAAATCCCAACCTGCAATTAAATATGTGTTTATATTTAATAATTCCGTAGTGGTTTTTCCTGTCCCTCCCCAAGAAGTATTCATACGACTTGTTATTACATTCCAGAATGAGTTCTTTGTTTCTCCTCCGGACTGATACCCAATCAATCCACCAATATAGCCACTTATTCCTGATACTTTTCCAATCGAATAACAATTTTCAATAGTCCCCCCAGTAAGATAACCAACCAGTCCTCCTGAATAGAAGGAAGCTTTAACTGTTCCTGTCGCAAAGCAATTGGTAATAGTACCACCCGTATTCTTTCCGGCAAGCCCTCCTAAATAATTTTGACCATCTAAGTATACATTTGCCCAGCATTTACTTATTGCCCACGCATTGCTTCCAACAATGCCACCGCAATTATCACTCGCCTTAATTGTTCCTGTACTTGTGCAATATGATACATTTCCATCGTTAGAACCAACAATTCCTCCTGCACCGAACGGTGTATTGGTTATATTCATATTAACCTCTGAATAACATTGAGTTACAATATCCTGGTTTTGTCCAACAATTCCGCCGGTATTTGAATTATTTTGAGAATTACTTAAAATAACATTTGCATAACAGTTTGATATATTCCCATTTTGATTTAATCCCGAAATTCCACCAAGATTGCCTTTACCCAATAATGTTCCACTCACCGAAATATTGATAATAGCCCCACCTTCACAAACTCCAATCAAACCTCCTGTATTATTTTTGCCTGAAATGCTGACATCTTCCAAAATTAGATTTTTAATAATGGCATTTCCCGATATCTTTCCAAATAACCCTATATTATCAGTAGATGATCTATTAATTGTCAGATTTTTAATTTTAAAACCTTTACCATCAAAATAACCTGTAAAAGGATTATATTGGTTTCCTATAGGAGCGAATCCCAGCCTACCATTCCATTCCGCAGTATTACTCGCATCGATATCCTGACTTAATTCATATCCTCCGTCTAATGGATAATCTGCTGAATTTCCTATTAGTTGTAATTCATCTATACTTGATAGAACTTTTGTTGGTGGAGGACAGGGACCATCTGACACAACTAAATTAACGCTATATCCTAAAGGGGCTTCCCAGCCGGGCAATGGGTCTGAGGTGACAACATTTCCATACCCAACGGTATCTGAGCATTGATATGATATTTCGCCGACGGTCAATGATGTGGAGATAATTATATCCTGTGCCTCTTCGAGTGGAATGTTATATACAGAAGGTACAGTAGTGGTTACAAATAGATAAGGATACACAGTATCGTTATCATTGGTCCATGTAAATTCAAAGTCCCAGCCTTCTGCCTCGAATGTTGCACTTTCCAACATTTCTTCAGTTGTTTTTCCTGTTCCACCAGCGGATGAGTTATAATTCGAAGTATCTTTATCCCAGAATGAACGAATTACATTACCCCAATTGTAGCCTATCAACCCACCGGAATTGGTTGCACCTTCCGTTACTGAACCTTTAGAATAGGTTTCTTCTACATTGGCAAAATTTAATCCAACAAGTCCTCCCCCGTATTCATGACAGAATACATTAGAGTGTGAATAGCATCGGTATATTGTGCCTTGATTTACTCCTATCAAGCCCCCAACATAACTTTCAGAACTGATTACTTCACCTTCAGAATAAGATTTGCGTATATACCCTTTATTCTTTCCTGCAATTCCACCGATGTATGAACTACCAGAAACATTCGCATTTACATTAGAAAAGTAAATTCCTGATTCAGCATCGTTATCGGCACAAATTCCACCGGCATAGTCTGTTGAAGAAGTAATTACAGAATTATCTATGATTGAACAGGTGTTTATACTGCCCCTATTCTTTGAGACCAGACCCCCAGTATAACTATTACCATTTGCTACACAGTCCGAAATAACTATTTTTTGTATACTACCAAAATTCTCAGACGCTAATACTGCTGTACTATCACCACCTGTTATTCTTGCTCCCGAAAAGGTTAAATTCGAAATAGTTGCGGTTGTGTCTAAATATTTAAATAGAGCCACCCCTTGTTCATCAGGTCGATTTATATACAAGTTCGTAATAGTATACCCCCCGCCTATTATTGTTCCATTGAACCAGAATACATTCGTTCCAATTGGTGCAAATCCTTTGCCTTCATTCCACGAATAAGTTTCAAAAGCATCTATGTCTGAAGTAATTGTGTATGTCCAAAA
This sequence comes from Candidatus Hydrogenedens sp., assembly GCA_049968235.1. Classification (GTDB taxonomy): domain Bacteria; phylum Hydrogenedentota; class Hydrogenedentia; order Hydrogenedentales; family Hydrogenedentaceae; genus Hydrogenedens. The sequence continues at coordinate 28,655 of JBMFRC010000007.1, forward strand.
CAAGGGATAATTTATATTATTTCCGATAGATTGCAGGTCGGATATGTTATTTATAGATATACTCTGGTCGGGTAAAAACTTTACGAACAATGATGTGGAAGAGGACATTGTCCAAACAATAGGTGTTTCTATAGGGACTATGAAAGATTTGTTTGTTCCGGAGTATAATTCATACCCGGCAAAACGATATCCATCATTTGCCGACGGCGTTAATTTAACTATGCTCCATAGGTTATACGGTGGTTCAGGTTGTGCATCTACAGTGCCATTTTCAGTGTAAATGGTTAGTGCTAATTCCTCCGTTGTGGAAGGAAAAATTTGCAGGTAGGGTCTTGTTTTACCACTATCCTGCGACCACACTGAGGTGTAATCCCATCTGACGGATTGAAAAATATCCGGAACTAACATCTGGTCTGTATACAGTTGTCCTCCTCCTGCAGTCTGTGTCTGCTGTGTTGCATCAATATCAAAAAATGAAACTTGCACTTTTGAAGAGTCACCTGCTCCTACGAGTCCTCCAACATTACTTTTGCCATAAACAAGACCGGCGGAAAAACATTCTGAAACAATTGACGAATTACTTCCAATTAATCCGCCCACGGTATCCTTTCCAAATGTCCAGCAGGTAGAGAAACATTGAGTTATAGTTGAATAAGACAATGAAGTTGTTACACCTGCAAAACCTCCAACTTGACTTCCATCTCCATAAACCAAACCTGTTGAACAACACTGTTTAATCTGTGTAGAAGATGAACCTAAGACTCCTCCTATTGTATTTTGTCCTATAATAAAAATATCTTTTACAAAACAATTCTGGAGTATACCCTCACTCATAGTCCCTGCAATACCCCCTAAAAAAGCAACTCCATTTACTTTTGAATTTACTATTTTTATATCTTCAATAAGATGCCTTTCATCATACCCCGATTGATTTGTGGAACCTATCCGTAGAATACTTCCTGCTAAGCATCCGACATTAGTTCCTCCTGTTATTTCTGCATTTTCTATTATAAGATTTTTAACTTTTCCTACATAGAATTCAGGTGCAGAAGAACCATGAGAAATGATATGTGTAGCAACATATCTAAAAATACCGACATTGCTTTCATTCGGACGATTTATATGCAACCCCGTTATTTTGTGTCCCTGACCATCAAAAGTTCCACAAAAAGGTTCTGTATAAGTGCCGATAGGTTGAAATCCTTCACCTCCATTCCAGCCAAATGTGGCTAAAGCATCGATATCCTGAGTTAAGACATAATTACCATTACGAGGATAACCCGGGTCATTTCCAATTAGTTGCAGTTTTTCAATTGTATCAATCTGAACCTGTGCTGATAGGTTAGATATACATACAGTAAATGACGCGACCACTATTAATAACAAATAATTTCTTTTTGCTATGTCCATATATAAAATCTCCAAATGTAAATTTTTTAGTTTAATTACATTTTTTATACTTTTTCTTATTTCATATAAATGATTATATCTTATTCAAATATTCAAAAAAAATAGAGCAAAACAAATAATGTTTCGCTCTATATAAAATAGTAATTGTAATTTTTTGGATTAACGTTTTGAGAATTGGAAGCGTTTTCTGGCACCCGGTTTCCCGTATTTTTTCCGTTCTACTTCTCGTGGATCACGGGTTAATAAACCATAATTTCTTAGTGTTGTTCGTAAATTCGCATTTGCTTCCAATAATGCACGAGCAATACCATGCCGTAATGCTCCAGCCTGACCTGATAATCCACCACCATCACAAAGAGCACGGATATCATATTTATCTTCCATCCCTGTAACTACGAGAGCTCGTTTTGCAATACGAACTAAAACCTCTCGTGCTAAATATTCCTCCACCGGTTTACCATTTACGATAAATTTACCATTACCGGGTTTAATGCGGACACGGGCAACTGCTCGTTTTCTTCTACCTGTTGCTACGATTTCTTGTGTATTCGGGTCTATCACGGTTTTATTATCCTCCTGTCTTAATCTTTAACTTCCCAGATTTCTGGGTTTTGTGCCTGATGTTTATGTTCACTGCCAGCGTAAACTTTTAGGTGTTTTACAATTTTTCTTCCTAAACGATTATGGGGAAGCATTCCCCAAACGGCTAATTCCATAGCACGCGTTGGATGTTTTGCAACAATTTGCTCATAGGTGAACTCTCTTAATCCACCTTTATAGCCTGAATGCCTGTAGTATTTCTTTTGTTTTGTTTTATTTCCAGTAACAATAGCCTTTTCTGCATTGATAATAATTACATGGTCACCACAATCCATAAAAGGGGTAAAAATAGGTTTATGTTTACCACGTAATAGCCTTGCAGCTTCGGCTGCGACACGACCTAATATTTTACCCTCTGCATTGATTAGATACCATCTCTTTTCAATGTCATTTATTTTCGGTATAAATGTTTTCACCAATGTTCTCCTCTTAATGAAAAAAAATAAACATACTTATTAATTTCTAAACTTCTGAAAATGTAACGGGAATAAAATTATATCAAAAATATCTTTTGATTATCAACTTAATTATTTAAATATTCATATTTCATAGACCACTAAGATTATGAAAAAGATATAATATCATGTTATTATATTAATAGACATAGTATACGCGAAAAGATTTTCCTTTTTCCTGCGGTGCTCGAGATGGACTGAGAAACGTGGTTCCTTAAAACTAATTTAAGGGAGTTCAAAGCTGAGAGCAAAATTCGAGTAGTCTACGATATGCCTTCAAAGTAAAGGAAATCGGATGGCTACCGTGAGAACACCCACTTATAAAAATTAGGTTCACAACGTTTCCAAAAAGTCCGACGACACACGCGGGATTTTTTTTAAAAAATTTTTGGAGTTTATTCTTGACAAATGATTTTCAATATGATATTATTAATAACAATAAATGATTTCGTAAATTATTAGTCTTACAGAAAAAGGCTATTTAATATAATGATTGACATTATTAAATATAATGATAAAAAATAAGGACAAAAAAAAGTGTCATCATTTTCAAGACCTAAAAAAACAATAGGCATAGACCTGGGTGCACACTCTGTTAAAACATTACAAATGTCTAAACAAGGAAGAAAAATTTATATAGAAGAAGCAGGCTATGCAGAAATAGATTCTGAATTATCCATTGCAGACCCAATCAAAGCGAACACAGATGCTTTATTAACAGCACTTACAGGATTATCTCCTAAACAAAGCTATATAGTTTCCGCACTACCTGGAAATACTGCGGTTGTTCGTTATCCTAAAATCACATTAAAATCAAATGAAACAATAGCAAGTGCTGTTCAAAGGGAATCTTCTCAACATATTCCATTCGACTTAAATGAGGTATTTTTATCCTGGGATGTTATAGAAAAAGAATCAGAAGAATCTAAAGTACAGATACTTCTGGTAGCAGCGAAAAATGAGGCTATAAACAGCCGTCTTCGTATTTTCCAGGCATGTGATATTGCATGTTCGGTGTTTGATATAGATTCAATTGCGGTATATAACGCAATAGAAAGGTGTCATTTATTGCATCCCGAAGAAAGCGTTGCTATTTTTGACATTGGTTACTCTTCTTCAAGTATACATTTTGTTCGCGATATGAAATCTGTGTTTATCCGAGATTTAATGTGGGGGGCAAAAGATATTCTTGATGCTATCGTAAAGGAAAGAAAATGCGATTATAAACAAGCGGAAAAAGACTTAATTTTAGCAAGCAAAGAAGCCAAAGAAGAACATCCCGAAGCTGTTGAAATTGCCACACCTGAAGTAGGTGAAGTAGAAGAAGCAATTGTAGCAGAACCTGTTTCCCCACTTGAACCTTTAGATGATGAATTTGATATTGATAGACCACCTGTAGAAGTTATAGGTTTTACACCAAAAAGTATAAGTGAAATTATGATTTCGCCTATGAATCGAATGGTGAGTGAGGTAAGACGCTCTTTTGATTTCTATGAACACCAACTTTATGAAAAACCTGTTAAAAAGATTATTCTTTGCGGTGGTATATCTTGTTATCCTTTAATTGGCGCAACATTAGTGGAAGAATTTGATGTAGATTCGGTCGAACTTGCTGATTTAACGACTTCAGAAGTTTTTCTTTCCAATTCAAAATCATTAGAAATTTTCAAAGAGCATTCAGCAAAATTTGCTGTTGCTTTTGGCTTAGCAGCACGAGGATTATCAGAAATATGATAAGAATTAATTTATTACCCGAACAATATAGACCTGTAAAGAAATCCATACTTCCATACTTTTTGGCAATGGTGATATGTGTTTTAGGTATTCTGTCTATTATTTTCTTTTACTTATCACTACACCAAAAAGTTATTCAAGTTGAAACACAAAAAAGTAAACTCCAAAAAGAATATGACTCTCCAACTGAATTAAGAAATGAAGATGGAGAATTTATAACCCTATCAGGAGTTGTAAATGAATATCGGAAGTTAGATAAGAAAAAACAGGAATTAGAAAAAAGAGTGGCTGTTATTCAGGAAATTCTAAGTGACCGCATTATCTGGTCTGAAAACCTTTTCTTGCTTGCTACATTGACGCCAGAAAATGTTTGGTATGATAGAATTCGTGTTACATGGCAGACATTTCGGGAAAAAGTTATTAAAATAGACCAAAAAACAGGCAAAGCAGTTATTGACCCTAAAACAAAAGAACCTCAATTTGAACAGAAAAGTGTAAAGAAGCCTATTCTCGAAATCACTGGTTATGTAATTAGTGGAGAACAAGGTGAACGACAAATATCTCCTCTTATTGAAAATACAACAGACCCCGAAAAAGCATCCTATTTCGTAAAACAGTTTACTTTATTAAGACCTAAGATTGAAGATACAGAGTTTAATGGTTTTTCCGTTCGTAAATTTACATTAGAATATTTAATTGAAGCCAAACCGGGAGTCAAAAATGATTGATTTATTTCGTGGCAAAATAACAATTAAAGACTGGGCAATTTTCGGGTTGGTATTGGCAGTTGTTGTTGGTTTATTTATTACTGCCTACCTGCTACTCTTTATTCCACAACAAAATAAGATAGCACAGATACAAAATGATATTAATAATTTGCAAAAGAAGATTTCAGATGCAAAAAAAACCGTAGATAATTATGACAAATTACAGAATCAAGCGAAGAAGATGGACAATTTAGTAAAAATGTTTAATGAACGATTGCCCGAAAAAAGAGAAGTCCCGAAACTTATGAAACAATTTGAAAGTATGGGAGATAGCCTAGGATTAAAAACGCAACTTACTCCCCTACCTACAACCGTAGACGCATCAAAAGAAGTAATTCCGTATCAGGTTGTGGCTAAAGGTTCTTTTCATCAGATTGTTGCTTTTATCAACTTATTAGAAAAAGACCAGCGTTATCTAAAAATTTCAGACCTTGATATTGGCCCTGAAAAAGCAGGGATTTGTGAAGCAAAATTTGTTCTTAGTACATTCCGTTTCGTTGAACAAGAAGATACTGGAACCCAACAACAGAAGAAGTCATAACTATGGATAACAGAAGACAAATAATCATAGCAGGAGCATTGCTCGTTATACTTATCGGCGTTCTCTTCTATCAATTCGTTTTGGCAAGGCCCAATGCACCAACTCCTTCGCCAACAACCAATACAAAAACAACTACGCAAACCCTTTCAACAACAACTTCTACACAAGTAGCATCTACATCCACAAGCGGAACATCCATTGCACCTACGATTGATACTCTGGAACAAAATGTTGATGAAATCATCGAAAATTTATTAACTGCTATTCAAATAGTCCAATTTAACTATCAAGAAATAGTTCCTCCCCGTAACCCAATGACACCACTGGTTGGGGTAATACCAACAACAATATTTGAGGCAGAAACCCCTGTTCCTAATACAGAAGTAACACCGGGACAGGTTCTCAGTAAAAAGATTTCGGCGATTATCTGGGATGAATATCAACCTTTAGCCATAATTGACAATAAACTTGTGGCAGAAGGATATACTTTCCCAGACCGTATACAAGTATATAAGATTGAACCAACACGGATTATATTTAAACTCGAAGATACAATTTTCCCGGTAAGATTAAAGGAGCAATAAAATGCAAAAAAGGAAAAACATCTGTTCCAATTTACAGCAATCTGCTATAATAGCACCATGTAAAAAGGGGTTTTATGTTCCTGGTTTTCTTCTGTTTATTCCCTTACTTTTCATTGTTTGTTCACCATCCCTTGCTATTGATGATGGAACGAACTCTTTATGGAAACAGCAAGAAAATACATGGGTCTTCCAACTCAACAATAATCTCAATATGTCGTATCTCATATCGGAAAACAAAGAGAAAAATGAAATTAAACTCACATTAGAATATTCCAACGGTATTTCTCTCTCTACGGAACAAATTTTACAAAACAAACCTGATTTTGTATCTATCGATTGTTCAAAAATAGACAAATCTGGCATGGAATATACCTTTTCTATCGCATCCAACCATGCGTATAATGTCCAAAAAAACGAAAATAGTTTATCTATCATTTTTAAACCAGCGGGAAAATACCCTTCTGAAATTGAAAAGGTTGCTTCAGATATACAATCGCTCATAAATAATTCTAATATTAGAGGAACATCTATTGTTGATGAAAAAATTAACTCTTTAGACAACACAATATCTAAACTCCGGGTTGAAAATGAACTTAAATTAGCCAAACAAATCACACCTGAATTAATATTACAAAAACCCAATCAAGTTTTTAGTCAGAATATAAATGTAGCACAATCGCTTTCCGTTGGAAATGTAGGGAATCCAGAAAGAAAAATTGAAATTCGTGAAGCAAAACCTGTGGATACACCTCCCCCCCCACCCCCTCCTGCAGTAGAAAATACAGATACCCAACCGCAGGAGAATATTTCCCAAACACCTCCTGAAACACATAAAGAAGAAGCCTCTCAACAACCCCAAACTACACAGGAAACTCCCGCAGAAGAAGGAACGCAACCTCCTATGCCTCGTGAAGCAACACCGGAACAGGCAATCGATGCTACAGCAGAGATAACAAGAGAATTAAGAGAATTGCAAACTACAAATGAAGAACCAGATAAACAATTAGTTCCTATAACGCCAGAAGAAACAAAACCTGCAGGAAAAATAACCGAGGCAGAAAAACCAAAAGAGGAAATTTTATCAGAGGTAAAAATTAAACCTTCGCCTAAAGGTTTAGATACCATCACGGACTTTGAATGTGAACAGATGCCTTTAGCTAAAGTAGTTCCTTTATTAGCTTACAAAGCAGGGATAAATGTAATAGCGGGAGCAGACCTTAAAGGCAATGTTACTATGAGTTTGAAGCAAGTAACTCTTAGAAAAGCCATTGAAGCTGCTTTAAGAATGAATGGGCTTGGAATAATTCAAGAAGAAAATATCTATCGAATTGTTCCTTATGAAGAAGCGCTGTCCAGTGATAGAAGTACTATTGTTGTCCGTCTGGAAAACGCTAAAGCAACCGAAATAAGAAAAGTTCTCGAAGAAATTACAAAAGGGACAAAAGGTAGGGAATATATTACCCTTAGTGCCAATGATACTACAAATGTAGTAATTCTCTCGGGACCAGAAGAAAACATTCAAGGTTTGGCACAAATGGCAAAGGAATTGGATATAGCCAAACCTATTATTCCTACAATAACAGCAACAATAAAACTAAACTATGCAGACCCCGACGAACTGGCAAAATCTATTCAAAAAATTCTCACACCTAAAACAGGAAATGTATCTGCAGATGCTCGTGCAAGAAATATTATTGTAACCGATATTCCGGTGGTAGTTGAACAAGTAAAAGAAATTGTGAAAACCCTTGATATTCCTGTTAAACAGGTCCTTATTGATACAATGGTTGTTGACGCTACATTAGGAGATGAATCACAAACAGGTATTGATTGGTTATTAAAATCGGTTCGTAATCAGAGTTGGAGAGATTTTGTAATGTATGGACCTGAGGGTAGAAAAGTAGGTAATATTCAGCAACTTGATTTAGGTGGTGCATCCCAAACAGGTGATACGATAGGCAACCTTACCTTCAATATTCTTACTCGTGAAATCGATTGGAAAGGTATAATTAAAGCCCAGATACAAAATCGGAATGGACATCTCATTTCCAACCCTGTTGTAGCCACTATTGAGAATAAACCTGCAACAATAACAATCTCTCAAGAAATTCCTTATATCGACCTTTCACAAACAAGTGAGGGAGGTGCTTTGACAAATACACGATTCAAACAGATAGGTACTGTTCTTGAGGTTACCCCGCGGGTTACTCATGATAATCATGTAATTATAGACATTAAGGGTAAAGAAAGCACTGTGGTCGGTGAGTTTAATGGTGTTCCCATTGAAGATATGAGACAGGTTACTAGCACACTTCATATTAATAGCGGTCAAACTATCTTTGTTGGCGGCTTAAGAAAACGCAATGATAGTGTAACCTCGCAGAAAATGCCCATACTCGGAGATATACCTGTATTAAATGTTGTCTTCAAATCTAATCAACGGAAGGCTCAAATTAATGAGTTATTAATCTTCCTTACTTGCTCTGTTTTAGAACAGGAATTACCGGAATTAACAGATGAGCAGAAAAAAGCCTATGACGACGCAAAACAGGCACCTATGGATGCAGACCTCAGTAAATATATGGGACATGATATCCTTCACCCAAAAGATATATCTACTCCTCCCTATAAATGGAAAAGGGTCAAAAAAGACCAATAGTTTACATTAATATAAATCTTAACCTTCTACTAAAACTATAAACTTCTGTCAATATTTATTTTATTCTTCTTACTTTGTCTGAATTTAGGTTGTAACATTAATAAAATATATTATATAATTTATTGTTTTTATAGATTGTAAAACAAATATATAAGGATTTTTATTCAATGGAAACTATTAATTTACATAATTTTAATCCAACTATAAAAATGTTATCTCTAATGAGAAAAAAGTCGGATTTAAAAAATTTATTATCTCCCCCACCCATTCAGATTTACGCAAACCGATTAAATTTCCATTCAAAGCAATTTGAAAAATATTTAAAATTATTTGATTTGCCATCTACCGATTTTTTGCCTATATCGTATCCTTTTATTTTAACAATGCCTATGCAAATACAATTGTTTGCTCATCCATCAATACTTTTAAATCCTTTAGGATTTTTACATGTAAGCAATAATATGACATCATATAAACCTATCTCTAAAAATGAAAAAATGGAATCCTATTGCTATATAGATTCAACTCGATTAGTTAAAAAAGGCATGGAAATAGTTGTAAAAATCTTAATAAATATAAATTCCCAAACAATATGGGAATGTAAAAGCACCTATCTTAAATTTTCAAAAAAATATAGAGATGAAAAAGGAAATGAAAAAAAGACATTCTCTTTTGATTCATACGACAAATATGATGAAGAATACCATTGGCATGTATCAAGAAAAGATGCTTTTTCGTATGCTCATGTTTCTGGAGATTATAACTTAATACATCTCTCTTCGATATTTGCTCGCATAACAGGTCTTCCTAAACCTATTATTCATGGTATGTGGTCTATTGGAAAATGTTTGCATTATTTAAATATAGACAGTCTGGGGTCATTATATTTTTACCATGTATTTAAAGGACCTATCCCCTTAAATTCTTTTTGTAAACTGTGCATTATGAATATCCTAAATGATAGCAAACGTTTTGATTTATTTGTAGAAAACAATCCCCGTCCCTGTATACAAGGGATTATTTCCTCATCTCCTATAGAATCTTAAACGACATATTTCTCCTATTGTCTTCTGACAAATTAAATCTATATAGAGTGAAATCGCACTCATAGTAATATTATCCACAGGTTATAAATACTCATCTATTCGGTATTACCTTTAATATTTAGATATTTTTGGCTTTATATTTCCGATACATCTCACGAAGCAAATTTTCGTCTCCATTTTTTATAGGAATAATTGTATATTGGTACTGGTATCTCTTGGGTTTGATTTGATATTCTTCATGAGGTAAAGATCCCCAACTATCATCTCCCCCAACACCCATTTGCAAGTAATCAATATTTAATGTCCACGTATCTCTTTCCGGAAGTTCATAATCGTGTAACGCGGTTTCTATATCTTCCATAGAACAGCCCCACAAACTAAATGCCAAAGGTTGACCACCTATAATAATTAGACCATTTTTGTTTTCATCTAACAGAGAGAACCAGCGAACATCTGTCCGATTTCCATTTTCCTGAGGTCGAACATAGTGATGAAATAAATCTTTTATCATAAGAGAATGTTCCCGTATTTGTGCACCTGTTTTACGGTCACAATAAGTTTCATGAGGACCCGCTCCATACCATAATACCGATAACAATTGTTTTGATATCGTGGTTTGCATACCAATCCTGGGAATCTCTGGCAATTCCGAACTGCCAGGATTAAATTCATAGTTTATCTGAATTTCACCCCGCTCATTAATAACATATTGCAATATTACTTGAGATTTTGTTACGGGTGATTCATAACCTAAACGAACCTCTACCAAAAAATCATCCTGCTTTTTAATATTTCGGAATGTTAGATTTCTCATGTAGGTATCTTTTTTCCAGCATTCCAATCTCCATGGCATATTATTACCGCGGTCATTATCCGTAGGCGGTCTCCAGAAATTAGGGATAAGAGAACCTGTAATAATAGATTTCCCATATGCCGAATATGAATTTAAAATTCCCTCTTTCCAATCAAATTTTACCTCAAAATTATCATTTTTTATCGTCAGTAAATCTTCTTTCTTTATTATCTGTATAGGATTGGACTTCTCTCGACTCTTTTCTTTACTACCTTTTTCTTGATTGGTTTGCTTATTAACGGGCAGACAGAATTGTTCCCATGCAATTACATACCCTGCATCAGCCCAGATAGTTGATTCATTTAACTGAAATTCTATTGTAAGAAAATACTCGTTATCAGGTAGCAATTCTATATCCCGAATAGGAATAGTAACATCACACTCGGACAAAGGAGCAAGAGATAATAAGGGGAGTTTTCCCTTTTGAATAGTTACCCCTTCCTTTTCTATAGACCAATGAATATCAAATTTATCCAAATTTAGAAAAGCATATTGATTTATAATTTTTACAACTCCTTGAAGCAAATCCACAGGCTTTACTTTAATATATTGATATACTTTTTTAACTTCATACAATCCGGGATTCGGTTTACGGTCTGGTTGAAGTATTCCATTACAGCAAAAATTTCCATCATTGGGTTTATCCCCAAAATCTCCTCCATAAGCCCAGAAAAATTTCTTTCCTGTCTTTTGAGCATCTTCATTAGATAACGGTTTTTTTATCCCCTGGTCAGAGAAATCCCATATACATCCCCCAATAAGCGATTTATGTGCTTCAATGACATCCCAATAATCTTGTAGATTACCAGTACTGTTTCCCATCGAATGGGCATACTCACACAGGAAAAATGGTCTATTCGGATAATGAGCAACAAATTTAAGAATATCCCAAATAGGAGTATACATTTCACTGTGTACATCTGTAATTTCATTCATTCTTTCATAGTGAATAGGTCTGGACGCATCCAATTCCCTCACTTTTTTTGCACATGCTTCAAAATTACATCCACTTCCTGCTTCATTTCCTAAAGACCAAAAAATAATACATGGATGATTTCTATCCCTTTTCACCATGGCTTCAATTCGTGCAACATGGGCTTTTTCCCATTCAGGTTTATTGCCCAATGTTCTATCTAATTCATATCCCATCCCATGGGATTCAATATTCGCCTCATCAATAATGTATATCCCCCATTCATCACAAAGGTCGTACCAAATCGGCTGGTCAGGATAATGACAGGTTCGAACGGTATTAATATTATTTCGTTTTAATATTTTCAAATCTTCAATCATTTGTTCTCGTGATAAAACATGGAGCGATTCCGCACAGATTTCATGACGATTTACCCCCTTTAATTTAACCTGTTTACCATTTATATAAAGAGCACCCTCATGTAATTTTACTTCACGAACACCTATCTTCTGTGGGTAAACATCTATGTTCTTCCCGTCTTCTATTAAATTAATAAATGTTTGATACAAATATGGAGTTTCCGCACTCCACAAACTCGGGTTTGTAATTTCAATGCGATATTTAAGTTGGATATAACACTCATCTTTATTTATATCTTCAACACTTCTTTCTACTTTTTGAAAATACATTTCTTTGCCTGTTGGGCCTTTTATCTTTATGGAACAATCAACACTTTTTTCCTTCATTTTCGGTGATAAAATTTTTAAGTCACATTCTACTATGGCTTGTTTATAATCTTCCGATAGTTTTGTTTGAAAAAAATAATCTTCTAAATGAATATGATGTATTGCATACAGAAAAACATCTCGATATATCCCACTCACTCGCCATTTATCCTGGTCCTCTAAGTAACTCCCATCACAATACCGGAATACCTGAACAGCAAGCACATTTTGCTTGTCTTTTACATAAGGAGTGATATCAAATTCAGCAGGCGTCATACTATCCTGACTATAACCAACAAAATTTCCATTTAGCCAAACATATACCGCACTCATTACACCATCAAATACCAGATGTATCTTTCGACCTTTCCATAATTTAGGAACATCAAAATTACATCTATATGATGAAACAGGGTTATCATCATGAGGAATAAAAGGAGGATTTACTGGCCAGAAAGGATATTGGATATTGGTATATATAGGTTTTCCATAGCCTAACAATTCTGGGTGAGACGGAACAGGAATATCGGACCAATTGGAATCATCAAAATCAACCTTATAAAAATCACGAGGACGCTGGTCTGGAACAGGAACCCAATGAAATTTCCATATTCCTGTTAACGAAAGATAGTAAGGAGATGTTGTCCTTTCATTTGTAGAAGCCATTTCTTCAGAAGGAAATGGCATAAGAGTGCAGTGCGGAGAGAGTTTATTTATCCCAATAATGTCCGGATTTTCCCATTCTTCTGTTTCCGCTGTTGATGACATTCCTAACATAATCATACAACATAACAGCAAAATTACAAATTCCATAAACATACCTTACTCCTTTACACGCTAATTTTTCTTTGGTAAGATAAAGGATAGAATGCTAAAATATCTTTCTATCACTGTGATATATTAAATGATTTATAGTATAAGTTATCAACTGACGGAGAACCTTAGTTATGATTATACAAAGTATAGAGCATTGCAGTTTAAAAGGAATTATTCATTTTAGACTTGGTAGATTTAATGATATACGCGGTTTCTTTACAGAACTATATCATCAGGATGAATTAAAGAAGGTAGGATTTTCCGAAATATTTGTTCAGGATAACCTAAGCAAATCCCAGAAGGGTGTGCTCCGAGGGATGCATTACCAATTAGAGCCTTACGGCATGGGTAAATTAGTGTGCTGTGTTAGTGGTGGTATATATGATGTTGTAGTTGACCTGCGAACAGGTTCACCAACTTTTGGGAAATGGGAAGGTTTTTATCTTACAGAAGGGGATTTAAGTCTTTTATGGGTGCCTGTAGGCTTCGCTCATGGTTTTCTGAGCCTTTACGACAATACCCATGTATTATACAAATGCACCTCTTTTTATAATATGCAGGCAGAGCGTTCTGTTTCATATTGTTGTCCCAAGATAGGTATCTACTGGCCTCAACAACCCGTTATCATCTCTGAAAAAGACAAAAATGCACCTACTCTCGAAAAAGCAGAATACAATTTCCTCTACAAAGAAGAATGATTCGGATACTAAAATGTCAGTAATTCCCCTTTTTTTTGATAAATTACGAAATTTATTTCTTAGTAATTATATATTTTCCTTCTACTATATAATTGTACTTGTTATTATCCTTGTCACAATTATCTCTGCGTTATTTCCTTATCAAACACAAAATTTTTTCTATGAATACTTAGGTAAAGCATTCACTCGTTCTCAATCCTTGAAAATTATTATTCCAGACAACTGTGAAAATGACCGTATCTGCATATCATCACTTATGGATTCATTAAAACAGAAACATAAAAAAATTCTCATTAAAGAAGTAGATTGCGAAAAAACCGCTTCTCCTATTGATATGTTAGTAAAAGGGAAAGGGGATATTATCGTCACTTCATCTATATCTGCTTTGATGAAAAAAAAGGGATTTACTGCTCTCTCAACAGCAGGTGAAAAAGGGATTTATATTATTGCTCCTAAAAATTATAATTTTGAAGAATTCCAAATGTTAGCCGGGAAAAAAATTGGATTTTTAGGAGACATAACTACAGGAATTTATATAACAGAGCAGTTAATAAAATTTTATCATTTTGATGTTCCTCCTGAATTACATTCTCAAAAGATTTACAATGTCGAAAAATCTTTCTCCAGTGGTGAAATAGAAGCAGTTGTATGGGTTGAAGGAATTAATTCTTCCATAATTCGAGATTTTTTAAGTAAAACATGGTATCAGATTGTTCCGATTCAACAATCAAAAGACTTTTCGGAAACAATACCGGGATTACATATAAAAAACTTAAATATATCCCCCTTCGGTTCTATCGACTTAATTTGTATTAAAAATATTCTGGCTATTTCAAATAGAGTGCCTAATTCTATTGTCCGAGAAGTGATAACTGCATGGTTTTCCTCTGAATTTATATTATATTCTCCTGAATATGAGCCCACTTGTAGCGCTTTTATTCCACCACCATTCATTGATATTCATCCTGTTGCTTTGACTTATTTTAATAAGGACAAACCTTTAACCAGAACAGAATTGACAACTCTTGCTTTTTCTTTTATTTCTATTCTCATCGCAATCCTATTATTAAAACAACTTTTTCATATATGGCTAAGACAAAGGAATAAGCCCTATGAAAAAGAATTAGAGAAAAGATGGGAAGAAGTAACATCCTTAAAGTATCAATGGGAAGTAGGTCTTTCAAATGATGAGATACTGATTCGATTAAAGCGAATAAAATCCATTTATAACTGGGCATTGGAAAGTTATAAACAAAATTTTATCTCCGAAAAAGAAGTTATGCTTCTCTACTTAAATATTCTTCATCAAATATTAGAATTTAACGAACAATATTTTAAATATTTAAATAAGAATAAAACTATTGATAAACTTTCGATAAACGGATTAACAACACCATCAACACAAATTCCGGATACAGAAGTCCAATCACTTCAAACTGTTCCCCGAACTTTTATTGATGAAAAAGATAAATATTTGAAGACACCTGTACCACAACAACGTTCCAGGGAACAGATACAACAAATGTTATTATTTGACCATAACCAGGATAGTGAAAAATAAAATTTTAACAGATAGGGGTATCTATGAAAAACCAATACATTTCGGATTTATATGAAGGAAACGAGGTAAATGACTATTTTATCCTTACGACAAAAAGTATAAGAGAACAACCCTCTGGAGATAGATTCTTAGGTTTTGTTGTTCGCGATAAAACGGGAGAAATGAGTGGTGTTTTATGGGATAAACCAGAGGAAACTGCAAGAAGAATTGAAGTGGGAGATATTGTAGTCGTTAAAGGAACCATCAAATCGTATAAAGATAAATTACAAATTCATGCTACAAGTATAATACCACTTGGAAAAGAACAATACGCAAAGGAAGATTTAATACTACCCGAAGAGACAAATACAAAATATCTAACAGAACTTTGGGCAATCCTTGATTCGATAAAGAATCCCTGGTTAAAAAAACTATTACAATCTATCCGTAACGATACACAACTAATTAATACTATGCAAAGTATACCCGCAGCTAAAAAATGGCACCATGAAATTCGCGGAGGACTTCTTCGACATTGTTATGAATTGATAAAAATAGCATCCGCAGTTTGCGAGTTATATCCAAATGTAAATAAAGATTTATTAATAACCGCCTGTTTTTTGCATGACATCGGAAAAGTCCATGAGCTAACGGATAATCCCATGCTCATTGATTATACAGATGCGGGAAAATTATTGGGGCATCTTGTCATCGGTGCTATTCTTATATCCGATAAAATACAAACAATTGAAGGTTTTCCCGAAGACTTACGATTACACTTACTCCACTGTATTTTGGCACATCATGGGGAATTGGAAAAGGGTTCCCCTGTGGTTCCGAAAACATTAGAAGCCATGATATTACACTACTTAGACAATTTAGATGCACAAACCTACGCTTTAACGAGGATAGAAAAAGAGACCTTAAAAAAAGGAGATAAATGGTCTGAGTTCATCAATCTAATTTCACGACAAATCTGGACAAAAAAATTGTAATTCTAATTTTTATCTCACATTATATTCCACAGGCTTACAAACTGCTCTAAAATTTTCATATGGAGTATCGCCCGGAATTTCACATCCAGCACCAATCATAAGCGGAGGACCTACTTCTCTATATAATTCCAGATGTTTCTTATAGATAACTTCAGGAGTGGATTCCATAACCTCTCTTACAGGGTCAAGGTTCGTTACCAGAACTTTGTCATTTCCAAGAATCTCTCTTGCTTCCTTCAAAGGGACAAACCAATCCAAATCATAAACATCGCAGGGCAAATCTTTCCAATAGTATAATAAATGGCGTGTATTACCACAAATATGCAATCGAACCAATCCGCCTGCTTTTTTTATAGCATCCATCAAACGATATTCGTGGGGGAATATTAAATCACGATAAGTCTCCGGTGAAACCTGACTTGCAATAGCATCACCAATTCCAATAGTATCTGCCCCTTCTTTCAACTGAGCCAGAGCGAAATTAATTGCGGTATCCACACAAAAACTCATCAATTCATTAACATATTCAGGTTGAACCAACAAATCCATCAAAAAGTCTGTTACTCCCCGCAAATCCGCAGCCTCTGCAGCAGGACCTTCTATCCATCCCATTACAGAATATTCATTCTTAGCACGATTTCTCATTTCACGAACAGATAAAATTCGGTCGTACATTCGTTCTGCCTTATAAGGGTCCGGAATAGGAAGTCTCGTAAAATCCGGATTATCGCGTAGCGGAGGATTGGGACAACGTGGAACTGCATCTTCTGGATATTCTAATACCGTTCCAAAACCTGACGTTTCACGGAAAGGGTCTGATATTGCACTCCATTGGTCATAGCCAAAATCCCGGATACATGCCTCATTAGCATTAACAAGCACATTATAATCGGTCACAAACTGCCGATAATTACATCCAATATAATGGGTTGCAAAAGACATAACTATAGGCAATCGAGGGAGGAAATCAACAGGCTCATTGCGAATTGTTTTGATATATCGTTCATAAGAGTTCATACCATACCCTTTAATTTATTGTTTAATTTTATATTAACATAATTATTAAACAATATTACCTAATTTCGCCTTTAAATGTTGCCCTGTATATGATTTCATTTCCTTTATTATATCTTCCGGTGGACCCTGAGCAATGACATATCCCCCCTGGTCACCTCCTTCAGGACCAAGGTCTATAATCCAATCGGCAGTTCGAATAACTTCAAGGTTATGCTCTATAACAATAACAGTATTCCCCAAATCTACAAGTTGATGTAATACTCGAAGCAATCTATCCACATCAACAGCATGTAGTCCTGTGGTAGGCTCATCGAGGATATAAAGTGTGTTTCCAGTATGCCTTCTTAACAATTCCGTTGCTAACTTAACACGCTGTGCCTCTCCTCCTGAAAGTGTTGTTGCGGGTTGACCTAAATTAATATATCCCAGACCCACCTCAAAAAGGGTTTCTAAGGGGCGAGATATTTGAGGAATATTTTTAAAGAAATCCATTGCATTTTCAACAGTCATATCCAGCACTTCTGCTATATTTTTACCTTTATACTGGATTTGCAAAGTATCACGGTTATATTTTTTTCCATGACAAGTATCACAGGGGATATATACATCCGGGAGAAATTGCATTTCAATAGTTAAGTAACCATTCCCTTCACAGGCTTCACAACGTCCCCCTTTCACATTAAAACTAAATCTACCCGCACTGTATCCGCGTGCTCTTGCTTCAGGAACTTTGCTGAATAATTCACGAATAGGTGTAAATAAACCGGTATATGTAGCCGGATTAGAACGAGGGGTTCTTCCGATAGGTGATTGGTCTATATCTATTACTTTATCAATGTTGTTTATCCCTTCTATTTGTGAATAGAACAGCTTAACTTCGGGTTTCTTTTTTAATATGGCATTTTGAACTGCAGGGAATAAAGTCTCATTGATTAAACTGGATTTTCCGGAACCCGAAACGCCTGTTACACAAACAAACACCCCTAAAGGAAACGAGACATCTATATTTTTCAAATTATTTAAAGAGACACCTTTTATAGTAAGCCATTTATTTTGAGGTTTTCTTCGTTTTTCGGGGCAAAAAACATGAAATTTTCCAGCAAGATACTTTCCTGTCCATGAATCAGCACACTTTGCAATCTTTGACGGCGGTCCTTGAGCAACAATTTTTCCACCATGAATACCTGCACCGGGTCCTAAATCAATAACATAGTCCGCAGAACGAATTGTAGATTCATCGTGTTCAACCACAATAACGGTATTTCCCAAATTCCTGAGTTTTATCAGTGTTTCAATTAAACGATTTGTATCGCGAGGATGCAATCCAATACTGGGTTCATCCAGGACATAAATAACACCGACCAATCCCGAACCTATTTGACTTGCTAAACGAATTCTTTGTGATTCCCCTCCCGATAATGTCCCAGCATTACGGTCTAAGGTTAAATAATCCAGACCCACATCCATAAGAAATGATAATCGCAAATTAATTTCCTTCAACACTCTTTCTGCTATCTTTTTTTGGAATTCAGTCAACTTTAAGTTTTCAAAGAATGCCCGTGCTTCTTTAATAGACATTTTTGTTACATCTACAATATTCTTTCCATCTATTCGAACAGCACGCGATTCCGGTTTTAATCTTGTACCCTGACAGGAACGGCATATATGGGTTGCCATATATTTTTCTATCATTTCCCGAGCACGATTTGAAGTTGTTTCTCTATACCGTCGTTCTAAATTAGGAATAACCCCTTCAAAAGGTTTATAAGTTTCATAACTACTATTTGCCATATGATATGTAAAACGGATATATTCATCTCCCGAGCCATAAAGAATAATCTCTTTGAATGTATCCGGCAAATCCTTCCAGGGGGTTAAAGGACTTTCACCATAATGTTCACAGATAATACGCAGTGTTTTTCGATACATTGAATCAAGAATAGGTCGCTGACTCCAGGGTTCAACAGCACCTTCTGCTATTGACAAATCGGGATTGGGAATAACAAGTTCAGGGTCAATTTCCGTCACAGTTCCTAAACCGGTACATGCGGGACATGCCCCATGAGGATTATTAAAAGAGAACATACGAGGTTCTAACTCTTCAATAGAGATATTGCAGTCAATACAGGAAAGTTTCTCACTTTGTAATATTTCCTGAGGTTGACTTCCCGGGAATTCATACCAAATACGAACTAACCCATTCCCCAGTTTCAGAGCCGTTTCTATAGAGTCCGTTAATCGTTTTTGTATATCGGATTTAATAACAAGCCTATCTACTACAACCTCAATATCATGTTTTTTATATCGTTCTAATTTTATTTCATCGTCCACATGATAAATCGTTTTGTTTACACGAACTCGAACAAATCCAGATTTTTTAATTTCTTCAAATAATTTTGTATAGTTCCCTTTTCTTTGACGAACCACAGGGGCTAAAATTTGAATTTTGGTTTGTTCTGGAAAGCCCATAATATTATCTACAATCTGTTGGGGTGTCTGAGCGGAAATTACTTTACCACATTTATAGCAATAGGGTGTTCCAACACGAGCGAAAAGCAATCGTAGATAATCATATATTTCAGTTACAGTTCCGACCGTAGAACGCGGGTTTCGATGAACGGTCTTTTGTTCTATCGAAATAGCAGGGCTTAACCCTTCAATCAGGTCAACATCCGGTTTTTCCATTTGTTCAAGGAATTGTCGTGCATATGCGGATAGACTTTCGACATATCGTCTCTGCCCTTCCGCATAAAGAGTATCAAAAGCAAGGCTGGATTTCCCGGAGCCACTCAACCCGGTAATTACAATCAGTTTGTTCCTTGGCAAATCCAGATTGATATTAGCGAGGTTGTGTTGTCGTGCCCCACGGATAATAATATATTCGGATTTATTCATAAAACACAGTATTTTTCTATTTTTTCAAACGATTATTGGTTGGCTTGAACATTTTCAGATGGGATTGTAGGTGGTTTAACAATTAAAGATTCCTCAATATTCCCATCAATAATAATATCACCTTTAACAGTCTTTAACAGAACAGTATATTTTCCTTCTCGAATCTGGGCTTCTGCTTCTTGTTTCATTCTAGAAAAAACACCCATTAAAGGAAGGGCAGTATCAATAATTCCCTCTTGCGTTATGGCTTTTAATTTACAATCTGTTTCAGGTGATAAAAGAATACTAATATTTCCCTTATCGGTTGAAATGTCAATATCGCCTAATATTCCATTCAGAGCCAAAAAACGAACATCTCCTTCCTGCAATCGTGCTACAACCTTCGATTGAATATCTTCTAAATTCACATTTGCCTGAATAGCCGTTATATTAATAGGTGCTTTAATATTTTTCAATGTCGCCAACCCACCACGAATCGCTATTTCTCCATTACTACCCATATCTTCTATTCGTATATTCCCTTTTTGATTTGATACAAAATAAGGACCTTTACATGTTAATACAGAAACGACACCTGACCCTTGATTTATTCGTAGAGAACTCTCCATATTTTCACATGCAGTTTGTCCTTCTTTTGACTCTATAGAAACACCCATATGGGAAGGACAAAATATCTGAATATCCACCCTCCAATCTGAAAGATATTCGGGAAGAGCATCAAAATTTCCCGAAGTCATAATATATATTCTATTTTCTGTTCGATGAAGGTTTGCTGACACTTTCTCCAATGCTGATGTTGCTTTATCTGCAGAAGAAACCCAAACCAAACGGGTTGCTTTTACTCGTATTTTATTATCACCTGACGGGAGAATACGAACATCTCCTTTTTGATTGTTTATTATTAAAACATCCTCGGGAGTTATTTCTTCCTCTACGGAAAAAACTTCACTAAAAGGTTTATAGTTTGATATAGTACTCTGAGGACTGGATAGAAATGTGTCGCTTCTAAAAAGAGCTACCTCCGAAAATACCGCTGTTATTTCAATTTTTTGTTTCGCATCCGGATTGGTTAAGTCTAAAGTACTCAATGAGCCTGTACTTTTTTGAAGAATAGGCACATCCGTACTTAACTGACTTCCTAATAAACTCCCTTTCACTTCTAATTGTGATGTATCTTCAAACTTAATACTTGATTTGCCACTATCTGTATGCAAAATATACCTTCCTACTCCTAATTTTTGTAGTTTTAGTTCTCCTAAAAGATTATAAATACTAACTTCCCCTTGCAAATCATATATCTCTGCATTTGTTCTCGAAAGATAGAAAAAACCACCATTTGTAATTTTTTTCGCTTTTAGCGGAAATTCCCCCTGTGTTCTCACTGAAACCTTGCCATTAATATTTTCAAGTTCTATCGAACCATACTGTTCGTTAATCGTTACAGTTCCATCCACATTGGATATTCGCGTATCTCCAAAAAAATTATCAACAGAAATATTTGCAGAACGAGGTAGTGTAATCACATAATCAATTTTTATAAATGATACACTCTCTTCGGGAAATTGATTTTCAATTAATAGTGTATTATTTTCGTTATTGATTCGTGGCTGGAAATTACTTGCTGTTTTTTCAAGAACATCTTGATTTTGCCCACCTAAGGTTAGGGTCGTCTGCACAACTACTAACGGCTCACTCCACGATTTAATTTCAACGAGTCCAAACTCATTTTTTATCAAGACATTTATATTTTGAGATACAGAGACCTGATTTTCATAGTTCTTTGTAATTGTATATGGGACAGATTGTTGATTGCCGAAAAGGTTTGACCTTAGTACCTCATCTGCATAAGAACCAATCTGATGAATACCTTTTATAACGGTATCAAACCCTGTTTTAACGCCATCCAGAAGTTTGTCCTGTCCGTATGAGGAGGAGGCATACAGGTAGACACAAATAAAAAATATTAATAACTTTTTCAAATTATTGTTTCTATAATGCATCATTATTTACTTGTTAAATAAATATCCAAATATTTTCTTTATTATTGTTAATCCATTATCGGAGGTATTTTGTTCCACAAGATTTATTTCTGAAGATGTTCCCTTATATACATTTTCCACAATCTTCTGAACTTCAGACTTAACCAGCCCGCGTAAAGGTACATTCGCTAACATACCATAGACCGGTGCAGTTGCTTGCTTTGCCAAATCAGGATTTGCTTTTACTGTCTCTACAGCTTCTTTTAAATCATTTAAATATTCATCCACAACTCTATCATGCAATGGGTTTATCATGAAATGAATGCTCGCAGGTTTTTGCTGGCGGTCAATATGCCATCCTTTTGCTTCTAAAATATCTGCTACTGCATAAATATTTACTTTTGGAGTTTTACTACAATAAGCAAATAACGGTCCCTGTGGTTCACCCACAATTTCCAAGTCAGGAATCTCTTGAATACCTTTCTTAAATTTCCTAACAATCTCCGCTAATTTCTTCGCATTTTCAAGATACCTGTTTTGGCCCAAACCCATAAGAGTTGCCCATGCAGAAGCAATGGCTCCTCCGGGACGGGTACCTGTTAGACCGGGCGTCATCACAATACCGCCAGGAAAATCTACTGAAATAAATAATTGATACTTCATTATATCCATAGAACGATACAAAATAACAGAGGCACCTTTGGCAGAATAGCCATATTTATGTAAATCTGCAGAGATAGATGTTACCCCAGAAATACGGAAATCAAAAGGAGTAATATCTTCCCCTAATTTCTCCAACCATGGGAGAATAAAACCTCCAACACACGCATCAACATGTAAATATAAATGATATTTTATTGCTAAATCACTCAATTTAGATATAGGGTCAATAGTTCCATAGGGATAATTGGGGGCAGAACCAACCAGAGCAATGGTCTTCGGCGTTATTCTTCGTTCAACTGCATCTACATCCACTTTCCCCGTTTTATCCACAGGAGCATGTATCATCTTTATATCAAAATACTCTCCTGCTTTAAGAAAAGCAACATGTGCTGAGTCAGGAATAATAACCTCAGGGATAAAATACTTATCTCGGCGTTCTATCCGTACTTTATCTCTATATGTTTTCATTGCTAACAAAATACTTTCTGTGCCACCAGAGGTCATACAACCCACAGTATTATCATCCCCATTAAGCAAAGAAGCAGTCATCTGAACGACTTCTGCCTCAAATTTCTTTAAACTTTGAAATGCCATTGGATTTAATCCATTTTCATGGATATACATATTGTATGCGTCTTTAACAAGTTCTGAATGTTCTTCTGAAAAATGGAATACAAGACTAAATATCCGACCATCTTCCCAACGAGCATCATTTTGCCGGGCTAATTCTAATTCCTTTAAAATTTCTTCTTTTGATTTCCCTTCCTCTGGAATAGTTATCACTTTGGGTCTCCTATCTTACATTCTTTATCACAACTTTGAGATAAAATTATACCTTAAATCTATCACCAATTCTGAAATAAGTTTATATCATGATACTGCGAAAAACTGCGATGGACTCTACAATGAGATGATAAACGACCCACGCAATTCCGACAGACTCAAAAATGACCAAAAGGGCAATTTGGGCATCCCGAATATTTCGGAATGTTTTATCCCAGTCATTTCTTAACGGTAAGCCACCCATAATAGCAGACAAAATGCCTGTCCACATATAAAATAAAAAAGACATAAATATGAATGTATAAACTTTGTCGATATTAGACAAATTACCATTATAATAAGATACCCATCTACTGTGTAATAACTCGATACCTTGTAATAAGTAAAAGGCTATACAATAAACAAGACTTAATAGAAATAAGGTTAAAATTAATTGATAAATAAGTAAACCCCAATGAATTTTTTTACCACTATAAATACCTGATGAAAAATAAAGATAAAAATAAAAAGATAGATAAATAATAAATCCGATACCAAAACACAAACCCAAAATAGAAAATAATATTCTTGTCAACAAAACAGGTATCCGAATTCTTGCAGATAATCCTGCACAAACACCTAACCATATCCTATTCTCATAATCTAAAGTAAGTTCTTGAGAGAAATTTCTTAGATGGAGTAATTTTTCAGCCTGTAATGCAGGTTCACCAAACTCTTCATATAAAATCTTGTATAATTCCTCATCATGAATATAATTCTTACCGTTTTTTTTGAGTGTAGATATGATTTTAGTTTTTAGTTCAAGAAGTATTTTCTTTCTGTTTTCAATATCTATTGATGAATTTAAAGAAGTATTTACTTCTGTTAAGTATTTGTTAATTATAGTTTCCTGTTTATAGGTTATAACCATTTTTCTCCCCCAAATTTTAAATGATTATACACTATTTTTATATTAATTTCCCAACACTTTTTAAAACCTAATTGTTATTTTTCAGTCTAAATGACTGAAAATCAATGTTTATTTTACTATATCTGAAACATTTCTAAAAATACTATAAAAGTTATTAATTTATGAAATTTAACTTACTAATTTAATATAATTTCACAACAAAATTATAAAATCATATATCAAAATAACATTAATTTACACAAAAATTAAGGTTTGGCGGTTATGAACACATTTACAAAAATTCAATTGCTTTATCACATTGCTAAATGGAGAGCAACCTGGGACTGGAGAAATACAAAAAAAGCAATTCGTGTTCCTGGAAATCCTAAATTCATGGGTGCTCGTGAAGCAGTCGGTATGATTAAAGATGGCTCTGTCATTGCAACCTCAGGGCTTGCAGGTAATATGCGAGCCTCATTTATGTGGTGGGCAATTAAGGAAATGTTTCAGGAAACAGGGCATCCTTGTAACTTAACGATAGTTAGTGTCGGAGGACAGGGTGGAAGAGGTAAGATTCCCGGAACATTAGAAGAATTAGGTTTACCCGGACTTTGTACACGAATTTTCACTGGACATACAGAAACCTATAAATCCATTTTAAAATTGGCGGACCAGGGTCATTGTGAAATCCAAATTATTCCACAAGGAACTCTTACATTGATACTAAAAGCCATGGGAGAAGAAGGAAAAAACTATGTTATCAACAAGACAGGAGTAGGAACTTTCATAGACCCACGAACAGGTAGAGGGACACCGTTATTTAATGAAAACGAACCTCAATATGTTTCAATTATAGATGACGAATATTTTAAATATGAATGTCCCTGGCCTGATGTTGCCATCTTCAATGCCCCTTCCGCAGATAAAGAAGGGAATATTTATCAAAAAAATGCTGTCATGATTGGTGAAAGTTATGAGATAACAAAAGCAGTTAAAAAACGGGGGGGAATTGTAATTGCTAATGTGGCTCAAATTGTAGACAAGGGACATGATGAAATATTTCTACCCGCTTCAGATATTGATGCCATTGTAGTCTGGAAAGGGACAGAACAAACGGGTGGAGTAAAACATATTCATCATTGGGATTTCCTAACATTAAATAGTAAAACAGCCATAGATGAAGGTATTGCAAGAGTTCGTTTCGTAAACAAGGTATTAGGAATTACTCCTCGCAGAACTACTGCGGATGAAGTATTAGCCCGACTTTCAGCAAAAATATTCGTTCAAAATTCCCAAAAGGGCGATTATGTAGATATTGGCGTTGGACTTCCTGAGGAGGCTTCCCGTCTTCTTTATGAAAGTGGTGTTCTAAATGACATTACTTTGATGACAGAAAGTGGTGTTATGGGAGGGCTACCAGCACCCGGAATATTTTTTGGTGCGGCAATTAATCCTACCGAAATTGTTTCGTCTGCTACTGTTTTTCAACGAATGTATCAACGGTTAGACAGTGTTATTTTAGGTGCTTTAGAAGTAGATGGTAGTGGAAATGTAAATGTTTCTAAGCGTGGGGAAGGTGCTATTAATTATGTAGGACCGGGTGGTTTTATTGACCTAACCACATCCGCCAAAAAGGTATTTTTCTGTGTAGCATGGGGAAATCAGTCGGAAATAAAAGTTGAAGATGGAAAAGTAAAAGTATTAAAAGCAGGACAACCTAAATTTATCGAAAAAGTAAGCGAAATTACATTCAATGGACAAGAAGCTTTAAAAGTGGGTAAAAAGGTTTTTTACATAACTCATATTGGTGCCTTTGCCTTAACAGAAAGAGGTATGGAATTGCGATGGATTATGCCGGGAGTGGATATAGAAAAAGACATTTTGAATGTTATTAAAATGCCTTTTGTACTTCCCGAAAATGGACCTATTGTAGTTGATGATACTATTATTTCAGGGAGAAACTTTAAACTGAATTTTGAATAGGCAAATTACTATTGATTTATTAATTCGATTTTTGTTTATCAAAGTGATTGTCCAAAATTTGTGGAAGTTTCTCGATATATTCAAGCCAATTTTTAAACAGGAAATCTGCCGTTGTGGAAGTCATATATTTAAAGTTTATCCCGGCAAAAAGGCCCGCATAACCACCTGCTCTTTTTATACCAATAATATCTGTGGGTTCCAGGTCTCCGAGATGTAGCATCTCTTCCGTTTTCACCCCTAATTCATAAGCGGTTTTTTCAAACATTACGGGTTGAGGTTTGGAAACACCTTCTTCATCCGAAAAACGATATGAGGAAATATATTGTGCGAAGCCATGTATCTCAAGTAATTTCAGTAATGACTTTCCCGGTGATATGCCTGTATCTGAAATAAGACCTACAGGAACAAATTGCGAGGTATATCTAACTGCATCTAGGGCATTTTCTATAGGTTCCGGTTGAAATACTAATATGGCAGTAGCAAATTGTTCTGCAAGAAATTCATATTCACTTTTATTAAGGTCTATACCTAATTGTAACGAAACCATATCCACCGCGTCTTCGGGTGTTAATGTTCTTTGCTCTTCAATATGACATCGTGCAAATTCTTTACCCACCATTGACATCGACTCTAGAGCCACCTCTAACGATATACCCTGCTTAAAAGTATTTACTATGGCTTTTGCCCGGTATTCCTGTCTTTCTTTACTTAATGCATCCCGAAACAGAGTCCCCCAAAAATCAAAACTTACTGCTTTTATCATGTATATCTACTCCAATAATTACTTATTCCTCAAAATATCTTTAATCTGACTTTGAACCGCATTCACCATTTCATCTTCTACAGTGGGCGACCACTTTACAGGAGAAGCATATTGCTCTTGAATCACACGTGCCTGGTATATATCCTGACGAACAATCTCTCGTGTCGGTATATATAAGTTATGTTCACCCATATACCCAAATAGCATAATTGGATGTTCAGAACGAAAAGTATCTTTGATACGCATACCTATTGGGGCACATACTTCCCCCTGCAAAGCAACAAAAATAAGTTCACCTATTTTAACAACTATAGACTCCTCAAATCTACATGGAAATTCTCTGCCATCCGGGTTATTTTCGATTAAAAATTCATCATCTGTGCAAATCATATCTGAAGTTTTCTGTGGAAAAGGTATCTTCTCTTTGTAATGCTTAAATAATGAACGAACCCAATTCGTATCGCGTTCAGGGGCAGGGTAATGTATATAACCGATATCCGTTGGATAAAAAAAGGCAAGTCGTTGAACATCATCAAAAGGTATCGGTTTGCTTAATGATAAGGGAATAACTTGGAAAGAACTACGAATATTCCCATCTATACTTTTTTGTTTCTCTATAGCAATTCGAATGACCTCATCAGCCAATTCTTTGCCATATTTTTGGACAATAGGCATAGGAGCATGCATCATATTCTTAGTAAATTGGTTTCCACCACAGGCATCTGCAAATAACACCATCGTATCCGGAAATGCCTCTTCCACATATTCTATGGCATAACCAAAATGTCCGGTATCAATTACATTATTCTGCTCTCGTATCTGTAAAGGGTGGGTAGGGTGGTTAAAAAGAATGGCTACAGGAATTCCATCATCTTTTACTACTTTTAACTCTTGAACTTCATAATCCACAGGAGCACTCCCCAAACTAAACAAATGATAAACATATCCGAACCCAAATTCTAACGAAACGGGTCCTATTTCATGGTTAATTGCTTCTTGAATTAATTGATAAATTTTTTCCGCCAACCATCTACCATATTCAAAATTTTCCGGAACAATTTGTATAGGTGCGCAATGATTATGAGTTGCTAGTGGAATAAAATTTTCTACAGGTATATTTAATTCTTTTTTCAATCGTTCACGAAGAATAGGTGTCGCAACATCAAGACAGTTTAAGTCATAGGTTACTATTATTATTCGTTGGACACCATCATTGAGAACAAGAACACGTGCATAAATATCTCTTCCTACCTTATTCATTTTATTGCCAAACACACCAACGGGTTCACGGGATACATCGGGTGTTATTATGCCTTTGGCAACACCCGCAGTTAACGGATATGAATCAAAAACTGAAATAAAAACCGACGAAGAAAATAACAAAATAATTAACATTACTTTCATAAAATATTCATATACACACATATAATTCTCCTTATATAAATTTGATTAAATTTATTTATCATAAATTTCTTTTTAACTACCATTATATATATAATATCAATCAGAATAAATTTATTAAATTTATTGTTTTTGCAATAGATATAATCCGTATATTGGCAGGAATTATTAAATATGCCAGTCAAAAAAGAAAAAATTCTGATAGTCGATGACGAACTAATTATCCGTGAATTACTTTTTGACCTTTTGACGGAAGAGGGTTTTTTTGTAGAGATGGCACCTGATGGGGAATCTGCACTAAAAACGATTCGTGAAAATAGTGATATTGCTGTTCTATTTACAGACATTATGATGCCTAAAATGGACGGCATTACCCTGATACATAAAGCAAGAGAACTTAATCCGGGTATTGTCCCTATTATAATGACAGGATATGCTACCATAGAAACAGCAAGAGCGGCAGTGAAAGAGGGGGCTTATGATTATGTGCTAAAACCTTTTAATATCACAGAAATTAAAACAGTAGTAAACAACGCACTGGAACGGAATCGACTTATACAGGAAAACGCTCGCTTAAAAGAAATTACAGAATTATTCAAGATTAGTGAAAACATATCCTCAATGCGAGACGAGGAACAATTATTTAGATTTATATTAAATGCAGCATTGGAACATACCCAGGCAAAACGAGGTTCTATCCTTGAACTCGTTGATGATGGCAAATATCTTAAAGTGGTTGCCAGTACCGGATTACCTTCAGAACTTAATGGAAAAGTCATTCCTATTGATTTTAAGACTATCTCAGGAATTGTTGTGAAAAACATAGAACCATTACTAATTGAAGACATCAATCAAAATCCCGATTTACAAAATTTCTTAATCGGATTAAAGAACACATCCTTTATTTCAGTTCCATTACAGAGAAAAAAATCGGAATTTATGGAATCGCATCCTCTTGTAATTAATGAACAGGATGTAATTGCAGTTCTCAATGTTACAGATAAATCTGATGGTGAAGTTTTTTCAGAAACGGACTTGAAAGTATTAAAAATCATAGCCAATCATGGTGCATCAGCAATAGAAAATGCTCGATTAATTCGCGAAATAGAATCTGCACAAAGAGAAATCGTATTTACATTAGGTGAAATTGTAGAAACTCGTTCCCGAGAAACAGGTAGCCATGTAAAAAGGGTTGCAGAATATTCAAAATTATTAGCATTAAAATTAGGTCTATCCAATAAAGAGGCAGAAATTCTCCGATTAGCCTCACCGCTTCATGATGTAGGGAAAGTGGGAATACCTGATGCCATATTAAATAAACCCGGGCCTTTAACACCCACTGAATTTGATGTAATAAAAACCCATACAACTATCGGATATGATATGTTAAGCAAAGCCAAAGGCATTGTATTACAATCTGCGGCTGTAATTGCTTTGGAACATCATGAACGCTATGATGGGAATGGCTACCCCAATGGGAAAAAAGGAAAAGATATACATATTTTTGGAAGAATTGTAGGAATAGCGGATGTATTTGACGCTTTAGGAGTAGAACGAATATATAAAAGAGCATGGACTTTGGATGAAATCAAAGAGTATTTTGCGGAACAACGAGGAAAACAATTTGATCCCGATTTAGTAGATACATTTTTTTCCAACATTGAAGAAGTATTACAAATCCGCGATAGATTTCCTGAAAAGGATTAAACTGTCCAATCTTGTTTACTCTTTTAATAAGGACTAATATTCATAGGCTCCCATATCATAATCAGACCCATCCCCGGTAACACCTGAAATGGCGTCTCGTCCACGGAGATTTCCTTCAATATCTGTCAATACATTTCCCCATTCATTAGGACTTGTATCCATTCCTCTGTCGATACAAGGAGAACTACTATTCAATCTAAAATTACCGGCACTCGGGAAAATAAATAATGGGTCTGAACTTATATTTCCTTCTCCATTCTTCACCTGCTGTGTGTTACAATACATAAAAATTGCATCATTCCCGAGAGAATATGTCCCCTGTCCAGAATTTTGCCATATAATAGTATTCGCAAATGCTACATTGCTATAGTAGTTAAACACAGCCCCACCATGACTCGTCGTTGTTAAATCTGCTTGATTATCATATAAGGTACAGTTTGAAAAAACAACATTTTCACACAGGTCTATATGCACCCCACCCGTTCTTTCAATAGAAGAACTAAAATCATAAGCCTTATTTCTAAATCCTATGGCATTTACAATTTTTGCAGAACTTTTTGTCATATAAATCATTCCTGCACTTGCTCGGGAAAAACCCCTATGGTCATTTGTAGAAACCGTATTATTTCTAAAATCTGAGTTTCTCAAATTTATATCGCTATACCATAGGTAAATAGCCCCTCCTAATGCTTTTGCGAAAGCACCATAAACCCCACCGTTAACAGTCCCATGCCCTATCCCTTCTGCGGAACATGCATTTGAATAGAACAAACAGTTATCTATAGTTAATGAAGTATTGTAAGCAAATATTCCTCCACCAGCAGACACAACGGTTATGTTCTGTGTAGAGGTTTGCCAAGTTCCTTGTGATGAAATTCGATTTGACTCAAAACGAGAATTCTGAATATTAATTACACTGTCTGTCACATAAATAGCAGAACCATAATTATAACTGGAATCGGATGAAACATTTTCTATTACATTCTCAATGAAATTACAGTTATATAAAGATAATTTCCCACTGATACAACATATGCCAGCACCTACTCCGACTGATTTATTCTGGAAAAATGTACAGTTCTTGACAACCATTTTCTTTGCGGGAATATATAGACCACCTCCATCCTGAGCATCGCTGTAAACATAATCATAGCGGGCATCTCCCCCTTTTATTATGAATCCATTCAGTTCGCTATAATTTTCACCTTTAACTACATGCCAGGCTGGTTGTCCATCTCTTGCGATACTGCCATTTATAATAGTGATATTTGTTTGATAATTTCTTTGATTTAGTTCAGTTTCCGTACCTTGAAATCCCCCATAGACATTCACCAATTCTCGAAGTATTAATGCTCCATAAGGATTTAAAGGATTTGAACGAACTTCATTATAATCTCCCGCAGAAACCCATACCTCTCCTCCACCTAACTCGAACGCTCTATCTATCCCTTCTTGCAAAGTAGGAAATGCTGTTGCCCATGATAATCCATCAGGTTCAATTTCTTCTTTTTGCCCCTTTGTCTGAGGTTTTTTTACATATATTCGTGAACCCTGGATTATTTCAATATAATCTGTTTTTTGTTTTATACTTTGTCCTGCACTGGTCGTAACGATTAATGTTACGGTATAAATTCCCGGAGATAGATATGTGTGAGTAGGATTCCTCAAGAAACTAAAACTTCCATCCCCGAAATTCCACTGCCAGGCTGGTTCTGTTCCATTGCCCATTTTACTTTCATCACGGAACTCGATTTCATTATTGATTATGTTTTTTACAGGGGTAGCCGAAAAGTCTGCTATGGGAGGATAAGGAAAGGAACTATAAATACGTATGTAACCCGCTAAAATAGAAAGCGGATATATCAATCCATCAGGATAACTGGTAGCCATCACATTTTCTGCATAAATAGAATAAATATCATTAAATTCAGCATTTTCAGAGACTTTAAACCTCAAAATAGCATATATGCCTGATGACATTCCTGAAGTGGATGTGCCTGTTGTCGTTAATCTAAGTTTCCCTGGAATGATTTGTCCTACTGATAGATTTCGACCTGTATTTTGAATCGCCGGTCCTATCATAAAATCCAGATATTGTATCCGATTGGAATTGAAAATCAGGTCAAACTGAACATATCCTAATATAACATTTTTAGTTTCAAGAGTAAGCGGAATATTTATTTCTGTATTAGGAACTGTATCCTTTCTATCAACAACAATACGAGCATAATTATATGTCTCTCCTTCTCCTTCCCCTTCCAATACTCCTTCCGCAGAACCTTCTCCTTCGAAACCTTCCGGAGTCCCTTCAGGTGCCCCTTCAATAATTACAGGACATAAAACAGGGCGAAAACCATCTTCTTTAGATGGGTCTATTTCATAACCACATACATTATAAAACTGAACCAAACGAAGAAGCTCATTTAATGTTATTCGCCAGAAATTATTCGGTTCATAATCGCTATCATGGGGTTCACATGACTGGTCCCCCGCTCCCGGTGCATATCCGTCTTCTCCAGCAGGGTCACAATGATAGGCACGGGCATTAAAAAACTGGATTACACGTAGTAATTCGCTTAAATCAATTTTATAATCTTGATTCTTATCTGCAGTATGATAATCTCCCTTCCCAACCGAATCAACTGCATAGGAAGCATTACTTAAAATCCCGTTTAATACACACAAAAAAATGGCAGTTACAAACAGCCCTAACAATGTTATTTTACGTCTCATTTAAAAATATTCCTATTCTTTCCCAGGCCTTAGCCCCGTATATTATTATGTAAAAATCCTTTTAAACTATAATATATATATAAAAATAACATTTTTCATGTGTTTTTTGCAAGATTTTTTTAATGGAAGAAACTTTTTTTACAGGTTCCGAAGATATTCCCACAGGTTGTTATGCTAAGTTCCTTAATATAATTTTCAAGTTCACCCATAGTTATTGTCTGATTCTTATTCGCATCAATTTCTGAGAAAAATTCCTGTGTAACCTGAGGATATTTTTGTATGATTTCTGAAAAAGTTAGCACTCCATCTCCATCTATATTACAATAACTGAATGTGGAGAATATCTGCAAAACAAGGTTTCTCTTTTCATCTTTATCCAATGTTTTAATTTTCTGATAACTGACATCTAGCGTAATATAAAAGGCGTGTGGAATATAGACCTGCTTTTGAGGGGGAGTTATATATCCATCTATATCAGAAAAAATAATTTTATAAAAACCTATTGGAAATATTGCTATTTCACCGGATTTCTTCCATTCTTCCTTTCCTTGTATCTGCCATCCAGCATTTAACTTAACTACTTCATCCGGGAAAATATTAACTACGATTCCTCCCGATTTCCAATAATTTACTTCTATAACTTTATCCTCGTTCTCACCAATTTCTACTTGAATATATTCAGAAGTTGACCAACCTACCGGTTGAGTAAAAAACACTTTATAAATACCTGCATAAAGATTTTCTACTTTATCACCACTATTATACAGATTATCATCACCTTCAATTTGCCACTGAGCACCACTTAAAACCGCATCATTAGGAGTTAAAATAACCGTTAATGAACTATATAATGGGGTTTCTCCCTCTCCTTCTAAGGACCCTTCCGGAATACCTTCCGGAATACCTTCCAAAATACCTTCACCTTCCGGAGGTTCTCCTTCCCCACACCCCACACATCCTCCTCCATTATCTTTCTTTGCTGGATTCAAGACACTCCCTTTATATCCCTCTACACCATACCCTTTTATTATATTCCACCGATATTCACCATAATTGCAGACCCCATCCCTATCCGCATCCCCTACCTTACTTAAATACCTCGCCATACTTAAATCAAATTGACTCATATCCGGCATCGGAACATATATCGGTAAGTCTTCTATCATCCCTAAAAGCATATCTATTGTCGTCTTTTCTCCTACCGTTGTCAATCCCGATACTACCCCTTCAAATTTACTCCTATCCAATAGTATAAATACCACAGGCTGAACCAACTGTATTTCATCTGCATATAACCTCGTGCTTTCTACATTATAGCGATATGCCTGCTTCACACAACAATGTATCTCCTGAGTATTTTCCCTCAATACTTCATCTAATAACCACGCTTGAACTACATCTATCATCCCATTCGTATCCAAATCTGCCGTATCCGGTTCCTCTCCTACATACTCATACAACCACCGTAAATCTTCCTCAAAATGGCTCTCTCCCAATACATCATCACATCCCCCTATACACGGCTCTATATTGCATGGGTCAAACAAACCCTCTCCTTCCCCTTCTATCACTCCTTCTATACTACCTTCGATAATAACCTCTCCTTCCATCACTCCTTCTATACTACCTTCTATTACTCCTTCTCCATTTACCATGCCCTCCGTTATCCCTTCATTACTTACAATCGTATCATTTGCGAACAATGCTTGTTGTAAAAAATACCCCCAAAAAATAAGCATAAAGAATGCAAAAACACTATTCCTATACGCTTTACTTTTCTTATCCATATAATTCTTTCTATATCTGTTCTTAATTATATCCTTTAAAGAGGAGATTTTGTTCAATAAATTTAAATTTCTTCTATAGCCATTGCGGTTGTCTTTACAAGATGTGTCTTCCAATTTAGTTTCCTGATTAACTCTTTACCTTGTTTTTTAGACTCTACAATAACAAAAAAGGTTGACCCACTACCTGTCATTCCCACATACGGAAAACCCATTTTTTTTATTTTTAATTTTAATTCATATAATTCTGGATAAATACAAAATGCGGGTAATTCTAATCGATTGTATATAACCTTCTTCCAATTCCTTTTCCGTAATGCATATATTACTTTTCTAAACCTAATACTATATTTAATTGCAACTACATGTGAAGGTCGAATACTTAATGCGGGATGTTGATACACCTTTGCGGTAGATAGGGATAAGGGAGGATGAATTAGAACAACCCATATATCAGAAATAGGAATTAATGCGTTTATATTTTCTCCTTTGCCAGTAACTGATTGGGTTCCCCCTTTAAAAAAATAAGGGACATCAGAACCCAATCCTTTTGCAATATCCATTAAATTGCTCTCACTTAATCCTAAATTCCACAATTTATTTACTGCATATAAAGTGCCTGCGGAATTAGCAGAACCTCCACCTAACCCCGCACATATAGGGATATGCTTTTGAATATGGACATGTATCCCTTTTTCTATTCCTGTAATATCTTTTACTTTTTCTACTGTCTTATAAACAATATTTCGGTCATCCGTAGGCAATAATGTATCATTTGTTGTAACACAAACACCCCGGGGCATTTCAAAAAAAGTAAGGGTATCCGATAAAGTTACCGTTTGAAAAATAGATTCAATTTTATGGAAACCATCGGGATATTTACCTATCACATCAAGATAAAGATTTATCTTCGCATTTGTCCTTACTTTCATTAATGCAGGCATAAACAAATCCACTCCCTACATCTTTTTAGAGAACAATATAGAGATTATCAGATAGATAGCAAGAACCCCTGCTACAGCGAATCCGATTGTACCTAAATTTTTAGTTGTCGATGACGTTGTTACTAAAAGACTTGAACCTACTATCAACGCTGAGGTTATCATACTTATTGAAATGCGACTGCTTGATTTATCGAGGATATTTGCCAGTTTCTCTA
The DNA here is from genome assembly GCA_049968235.1 of Candidatus Hydrogenedens sp. GTDB lineage: Bacteria > Hydrogenedentota > Hydrogenedentia > Hydrogenedentales > Hydrogenedentaceae > Hydrogenedens. Next base: position 64,747 of record JBMFRC010000007.1, read on the forward strand.
AATATTCATGATGCACATGAAACTTCAATTCTCCAGATACTATTTGAGATGTAATATTCCGAATATCGTCAGGTAATTCGACAAAGAATTTCCAGAGTGAACTCAATTGCTGATTAATTTCACGAGAAAGGTTAGGAAGTTCATATTTTGACAAGATAAACCGTTCAAAATAAGGCTGTATAATAGCGACAAAATCAATTTCCGAATCTAATTGTCTTCCAACACTTTCTATAGTTGCCAATGCTTTAAGTAAAAGGGTAAAACGAGATTCCAACTCCAAGCCGTGATTTCTTAATATTTCAATTGCCCTTTCAATTCCTTTTCCAACCTGTCCCGTGCTGATAATTAAATATGCCTCAAACGCAAGGAAATCGGAAATTTCGTTTTCAAGAGATTTTATTTCCTTAAAATCTGGCCGAGAACATAATGCCAATACTGCCTGAGTACATTGTTTTACATTTTGATGAAAAATGGACATAAGCAAATTAGTTATCAACATTACATCCTGATCATCCAGACTTCCCGCCATTCCCAAATCCAAAAACGCAATCTGATTGTTATAAGTAATAAAAATGTTGCCGGGATGCGGGTCAGCGTGAAATAGTTTATCTTCACATATCATTTTACAAAGAATTTCACATCCCAGACGGGCAATCGTTTTTCGGTCACAATTCCGAGATTCATATTGCTCAAATTGGTCAATTCGAACCCCATCTACCCATTCCATCGTCAGAATTTCCGGTGTTGTATATGCTTTAAACACTTTAGGGATAAGAACATTTTTTTGATTTATCATATTTTTACGAAACATTTGTATAACACGTGCCTCAATCAAGAAATTCAATTCTCTTCGTATGGAACGAGCAAACTCATTAACAATACCTGAAGGTCTTAAAAAGGCGATATCCGGATGTCCTTCCAACCATAAAGCAATAGTTTTCATCAGTTCAATATCGGAGGCAATAACCCGATCAATACCTGCCCTTTTTACCTTGACAGCAACGATTGTCCCATCTTTTAATATTGCTTTGTGAACTTGACTTAGTGAACCTGCAGCTACTGGATTACTATCAAAATTCGGATATATCTCATTTATGGGTTTATTGAAAGCACTTTCTATCGTTTTTAAAATCTCTTCATAAGGTAAAGGAGCCACATGATCTTGCAATAAACTTAACTCTTGAGCAATAGATGACCCAACAAGGTCTGGACGGGTACTGAGTATTTGTCCCATCTTTACAAAAGTTGGACCCAGTTCTGTTAACACCCGTCTTAATCGTTCACCCCATGTTAATTCAATATCGGGGAAACCATCTTTAATTTGTCGGTACAAAGACCATGGAAGTCGTTGAAGTAAACCCAATCGTGATAGAAGGTCATAAAATCCATACTTTGCAAATACCTGAAATATCTCAAACAATCGAACTGTGTTCGTTGCTTGTCTTTGCCAGCGGGTGTATATCACAAAACCCCTTTTCTATGTTTAGTCAAAAATTTTCATTTGTAATATTTTATTACAAACAAAAAGATATTTAAACATTAATCTACAATTAATTCAACTCTTTCGGGCGTAGATTTAATTGAAATACTAACTATATTACTGGATAGTTTTACACTTTTAAGGGACTTCCCATCAATTAAAACCCTGTTTATTTTATACGATTCAGGTTTATAAATATATAAAGTTGCGGGAGATGTTATTGTCTCTTTAAATAAAACTTCTAATTTCTTTTCCTCATTTATCCATCGAGTAGAATTAATAAACTCCATCCCACACTGGTCTGCTGTTTTTACTCCAACTACGGATGGAATATCTGTCTTAACTATTAAACCAATATATTTTTCCTCCGGGTTACCTTGAATAGTTTCACTATCCTCTATAAATTTCTCTCTTGCATAATCCCAGAAGAGGGCTTCATTATTTATGCTTTTCAATAATGACGCAGAGAAAGGTTCTACATTTTTTATAATATAAATAAGGGAATTATTAAAACTATCTTGAGTTGCATAACTCCGATAGTACCACACTGACGGCTGTTTTTTATTTGTATCAAAAGGTGTAAACATTACCTTTGTTTTAATGGTTAATTGAAGCATTTTCTTTGCAACATCTGAATTATTAAAATCACCTAACCACACTGCGGGTCCTGGGAATGACTGAAGGAAAGTATTTGTCAAAAAGTTTTGAGTATTTACTAACTGATTGTTTATTTTTACAGGACTAATCCCTGTATTAAAACTTGATAAAGTTCCGCTAATTGCACAAAATGCAGTTAATTCTTGTTCCGAATTTATGATTACCTCAGAGGACTTTGGATATACTGGAATATTGCTGAAATAGTTGGAGAGTTCCTTTAACCCTTGAAACATTGCCTCTGTATAAGTTGCATGAATCTGTTCTAAAACTGTATCCGGGACAGAAATATCACAAACGATAAAGTCGGGATTCCATGACAAAATTTTCTCCCACCGTTTCTTTGCTACTTCTAATCCATTTGGTGTATTAAATCTAACAAAAGCATACTCATCGGACACAGGTACTGAAAATTCACTTCCCACTGGAACTACCCATGGATTTAAAGACAAACCTACTTTCAATGCACTATGATTTTTCAATTGCTCAATTATAGGTTTCATATCTTTTGATAAGGTTTTTGTATTTCCCTTCAAAGACCCTAAAGGTTGTTCCCAGCCATTTGGAATGAGTATAGCATTTATACCGACACTGCTTGAAAAACTGGCAATTTTTGAGAGATTCCCCAAGTTTACCTTCCCCGGGTCAACAGAAATCCAACCCCGAACAGGCTTTTCTATTACCATCTTAGAATAGGTCGGAGAAAGAGAGGAAAGAGCCCATATAAAGGTAGTATGAAGTTTATAAGCATCATTACTAAAGGAAACAAGTACTGGGTCACTTTCGATGGTTTCTCCAGCTGCAATTGTCAAAGAAGGTAAATATTCACATTCAACTGCCCCTGTCCAGTTATCACCGTCCCCTTCCGTAAATATCTTAGAATGAGATTTTCCTTGAGGACAGACTGCAAAAACAATTTTCTGACCTTTATTCGTAGTAAGTTCTAATATTTGGGATTCTTCTTCTGAGGTATAAGCCCAGTATCCGTTAATATTACCTACAGGTCTCCGTATTTTTTCATTAGGAAGTCGTGTAATTAATCCTGCTACTGGAGGAAACACAAAAGGTTTAATCTTAGCAATAGTGATAGGGCTTGTTCCATTATTGGTTATAAGTGTACTAAAAAGTACAAAACTACACTGCTTAAAACTGGTAACACGCTGTTGGATTAAAATATCATTTTTTATAGGGAATATAGCGGTAAAATGCGTAGCAGGACCAAAAACACTATCCACTGCTACTCGGTCCGTAAATGCATTACCCAATGACTCTGCGGAAATTTCTTCACCCGTTTTTAATTGTATCGAAGGACCATAACCTTCGATAATAGTCATCTCCGAATAATTATCGGGTACGGTATAAAAAATATGCCAATCTCCATTCATCTCATCAAAATCAATCCCCATATTTTCCCATGAAAAAGTATATCTATGGCGTAAAACCCAGGGAGATGAACGAGGTTGAGGCACTTCATCTTCAACTTTTTTCTTCTTTTTTGCCGCTGACCAGCCATCAATAGAAAGCAAAGCAATAAAAGTTAACAGGAGGAGAAAAATAACATAACGATTGGTTTTCTTTTTTACAAACATAAAATTCCTTTCATGTATATTTTGGTATAAACTATTACAATTAACGAAACAAATACCTACAACTATTCAAACACACCACTTATTCCTGATTTGTCATAATAAGTAACAATCATTCCCGTTGTGTTAAAATACTTGGTAATATTATGGGATTTTTTTATGAGTTTTGGAAAGTTTATATTAAACTATAGAACCATGTCAATTCTGTGTAGACAACTTGCATCCGCTTATGAAGGAGGTATTCCTATTATTCAAGCACTACAAATTGTTGGAGATAATTTTCCATCTCGAAAGGTAAAAACGATTTTATACCATTGTGCAGATGACCTTATTCGTGGGGCAACGCTCAGTGAAGCATTATATCAGGTAGAAGTATTTCCTGATTTATTTGTGCAACTTGTATCTGCTGGTGAAAAATCCGGCAGGCTGGATACAATACTAAGAGATTTAAGTTCGTATTACGAAGACTTGTGGAAAATGAAACGATCCACAATTGCTTCTTTAATATATCCGGCAACTCAACTGATTTTAGGTTGGTTTTTAGGTAGTTTTGCATTAGGAATCGTTCGTCATATTGGATTAGAAAAAACCTTTTCATTGCATACTTATTTTGCATCTTATATTTCATTTCAAATTAAAGTAATTATCATTGTTATAGCCCTGATAACCATACTCATATTTTTGAAAAACTTAAAAGGTTTTCAGTCCATTTTATATAAAATATTCAGATATATCTATCCATTCAGTTTTATAATTCACAAATTTTCATTAGCCCGTTTTTTCAAATCACTGGCATTACTTTATTCAAGTGGTATCCCTATTACAGAAGCCTTACAGCAATCTTCTGAACTTTTACCTTCTTCAGATTATCAAAAGGATATACTTACAGTGGTTCACCTTATTCGAAATGGAAGTAATCTTGAAAAGTCATTTAAAACACTTCCATGGATAGGTCGATTAGGACAAGAAATGATAGCAGTAGGGGAACAATCCGGAAAACTGGATGAAACATTACAAAAAGTGGCAGAATTTTTTCTACTGGATGCACAGCAAGCACTTCAAGTTGCAAGCAAAATCTTTAACATATTAATCTTATTGGCTGTCGGAGCCATAATTGGATTTATTGTAATAAGTTTTTATACTCAACTTTATGGAAACATGTTTCAACAATTAGGAATATAAATATAAAAGGAAATGGTATAAAGTATGGCTGAGATGATATACAAAGATGACCTTCCCCCCGAAGAACCTAAAGATTGGACAAAATATATCTGGGGTGGAATAATTCTTCTTTTCGTCATTATGGTTGTGGTTATCTGGATGGCAGGACATATAAAGCCTCGAATTTCGTATGTCCGCGCAAAGCATATACTCATTAAATTTTCTCCTAATGACCCCGCTGACCGACAAAGGGCTTTAGAATTTATAACGGAATTAAGACAGCGTATTGCTCAGGGTGAAGCGTTTGAAAAACTTGCCAAAGAGTATTCAAACGACCCGGCAAGTGCAAGACGTGGTGGTGATTTAGGATATTATGGGAAAAATTCCTTTGAACCTGCTTTTGAAAGTTATGTCTGGTCAGCACCCATTGGACAATTAAGCGATATAATTGAAACGAAGTTTGGTTTTCATATCATCATTGTAACTGATAGGCACTTAACAGAAGTAGACCGTTATGAATTGGAGTTAGATGAAAAAGCACGCAAAAGCCTCGAAAAAAACAAATAGATAAAACAAACAGCAAAAATATATCCCAAAAGAGAAAGGAAAATATGATGTTAGAAAAATTTGAAATGGCACCTCCAGACCCCATTCTTGGATTAACAGAAGCATACCTCAAAGATAGCAATCCTAACAAAATAAACCTGGGTGTGGGACTTTACAAAGATAATTCTAACAAAACTCCCATTTTTTATACGGTAAAAAAGGCAGAAAAATTTTTATTAGAAAAAGAACAGACAAAAAGTTATCTCCCTATCTCAGGCTCCCCTGAATTTTGTGAACATGTTCAGAACCTGGTCTTGGGAAAGAATAATCCCTGTATATCGGATAAAAGAGTAGCAACGGTTCAGACCGTAGGCGGAACATCCGCTTTACGGGTTTTTGCGGATTTAATAAAAAAGAACATCGGAAGCAAAAAAATATGGATAAGTGATCCAACATGGGAAAATCATGCAAAAATATTTCAATTAGCAGGATTTGAAACCGCTACTTATCCTTACTATAACGCCCGTACTCACGACCTTGACTGGGATAAAATGCTTTCTACCTTAGAGACTATTTCACAAGGCGATATTATTTTATTGCATGGTTGTTGTCATAATCCCACAGGAATAGATTTAACCGAAGAACAGTGGAATACCGTTGCTAATGTGATAATGAAGAGAGGAATTCTTCCTTTGATTGATTTTGCATATCAAGGACTAGGAGATGGATTAGAAGAAGATGCAAAAGGAGTTCGAATTATTACTAATAAAGTTCCCGAAGTTTTCATTTGTAGTTCCTTTTCCAAAAATTTCGGTCTGTATAATGAACGATGTGGGGCATTAATAAATGTTTGTGCTGATAAAGAAATCTGCCAAAAAGTTCTAAGTCAGATGAAAGTAATTATTCGAACCAATTATTCTAATCCTCCTGCACACGGCGCTTATATTGTACATACAATTTTAAGTTCTCCGGAACTTCGCAGTGAATGGGAAAAAGAAGTTCAGGAAATGTGCAGTCGTATAAAAAACATGCGGAAATTGTTCGTTGAAAAATTAAAAGAACTAGGAGTTAATCAGGACTTTGGTTTTATTGAAAAGCAAAAAGGAATGTTCTCCTTTTCGGGTTTAACAAAAGAACAAGTTCTTCGACTGAGAGAAGAATTCTCCATATACATCGTTAACTCCGGTAGAATTAATGTCGCCGGAATTACAACCAGTAATATAGACCGCTTAGCGGAAGCCATCAGCAAAGTTTTATAAAAGAGCAACTATTATCAGGAAGCGTTTTGGGCAAGGATATAAAGGTAGATACATATAAAATGAGTTAAACTTCCTCCCATAACAAATAAATGCCATATCACATGATGAAAAGGTAATCGTTCCCACAAATAGAAAATAGTTCCTCCTGTATATAAGATACCCCCAATAAGCATAAGTAATAAAGCACCGGGGGGTATCATCTGAATAGCAGGTTTAATGGCAATGATGGCTATCCAACCCATAAGTATATAAATAAAAGTAGACAGATGGTGCCATTTTCCTATAAAGAAAATTTTAAATATAAATCCTAACAAGGTAAGTATCCAGAGGGAAGCAAAAAGTGACCAACCCCACGGTCCACGCATATATACCAACAGAAATGGGGTATAAGTACCTGCAATTAATACATAAATACAGGCATGGTCCATAAATTGAAAAAATCCTTTTATCCTTCCCGGTGGAAAAGAATGATACAAAGTAGAACTCAAATATAACAGGATTAAAGCAATACCAAAAGTAATAACACCGGCAAGAGTCCACGGTTCTTCTTTCTGTACTGATAATATTAACATTACCACAAAACCTGCTATACTTAATCCGGCAGCAAGTCCATGAGTAATGGCGTGGAATACTTCTTCAGTAGTTGTATATAATTTTTTCATGATTTATACCCCTTCAATAATTTCATTTTATAAGGAAATTTGATTATGCAAGTTATTATTCAGCCAACTTCAAATGACGCTGTTGAACTTGTTGCTTATATTATCGCAGAAAAACTAAGGAAAAAGCCACATTTAGTGCTGGGACTTGCCACAGGTAGAACTATGGTTCCTTTATATCAACGTTTAATAAAAATGCATAAACAGGAAAATCTTGATTTTTCACTCGCAGTAACCTTCAATTTAGACGAATACATTGGAATACCACCAGAGCATCCAGGATCTTATCATTATTTTATGTATAACACTTTCTTTCGCCATATAAACATTGATTTACGCAATACACATATTCCGAACGGTATGGCAGAAGATATAGAAAAAGAATGCAAAGAATACGAGGAAAAGATAAAAGACTTCGGAGGTATAGATTTACAATTATTAAGTATTGGAGAGTCAGGACATATTGGATTTAATGAACCTTTATCTTCTATGTTTTCAAGAACACGCGAAAAGGCATTATCCCCAATAACTATTGAGCAAAACAAACATCTATTCCCTAATCCAGAGGAAATACCTAAAAGAGCCATAACTATGGGAGTAGGAACCATCCTCGAAGCAAGCGAATGTTTAGTTCTGGTAACAGGGAAACATAAAAGTAAAATACTTGCAAAATCCGTTGAAGGGCCCTTTACTGCTATGATTTCTGCAACGGCACTACAATTACATCCTGATTGTATTTTTGTAGCAGATGAAGAAGCAGGTTCTAACTTAAAACAAAAAGAATATTACCGCTGGATTTTTGAAAATGAACCGGAATGGGAATTCTTCCGACAAAAAATGAAAAATAGGGAAAAATAATTTTTATCGTGAAGAATGCTCCTTTTCTTTCATAATATCATCCAGAATCAATAATCGTTCAAACCAAATCATCAACATGGTACATAAGTATCTTCTTCCCATTTCACGAAGTTTCAGTTTGGACTGTCCCCATGTTCTTCCATACCATGCAATTGGAATTTCCGCAATCTTATATCGACGAATCAACGCAGATAATGACATTTCTATGGTTATATTAAAATGAGCCGATTGTAAAGGACTAATTCCATCTATAACATGACGACGATACACCTTGAATGCATTGGTTAAATCATTAAAACGGGTTAAAAAAAGTATCTGTAAAAATTTATTAACAATTCGATTCGCAATTAGTTTCCCTTTAGGGTAATGAGTAACAACACTTTCTCTCCGGAAACGAGAACCAAATACACAGTCATATCCTTCCTCAATCTTTCGATAACATCGAACAATATCCTTCGGGTCATCGGAACGGTCTGCCATTACAATTGCAATTACATCTCCTTTTACATTTTTCAATCCAGTTCGAATTGCACGACCTAAACCACTGGGTAAAGGATTATCCACAGGGACAATCTCGGGATGTTGTTTACTCATTTCTTTTATTATCTGAAATGTATTGTCTGTACTATTATCGCTTACAATCACAATTTCAAAAGGAATATTTTCACTTCGCAATTCTTGAATCAGTTCTTCTACGGTAGTCGATATATTCTGTTCCTCGTTATGTGCAGGAATAATAATTGAGTATAGAAGGGAATTCTTCACCACCGGATATAAATCATATTCGGCCTTTGAGGCCATAATAAATCTCCTCTAATATCTTTTGTATATCGTATGTATACTTCCACTGTGGATAATGACTCTGAAACTTTCTCACATCACTAATCCACCAGATATGGTCACCTCTTCGGGGTTGGTCTAAATATATATAATTCATCTTCTTTCCTGTAATTTTTTCACTCATCTTCATTGCTTCCAATAAAGAACAATTACTATGTCTACTCCCTCCAATATTATAAACCTCCGCGATACGAGGTGATTTATATACCTCCCAAAAGCATTCTACAAGGTCATTAGCATGGATATTATCCCGAACCTGTTTTCCTTTATACCCATATATTCTATATTCTCTACCTGTCATTGCACATTTCATTAAATAAGCAAGAAAGCCATGCAATTCCGCTCCCGCATGTTGAGGACCGGTTAGACAGCCACCACGAAATATGGTCGTTTTCATCCCAAAATACCTGCCATATTCTTGTGTCATAACATCTGCAGAGACCTTCGATGCCCCGAAAATAGAATGCTGGCTCTGGTCAATACTCATAGTTTCATCAATTCCATATCTTGCCCAGGGATGGCTCGGCTCCACTTCCCAACGCGTCTCCTGTTCTACAAGGGGCAAAAAATTAGGAAGGTCTCCATACACTTTATTGGTGGAAGTAAAAATAAATACCGCATGCAGGGCATATTTTCGGGTTAATTCCAGCAAATTCAATGTTCCTAAAGCATTCACTCCAAAATCAGTAAATGGTTCCTTTGCTGCCCAATCATGACTGGGTTGTGCAGCAGTATGTATAACTATAGATATATCTTTCTGATATTCGTTAAAAATCTTTTCTAGTTCACTATAGTCACGAATATCCACATTGTAATGATTATAATCAGGTATTTCTTCCTTTAGTTTTTCTACAGACCAGCGGGTACTTGCCTCTTCCCCAAAGAAATATGAACGAAAATCATTATCAATCCCAACTACTGTAAAATTCTCTTTTGCAAAACGCCGAACAGAAGCGGAACCTATCAATCCTCCCGAACCGGTTATAATTGCCACACTCATTTTATTTCCTTATATGTTTTATTCTATCTATTCTGTGCAGTTAAGTTATATAAAGTTTTCATATTATAGAAGATATATAAGCAAAAGATAAAAATCATATAAATTCATAAAAATAGGTAATAATAAACACAATAGGAGTAATACAAATTTTTTATAAAAAATTATTTAGATGGCACAGATTGTTGAAGTAATGTTAACATTTGTCTATCTACTTTATGCCCCTCCCAATCCTCATACTCGACATCACTTCTACTCGAATCAATCGGACCAAAAGGTCCTACAAAATTCCACATTGACCAACCCCACCCTGCTTCATGGAATAAATTCAATGTATCTGCCAGCCATGCCATTACTGCCTTATGGGGTGTTTGATTAAATGCACCAAACTCTCCTACAAAAACAGGGACACCTTTATCCTCAAGAGCTTTCCATGGCTTTATTACTTGCTCACGAATACCTTCTTTGTCCCACAGAAATTCATCTTCTTTATAGGGATATTCAGGGATAGGCACATTATCCCATACTCCTACCCACGATGCTTTATAGTGTGTAATTGCGAAGGGTTTATACATATGCAAGTTTGCAATAATCCCCAAATCAGAAAGTTCAATCGGTGGAAAGGCTCCCCAAAATCTTCCATCACAATGAATAGGTCTTTCTTCATCTACATTACGGATAACCTCTACCAGTTTACCTATAACATTCTTATGTTTTTCTGGAGATATATTTCCAGGCTCATTCAAAAGATTAAAACTTAACTGCATGGGAGAAATATCTTTATATCGTTTTGCAAAAGTTTGCCAGTGATAAGTACAAATTTTTTGTGCTTCTTCATCATTCCACAAATTTATCGTCTCTTCAGGTTTCGCTACTGTCCAGCCCGGAGCACGGTGAAAATTCAAACAAACATGGATGTTATACTTTTTACCAAATTCAATAGTTTTGTCTATTTCCTTTAAATCCTCTTCCCGTATCTGATATAAAGATTCTTCATCGGTCCAGCACCGATAATCCATAGGTAATCGCACAAAATTAAAGCCTAAACGATGAATAAGAGCAAATTCTTCCTCCTGAAATGGCTTTTTTCCATGAACCATAAAATAATTCAATAAATTAAAACCAAAAAATTTACCCCATATATTTTTCCCTTCATCTACTAACTTTTCATCAATCCTTTTTTCCCTTTGATTATCTACCCCACCTGATGAAATCAATTTAGATATATGAAACATCGGATATGTAGAAAACAATTGTCTTAAAAAGGTTCTCCGCTCCATAAAAATACCTCTAAAATTTAAAAATAGCACATAGCGGAATTTTACGCTATGTGCTATCTTGATGAATGATATTAATTCAATTTTAAAAAATAGCACATAGCGGAATTTTACGCTATGTGCTATCTATAAACTTTTGAATAATTAATCTACGGGTTCTTTCCCTGTTAATGCAGAAAAGAAATCCGTTATAATTTTGCTTACAAAACCTACTAAATAATCAATAACTTTAACAATGATATCTTTTAGCATTAAATTAAAATCCATACTTTTACCCTCCTTTGGTTAGTTGTTTAGGCTGATGTTGTTAAACCAAAAAGCGCTAATAATTGGTCTGTCAGCCAACCGGCTAAAAACTTTACAAATACACTGACAATGATGTTTAGGATGTCTGCTAAAATCATTACTTACTCCTTTCATGTTGTTTATTGGTACAATAAATATAACCCCGTACATTGGAGTTATATATTTTTTATAAATATACAAGCAAAACCACCAATCGTTACACATTATACAAAAATATTATATAAAACTCAAAAAATATTTTTAAATTAAAATTCAAATAATATATGATTTTTAATCTTTTGTGTGCTAATTGCAAGTAATTTTATTCTCATTTATATACGCAAAAATTATGCCATTATACTTTTAAATATGTTGTTTAAATATTTGTGTTCAAAAATAATAATTTATGAATATATTCCCCTGAAAGTTCATATATATCTTTCCTTTTTGTAATCATGTAGGATAAAAACAACATCTATGTATGGAACTTAGATAGAACTAACAAAGTCTTTATTTATAAATTTGTATAATATCTCTATAAACAAAAAGGAATAAAAAATGTTAAGAACAAAATTTATCGCTATATTAGGATTGCTTCTCCTATGGAAATGCACAGCAGAAGAACCTGTTCAAAAAGTTCAATATGAATTCATAAATTTTCAAACAAACGCATCTATTTCTACTTCAACAGGTGTTTCTTTTAAGGACCCCATCTGGGAAATTGATTTTTCTAAAAACCTATCTGCTCGTTTTATTCATCCTTCTTTATCTATCTACGGAACACCCCAGAAATTTATCTTAAAACTTTGGGCAAGTTCCGCTGGTAGTGAAATTGAGATATTACTTGCCTCTCATTTTCAGTTCTTCCATAAGAAAATGGGGCCTCTTCAGTATGGAGAGCAAACAATTGAATTTAACGTACCTCCCGAAAACTGGGAATATCATTCGGGTGAAAATGATGGGAAAGTTCGAACCCCATTAAGATTTATAAGTCTTCAAATTAACAAAGCCAATTGTCCGAGCGATGTACTACAAATACAAATTCAATCCTTTATATGTGAAACAAACATATCTCCTCAACAAGAGTGTATTCTTGTTTCCACAACCCAAAAAGATAATAATGGAAGAATATATTCATCTTGTTCTTTTACAAATTTACTGGATAGGGAGGTTTCAGGCAATTTATCTATACAAATAAAAGATTGGGAACAAAATCTATTATCCACCTCTACCCAAAAATTACTTCTCCCTCCCTCAGCCCAAACTATCAATTTAGAAATTCCAATCGCCATTCCAGCAAATAAAAATTTCGTTGAAGTAGATTGGACATTTATCAGAAATGATGGGAATACATTTCCTGCTAATTCTACCTACACAAGAGAAATTGATTATCCATTAGATAGAACCTTAAACCCCAATTCTCCATGGGGAATGGGCTTATATTTCCTCCGCTATGGTTCAGACCAGAAAAGCAGAGAAAAAGCAGGGGAACTTGCCAGTCAGGCAGGGATTAAATGGACACGAGAAGATTTTGTTTGGGACATTATTGAACCAGAACCCAGAAAATTTAATTTTGATTATTACGATAATCTTGTAAATACTTCTTTATCTTATGGTATCAGTGTTTATGGAATCCTATGTTATTGGGCTTCATGGACTGAACCTTATACAATAAAAGGAATTGAAGATTTTGTCCGATACGCAGAAGCAACTGTAAATCATTTCAAAGATAGGGTTAAGCATTGGGAAATTTACAACGAACCCAATATCTTTTTCTGGCAGGGACCAAAAGAATTATATCCTGAATTAGTAAAAAGGTGTTATGAAGTTATTAAAAAGGTTGACCCAGAAGCACATGTTTTAGCCATTTCCACTTCGGGAATAGATTACAATTTCATTGATTTTTGTCTGCAAGCTAATACTCCTTTCGACATCCTTACTATCCATCCTTACCGGCATAAACTTGATGACATTAAATTTATGGATGAATTAAAAAGGGCTGCACAGCAGGTACAAAATCGTCCTGTATGGATTACAGAAATGGGTTGGAGCAGTCATTTATGGAAAAATGGTGTAACGGAGCGCGAACAGGCACTATTATTAGCACGATGTTATTTATCCGCTATCGCTTCAGGTGCTGTCCAGAATATCAGTTGGTATGATTTTAGAAATGATGGTAAAGACCCCTTCTATTTCGAATCTAATTTTGGCATTATACGAGAAGACTTTTCTCAAAAACCTGCGTTACGAGCATGTGCGAACATTTGTAGAAATTTACCCGATAAAAATATTCAAATTCGTAAAGATTTTGGAGAAGACATCATTGCTTTTCAACAAGGGAATATACTTGTTCTCTGGTCTGCCAATGAAGACAAATGTTTGAAAGTAAAAGTTACAGAATCCCCTGTTATAGTTCAAAACCTTATGAACGAAGTTCTCATGGAAAAAAATAAAAATAAATTTATACATCTTCCTCTAAAAAAAGGCTATCCCTTTTTTATTACCTCTGGTAAAATTAAAGGTATAAAATAAATTACAATTTAGCCTTTCGTAACTTTTCTAATTCTTTATCAATACTTTGAATTACAGGGAATCGAAAACCTGTTTTGGGGTCAAAATCAGGCTCCAACACCTTTAACGATACAGGATGTTGGTCTCGTTTCCACTGGTTAGCAACAAACCTTTTTGCAAAATCTTCTGTCCACTTTTTAAGTTGTTTGGATGAATATTCGGAAAATCGTAAACATAATATCTTCCAGCAATCAACAAGGGAAAGTCGTTGTTTCGCAAATAAAAAAATCAATTCATCCAATACCCTATATGGCATAAGGTCACTTTCATCCGTCTGATTAGGAGCTAACTCCGCTGTTGGGGGTATCTTTAATATCATCTCCAGAGCACGAATTTTTCGTGTCTCCGCAAGATACTCTAACAGTGCGGAAATAACCGTTTTCGGAACATTGGCAATTGGGGAAAAGCCACCTTCATTATCACCTCCTGTGGTTGTGTAACCAACGGCTGACTCACTCAAATTAGAGGTAACCAGCAATAACCCATTTACATTATTTGCCCAGTTCAGCATCATGGCACCACGAACTCGTGCCTGTAAATTTTGCCGTGTAAGGGCTTTAACATTCTCCTCTTTACCTACAATCTCAACTGCCTTTTTATAAGCAATTTCTACTTCTTCCTGAATACTTACCACCTGAAAGGGTACTCCCAATTCTTGGGCTAATAATTCTGCCGCTTTTCTTGTATCTGAACTACTATAATCCTTATGGGGCAGATAAATACATGCCACTTTATCCTTATATTTATCCGGATATTTACCTTCCATTAAATTTTTTCCCGCTTCTACTGCAAGCAATAAACTTAAAGCACTATCCCTTCCGCCGGATAGTGCCACTAAAAACTTATCGAAAATACCTACCTTCTCAAAATAATCCCGAAGCCCCAATGATAACGCAGAAAACAACTGCTCAAAATAATTATTTTCTATTTGAATACCCTCTGACAATTTAGCATCAGGTATATAAAAACTTTGCGGTAATGTATTTACCCACTCTTTTAGTGGAGAAGGAACAAACTGAGGATAATCCACAACAACCTTTTTTGTTGTATTCTCCTTTTCCAACTGTAATGCCTCGGTTTTCCATGTAGAATTTTCTTTCCGTATTCGCGTTACTTCATTTAAATTGACTACCGTTGTAGTAAGTGTCCACCTTTTATTAGACAATATCTTACCACTAACAATAGAACCTTCCGGAGTAGCAATAATCCCTCCTCCATCGAAAATAAGCCGACTGTTATCACATCCTAATAAATTAGAATAAATATAAACCACTTTAATCCTCATAGCATTGGTTAGTACCAATTGTTTCCGCAACTGATTTTTTAAAGGGCTAAATGGAGAGGCACTTAAATTACATATGATTTCCGCTCCATGTATGGCACGGTCTGCTGATGGAGAATGCGAAGACCATATATCTTCACAAATTTCGGCAGAGACCAGACCGTAAGGCAATTCAAAAATAATATCCCCAGCGGGTATTCCATGAATTTCTGTAGTACCTCCCGCCCATGAAGACCAGTATCTACCTTCATAAAATACCTGATAAGTCGGCAAATATTTTTTCAAAATCAAACCATGTATCTTTCGATTGCATACAAAAGCAGTTGCATTAAATAAATGCGATTCTTTCTGCACAGGAAGTCCTACAAAAACACCTATCCCTTCTGTATGCTCTGCAATTTGTAGTAAGGATGTCCAACTATGCTCAATTATATCATCCCAAAAGAGACGGTCCTCTAAACTATAACCACTGATTGCCAATTCAGGAGTTACTAACAAATGTACATTCTCTTTTCTCGCCGTATCGATAACTTCGCATAAGTTTTCAGTATTCCTTTGAAAATCTCCAACTTTTACTGAAACTGATGATGTTCCGACCTTAACAAGTCTCATTGTTTATCTCCTATTGGAATACAATTCCCGCTTCCGGGTTTTGCCATATCTGATTTTTCAACTCTCCCAACCGAGGGGATAAAAATATACGATATACTTCCGGATTACGAAGTCGCTTATATTCCTCCGAAAGTGAAAAAACCTGTTTTCGAACTCGTTCACGAATAGTCTGTACTGGTTCAAACGGTATTTGAACTCTTCCATCAGCAAATACTTCTTTTAATAAGGGTTTCGCATATATAGCCCCTTCTAATTTTTGGGGAATATGTGGAAACAATCGGGAACGTGTTGGAATAGTACCTTTTTCAGGATATTCTTCTCCTTCTAAATACATTACATCTCCCAATAAACTTCCATCTCCTGTATAATATCGTATTGGAACTTTTCGACCGGGGTCTGTGCTTTTTTCAATATTCCCGGTAATTTTAATCCGCGATTCCCAAACCCCATCTCTATATACCGCTACCAGTTTATATACGCCATTCAAAGCAGGACAATCATACGAAGTTATCAGGTGAGTACCAACTCCCCATGCATTAATTTTTGCACCCTGCCGTTTCAAATCTGCAATCAAATCTTCATTTAAATCATTCGAGCCTATAATCATGGGGTCATCGAAACCTGCTTCTCTCATCATCCGATATGCTATCTTACTAATACGAGCCAGGTCCCCCGAATCAATCCTAATAGCGGGTTTCACATCAATTCCCTCATCTCTCATTTCTTTAAACACCTGAACTGCATTCGGAATTCCACTTTTTATCGGGTCATAAGTATCCACCAATAATACACACCGTTGTGGATAAAGTCTTGCAAAAGCACGAAATGCTTCCAATTCACTCTGATAACTCATAACCCAACTATGAGCATGAGTCCCTGTTACAGGAATATCATATACCTTGCCTGCCATTACATTCGAAGTAGCCATACAGCCACCAATATATGCAGCACGAGACGCACTTATACCCCCATCCGGTCCATGTGCTCTGCGAAGTCCAAACTCTATCACAGGGTCCGGTTCCGCTGATAAACACACACGTGCTGATTTACTGGCTATTAATGTTTGATAATTCAACATATTCAGTAATGCGGTCTCTACCAATTGGGCTTCTAACAGTGGACCCTCTATCTGCACCACAGGTTCAAACGGGAAAATTAAGGTCCCCTCGGGAACAGATTTTACTTTTAAGTGAATTTTAAAGTTTTTAAGAAATGCCAAAAAATCTTCTTCAAATATCTTCAAACTCTTCAAATATAAAATATCATCTTCTGTAAAATGTAAATTTTGCAGGTAATATAGAAACGACTCCAAACCTGCAAAAATAGCAAAACCTGAATGGGGTGGTAAACTACGAAAAAAATAATCAAATGTAACAGGAATTTGTCCCCGTCCTTCCTTAAAATATCCTGCCATCATTGTTAATTGATATAAATCAGTTAACAACGCAAGATTTTTTCTCTCAAACCATGGTTCTAATTCAAACTTTTGCATATATTCCCTTATCCACAAAAAAGATTTTCATCCTAAATATGTTTTTCTAACCACTCAATTGCACAATCCATTATTTCAGCATGGTCAAATGCTAATTCTGGAAGATTATCTATTGAAAACCATTGAACTTCTTTTGCGTCATCATTGGCATGTATTTCCACATCCTGATTGTTTAATATTCCAACAAAAGCCACCCCAATTGTTCTACCCCGAGGGTCCCTATATGGATTACTAAAAGCCTTTAATTGTTGTAATTTAACTCCCTTCAATGAAGTTTCCTCAAAAAGCTCCCGTTCTACTGCCTGTTCCAATGTTTCATGCTCATCAATAAAACCACCCGGTAAAGCCCAATATCCCTCAAAAGGGGCATTCATCCGTTTTATCAACAGAACTTCCCAATCTCTACCTGTTTTCCTGAACACAACCGCATCCACAGTTACAGCAGGACGTGGATATTCATATATGTATGGTCCTTTATGTTTCACCGTTATCTCCTTTAATTCTTTCTTTTTCATGTGTTATACTACACCTCAATCTTTCCATTATTCTATTTTAATCTACTAAAGGAATTTATCATGAAATCTTCTATCTTAAAACGAACATTAAAATGGACATTATATAGTATATCAATCTTTATTGTCCTGATTTTAATTGCTTTCCTGTTCCTTTTCCGTAATGCGATATATAATCGCTATGTAGAATTCCCTCGTGAAAAAAAAGCGTGGGAAGAACTCCGAAGACAATATCAGCCACCCTCTTATGATGATGGTTGGAATGATTATGCGGGCGTTTGTCATAGTCATTCCGAATTATCCCACGATAGTCAGGTACCATTTGAAGAAATTCTGAGAGCACTAAAACAAGAAAAACGGCAATTTATTTGCATGTCAGACCATTGTGATGAGGGCAAAGCAGACTATTCCAAACAATGGCGGGGTGAACATGACGGTGTCCTTTTCATACCAGGCTATGAGATGAATTACGGTTTTATGCCATGGGGACTACCTCCTGAAACTGTTCTGGATTGCAATAAGGACCCCGAAAACCTTGCCCGGGAAATTCATGAAAAAGGTGGATTATTATTCTTTGCTCATTCGGAAGAACCACGCGAATGGCAATTACCTGAACTTAACGGTATGGAAATCTACAATATTCACACAAACTTTAAAAGCCTTGATAAACAATTTATACTTTACAAATTAGCACCCAATATAATCCTTAATATAAATAAATACCATGAACAACTTTTAAGAAGCATTTTCAGCCCGTTAACAGAAGTTATAAAAAGATGGGATGAAATGAATATAAGTAGAAAGATAGTCGGAATATCCGCCAATGATTGCCACCAGAATACGGGCTTTGTTGGCAAAATAACTCCTCAAGGAACCCTCTACATTGAAGATACCAGTCCACGTAAAATAGGCGAATATAAATTAAATCTCCTTTCCCGTCTCCTATTGCGTATTCTTTTTGGAAAACTGGAACCAGGAAAAACCCTATTTCATGTTCAATTAGACCCTTATCCCCTTATGGTTCGTTATGTCTCCACCCATGTTTTAGCCCATGATTTATCCGAACAATCTATTCTGGAATCTCTAAAAGAAGGTCGTGTCTTCGTAGGGTTTGAAATGCTTGCGGAAACAACAGGTTTTGTTTTCTTCGCTGATGATGGAAATGTAAAAGCAGTTTGTGGAGAAAAAATTCCTTTAACTCCGAACCTATCGCTAAAAATGGCTTCTCCTTATCCCTGTAAATTTATCATCTATCGTCATGGAATTGTTCTTCAGGAACATGAAGGTAGAGATTTTGAATGGAAACCCACAGAACAGGGTAAATATCGTGTGGAAGCACAATTATATTTAAATAAAAAATGGGTCCCCTGGGTTTATACAAATCCGATTGAAATATTTTAGTTCGTGTTAATAAGAAAGCCCACTCGTTTATGAGTGGGCTTTTTACATCTCTGTTTAACACACTATTATAAAGTAATACTTTTTAACGCTTTTACATTTTTTGCAACCTGTTCCCAATTCACAACATTCCACCAGGCTTTTACATATTCGCCACGATTATTTTGATATTTCAAGTAGTATGCATGTTCCCATACATCTATACCCAATACCGGGAACACACCCCACGGCGATAGTTTATGCTGGTTTTCTGCTTGAAGTACAATCAATTTTCCATCCGTTGGACGATAATGTAATAAAGCCCAGCCTCCTCCTTCTACCGCATTTGCTGCAGCAGAGAAGTGGTTCTGAAACGCATCGAAGGAACCAAAATCTCTTTCAATAAGTTCCAACAATTCACCGGAAGGTTTGCCTCCCCCACCATTATTCGGAGGTGCCATAATTTTCCAAAACATACTATGCAAGAAATGTCCTCCGCCATGAAATGCGGATTGTTTTGACCAATGTTGTACCAAAGCGAAATCATTCTTAGCTCGTGCTTCTTCAAGAGCCTTTTCTGCTGTATTTAGCCCTTTTACATACGCCGCATGATGTTTGGAATGATGCAACTCCATAGTTCGCGCATCAATATAAGGCTCCAGTGCATCATACGCATAAGGCAACTCCGGAAGTTTGTGTTCCTGACTTCCATTTCCGGTCTGACCGAATACCGGTGCTCCAATAATTGAACTCGCGGTTATTATGGAACTACTTGCTAATAAAAATTCTCTGCGTGAAGTATTCATTGTTTTCTCCTTCGTTTTATTGTTGAATTACTTGTTTTCAATTTCGATTTACATAACACAAAGTACCTTCTCAATATTCCCTAAAAAAACTCTTCAATAAATCCCAAATAAGATTTTGTTGTTGGAAAACCAAAACTAATAAGAGTCATTTGCATGAAGATTAAAAATTAGAAAGAAAACAATAAAATATAAAGGAGGGACAGTGGATAAAAATATTACTCTTGAGCAGAGGAATAAGGGGGTATGGCTGAAACATGAACGGGGATTAGGAAATGTATAAATATTACGGAACAAATTCCTATAACGCCGGAAATAATCATTACCAAATCGAGCCCTGTAATCTGTATTATTGGAGCAAAAAATAATCGTAAAGGTATCCGCATAAAATGTAAATATGTACTTAAAGGAATCTGTAATACAGTTCCGTATTCTGCAATATAACCTGCTAAAATAGGGGCTATTCCTGCAACCAAACCGTTCAAGGAACTATTTAGAGCTAAGGGTGCTGTAGCTTTACCACGAGGAGTTGTAGAAAAAATAAGATTCGTAAGGCACAAATTAATTCCTGCCACACAAATGCCAGAAATAACATGAAGGAACAATATTAAATACCATTGAATAATATCATTTTTCAATTCTGCAGATATAAACCATGAAAAAACCGTAGCAAAGAAAATAGGAATACATAGGTATAGTAAAGAACGATTTCCATACCTTGTAGAGAATTTTTTCCAGTAGGCAAAAGAAATGACATTAGCAAATTGGTTCAAAACGGTTAAACAGATAATAATCAATAAGGAATAACCAATTCGTTTCATTAGAAAAACCGGTAAAAAAGGATTGGCAAAATTAAAAATAGCGTTCCAGATGATACAAAATATCATTGTCTTACGAAAGTAAGTATTTTTTAAAGATTCTTTGAATGGTTTCCAGAAAGAGTAGCTCTGATGCGAAGAACGACTTTGTTCATAAAAAGGATTGTACAAATCTCGAACATTATGTATTGCGATCGATGAACCTAATCCCAAAATTCCTGCAAGGGTAAATACTCCCGAATAGCCAAAAAGCATGTATTGCGAATGATTATTTTTTATAAATTCCAGACCCAAGGCACCGATAAAACTCGCAACCGCTCCTAATAAAGTGGCAAAGATAAACCGTTGAGTTAATACCTGGTAAAAGGTCTCGGGATTGAAGAAATCGCGAAACCATGTGCTAAAAGCACAACCACCCACATTTGCCGATGATACATAGATAACATATAAAACGAAGAATATAGGAAGAACCTGGCTTTTGATAAAAAAGATAGGAATAAGTCCACAAAATAATACTGCTACTCTACTTAAAGTTAGAGCAAATAAAGCAATAAATTTTCTTTTAGGGTATCTTTCCACTAAGAATGTCGCTGGTATTTGTAAAATTTGAGCCAGTGGAATAAGTGCATTTAACAGCCCAACAACAACATAACTTGCTCCGAGATATAAAGCAAAAGCACTTAGAAAGGCTCCCGTGCTAAGGCTTGTCATACCTTGTGCTAAGGTTGCATCAATAACAAAAAAATTTTTATTTTTATCAATATAATTGCTATTGATATCCTGTAAATCTTTCTGATTTGTAGAAACAAGAATACTCATTTGTCAATATATAGTAGTAGTTTTGCTATTATACAATATGTTGTTATTAAAAAATAAAAAAAATTAGAATATAAAAAATAGTGCATCCTTAGATGCACTACAATATTATCTTTATTTTTTGTTTATGTGTTTACTTTCGTAATATTATACCACAAACATTAGAAAAAGTTACATTTATTTCATAATAATCCTCAAAAAAGTAAAAAAGTTTCACTCTTCGTAAAAATTAAAGATATGTACTTGAAAAATTTTTATGCACGGTCTTTCCGATGTATTACGGATTTAAATGTAGAATTTCATCCGGAGATGAATATTATTATAGGAGCCAATGCACAGGGCAAAACTTCTTTATTGGAGGCAGTCCATTTCTTATCATTAGCTCGTAGTTTAAGGACAAATAATGAAAGGGAATTGGTGCAATATGAAAAGGATGGTTTTTTACTTAAAGGGGAAGTTATATCTGATGAGAAAATAACGGAGTCAATATTCATTGATATGAAATGGGTAAAAGGAGATAAGAGGATTCATGTCAATGGTATTGGTCTTGAAAGAGTAAGCGAATTAATTGGAAAGATGCGTATAGTATTCCTGACAAGTGATTTTTCCGACCTTGTAAGTGAAGGGGCAAGTCATCGCAGGCGGTTTATGGACGTCCAACTTTCCCAGATGGATAGTGGATACCTTCATGCACTGCAAGGGTACCAGCGAGCGCTTCGTCAAAGGAATGAATTACTTCGCAAACCCGATGTAAAACAAGATGAATTATGGGTTTGGGAATTACAAATGGCTGAATTTGCCAGAACGCTTATTGGTAAGCGGAGTAGTTTTATAAAAAGTATCAAACCTTTTGCATCGGATATTCACACCCAGATTATATCAGATGAAAAATTAGAAATTTGTTATTTACCGGATGTTGCGGAAGAAGTATTTTTGAAGAAATTAGAAGAGAATCGTAATACAGATATTCAGAGAGGGCAAACAATTCATGGTCCACATAGAGACGATATAGAAGTAAGGATTAATGGCTATCCTGTTCGTCAATATGCATCACAAGGGCAGAAAAAAACCTGTGCCTATGCAATACGTATTTCAGAAATTTATCTAAGTAAAGAGGGGAAGAAAGATTGTCCCATCGTGCTTGCAGATGAATTATTTTCAGACATTGACCCACAACGAGGGAAAAAATTTTTAGAAACAATTCCGGAAGGAGTGCAGGTTATAATAACAGCAGTAGATGAAATTTTTTGTCGGAATTTAGAAAGAAATTTTGATATGTATCGAATAAGGAGAGGTAGTCTTGAAAGGTCACAGGAGTAAACCTAAAAAAATATCAGAAATAATTTCAAATATTAAAAACTCAGAGGCTCTTAAATTAAGTTTTGAATTAGTTCCCATATGGAATCAATGGAAACAGATTGTGGGTGAAGAATTTTCATCGCTGTCAGAACCATCCGGATACCGACGGGGAAAACTTCACATAAAAGTGAAGAATACCACTGTTATGCACCGATTAACCTTTGAGAAGGAACAGATATTAAGAAAGATAAAAGAAATTCTTCCAAAGGATGTTGTTAAAGATTTATTCTTTGAACTGGATGAAAAAGAATAGTAAAAATTTTTTGTGGTTTCGTTTTTTATTCCGAATTTTGCTCGTTTTCAGGGGTATTTTCAAACAAGTCACCCGTTTCATCTTCATTTTCTTCTTCGGTGTAAGAACCTTCGGGTAATTCTCCTTCCGCGTCACTTTTTTTAATGGCTTTATCGGCGGAAGCAATTTTTGCTCCTTCACGTAGGTTCATTAATTGCACACCTTTGGTATTTCGACCAATCACGCGGATACTTTTAACGGGTATACGAAGCATTTTCCCATCCGTGGCAACAACTACAATATCTTCATCATCACTCACGGTGAGCATGGTAACTACATTACCATTACGTTCCTGCGTCTGTATGTTGATAATACCCTTTCCTCCACGATGCTGAATACGGTATTCCTTTACTTCTGTCCGCTTACCATAACCGTTTTCTGTAACGGTAAGAACGGTTAAATTATCTTTGGCAACAGATACACCTACGACATAGTCATCTTTATCAAGACGAATACCTACTACTCCCTGAGCAGTTCTACCCATAGGACGAACATCTTTTTCAGGGAATCTTATTGCAAGACCTCTATGAGTTGCTAAAAGGACATTATCTATTCCGGAGGTAACAAGAACATCCATGAGTTCGTCACCTTGTTCTAAAGTAATTGCCTGGATACCTGTGGAACGAGGTTTGCTATAAGCGAATAATGGCGTTTTCTTGACGAGTCCTTTCCTAGTTACCATAAAGAGGAATTTACTTTCATCTTTTAGATTTTTTATCGAAAGGAAAGCGGTAACTTTTTCCTTATCCCCAAGAGCAAGCAAATTCTTGATATTCCTTCCTCTTGCTGTTCTACCTGCTTCAGGAATCTCATGTACTTTTCGCCAATAAACACGCCCTTCATTGGTGAAAAACATGAGGTATTCATGAGCGGTAGCAGTAAAAACATGTTTTACAAAGTCATCTTCGGGAGTTTCCATTCCCATAACCCCCTGACCTCTTCGTCGTTGTTTGCGAGATGTTGTCTGAGGCATGCGTTTAATATATCCCTGATTGGATACCGTTATAATCATGGCTTCGTCGGCAATAAGGTCTTCAATATCAAAATCTTCTATTGTCTCTAAAATCTCGGTTTTTCTCTCATCTCCATATTTTTCACGAATTTTCTCCACTTCTTTCCGAACTTCAGCAAGAATGTTCTCACGACTGGAAAGTATGTGCTTAAGCCGTTTAATTTCTTTAAGCAGGTTGTCGTATTCTTCCTGTAATTCTTTTCGTTCTAATCCGGTTAATCTCCGTAGAGGCATGGCAAGAATGGCTTTCGCCTGTTCAACAGAAATGTCTAATTTCTTACATAATTTTGTTTGTGCTTCTTCTGCGTTTGCAGATTTCCGTATTAAATTAATTACTTCGTCAATCTGGTCAATGGCTTTTAATAAGCCTTCAAGGATATGTGCACGTCTTTCTGCCTGTTCTAAATCAAAACGAGTTCTTCGTTCTACAATTTCAGATCTATACTGGACATAGTGTTGAATCATGTCTTTCAGATTTAATACGCGAGGGATATTATTTACTAATGCTAAAAAATGGATTCGTGATGTATTTTGTAATTGTGTATGCTGGTATAGTTGATTTAGGACAACCTGAGGATTGGCATCACTTTTGAGTTCAATAATTAAACGCATACCTTCACGGTCAGACTCATCACGGAGGTCAGTTATACCGGATACTTTATTATTTTCTACCGCCTTTGCAATAGATTCAATAACGGTTTGTTTTGTAACCTGATATGGAATTTCTTCAACAAGCAAACTTTTCTTTTTCGTCTTTTCTTGAGAAACAACTTTAATTCTTGCCCGAAGTTTTACCTGGCCCGTTCCAGTTTTATAGGCACGGCGAATCCCTTCCTTACCGCAGATAATAGCCCCAGTGGGGAAATCGGGTCCCGGAACAATTTCCATAAATTCTTCTACAGGAGCGGAGGGATTATCTATGTAGTAAATAATTGCATTACAGATTTCTGTTAAATTATGCGGGGGACAGTCTGTAGCCATGCCAACAGCAATACCATAAGACCCGTTTACAAGGAGGTTCGGGAAACCGGAAGGTAAAACAGTGGGTTCATCGAGACGACCATCGAAATTGGGACGCATCTCAACAGTATTTTTTTCTATATCCGTCAACATTTCTAAAGCAATGGGTGTTAACCTTGCTTCGGTATATCGATATGCTGCTGGACTGTCTCCATCAATAGAACCAAAGTTCCCCTGTCCATCAACCATCGGATAACGCATGTTCCAATCTTGTGCTAATCGAACAAGAGCATCATAAACTGCCTGGTCCCCGTGTGGATGATATTTTCCGAGACATTCACCGACAATAGTAGCACACTTGCGGTATGGACGATTGGGTGTTAATCCTAATTGATGCATAACAAAGAGTATTCGTCTTTGAACCGGTTTCAGCCCATCACGAATATCGGGCAATGCACGGCTTACAATTACACTCATGGAATAATCGAGGAAAGCGGTTTGCATTTCCTGTTCAATAGGGACTGGCTTTATATTCTGATTCACCGCCATGTTTTTCTCCTAAGGTGTTTTATGTATCTATTAGAAATTAAATATCAAGGTTTTGTACTTCAAGGGCATGTTTTTCTATGAAATGACGACGAGGTTCAACTTCATCACCCATTAAGATTGTAAATATCTCTTCCACAGAACTTTCATCCGCAATTTCAACTTTCAGCAATGTCCGTTTTTCCGGATCCATAGTTGTTTCATACAATTGTTCAGCATTCATTTCGCCGAGACCCTTGTAACGCTGAATTACAAGGTCTTTTTTCCCTAACTCCATAAGAAAGTTTCTCAGCTCCATAGGAGAGTTTGTTTCAAAAAGCATATTATTTTCTTTATTATCCTTACTGAAAATTCGGAAAGGCGGAATGCCGAGAGCATTTGCAGATTCATACCAATGCAGATACGATGAAAAATCAGGGCTTTTAATGAAGGCTATATCTACCTGATTGGGAAGTCGTGTGGGCTTTGGAGTTATACCGGGCTCCATATCTCCATTATCGTTTTTCGGCTGAATGGCGGTGTTAATAATCTCCTTTTCATCACCGAAGATTTTTTTCCATTCTTTTTGTGTAATTACATCGGGATAGATAATTTTTTCGCGTGGAAGTTCTCTTATTTGTTGTAGTTCTTCGAGGGTAACACCGTATATTTTATTTAATCGGTTGATAACTTTTTCGAGATTCCGTATAGCTTCAATTGTTTTAAGAAGGGTTCGGACTTGAATCTGTTTCTCATCGCTACTTGCATCTCCATTGCTTGAGACAACCCGAACATTTTCCATGACCGTTTCGAGTATGAAAGCCTCGAATTCATGTTCAGAATGAGTATATCTTGATTTTTTCCCTTTGGAAATTCTGTAAAGGGGAGGTAGTGCAATATATAGATGTCCTTTTCGTATAAGTTCTGAAGCATATCTAAAGAAGAATGTTAGAAGGAGAGTTCGAATGTGAGAACCGTCTACATCCGCATCGGTCATAATTATCACGCGATGATAACGAAGGTTATCAAGTGTAATTTCCTCCTTTGTTATATCAATGCCTAACGCCCGAAGAAGGGAAGCAATCTCTTTATTCTCAAGTACTTTATGAAGCCGACTTTTTTCAACATTGAGGACTTTCCCTCGCAAGGGAAGAATCGCTTGATAACGGCGGTCTCTACCTTGTTTGGCAGAACCACCTGCACTATCACCCTCGACGATGAACAATTCGCACAGTTCGGGATTTCGTTCTGAACAATCTGCCAATTTAGATGCCTGCCCTAATGTATCCAGAGCGGATTTTCTACGAACACGTTCTTTGGCTTTACGAGATTCTTCTCTTGCTTCTGCCGCTTCCAAAATTTTATCTGCAATCTGATTTGCAACACGTGGATTCTGTTCAAAAAATTCCTGTAAAGCACTATATACAATTGAATTTACAAGTCCCTGTACTTCACTATTCCCAAGTTTATCTTTTGTTTGTCCTTCAAATTGTGGATTGGGATGCCGAACAGAAACTACTGCGGTCAATCCTTCGCGGGTATCATCCCCTGTTACTGAAAAATTTTTCTTTTTATTCAAATTGTTCTTATCTATCCAATCCGTGATACTACGCGTTAAACCACTACGGAACCCCGTGATATGAGTACCTCCGCCAGGGGTATGAATATTATTGGCAAAACTAATAACCTGCTCGTAGTATGTCTTCACATATTGAATAGCCACTTCCACCTGTATATCATCTTTATTTTTAGATATAAAAATGGGCTTTGCATGAACAGGTTCTTTCCCTTTATTGAGATGTTTAACAAATTCTTCTAATCCACCTTTATATTGAAGTGTTAAAGAAGGTTCCTCTGATCGCTCATCGGTGAATATAATTTTTAATCCTGCATTTAGGAAGGCTAATTCACGAAGACGATTTACCAGAATTTCAGATTGAAAAACAATATCTTCAAAAATATCCGGGTCGGGTAAAAATGTAATGCGAGTACCTGTTCCTTTAGCGGTTCCTCTTTCTTCCAATTTGTTAGCAGTTTTTCCGCGTTCAAATGACATGTAATAAACTTTGCCATCACGTTTCACTTCAACCTCTAACCACTTTGAAAGAGCGTTAACGCAGGAAACACCTACCCCATGCAGACCACCAGATACCTTGTAAACACTGTGATTAAATTTTCCACCTGCATGAAGAACTGTCAGAACTACTTCCAATGCGGATTTCCCTTTATGGGAGCCATCTTTCATCGGGTCTACAGGTATTCCGCGACCATTATCTATAACTGTTACACTGTTATCAATATGGATTGTTACATGAATAGTATCCCCAAAACCTGCCATAACCTCATCAACGCTGTTATCCACAACCTCATAGACAAGATGATGTAATCCACGAATACCCGTATCACCAATATACATTGCGGGTCTTTTCCGGACAGCTTCAAGTCCTTCAAGAACACCAATGGCATCGGCAGTATAAGCATGAGATGTATTTTCAGCCATGTACTCCACCTTTCTTTTTATAATAGGAAAAAGTCCTTACAAGGGAAGGAATTAAGTAAGTTTATTATATCAAATTACGATAATAAAGGGCAATAAAAAATACTTAAAAATAAATACTTAATTGAAGAAAAATATAATTCATTAGAGGAGAAATTGTTTGCAAATAAGAATCAATCAATAATTTAGAAAAAAAATGGTGGGCGATACTGGACTTGAACCAGTGACCCCTTGCATGTCAAGCAAGTACTCTAACCACCTGAGCTAATCGCCCACTCAATATAATGTGGATATAAATTATAACAATCTATTGATGTATTGTCAAATTATTAAATATTAAGACATTGGGTGTTGTGGTGTGTTGGTTTGAAATATTATATATTTGGATTGAATGGATATTTGTTCTCGGGTAGAACTTTCATTTGTGTACAAATACTATACGGATTTCCAAAGGAACCAGGAAAACGGACTTCAATGTAGTATGCACTCCAGCCAGTTCTAGGTTCGCTTAATTTTGCTTTGGCTTTTCCCTTTCCTTTTAAGGGTGCACTTTCCCATTTGGAGTTTCTAAAATCACGGTTATTAGAATCGGCTTTCCAGAGATAGGCAGTTCCTTCCGGGTTGTCCCATTTTACTGTAATTACATTTCTTTTTGAAACTTCCCATGAGATAGAAGGAAATGATTTTTTTTCTTTTATTTTTAGGAAAAATTCTGCTAATGTTGCAATACCTGATGGAGATACATCATGACCTGTATTGGGTTGGTAACATAAATATTTTGGAGCAGGAAGACCAGGGAAGTATAAATTGGCAGAATCCACAGTCCAATAGGGGTCATTGGTGCCAAGGATAATTAATTTGGGTAGAGTGAGTGAATTCCTGTAACTATAGGGGTCAACAATACTTAATAATTGTTCTCCTTTAGGTGAATGCATCCTTTGCGGGATTTTAAGACGGGTATAATCTTCAATCTCACTGCTGAAAGTTCCATAACACTCTAATTGATGAAGCATTTGTTGCTTCATATTTAGCACATCAATCACAACGGGAGCAATAGCAACCACTCGAGGGTCACCCGTGGCTGAGGTTAGCCATGTGGTCCAACCTCTTTTGGAGCCACCTGTAAGAACAAATCGTTTGATTTCGTGATTATCTGTATCCTTCTGAACGGACTGGATGGTATCCATAGCACGAACAGCACTCTTTACCATAGGTAATAATAAAGGCCATTCGTCACCTTCGCCATTAAGATACTTATCATAGGTGTATGAAATAATTTCATCCTCATTTCTACCGTCAAAAAGGGGTTGATTGGGAACTTGAGAAAGAACTGCTATAACGGAATTTGTTTTTTTTGCAACTGTGAGAGCAATTTTAAATTCTATAGAATTAATATTGGGCTCTTTTTGTTTATTTGAACCGCCACTAATGACAAGCATGGATATATCAGAATTCTTTATTTCAGGTGGGCATAGCAGAACGAGCCAATGTGTCCATACTATATTTTGCCATGTCTGTGATGTTAACTGAACGATCTTTACTTTGCAACCTTCAACATCTTTCGTATCCATAATTTCATAAGAATAGGTCGGGTCGGGTTTGCTCACATAATTTTTTAAGTCAGCATGAGTAATAGAAGAGATAAATAAAAAATTTAAAAATAAAGGAAAGATGAACACAATAAATAACCTATGCTTTTTCATAAAAAGTCTCCTATTAAAGGGTTTAATAAAAACTATTTATATTAAGACACACCATTATTTAAAACGGTTTCTCTTCTGAAAATGAGAAAGGTCATGAGGTAAGATATCTTCTTTTCTTATTCTTCCGGGGGAAATGCCATCTTGTTCAATACTTTTTCGAATCCGTAGATAAGATTCATAGCGGATAATGGATATTTCTCCTCTTTTAATTGCTTCACGGACGGCGCAGTTAGGTTCATGAACGTGGGAACAGTCATTAAAACGGCACATTTCAGAAAATCGGGATATTTCCGGAAAGTAATAATCAAGGGAACGCGGGTCTATATCCCAGAAACCTAAGGAACGGATACCAGGAGTATCAATTAATTTGCCACCATTGGATAAGCAGTAAAGATGTGTATTGGTAGTAGCATGTTTCCCTTTTTCCGTTTTTTGACTGATTTCAAGTGTTACTGCATCTACATCGGGACAAATACATCGAAGAAGGGAAGTTTTACCTACACCGCTATGTCCTGCTAACACACCTATTTTATTTTCTAATAGTTTTATAATTTCTCCAATTCCTTGTTTCTTCACACAACTGGTAAAGATTGTTTTTAATCCGAGATTTTGATAAATTTTAACTTCTTCAGGTAGGGTATCTATAAGGTCTATTTTATTGATAACAATTACAGGTTCCACATTCCCATTTTCAGCGACGATAAGAAATCGGTCTATAAGCCCGGATTTAAATGTAGGCTGTTTTACAGATGCGACAATGAATAGAATGTCTACATTGGCGGAGATAACTTGTTCGGGTGGTCCTTCACGGTCAACAGAAAGCCTGCTTAATTTCGATTTACGTGGTGCAATTCCTCGAATAATAGGTTCTCCATCTTCCTGATAATCAACAAGTACGCGGTCACCCGGTGCAATAAGACTGGACTCTTTTTCGCGTAGTCGTTCATCTATTTTACATTGGAGTTCTTCCTTGTTTATTGAATTGTCAAGAAGAACAAAAGCCCATTTCTTACTATGGGAAACTACAATGGCATTGGGTTCAAATGTCTCAGGAAGATAGGGGTTGTGTTGTGGATTTTCTGGAAGATGAACTTCTGCTCGTCTGAGACGAGACGAATCCTTTGAGAACGCTTCATCATAGCGATTTTCCCAGTTTTTTATACGAGTTTCCGACCTTTTGCTTTTTTCTAATTTTTTCTTTTTCACAATCCTGTAAATTCAAATAAGGTTATTTTATATAAATTGAAAAGATTATACATGTTCTATGAATTGTTTTAAAGTTTTATTTCACTTTTGATTTATTTGTCTTCCGTGTAGTTATCCTCTGCTTTGGGGAAGTATAAAGATAGGCACATACAGATTTCATTTTACAGTTAACAAAAGGCAGAAGGTCTTCGTCCGGTAGTGGTTTTTGAATTATTTTGTCTAATGTCCATTTTCTAAGTGTAGCAGTAAGTGCCAAACGGACTTCATACATGGCTTTATGAAAAGCACATACATGTTCCATATCATCTATGTCTTTGCAGTAATCCCCTAAAATTTTCCCTTCACATGCTTCTACAATTTCAAGGAGTGTAATTTGCTCCGGAGGAAGATTTAAAGAAAAACCTCCAGAAGGTCCTCTGTGCGCATTAAGAATTCGTGATTTGGTAAGAAGTGTCATAATTTTGGAAAGGTAAGAAGTAGAAATATGAATGTGTTTTGTAAGTTCAAGATGTGAAATAGTTTTTTTTTCTTTATGAAGAGCTATAAATGTTAGTGCCTGTATAGCAGTGATTGTTGTATTGCTGAACATAAAAAGAATCCTACTATCTTGTAATGTACTTGGGGAACAGATATAGGACAATCTGTTCCCCTTTATTTGTAATTATGACACAACTTGTAGAATTTGTTTCACTTCTTCAGAGGCATTTGTGCCGATAGGTTTTAAGTCATATTTCTCCTGTAAAATTTTTAGCACATTAGGAGTAATAAACGCTGGTAAAGCAGGACCTAACCGGATGCCTTTTACACCTAACGATAATAAAGTTAATAACACAGCAACGGCTTTTTGTTCAAACCAACTGACAACAAGGGTTAAGGGTAAATCGTTCACTCCACAATTAAAGACCTTTGCCAGAGCAAGGGCGGTCTGAATAGCACCGTAAGAATCATTACATTGCCCCATATCTAATAAACGAGGAATTCCCTCCACATCCCCGTATTCATAATTACGGATACGGTATTTACCGCAACCTAATGTGAGAATAAGCGACTCTTTAGGGGTATTCTGTGCAAAATCAGCAAAGTAGTTACGACCGGGTTCAGCACCATCACAACCACCAATAAGGAATATATGCTTAATTTTTCCTGCCTTGATTAACTCTATAAGTTTATCCGCAATGGAAAGGATATAGGTCCAATGAAAGCCAATAGTACTTTCTTTTATTTCGGTAGGTTGTAATGGACCTATTTCAAGTGCTTTTTTAATAACAGGTGAGAAATCACCATCGTTAAGACGAGGTGCACCCGGTACACCTGTGCAATGAAGTGTAAATAAACGATCAAGATAAGTATTATGACTTGCCGGGATAAGAACGCAGTTTGTAGTAACAACTATAGGACCACCAAATCTTTCAAATTCCTTCCGCTGAAGTTGCCATGCACCGCCATAATGACCAGCAAAATGCGAATATTCCCGTAATTTCGGATACATATGAGCAGGTAACATTTCTCCATGCGTATAGACTTTAATCCCTGTGCCCTTTGTTTGTTCCAGTAATTGTTTCAAATCTAAAAGGTCATGTCCGGTAATGAGAATGCCGGGACCTTCTTGAATTCCTTCCTTGACCCTTACTGGGGATGGATTCCCGAAAGTTTCTACATGTGCAATGTTTAGTAACTCCATCGTTTTTAAGTTCATCTTGCCACATTCAAGAACTAATTCCAGAAGGTGCGTCATGTCAAAGTTCACATTGGTCATGGTCGCAAATAAGGCACGCTCAATAAATTCTTCAATTTCCGGGTCCGTTTTCCCTAAACGGCGGGCATGATGTTTGTATGCAGACATTCCTTTCAATCCATAGAGTA
This sequence comes from Candidatus Hydrogenedens sp., assembly GCA_049968235.1. Lineage (GTDB taxonomy): Bacteria > Hydrogenedentota > Hydrogenedentia > Hydrogenedentales > Hydrogenedentaceae > Hydrogenedens. The sequence goes on from JBMFRC010000007.1 coordinate 98,049, forward strand.
GTGTCTTCTGTAAAGACTCCATATCTGCATCTTTACCACAGACACCTTTCTGTGTACAACCGGTACCATTAAAGGTTTGTTCACATTGGTCGCAAAACATATTTGCCATAAATTTTTCTCCTACATTTAAGGTTAATATTTTGGAAAATATATATTATAGATATATTATATCTAATATATATATATATATGTCAAATCAAATAGTTTGTCGATTGTGATTAGATACAAATGGTAGTAAACAAATATAAAGAGTAATGAAAGACCCTATCTGAAATTTTTCTTCCTGTAAGAATACATCTGCTACATCTCAGACATATTGTTATTGGAGTAACTAATTTTCGCCCATTCATCATAGCAGTAGCGGACTTGTTTCCTTGTAGATATTTTTCAAACAAACACTACTTTCTTGAATAATTGTTTTCCGGAAAATACAGAATTTCTCTTGCAAGGATATATAACATGCAGATTTGTTTGTGTCTAACTCAATAGATATTCTATGTGTTTTATTCAAAATATCTTAATATACTGTCCTTTCATGTTTTTCCAAAAAATTCTTTAGAAATGAATTGCTTTCTCATTTGTATCGTCTTTTAAAGCAGTTAATACAAATCACTCGAGAAAGGATACGACAATGAAAATGAAACACATGACAACAATCACTAAGGGACAAAATCATCCCAAAACGGCATCTTCCGCGGAAGCACTATTTTTCTATTTATATTTCACTGTAATTTCTGTTATGTTATCTGCTGCATTTGCCGAAAAAGGTAACTAATATCTATAACGGTTCTATTTACCTTTAACTGCCTCTATAACTGTATCCATTTGTTCCCCATGAATCTTAAAATGAACATTTTTGAACCCTGCCTGATTTAAATCCTCTTTAATCTCCTCAAAGGTATATGTGCCTCCTCCTTGCGTCCCTACTAACATATTAATTGCAAATAATGCCCCAGTCTTCGGATGTGTCCTATCTTCGGACATTACATAATCTCGTATCCACAAAACACCTCCTGTTTCCAGAGCAGACATGCATTTCTTATATAGATTTACATTTTGTTTCCGGCTGTTCTGATGTATTATTGCCGATAACCACAAAAAATCATATCCACACGGTAATTCATCCTTATAAAAATCTCCGGCATAAAAATCTATCCTGTCTTTATAGGGAGAATTTTTCAATCGTTCTCTGGCTATATCTATAACTGGGGGTAAGTCAAATATTGTTGCCTGTAATTGAGGATTCATCTCGATAAAGGCTTCAGAATAAGTTCCTGACGCTCCTCCTACATCTAACATTTTTTTATAAGGGATAGTCCCTAATTTTTTTAACAACGGTCTGGATGCTCTCTGGGCAAGCACATGCATACCTAAAATAAACGCCTTCAACTGGTCTGAACTCATCTGTTCAACAGGTTTTATTGTAATTGTTTTTCCTCTTACTATATCTGTAAGTTGAGACCAGCGATGCCATAAATTTGCATAATGTTCTAACATAGGCAACATACATTCGGGACCTTTTTTACTTAAAAAAGGAACTACTTCTATAGAAGTTTTATATTTTCCCTCTTTCTTTTCCAGCAATTTCATAGCAGACATCGCATCCAGTAAATACTGTGTTGCCCTTTCTTCGGAATGTAATTCTTTACATATTTCCTGCAAATCCATCTCTTTCTCTGACAGCAATGTAAAAATATTCAGTTCAACACCTGTAAGTAAAACCCGTGCTTCACGAAACTTAATAGCAATTTCTACCAATTTAGGGAAGTCCATATATTTACCTTTCTCATTTATCTATTAAAAAAGGAACATAACAGAAAGTTTACCATATCTGCCTTCTGATAGTTTACTGCATGTGTCCCACCTTTTATGGCATGTAAAGTAAGCCATGGAATCCATTCTGTTATTTGCTTACTTAAATAAAACGGCACAACATTATCTTCCTCTCCCCATATCAGATACCCTTCTCGTTTCTGTCTTCCTAATTGAATATACACCTCTTCCATATCGCATATAGGACCATACTTTAATGTTGACAATATGGCTTCTCTATATCCCGGGATTTTCATCTGTTCTTCATAAATCTTTTGCATATAAATTTTATCTTCAATAGAGTCTCCAATCGTTTCCTGAACACCCTTAATTAAAGCCTTTTTACCAAAAACTTCATAAAGGATTTCTCCAATTCCAGATATACCCATTAACTTCATTCCCCATGTGCGTTTTAATAAACCTGCAGGTGCAATTAATACAACTCTATCTACCATTTCAGGATAACGCACTGTGAAATAACTTACAATAGCACCTCCCATACTTAACCCTACAAGGTTTACAGGTAAAGGAAGTGATAAACTATTTATTAGTTCATATAACTGAGTAATAAACAAATCTGAATCATAACGAACCAGAGGACGAGCAGAATAACCTCTACCATAAAGGTCATATCGAATAACACAACAATAATTAGACAACTCATAGACATTTTTATCCCAGATACACATTGGTGAAGACAGACCATGTACAAATACTACAACAGTTCGTGAAACATCCCCCAACTTTTCAAAACACGTTTTCCCTTTGCTAAGTTCTATATATTGATATTCTTTATCCCTCATAAAATTCATCTATCATATCCTATAAAAAAGACTTTAGTGGATGAAAAACATTATCTTCTGTAATAATCCAATCAACGGGAACATCCCAGTTCCTGCGAGGACATAACATTACTATCTGGAAACTATAACAAAAACCCACAGAAACGCATTGTCTATTATTACCTAAAAATCGGTCATAAAATCCTTTCCCATATCCAATCCGATAACCACGACGGTCAAAAACAATCCCCGGGACAATGCACACTGTATTCTCTTTTATATTATCCGTAGATGGTTCCCAATCATCCGGAGGTTCTAATATACCCCGAGAACTAATCTCTAATTTTTTTATTTTCTCTTCATTAATTAGATACCATGCCAGATTATGACCTTTTACACGGGGTATCCACACCTTTTTCCCTCTTTCAAGCAGTGAACAAATAACAGATTTTGTTTCCACTTCTCCCCGTTCATCAGACATATATACAAAAAAATTTTCTTTTGAATCCCACCAATCTAATGAAAAAAACAACTTTTTTATTCTTTCACTTTTCTCTTTTACTTCGTCAGGTAAAAGTAACCTCCTACAAAATAATACCTTCTTCCGTAACTCTTCTTTAGATATATTCATTTCTTTCTATCTAATACTTGCTGATAAATTAATAAAAAACCACATGGAAGAGAGCATCATTCGATGCTTTTATCTTGAACTGAACAGGAACTTCTTTATCTTGCGGTGCCAAAATTTGACCGATTAAAGAAGAAATCACATAAAACCGTATTTCTATTTGTTCTGGATAACTTTCTGCTATCGATACGGTTTTTCCGAGATAAAAACATAACTGATTTGGAAATACAAATTTCCCTGAAAAGTTCCATTCTTCCATATCAACACTCTCTTTTGTAATTGTCCCTGTAAAGCCCAGAGGACCCTCAACTCTATAACCAAATTCTGTGGACAATAATGTCAATTCTCCTTCTCCAAAAGGCTTACAGATACATCCCGAAAATCCAATAATTAAAAATAAAGCAATAATAATCGGCATTGTTTTTTTCATCAGATTCTTCATTATCTTTTTCTCCTCAAATAAAATTATAAATTACTTTTGAATATTACAAATTCTAATGAAACCCAGATGTCTTTCAATCTGTCTCTATATATGGTAATAAACATACTACGCGCGTGGCAAAAAACAAAACCAGAAAGGATATGCGTATGTTAAAAAAGAAAGGATTTACTTTAATTGAGTTGTTGGTTGTAATTGCTATTATTGGTATACTTGCAGCCATCTTGCTACCTGCCCTTGCCCGTGCACGCGAAGCGGCTCGCCGTTCCAGTTGTCAAAACAATCTGAAACAATGGGGACTTGTCCTTAAAATGTATTCCAACGAAGCAAGAGGAGAACGATTTCCTCCTGTTCAATTTGGTGCCTATCCACAAATTAACGGAAATATCGAAGTTCGTGCCGACCTTTGTCCCAGTACCTTCTTAATCTATCCTGAATATCTCAACGACCCTATGATAGCCTTTTGTCCATCGGACTCCGACTATCGTCAAACAATTACTCGTGCCAAATATCCTGACCGTGATGATTGGTGTATAAATGTATATGCCAGTGATACAGTATCCTGTGCCTCTGCTATGGATTCAAGTTATATTTACTTAGGATTGGTCATGGACCGTATAGGCGATGAATGGCCTATGGTAGATATTACCCCTATGGTAAATGTTTTGAATTCACTTGGAGCAGGTCCTGTATCCGGTTCAGGGAATGCCCCCGCACAGTTAGTTTACGGATTAATGGCATTGGCAAAACCGGAACTCATTACTGCTGTTAATACAAAAGATAATGCAGGTATTATGCGCGTCGTTGATGCAGACATAACAAGTTCTATACTTGATGGCTATGGTAATGGAGGAACCAATACCGTTTACCGGTTGCGTGAAGGGATTGAAAGATTTCTCATCACAGATATTAATAATCCCGCATCCAGTTCAAAAGCACAGAGTAGTCTACCTATCATGTTCGATAAAGTATCAACTGATGCTTCAAACTTTAACCATATTCCAGGAGGGTCGAATGTCCTTTATCTTGATGGACATGTCGAATTTCTCCGTTACCAACCGACGGGCGGAACTGCTCCTGTAACACAAGCAGTAGCAGTTGTCATCGGAGTTCTTGTTTCCGCATTGACATAAAATACTACATCTCTCAATTGATGTATTTTGCATAAATAGGCAGAAAACTTAATATAGTGTTTCTGCCTATTTTTATTTATGTAAAAGAAACCTTTTTCTCTTTTTTAAGTATAATAAAAGAAAAAATTTTTTAAATAATTTTCACTAACAATTCAGGATTTTACTATGAACCCAAAACCGATTATTGCTATAACAATGGGAGATATTAATGGTATTGGTCCCGAAATAATTGGCAAAGTTTTAATAAATAAAGAAATCTTAAAAATCTGTACCCCCATAATACTCGGAAACATACAGGCATATCAGTACTATTGCAGTAAATTAAAAAACTATTTGGAACCCATCAAAATTGATACCCCCGAAGAAGCCCTGCATCTGAAAAACAAAGTCGGCATCATTGAACTGGAATATCAAAATTTAAAAATAAGACCAGGAATCATTGACCCAAAAAATAGCATCTCTGCAACCGCATGGATTCACCAGGCAGTTAAATGGTGTATTGAAAAAAGATGTGATGCCATTGTAACCTGTCCCATAACGAAAGAAGGGTTAGCCCGAGCAAAAATCCCCTATGATGGACATACTACTATGTTAGCAGACTGGACAAAAACAAAAAATTATCGGATGTCTCTATTCGCAGGAAATATGCGAGTTGTTCATCATACCGCTCACAAATCACTACTAAATGCTATTCAGAGTCTTAACAAAAAAGACTTGATAAAAACTATTGAAATTGGATACAACGCATTAAAAACAATTTGCACGCACACATTTCATATAGGTGTTGCGGGACTGAACCCCCATGCAGGGGAACAGGGACTTTTCGGAAATGAAGAATTAGATATTATTTCACCAGCCATCAATACATGCAAGAAGAAAGGAATTCCCTGTTCAGGACCTTATCCCCCGGATACCATTTTCCGAAGAATGTTCCGGGGGGAATTTGATATGATTATTGCTATGTATCACGACCAGGGACACATCCCTATGAAACTCATAGCCATGGACAAAGGCGTCAATGTTACATTAGGATTACCCATCATAAGAACATCCGTTGACCATGGGACTGCATTTGATATTGCAGGTAAAGGGATTGCTTGCGAACAAAGTCTATATCACGCCATAAAACTCGCTATCCAATTCACAAAAAAGAAAGATTGATTTACATGATACCTTACTTCAACAAATCATTATACATGCTCTTTCCTCTATTGTTTTTATTAACTACTTTTGCATATTCCCAGACCTTTTCTCTTTATCCTCAATTCTTACAAGTAGGTCCTAATCCTTATTCAATTGCTATTGCCGACATTAATGGAGACGAAATAGTGGACATTGTTACTGCAGACCGTGGTGAAATGCGAAATCCTCGTGAAGAAAAACCTGCAAACGATGAATTATCTATCCTGCTATCTCAAGGAATTTTAAATTACATAAAATTACATCCTTCTTTAAAAACCGATTTTGCTCCCTACGCCATCGCTATCGCCAATATGGACTCTCTCAAATGGCCGGATATTGTTGTTGCAAATTTCCTCGCTAAAAAAAATCAAGATATCCAGATATTCCATAACTTAAAGGAAGAAAACATTTTTACGGTTACCTCTATAAAAATCCCGGACGATAGTTTAAAATATGCACGATTTCTTGATGGAGACGAGCAACCTCTTTTTACAACTCCAGGTTTAACATCTCTGGTAATTACCGATATAAATAAGGACGGATTAAATGATGTAATCACAACAGGTTGGAGTAGCGATATCGTAGCAGTCTTGCTCGGAGATTCAAAAGAATCCTTAATCCTGCATCAAATTCTCCCTACTCCGGGAGGACCTCGGTCAATTGCAACAAATGACTTTGATAATGACAAATTAACCGATATTGTTGTAACAATGTATAATTCTGGCGAACTTTTATTCTTGAAAGGGAATGAAGAATACAATTTTTATGAACACTCACGAATCCTCACACGAGGTGCTCAACCCAATCGTATATTCCTTGCTGATTTCAATGCTGATGGGAAAACAGACATTGTAATTACTCACAGAAAAGTTAACCAACCCCTCGAAATCTTATACGGTGACACCGTTCCTTTCTCTTTCCGTTTATCGGATACTTTCTATTTTAATACTTCAGACCCTGAGGTAAACACGGAAATGATGGACATTACTGTATCTGACTTCAACAATGACCGACTTCCTGATATTGCAATTGCTGACAGAAAAGGACAACAACTTATTGTTATGATAAACAAAGGTGCAAACCCCAAAAAAGACACCACCCAACCTACCTCATTTACACCAGAAAAATATCCAATAAAATCAGGAAAACCAGTAGCCATTAACTCTGCGGACCTAAATCAAGATGGTTTTGTAGATATAATTATCAGCACACAGGATACCAATGAAGTCTTATTTTTCTTGAACAATAAGAAAAAATAATTTTTGCTTTAATGCATTAAATTTTACTGGCTAATATTCTCTTTCCAGTATTTCTTATTACGCCATTCCCTTATCCTTCCCCACCAATACATTTTTTTCTTTTCATCCCATGGCTTATTTCCAAACCGTATTAAATTATACTCCTCTAAAAAAGTCTGAATTTCATTATACAATAAAGGAATTCTGCCCGGTAGTTCTCGCTCTATCTCCTCAACAGTTAAATTCTGAATCTTCCAGTTATTTCTCGCAAACAAAATTTCCAGTTTTTTAAATAATTGTTTTGCTTCATACTGGTCCTTAGTTAGAGAAATTTTTCTTGTTTTAACTTGATAAATACGAAATACCCTCCACAATATCTGCCATATCAATCCTAAAAGATAAAGAATACTAAGAAATATTAAAAGGATTACTATAGTCCCCACCGAAGGAACCGTTATCTTTCCACCCGGATTAATGTAATCATCCAGACTTTTTATAAAACCAAACTTTTCAAGTCCAAAACTAGGCAATTGAAATCCACGGTCAAATCCTACAACCTGTTGATACCAGAACATTCGTGTACGTAACATCCAACGCGTTAATTGCATTATAATCTGGTTCCTCATAAAATAATTAGAATCAGGTAATGGGGATGGGTCAAAAGGGACCCAGCCATAGTTAAGAAATAAGACCTCCACCCATAGATGAGCCATCCCCTCTCGTACAAGATAAGAACGGCTTTGTGTGTCCCATTCTCCTCCTACATATCCTGAAACTACACGAGCAGGTATCCCCAAACTTCGTACAGCAAGAGCCATTGCACTGGCAAACAGTTCACAATGTCCACGACGAATCTGCAAAAAAAAGGCATTCATCGGATGGTCTCCTGGCAATGGAGGTATATCCAACGTATATTGAAATTCCGGACCTGATAGCCAATCTTCTATCGCAAGAACTTTATCATACACAGTTGCTTTCCCTTCCACAACCCTCTGGATTCGTGCTTGCACCTCCGGTGATAAATCATGTTGCGTTAATAAATCATAATCCCGCTGAGACATAATTTCTTTATAATTATCCGGAGCCGTCCTCAATTTTGTTCCATCCCACTGAATAAGATCTGAAACCACACGATAAACCAATCTCCGTGCATTATTAGAAGAAAACGATACTGTATAATCCTTTGTAGAATCCCAATTTAATGAAACCTGACTTCCTGATTCCCTCACACGAAATTCCCTCACACGGTCTAACACAGGAATACCATCTTCTGGAATATTGTCAAGATATATCTCCTGCACAACCTGAGTAGAAGGCATCTCCCTTTCTCTATCTAAGATAACCGTATTTCTTCCTCCATTTTTTTGCACTTGAATGGCTCGTAATAATCCCATAAAAGAAATAGAACCACTTGTAGGTTCATACGAATCCTCCAGAGGCCATCTACGCCATTGTATTCCAAGATAAGTAGGTAAACTTGTAATGCGCCAATATAATTGATTCTGTGGTATCGGTGGATTTATACCTGCTGAAGGAATGAAAACACTCATTACTGGTATATAAGAGATAGCAATAGTCTGCCCTCCCCTCAATGAGACACTGGTTGCAATCCCTGTTCTCGAAATGGCTCCTAAATCACGACCAAAAATCCCTGCTTCCATACGAGGCATAAATAAAAATCCGGAAATGATAAAAGCCCAACCTATAACAATATTCAATAAAACAAAAACGACCAGATAAAACCGATACGCAGGAAATATCCGCTTCAAATGAACCCATGGAACAGAAATACTCCTTCCCTGTTTATCTTTTCCATAAACCACTGTAACAACTGGCAATAAAATAAAAACACAACATACAAACAAAATAAACGAAATACCTACAATAAATTCAGGAGCCTGAACCCCTGCTCCCAATAGTAGGAAAAAACTCATCAAAATAATATACAGATACTCTTTCATTCCCTTAGGTCGCACTACCAATGTTAACTGTATCATGCCCGTCAGTAAAAGCACCGTATCCAATATCCCCAATACCATTATTAACACCGGTAAAGCAATGCTCACTACCCACAATGGAATTTGAACCCAAAACGGATATCCGGGATACTTCTCTACAATTTTTTCAACAAAAAAACTTAATATCAACGGCACTATCGGAATAAATAGCACTACCATCCCATAGGACCGAACTGCTGTTAACGCCAGGTATGCAGACATTACTGCAATCAATACTGATAGTTTTAATATCAAATTATGTCTATCTTCCTGCAGAAATAACATCAGGATTTACCACCCTCATACCAGTTGATAGTATTTGTCCCCATAATTCGGGATTAATAGACAAAAGTAACAATCTTGAACTCCTACCTTCCTGGACAAAACGATTCCATAGTTTCTCATTTATTTCTTCATTGTCAACAGGTTGCAGTAAGGCAAGTCTCTTCAGTATCAAATTTAATTGTCCTACCCCATGTCCGGGAGGTATCTTATCCTCATCTGTCCATATACCCACTCGAAATTGTTTCATAAGAAGAGAGAACGCCAGAGAAGCGACAAAATCCATCATTTCTTCAAAAATCTCCTCATTATTTTCTCCATTAGGTCTTCTTAAATCCAGGTAAATCAAATATTGATTGGGTAAACTCAATGCCCATTCTCGAACTAACCACACACCCAAACGAGCACTTATTTTCCATGCGATATATCGTAAATCATCCCCCGGTTGGTATTCTCGAATAGAGTAATAATCCCCCGATTCGGAAATAAGTGTCCGTGTCGGGACGCGACTCCCTCCAGCAAAATTCCCCAATGATTGCACCTTAAGAAATTGTGTTTTAGGCACTACCAACACATCCGCCTCTACTTGATACCATGCCTCTCTTTCTATAATTCCCAATGGAAATTCTGACCGTATCACTACCTCTCTTACTCGAACACGACCCCGCTTCGGAAATTTCTGTTCTAATGAAAACTCAATATATTGATTTACAGGTAAAACAGGTATCTTTTTCCAGAATATTCTCGTCCTTATCCCATGTGTATCCTCAATTACACCTTCTACAGAAACACCGAACAAAGGTGTACACTTTTTCTTATTCTCTAAGCGTATCCATATATTAGCCTCACTCCCTCTTGTAACCTGTTCCGGCACTAATATTTCAAGATGAGGTGGTTTAAAATTCCATTTCGAAAATACTTCCGCACATACCGCAACAGAGAAACAGATAGAGAAAGCCAGATATAAAATATTATTACCACTATTCCATGCAGAAAGTAATAAAAGAATGGTAAAAAATACTTCCCCCCACCAATAAGTTCGTATCGTCTTCGTTCGTGTAGGTAATCCTGAAATCATAATCAGCGTGGAATAGGAACTCTTTGGAGAATATCCTGAATAATTTTTTTCCGTTCTTCGGCTATATGTATGAGATTAAAAGACCTCGATTTTGAAATCAGCCGATGAGACAATACAGGTTCTGCCACCTCTCGAACATCCTGCGGAGTTGCAAAATCTCTCCCATTAATGAGTGCCCATGCCTGAGTTGCTACATACAAACTCTGGGTCCCTCTGGGGCTTATTCCCAACTCCACCTGCTCATGGTTCCGTGTCTGTTCAATAATCTGCAAAATATAATCCATTATTGACTCATCAACAAATATTTTCTTCGTCTGCTCCTGTAATTCTGTAACTTCTTCCGAGGTTATTACAGGCGGTAATTCACTTATCTCTTTCACCACCTCTCTTTTTTTCATTATAACAAGTTCTTCCTCTGCCGGAGGATAACCTATTTCCAACCGAATTAAAAATCTATCTAACTGTGATTCCGGCAAACTATATGTGCCTTCATACTCAATAGGATTTTGTGTTGCTATCACAATGAAAGGTTGGGGTAAAGGATAGGTATTGCCGTCAACAGACACCTGATTTTCACTCATGGCTTCTAACAAAGCACTTTGCGTTTTGGGTGGAGTTCGATTGATTTCATCCGCAAGCACTATATTGGCAAAAATAGGTCCTCTACGAAACTCAAAATCCGTTGTCCGTGGATTTAATATAGATACCCCCAAAATATCTGATGGCAACATATCGCTGGTAAATTGAATACGATGAAAAACACAATTCATGGAACGGGCTAATACTTGTGCCAGTGTTGTTTTACCCATTCCCGGAACATCCTCGATAAGAATATGTCCCCGCGAAAGTATCCCCGTTACACAAAGTTTGATAGCATGTGTTTTACCTAAAAAAACACGTTCTACATTCTGAATTAACTTATCAATTTTATTCTTATAAATTTCAATCATATTAGCAAAACAATCTCTCTATATGTTTAATTCCTATATATAAAAACTTTACTTTATCAAAGCCATTCGGCAAACCAATCTTCAATAACAGGTAACAAGGAACTTTTGAAGTTTTTTGTCTTTCTTTGAACAACCTGCAATGCCTCTGGCATTCCCAATAAATCATATATTCGCTCTGCAGATTTAATATATGGAATACTGGTTTTCCCTTTAGGAGTAATCTCCCCTTCTCCGGAAGGATTTATAATCATTACCGCACTTGTAGCACAAAGAGCAAGTATGTGTTCAATATCAAAAGTCTCTTTTCCCTCTTCTATCTCTTTACGAAGTTCTGGGATTAAATTATTTTTACATTGGAAAAGCCAGTTATTCTTATTCCTTTTATCCTTCCATGAGGACAAAGGACCTATTGCCACACATGCCTGAATAGATGGCTCTATTGCCGTTAAAAGTATTGCTTGTAGAGCACCGAAACCTTTACCCAGGACACCAATACTTGTAATATCAGTTGTAAACCATGTTCCAAAAACACGAAACCCCGCAAGATAATCCATTATTAGTTTCCCTTGATATACCACTTTAGAGAACTTTGAATCCTGTGATTTTGCTCCCCCTTTAATTTGTTTCGGTTCCGTTCGTTCCCCAAAGTATAAGCAATCCGGAACCATAGTAATATAGCCAGAATATGCAAGTTCTCGGGCAATTGCATAATTAGGGTCCCCTTCGATACCTGCAAACTCATCCTTCCCTTGAGGAATATAATCATGGCAACAGAGAACAGCGGGTTTAGATTCCTTCTTATTCCGTTCCGGGGCAAAAACCCATGCGGTAATCCGTTCATCCTCATGAACAGAATACTCTATCTTATACCTCCGAATGTCATCTTCTCCTATCTCATCGATAATCTTTGTGTGTGGGACAAAAATACTGGAACGGTCTTCTTCTATTTCATCGTAAAGAGGGTCACTCAATATCAATATCTCTTCACCAAGATAATGCAAAAACCGCTTCTTTAACTCTTCTCTCTGTTCTCGCCATACCTCTGCTGATTTTATTTTCGATAAATCTATCATAATTTCTTGCCTTCTAATTTAAAATAACATATTCTTTTATAATTCCTGATTATTATTTAATGGGAAGAATTATAATCATAACATTACTTACAAATAGGGTTGCAATTTTCCATTTTTTTCTTACATTATTTTTCTTTCTTCAAACGATATAAATATACACAATCTCGAGCTGTAACAAGAAATTCATCTCCATTTTTCCCTCCAAAAGCACAATTAGCAGGATGTTTTGGAACCTTAATAATATCTATCCTCTCCCCTTTACTATTAAACACAATTACTCCTTCCGATGATGTAACCCAAAGATTATCCTGCTTATCTATTTTTATCCCATCCGGAGACGCCACATCGCAAAATTTCATACCCTCTATTGGATATTCTTTTCCTTCATATAAAAACTTAAAAACGGCATCCTGTCCTGTATCAGCAACGAATAAAACTTTCTCATCTCTTGACAATGCTATTCCGTTAGGTCTCTTTAAGTTTTTATTAATAAGTCTAATATCTCCTTTGGGAGTAATTTCATAAATTCCACAAAAATCAAGTTCTGCATTCGGTCCATCCAAACCACCCGGCAAACCATAAGGAGGGTCCGTAAAAAATATAGTACCATCTGAACGAACTACCAAATCATTAGGACTATTAAAACGCTTTCCCTGATACTTTTCTATAACAACATCAATAGTCCTATCATTACGCAACCTTGAAATTCTTCGATTTCCATGTTCTGCCAAAAGAATATTTCCTTCCTTATCCAGTCCCAGACCATTTGAGTTCCCACTGGGAGTTAAACAAACCTCATGATTAGCTAATTTGTAAACCGTATTTGCAGGTATATCGCTAAATATCCAACCCAATTCTTCCACCCACAAAGGCCCTTCTGTAAATTTAAAGCCACAAACTTCTATTACCGGTTGTTCCTGGGCTAATAATGTTGTAAAAAAAGACAATTGATAAAGCAAAATAAAAAAACTCATTTCGCATCTCCTAATATATTCATTTTTTATCCTCCTGTTAATTAGCATATCATAATAAAATTTATGATGAAAGTTTATAAAACATGTTGGGAGATGTTTTTCATGCAACAAAAAATCCCCTGGTTTTTTTCCATGCACGGTGGACACAGTAAAGAATTTTGCGACCATGCAGAAAGCGGTATTGAAGATATAGTTATTCGTGCTATTGAATTAAATATGCCTGTTTACGGCTTTTCGGAGCACGCCCCGCGAAAATATGAAAAATACCTCTACCCTGAAGAAATAGAATTAAAAAAAACACCCCGGGACCTTATTCATAATTTCTATGCCTACTGTAAAACTCTTGATAAACTTCAAGAAAAATATGCTTCAAAAATTACACTATTAAAAGGTTTGGAAATTGAAGTAGTACCCCCGGGTGAATATATTTCCTTTAACCAACAATTAATAAAAGAAGGGAATATCGAATATGTAGTTGGCTCAGTCCATTGGGTTAATGAACAAATGACAGATTTTTCTTCTCAGACCTTTTATAAAGCGGTTGAGACGCATCACGGCTTAGAAAACTTAATGATTGCTTATTATCAGACTTTAAAAAATATGGTCATTTCTATAAAACCAGATATTGTAGCCCATTTTGATTTAATTACCTGCTTTTTAAAACCTGAAGAACTGCCCAACTACTCTTCTAAATTAATCAACACTATAGAAGAAACCCTAGAAGAAGTGAAAAAGAACGACTGTATTCTTGAACTCAATACCAGCGGTCTAAGAAAACCTATACAACGCATATTCCCCGATACTTTTATTATCCAGAAATCTGCCAAATTGGGAATCCCCTTCACTTTTGCAGATGATTCCCATAATACCCAACAGGTCGGATACAAATTAGAAAAAGCAAGAGAATTATTATTAAATCAAGGTATCACATACATCACCCGACTTAATAAATATCAACAAAAAATAATTCGCGAACAAATTACACTCATTTAATTCTTCGCAACATATTACCTGATAAATTCTTTATATAAAATTAGATACATTAATAACACTTTTCTTCAACAAACTTCGTGTAAACATTTCCACTACTCTTAACTATTGAATCGCAAGTAATTCATATTGATTCTTTATACTACTAAAACTATTTCTTTATTTTTGACCTGCAAAATTCTCTGAAATCATCCTTACCACACTTCAACATAAGAATATCCGTTTGTTTCAACATACCGATTATCCATGGGTAATCCCTCGTAATGGGACTGCTGTAATAACATATATAAATATTTTCTCCACGCATAGCAACCCCACCATATGCCGTATCACCTGCACTGGGAAAATCTGTCAACCATTTTAATCCTTCGAGTTCTACATACCACAAAGATGTTCTTTTCCTATTTAAAATACTCCCCATATACCAGAGAGGACCTGTATTATTGTAATCCCTCCTTCCTATCGCAAAAACTTTTCCATCAAAAGCGAATAAACAGGGACCATCCAATCGTGTTTTTTTATCCCGTATCTTACTCCACTCTTTATAAGGAGGTTTCGCTGTTGCCACTAAAGTGCTCCCCTCAGGATGACCCAGCCATGAATCCGAGTATTCCAGTCTTGCAGTGCAAATAATTGTATTATCCGGTAAAAATTCAAAATCCGTCTCATCATTTCTGTCCCCTTCATGAATTATAGATACCAACTCCCAGTTAATCCCATCTCTTGAACGAAACAATGCAGATTTGCCATGTTCATTCCAATATCCTGTAACATACCAATTGATAAAATCCCTCGTTTTGGGTCTCCATAAAAGCCAACCTTCCGCATCACCTTTCAATGGTTCAAAGGGTGTCCAGTTTCTCCCATCCATGGACCTCGCATATAAAGTACGATATGGCTCTGCAAAAAAATTCCTATTAACAAGCACATATAAAAACAACTGTCCATTAATTTCTGCAAATTTCGGGTCACGTATATCTTCTCCCGGCGAATTAAACTCCCTTATTTTTTCCCATTTAACCCCATCATCAGATTTCCACAACCATAATTTACAATGAGTACTCCCTAAATGAAACGGAGAATTGGCGTGAATTAAATAAAACACCCCTCGCCAACAGATCATATCCGAATTGGAATTATGCAATCCATTAGAATACATAACATCGAGACTATATCGAAATGATTGGTCTACCTCTACTTTATTTGTCCGATAAATTGACCAAATAACAATTGAAAAAAGAATACCTACTACTAATAAAACTACAATAAAAAATATTTGAATATATCTTTTACCTGTCATTATTATATCCCTGTACTTATTTATTTTATAATTTCAATTGACTTTATTGATTATATTTATGATAATAATATAATACTATATTCGCAATAAATTTTTAATAATATAGGAGAAAGTAAAATGAATAATCCCCCGAAAGAAAAAGGACGTAGAGAATTTCTGAAAACCACAGCCACTATCGGCTCCGCAGTTTACTTAGGAAGTCAGGTAAAAGCAACTGCTCAAACAACCTCTGAGACCTTAAAAAAAGAAACTTTAGCAATTAATGGAGGTTCTCCCGCAGTAACATCCCATCCCTCAGATGCAACAAAATGGCCCATCTACGGCGATGAGGAAATTCAATTGGTCTCAGAATTAATCAAAAATCCCAGTTATGCACCCATTACTGAGTTTGAAGAAGCATGGAAAAAGCACTTCGATTGTCCTTTTGTTAAAGCCCACTGCAACGGAACCAGTGCATTGACCTCTATACTATTCGCTCTTGACTTACCTCCCGGCAGTGAAATACTTGTTCCCGACTATAGCACATGGTTCCCGGTAGTTCCCATGCGTTTTCTTAAATATGTTCCCGTATTTGTTGATGTTAATCCCAAAACCATGAACATAGATGTTGAAGATTGTAAAAAACGACTTTCTCCAAAAACGCGTGCTATCCTCCCTGTTCATTGGTATGGCGTCCCCTGTGATATGGATTTAATTAATGATTTTGCGAAAGAACACGGACTGGAAGTTGTTGAAGATGCCAGTCATGCACACGGTGCGAAGTTAAAGGATATTTATATTGGCAAATGGGGACGAATGGCAGGCTTTAGTCTTCAAACGACGAAACCCTTGCCTGCTATTGAAGGTGGAATAGCAATGTATAGAGACATTCGTGACTATGAGCGTTCCGTAACCTTTGGAAACTATGACCTACCTAAAACATTTCCAGAAGATAGCCCTTACCGAAAATATCAAGGCACAGCCTTTGGCAGTAAATTAAGGATACATCCCATTGCCGCTATCCTTGCAAATGTTCAGTTAAAAACATTGACAGAAAGAAATATAAAAGGTGTCTCTCAAATGAAAAAACTGAATAACGCCATCACACAACTTCCAGGGCTTTCCGCTCAATATGTCCGTCCTGACGCAGAAAGAGTTTACTATTCCAGAAACTTAATGTTTATAGACGAAAAAAAAGCAGGAGCATCCCGTTCCGCAATTGTTAAAGCGTTAAAGGCGGAAGGTGTAGATGTAGTTGAATATCAGTGGACATTACTTCATACCTATCCTATCTTTAGTGAAAATAAATGGTGGGACTACATGCCCGTTCTTCCGAAAGAAGGTACTCCAAAGGGATGTGAAGAAGCCAATCGTACCGCCATATCTTTGCCGTACTTTACCACCGAACAACCTGAACTTGTAGAACAATACATTCACGCTTTCCAGAAAGTCTGGTCAAATATAGACAAACTCAGTTAAAACATAGCAGAAACATTTTCACTTAAAAACAGTCTAATCAAATAAAACAAATACACCGACAGAAGGAGCGTATTTATGGCTACATCTCTATCAACGCCACCCATAGTAGAAGTTAAAAATCCAAAAACGGGTGAACTGCTATATTCCTTTCAGGAAATTACCGAATTTGATGTCGAAAAAATGTATGACACAGCAAAAAAAGCATTTGCAGTTATTCGTTCCATGTCGGTTCGAGATCGACTTAATGAACTGGATAAAATTAAACAATACATCATCAAACATAGAGAAGAAATCGCCGAATTTATAACCCGTGAAACGGGCAAATGTATAACAGATGCACTACTTCTCGAAGTTTTTCCTTCTGTAGACCAGATTGACTATTATCAGAAATACGCAGAGAGAATCCTTCGTGACCAAAAAGTCCCAACTCCTCTGTTACTCATAGGTAAGAAATCAAAAGTTGTTTATGACCCCTTAGGTATTATTCTTATAATTTCCCCATGGAATTATCCCTTTCATCTTTCATTTGTTCCCTTCGTTTGTGCTTTCACGGCAGGAAATGCGGTAATAATAAAACCTTCGCGTATCACTCCTCTAAAAGGACTTTATGAAAGAATTATTGAAGAATCAGGCTTTATGAAAGGAGCCTTACAAATCGCCTACGCAAGTCGTAAAACCGCCAATCTGCTCATTGAAAAGAAACCCGATAAAATCCATTTCACAGGTAGTGTCGATGTCGGTAAAATCATTATGAAACAATCCGCAGAACACCTTATTCCCGTTGAATTAGAATTAGGCGGAAAAGACCCTATGATTGTATTTGAAGATGTAAACTTAGAAAGAACAGTAACCGGCGCCATCTGGGGAAGTTTTACCAACTGTGGACAAACTTGCACTTCTGTCGAACGCATATTTGTTCAGGAAAAAATATTTGAACCCTTTGTGAACTTAATGGTCGAAAAAGTGAAAAAGTTAAGAACTCTTGCAAATACTCCAAATCCATCTGACGAAAAGGAATTGGATGTCGGATGTATGACCGCTAACTTCCAGATTGAAGAAATTGAATCCCAACTCGAAGAAGCAAAACAAAAAGGAGCAAAAATCCTTTGTGGAGGAGAAAGACAAAAGGGAAGTCACGCTTTCCCACCTACCATCATTACAAATGTAGGTAGAGATTATCGCATACAATACCATGAATCCTTTGGACCGGTTGTTACAATTACCCCATTCAAAACAGAAGAAGAAGTCATTCAAATGGCAAACGACTCTCCCTATGGTCTTTCCGCAAGTGTCTGGTCTGCAGATAAAAAACGCGCAGAGCGCGTTGCACGACAAATTGTAACCGGAAATGTCTCTATCAACAATGTCCTTGCTACTCAAGCAAATTCTGCATTGCCTTTCGGCGGTATTAAAGAAAGTGGCTTCGGAAGGTACCGGGGTGCACAGGGATTACATGCTTTCTCTAACATCAAAAGTATTTTAATAGACCATCAATGGAACCGTATGGAAGCCTATTGGCATCCCTATTCCCGCAAAAAATTTGAACTGTTCTCTCAGGTCTTTGAAAGTGTATTCAAACGCGGAATACTACCTTTTCTTAAAACTGCATGGATTGGATTAAAATTAGAATTACTAGCACGAAAAGAGCGACTCTGATAACTTTGAGATAATAATATGATTGAAATGACTAAAAAGGAAGAATTTGATAGTTTATTAAAAAATTCAAACGATATAATTTTAATCATCTTCAAACATAGTAACCGTTGTCCTATCTCATGGAATGCCAAAAAAGAAATCGATACTTTTCTTGAAAAATATACAGAATACAATAACAATACCTATCTCATTAATGTCATTGATTCACGTCCTCTATCAAATTATATCGCTGAAACACTTCATGTAGAACATCAATCACCACAAATTATTATCCTGAAAAATGGCGCCGTTGTGAAGCATATCTCTCATTTAACCATAACTGAAAAAAATCTAGAAAATATCCTCCAACCCTTAAAATAATCAAAAAATTTTTTGATTATTTATTTCCATTTACTTATTATATATAGTATTATATACACAATATAAATACTATATAATGTATTTTTCATTTATTAAAAATTTATGTTTGGAGGAAAGAAAAGTGCGAATTGGAAATCGTTCAAGACTCTTCTGGACACAAGGAAAGTCTATCTTTAATAAAAAAAATTCCCCTGATTCTTTAGATGATTCCGTAAAAAATGAAGAGAAAGAGGCTCTGTTATCAAAAACAGATGTAGATAACAAAGAAGAAATAATCGAAACAACAAACCACGATGTAGATGCAATTGAATTTGGAAAAAAAATTTCTCCGTTATTAACAAACCTTAGAAAAGTTATTGAAGAAGGAAAATTATTTCCGAACTCTCGTGAATGGGTTGATTCTGCATTACCTATATTAGGTAATTGTATCGAAGTCGCCTCTCAAAATAGACGAAAAGATTTAGAGCAATTATTTGTAGATATTGCGAGAATTATTTATTCCTCGGATAGGGTTGGAAAATCCCATCTTTCTATCGAACCATCTCTTGAATTATATTCCCTTTTATGCTGTGTTGTTGCTGACTATATGCGAGGAAAAACCAACAAACTTACCTTTGAACAATGGACAAAGTCCTATCAGAAAGTTGCAACCGATTTTGTTAATTCAGGCATCCGTCTAGTAACTGATAATGAGGAACCTATAACAATCTCTGTATCAGAAACAGAAAATACCTATTCTTCTTTAGAAGATATATCTGCTCCCACATCTGTGGACCATACCCCATCTCAAGACATCCTTCCCTCAGTGGAAGAAATTCCTCCTCCCTTACCTGAAGTCGAAAACATAGAAATATCTCATACAGATAATCTAACAGAAGAAAAAAAATACGTCAAAAATACCACAGAAAGAACAGACAATAATGACCCAATATTACAGGATAGTTCATCTTCATACACAGTTAAAACCTTATATTCAGAAACAATAGAAGAAACTCCTCCAGATACAAATCCATCACCAGAAACAAATGAAATTATAATTGAAAATAATGTCTCAATTACTAATATGGAAGAAGAAAATCCACAGGAACCTGAACCCATTATATCTACAACAGAACAACCCCCTGATATTGACATTTCAACTTTCCTCCAGCAAATCAGCCAATTACCTCAAAACGAAGTGAAGGAAATTTTATTAGATACATTAAAAGCTATTGTCAATGGAACACCAGAAACCGCAAAAACAAAAGCCATCGAACTTGCCCGAGAAATGGCAAAATTAGAAGTTGAAAAAGTAAAAACTGAGTATCGAGGGACAGAATATCAGATAGAAAGTTTAAGTTCAGAGATACACCAGGTTGAAGAACAACTTAATATTTGTCAGAATGAAATCAAAACAATAGAAGAAGAATTAAAAGAACAACAATCTATCATTCAAAAAACAGAGAAAGAAAAAAACACTTTAGAAAGGCATATTGAAAATACTCAAAACAAAATTGCAGATATCGAAAAAAGAATTTTAGAACTTCAACAACAAAAAGAAACAGAACTTACAAATCTAAACCAATACAATGAGCAACTTTCCACTACCGAAAAAAATATTGAATATCTCAATCAGTCCATATCCTCTCTCAAAGAATCTATTAGCGATTTTGAAAATCAAGCTATGACTCTACTCAAAAGAATGGATTCGCTTGAACTAACCAAATCTCAGAAAGAAACACAGTTGGAACAACTCCAAAAACAGATAAAAGAAAGAGAATCTACAGTCCGCCGATTAGAAGAAACTTTATGGTTTCTCCAATCAGCAGAAAACAAATCCATAAAGAATAACCCATCAAATCATCTAAATACACAAAACACCATAGACCTCTTTGACGGGAAGGTATAAAGCCTTGTTTAACAAAAGAATACAAATCATCGCCATAGATTTTGGTTCAAATAATATACGCGTTCTCATCGGAGAACAAACAAAAGATGGCAACATCTCCATTATTGGACATGGAACAGCCCCTTCCTCAGGCGCTATATCCAGGGGGCTAATACAAGAAATGGACTCCGCACGTCATGCCCTTCACGAAGCATTATCTATGGCTCAACAAAAAACTTACTCCATTTCGCCCAAATTAATTGCTATCGGCATTAATACGCCCCGTGCTGAAACATACACAAAAGAAGGCACTCTGGACCTGAAAAATGAAGAAATTTCTTTTGAACACCTCCAAAAGGTATTTACCATTGCTCAACAACAAGTTCCCAAATCTGATAAAGACCTATTAAACTCTCTTTACTCCTTCGAATGGTATATTGACAATTTTTTAGTGAAATATCCCTTAGGAATGAAAGCAGAACAACTTAAAATTCGTGTCCACTTTACCATTATCCCCAAAGTCATCATTGAGAACTTAAAATCTTGCGCAGACAGTGAATTACATCCTTCCTATTCCGTCATGGAATATTTCGTATATAATCCCATTGCAACTGCTATAGGTTCATTAACTCCCGAAGAAATGGAGTTAGGAACTTTACTGATAGATATCGGAAAAACTACAACAAACCTCACCCTGTTTTCAGGACATAAACTCATATATGCATCTACTTTCGATTTCGGAACCATATTCATATCGAGAGATGTTTCTTCTGTATTTAAAATAGACTTCGAGGAAGCACACAAACTCATCTGCGATTACGGGATTTCCGAAGAACTGATTAACAAATATATAAAATCAAATCTACCTATTGGGAACATTCCCCTCTCCCCTTCTTTAATCTCAAATGAACTAAGGGGAAAACCCATCTCCCTTCAAACTGTTTTAGATGGTTTTAATAAAAATGTATCCAAAATCGAACTGGAAGGCGTTATTTTCGCCCGTGTTCAAGAAATGATTACAACCTTAAAAAAAGAAATTGAAAAAAAAGATTTGACACAATCTTTACTTCGGGGTATTGTTCTCGCAGGGGGTGGTGCTAATTTGCAAAATATGAATATCCTCATAGAAAAAATATTTAACACACCTGTGCGAATAGCAAAACCTCAATATGCCATCCCTAATATACCTCAATCTATTAATAACCCGGAATTTGCCACTGTTGTAGGAATACTTCGCGATGGGTTTTCTTATTACCACGCAAACAAAAAAAGACAGGTATTCCAGAATAAAAAAATCATTAGTCAACTATGGATTACTTTAATTTCACCCTTCAAAAAACAAAAAGGGGCTAAAACGACTTCTACAAAATCGAATTAGCCCTACGGGGAACAGAAGAAAAAGGAATTTAAAAATAAGACTTACATTCTCTTTTTTAAGTTTCATCCATTGGATAAAAAACTTAATAAAGATTTAAAATAACTACAATTTTTTATTTATCTTTTTCGCTGTAAATATCACAGGAGCAAAAAATGACAAAAAAAACTATTGAACCTCGTTTACTCAAAGGTTTTCAAGACCACCTACCACCAAAAAGTAAAATTCGACAGGAGATAAAAGAAAAAATTATTTCCGTCTATGAAAAATATGGTTTTGCATTCATCGAAACACCCGCAATTGAATTGAAAGAAATCTTACTCGGTCCCGGAGGAGAAAATATCAATAAAGAAATTTTCTTCTTAGAAACACCCGAAGGGGAACAATCCTGTCTTCGATTTGACCATACAGTTCCCTTTGCCCGCGTCATTGCCCAATATCCTGAAAAAATAAAAATCCCTTTCCGTAGATACACCATTGGGTCTGTATGGCGTGCCGATAAACCCGGTGTGGGGAGATACCGTGAATTCGTCCAGATGGATATTGATATTGCCGGAACACCTAACACCGCTGCTGATGCAGAAATCATTGCCATCATGGTAGAAGTTATGAAAATCCTCGGATTTAATAATTTTCAATCACAAATCAACAATAGAAAATTAATTGACGCTCTATTAATACAAAATGGTATTAAAGATATAGATACACAAAAACACATCCTGCGAGTTATTGATAAACTGCAAAAAATAGGTATCGATAATATTCGTAAAGAACTCGGAGAAGGTCGTATAGATGATTCCGGTGACCCTATCAAAGGCGTCGGATTACCGAATAGTATTATTGAAAAAATTATTAGTTTCATAACTATAACCGGCAAAACACGCAAAGAAACTATTCAGAATATCAAACAATACTTATCAGACCAAACAGAATCTCAACAGGCAATCTTTACTATGGAAGAACTTGACCAATATCTATCCGCTCTTGATATATCTGATACGGAAGCATCCTTTTCCACTTCACTTACCCGAGGACTGGACTACTATTCCGGACCTGTTTTTGAAATGATACTCAAAAATGCTCCTCATATCGGCTCGGTTATGGGCGGTGGAAGGTATGACGGACTCATTTCACGATTTACAGACAAAACTATCCCCTGCACAGGAATGTCAATCGGTATAGATAGACTTATAAATGCTATGGAAGAATTAAAACTAATAGATACACAAAAACCAATATATGATGTCATTATTACTCGAGTAGGAAAAGTTCCTATAACGGAAGCACTTTCTATAGCAAAAGAATTGCGCAATCACGATTTAAAGGTCAGCGTCTATCTCGGGAAAAAAACAAAAGAAACTTTAGGCGAACAATTATCACATGCAGACCACTACAACATACCCATTGCTGTTATATTGGGTGAAGATGAACTCAAAAAAGGGGAAATCTGTGTAAAAGATTTATACTATGGAGAAAAAGCTCGTAAGGATATAAAAGATAGAAATCAATACCGTGAAGCAGGAACAGTAAGTCAGGTTACTATCTCACGGGAAAAATTGGTAGAAACAATCTTTTCATTTCTCAATAAAAATTATTGAGGGTCACCAATTACAGGGTCATTATTTGATGGTAATTGACTCTCATTGTAGCGAATAATTCCTGTATGGTCTATACGGAAATACCTATTCCCCGAATAACCTATTGTCTGAGGTGAAGCATAACATATAAACTGGACATTTGTTACTTGTGGCATAGAATATACATACCCCTGACGGATACAGCCTTCACCCCATGATTCATCCAAATACCGCGTCGTCAGATTGGGAGATGAATTTACAAGGCTGTTAAAATCACCATAAGTATTATTTGCAGAATGATATGACACCTGTGCAGTACAAATAGCCCTTAAATTCCAGATAGTAGATGCCTCATTAGAATGAATTCGTGAACGTATTAATGTCGGAATAGTTATCGCAGATATTATTGCGATTACTGCTACTACTACCATCATCTCTATAAGTGTAAACCCTTTTTGCCTTGTTCTCCACTGACGCCATTTATTCATCGTTCACATCCTTTGTTATTTTAGAATGTAAAACAAAAAGGCATGATGGCGGTCACCGGGTTCCGCCATCATGCACTCAGCACCAACACAACCCACTGATTAGCGGGTTAATGGCTAAACTACGATTATTGTTCTCCGATGGGCGGGTCACCAGCGCCAGCCTGTCCACCTGTATTGAAGCGGATTACACCACTGGCATCTGTGTAGAAATAACGATTACCACTTACACCAACTTCACTCGGGTCTGCATTGCAGGTAAAGTTATTTGGTCCCGGAGAAGCCAGAGTAAATGTATAACCTTGCTTAATACCAGCCCAGTTTCCTTCTAAGAATGGAGGGGTTGCCCCTGTTAGGTCTGCAAAATCACCCGTATAAGAACCATTTGCAGAGTTATAGGCAACTTCAGCACCAACAATGGCTTTTAAGTTGCTGATTGCAGCAGATTCATTGGACTGCAATCTGGAACGAAGCAGGTTGGGAATCGCAATTGCTGCGATAATAGCGATGATTGCTACCACAATCATCAATTCAATGAGTGTGAAACCTTTATTTTTCATACTACATCTCCTTGTTAGGTTTTTAGTTTAGTTAAACTCCTACCTTGACACCCGGTTATCAAGGCACTTTATTAAATTGTTGTTGATTTATTTATAACAAATATCATGCCAATATAATTAAAAAAGAAAAATCACAACAAAATATTCATAAGTATCTATACATCAAATATATATTAAGAATATAACAGTTGTTATCATTTTTCTTATGAGAAGATATAAATAAATTAGTGACAAAAATTGTCATTTGAAGACAAAATTGGTCTATTTTTATTATCTTATTTCCCTCGCCAAAAAGAAGGAAAAAACAAAACCAGTATTGAATATATCTCTAATCGCCCCATCAGCATCAACATACATAACACCCCTTTACCTAAAATTGGAATCGTAGAAAAATCTTCGACACCCCCAACATATTCTAACCCTGGACCACAACCATTTAATGCTGCAGCAACAGAAGATATTGAAGTTACTATCGGTAACCCAATCCAACATAAAATAAGACTACCTATAATAAAAACCGTTACATACAAAGCAAAATAACTCAATACAGATTTTTGAACGACATCATCTATTGCCTGCTCTCCCAAATGAATCGCCCTTATTACTCGTGGTTGAAAAATAAATTGTATCCTATTTATTAAAAACTTAAATAAAATAACTACACGAATTATTTTTAATCCTCCGGATGTTGACCCGGCGGAACCACCCATTATCATTAATATCACGAGAGACCATCTTGCGAAATGAGGCCATAAGTCATAATCTTCCGTAACAAAACCCGTATCTGTCATTAGGGAAGTAACTGTAAAAGCCACACTCCTAAGGGCTTTTCCAAAAGAGTACTGCACAAATTCACTTTTGTCCAAAGAGAAAGTCCCATGATACCCCATTACACAAATAGTTAAAAATACAATAGAGAAAAACCAGATAGATATATAAGCCCGCCATTCTATATTTTGGAAGAAAGCCCGAACATTCCTCTGATAAAGAAGAAAGAACAATCCAAAGTTTGTTCCTGCACAAAGCATAAAAACGATAGTGATTATTTCTATGGGTAAACTACGGTAGGCACCAATACTCATCTGCCGTGTCGAAAATCCTCCACTGGCTAATGTTGCAAAGGCATGACATATTGCATCAAAAAAACTCATTCCAAATAGCATTAAAAGAATACATTGAATAGCTGTTAATGATATATATACCATCAACAACTGTTTCAAAGTCTCCTTTACCCGGGGTCTAATAAATTTCACATCAGGCGCAAACGATTCTGATTTCAGAAGCAAACGACCTCCTGCACCTAAGTAAGGAAGCACCGCAATAAACATAACCACAATTCCCATACCACCTAAAAAATGCGTAAATGCTCGCC
This sequence comes from Candidatus Hydrogenedens sp., assembly GCA_049968235.1. Lineage (GTDB taxonomy): Bacteria > Hydrogenedentota > Hydrogenedentia > Hydrogenedentales > Hydrogenedentaceae > Hydrogenedens. The sequence continues at coordinate 124,617 of JBMFRC010000007.1, forward strand.
AAAAAAGCAATGTTTTCGGAAAGGCCTCTATATCTCTCACTACTGTCGAACCTGTTGTCGTAAATCCGGATACAGACTCAAAAATAGCATCCATTAAAGAAAGATGCCCAGACAAATAAAATGGGAAAGAGCCAAAAAAAGTAATCAATACCCATCCCAATCCCACAAGGGCTAATGATTCTTTAATTAAAAAACTATCCTCCTCCACTTTACTCCTTTGAAAAGTAGATACAATTCCTAACACACCGGTTAATATTACATACATAAAAGATTCTAAAATAGAAGGAATGATACTTGTTTCATGATAGGCTATAGCAGGCACCAACAATAATAAAAATATAAGGGCATACCCAATTAAAAGCCTTCCCAAATAATTAATCAATTGAAAATAATTCATTGTGAATTACCATTTTTACACAATTTTTCAATTCCCTATTAAACAAGGTATTTATTATTTAAATAATTTACTTACATCATTAAATTTGTCAGCTTTCGTTACAATGACGACCCGGTCACCTTCTTCCATGGCATCTTCGCCTTTTGGAATTATTGCTTGTTCTTCACGAATTATCCCTGCTACAACAAAACTAATTTCAAATCGTATATCTTTAAGTGCACGATTAAGAAACTTAAAAGACTTTTTAATCTCATATTCCGCTATTTCAATGCCTCGAATGTTCAACAGATGTTTTACTGTATTTTGATATACGATTCGTAATACCTTATTAACAAAACTATAATACGGAATTACCGAATAATCAATTCCAAAACGGTCTACTAATTCACCAAACTGTTTATTATATATAACACTTACTACATAAGGAATACCTATATCCTTTGCTAAGGAAGCTGCAACAACATTACGCTCATCATCATGGGTTGGTGCAATAAACACATCAAAATCTTTAACCGCCATTAATTGAGAACGATTGCTTAATGGGTCATCATTTACAATATCTACTTTATATTTTGAAAGTATTTGCGATAATTCCTCTGCCCTCTCTTTGTCCTTTTCAAATAATTTAATCACAGAAACTTTATCTTTTAATGCCCGAATAATCTGAACACTTATAGGTGTCCCACCTAAAATAATAACTCTTTTCTTCTTATCCCAATCCCCTGTAAATATTTTTACCGCACGAGCCATACCGTCGCGTCTTCCAAAAATTCCTAAAATATCTCCGCACTTTATCCGCGTTTCACCCGTAGGCACATCCACCTGCTTCCCTGATTTTATATAGCCAATAACTACCTTTTCTTTAATTACATCCATCACCTCTTTCAAGGTCTTTCCATTCTCCTTAAATTGGTTCCAGACCCTTAATTCATAAAATTGGATACGGTCATTTCCATATTCTTCAGAAACCAACAAGCCTGGCGACTCAGAAAAACTCGCAATATCCGTTGCAGTCAACTGCTCCGGTGATAAAAAATAATCAATTCCCAGAATACTCTCATATAAAAAGGCATTATTAATATAAACCATATCTGAAACCAGAGCAGATACACTCTCTGCCCCTAAATTCTTTGCACAACTACTCGCAATTATATTTGCTCTATCATCCCCCAAAGTTGCAATGAAAAGGTCACATCCACCACTCATTACCTCCTGTAATAGTGAAGGGTCCTGGGCATCGCCCAGCCGAATACCAACATCTACCTTTCCTGTTAAATCGTCAAGTACCGATTTATCGTAATCCAATACTGTTACATCATTATCTTTGTAAAGCATCTCCGCTAACAGCGAACCTGCTCTACCTGCACCTGCAATCACAATTTTCATACCTTTTATTCCAATATATAAATATTCCTTTTCAATATTCCCTTACGCCTTACCTCTATCGCTCATTACTTATTTTACCTACTTATTATTGGAAGTGATATTATATCACAATGCAAACCATGAAATAAAAAAGGAAAGAACATGAAAAACATATTATCACAAAAAAGCAAACAAACTTTCTTGCTTCTGCTTATCTCCATTGTATTACTATCCATCTCAGGATTCCCGCAAGAAGAGCATAAAACGGTTCTGGGATTAAATGTGGATTTCAACAAAATTCTTATAAACACCTCTCACGATAGACTCATCAAAGAAAGGTTTTCAATAGATAAAGGATTATTGGCTCAAACAGAAGAGGGGAAGGCAGCTCTCCAATGGGCAAAGGAACTCCTTCAGGAGCAAACAACAATTCCGCCAACACCCTATACCCTCTACAGAGAGTATAAAAGAACAGGAGACCGAAAAAAATATGAACAACCTTATTTCCTGAAACGGTCTATGCTTTCCGCAACTACTTTACTTATTTATTTTGAAAACGATGATTCTTTACTTCCCCTTCTTAACGACCTCATCTGGAATATTTGCGAGGAAACTTCCTGGGTCCTTCCTGCTCATGAACGACAAGAAAAATATACCTATGTTGACCTGTTTTCCGCCGAAACCGCAACTCAATTAGCCCACACATTCCTCTTCTTAGAAGATAAACTTCCTGATGAAATCAAAAAAAGAATTCGCTATGAAGTTAAAAGGAGAGTTATGCAACCTTACCTTTTTTATTCTGAAAATAAATACGGCTGGGTTAGTGGACGGAATAACTGGACAGGTGTTTGTGCCGGGTCCATCGGTGAATGCTTTATCATACTGGAAGAAAACGAACAAATTCTCCGTAAAGCCATTACTCTCGTTACAAACCAATTAGCACGGTTCTTGAAAAATGGTTTTGCGGAAGATGGTGGTTGTCTGGAAGGCATCTCTTACTGGAACTATGGACTTACGCATTATGTCAGTTTTGGCGAACTACTTTATGAAGCAACCGATGGGAATGTGAATATCATGCAGAACCCGCGTCTTTACCAGATTGCCTTCTACCCTTATGTCGTTTACTTAGGAAATGGACAATTTGCCAGTTTCTCCGATGCCCCATCGCAATTTTATCCTCACGCTTTCATCACACATCGGTTAGCAGATCGTTTCTCCGCTTATGACCGACTTTCTTCTACATCTCATCCTTTCATTTACCATAAATTGGGAAAACGACTAAATGTAGATTACCTGCATGCACTCGCTAATCCTTCACCAATACACTGGCATTTTGGAGATATTATCCGCAATATCCTCTGGTCCTACCCTTATTCTCAACAGGCTAAACAAGAAATCCCCATTAAAAGCACTTGTTTGCCTAAATCCGGTATTGCAAGATTTGTCTCAAAAGATAATCATGGAAATACACATATTGTTATTTGTAAAGCGGGTAGTAATAATGAACCCCACAATCATAACGATGTTGGAAGTTTTGTATATGCTGTCAATAATACTATATTTCTAACAGACCCCGGTGCTGGTCTTTATTCCCGCGAATATTTCAGTGCTAAACGATATGAAAACATCTTTACGAATTCATACGGGCATAGTCTCCCCGTTATCGGAGGAAAACTACAAAGTACCGGAGAACAATACAAAGGAGAACTTATCTATGAAGAACCTAACAAAGCCATTATAAACTTCCATGAGGCATACAACATTCCAACTTTGAAAAAAGCACAACGAACCCTTTTACTTAACGAAAATGGACTAAAAATTACCGATATCTTTGAATTTTCAAATCAAGGAGAAGAAGTAGAAGAAGCACTCGTAACATGGCTTCCTGTATCTATACAAGGTAATTGTGCCATCATTGAAAGCAAAGAAGGCAAAATTACAATCACTCCTTCTTGTGGGTCTTTTGAAGTGGAATCCCTTAAAAAACAGTGCGAAGAAAACAGCCGTTCTGGCGAACTCTCTCGCATAAGATTAAAACTCCCTACACAAACCAAAACACAGATTACATTTAACATAACCTTTTTAAAATAACAGTTCGTCCCCTCTGACTTGTCTGATTTGTCGGACCTGTTTGACTCGTTTATTTCCACCTAATTCTCACAATTAAATCTCTATTTTTACATTTATTTCATTTCACTTGACTTTATTAACCATAACGTTTATAATAAAACTACAAATTACAAGGAGTGACCTGTGATTAAGCGAAAAATCATTTCTATAGACTCCGAAAAATGTAACGGTTGTGGTTTGTGTGTTAACGCCTGTGCGGAAGGTGCTATAAAACTCATTAATGGCAAAGCACAATTAGTTTCCGATGTTTACTGCGATGGTTTAGGAGCATGTCTGCCTCATTGCCCCACATTAGCACTCTCCATTGTAGAACGAGAAGCGGAACCTTTTGATGAAGAATTAGTTAAATTACAGCAAAGCATTAACGAACCTAAAACACCCATACATACATGCCCGAGCATACAATTCAAACCTGACCCTGCCCGAAAAGGAACCCTTTCCTACTGGCCTATCCAGATTCGACTCGTTCCCCCTATGGCTCACTACCTTCAAAACGCTAAACTCCTGGTAGTGGCGGATTGTGTTCCCATCGCATATCAAAATTTCCACAGCGATTTTTTGCAAGACCATGTTGTCCTTGTCGGCTGTCCCAAATTCGACCCGAAAGAACAATATGTTCAAAAATTCGCCGAAATTTTCACAAACAATGATATAAAAAACGTTACCATCCCCGTTATGGAAGTTCCATGCTGTCAGGCACTACCCAATATCGTACTTGCAGGCTTGCAATATTCAGGGAAGAATATCCCTGTTGAAAAAATTATAATCTCAATTCAAGGAGAAATATTGGGTAAACAATTCATTAATGGGTAGAAATTAATGCAACAAAAATCATCTAAAATATCCTCAGGTTTTTCTCATTTAATACCTATCTGCGTATGCTTCGGAATTCTCATCGGAGTAGGTTCTTTCACTTTTATTACGCCCGCGGTTATTCATACCTTACCGATGACCCCAACGCCTGTGCTAATTGCCATGTAATGAAAGATTTTCTCGACTCCTGGCAAAAATCAAGCCATCACACTGTTGCAGTCTGTAATGACTGCCATACAGGACATACCTTGTTCTCCAAATACTATGTCAAAGGCTTAAACGGCTATCACCATTCCACCGCATTCACTCTGGGCAATTTCCACGAACCTATTCGCATTAAAGAATTCAACCGAAAAGTAACAGAGGGAAACTGCCGATTTTGCCACCAAGACATTGTGCAAAATATTGATTCCAATATTGCTCATCGCAAACCATTACAATGCTTAAATTGTCATTTTAATGTAGGTCATTTTAATTATTAAAGGAAAAGAAAAAGAGCATGACAAAAAAAATCAGAGGCAATGAAGGTATATCCTCAATCACCGCAGTTATCCTTGTGCTGGGAGTTGCTTTCGCCACATTTGCGGTAACTGCATTGCTTATTAATATCTTTGAGAAACAACAAGAGGCAAAAAATCCTTTTTTCCGTGTTGTTGACATTAATGACGACACGGAAGACCCGGAAATCTGGGGAAAGAATTTTCCTATCCAGTATGACCTGTATAAAAGAACTGTAGATATGGTCCGCACAAAATACGGTGGCAGTGAAGCATTACCTCATACGCCTACCGAAAATGACCCGCGTTTCGTTGTTAGCCAATCCAAAATTGAACTCGACCCCCGACTAAAACGAATGTGGGCGGGTTATGCCTTTGCCATTGATTTTCGTGAAGAGCGAGGACATGCCTATATGCTCGATGACCAGACCTTCACAGGCAGACAACAGAAGCCACAATTCGGTGTGTGTGCACATTGCCACGCATCAGTATATGTCCCCTATAAAAAATTGGGTAATGGCGACCTTATAAAAGGTTTTGAAAAGATGAATCCCATGCCCTATATGGAAGCGAGAAAACTCTTACAACATCCTGTTGCATGTATCGATTGTCATGACCCAAAAACCATGCAACTACGAGTAACCCGTCCCGGTTTCCTTGAAGGAATTAAAACCTACAAAGAAGCTCAGGGAATAAAGGACTACAATCCCAACACTATGGCAAGCAGACAAGAAATGCGGACCTATGTCTGTGCCCAATGCCATGTTGAATATTATTTCAAAGGCGATGAAAAACGACTTACCTACCCATGGCATAAAGGTCTGGAAGCAGATAATATCCTCGCCTACTACGATGAAATCAACTTCAAAGATTGGGTTCATGCAGAAACAAATGCACCTATGCTCAAAGCACAACATCCTGAATTTGAATTATGGAGTCAGGGCATTCATGCTCGTTCCGGTGTCGCCTGTGCAGATTGCCACATGCCATATACTCGCGTAGGAGCTTTAAAAGTAAGTGACCATCATGTCCGTAGTCCATTATTGAATATTAACCGTGCCTGCCAGACCTGTCACCATTTCTCCGAAGAAGAACTCAAAGCACGCGTAGAACGTATTCAAGACAAAACAGCTGAAATGAAAGATATGGCAATGGATTCTCTTATAGCACTCATTGACGATATTAAACGAATCCTGGATACAGGCATCTCCAATGAAAAAGTTGAAGAAGCCCGCTTATGCCAGCGTCGTGCGTCATTCCTGATAGACTTTGTTGAGGCGGAAAACTCCACAGGCTTCCACGCCGACCAGGAATCCGCCCGTATCCTATTCAAAGCCATGGACCATCTTCGCAAAGGACAGGTCGCACTCAAAGACGCCATTACCCTCTACCAGGCATACGGCAACACAACAACAAACTAATCTATCTCCATCATATCTAATTTTTCTATTAAAATATTTGAACATATTAATCATCTTAACTATCTCTTTTTTTTGCAGTCGAAGTAGTGGTTGTTTTTGGGACCGAACCAGCCGACATTCCATGCACGATTAATAGCACCGTAGGCATTTTCTTCCGTTGCCCATTCCCAGCGTTCTGAGGTGATATGTCCATCACACCATAAGACATTTGCCCTGCCCCAATGTCGAAAATGTAATGTTGGCGACATATATACACCTTCCTGCCCTCGTGGATAATTTGCTGAAACCATCAATGGCGGTTCCACAAAACTATATTCGACAATATATCCATTCTGAGGCATTCCACTATCTGCAAACATAATCGTCTCTGAGGGATTTTCAATCATCCGCTCATGCATTCCTGATTTACATGCTTTTACCGGGTCATGTTCGATACTCAACATGGAACCGACATACGCCATGTTATATCCATAGCCGCCCGAACCCGATTCAAATGCGTTGGGAACCTCGCCTAAACTCCGATATTCAAAAAATTCCGAGCATTCTTTAATCCTTCCCTCCGGCACATATTCAAATAACGGTCCTTTGCGAAAATCGAACGGCGTATCTGGATTTGGGGTATCTCGTCTTCCATGCCATCTACATCTACCTCCGAAATGGTCAGGTTCCGAACCCGGCAACAAAAAATCATACATATCCGAGGCGGCTGGAACATAATACCCATTATTCTCTGACGCATACATTGTATTAGCAAGGTACAATTGTCTCAAATTATTCACACATGAGACACTCCTTGCCTGTGCCCGTGCCCTTGATAATGCAGGTAGAAGTATAATTGCCAGAATGCTAATGATGGCAATAACAACCAGCAGTTCAATTAGAGTAAATCCCATATTTCTCTGCAAATTAAAAAACATTCTGACCTCTTTTTACTTTCTCTTTCTTATCTGTGAGGAGAAGCAGTCCTATGACGACACATATTAGAGCCAAAAAAGCACTGCCTGCCATAGGAAGTGTTTTTACCTCAAACTCAAAATTCCGGCATATTAATTCATGAGAACGATATTCATCATCATAAATACATACCTCTACATAAGCAGTCCCACCTACAGATATAGGTTTTACAACAAAATATATCCTCCCTTCAGAAATTGTAATTTGATGCCCCGGAACAGCACGCAATACATCCGATGTAACTATTGTTCCACCTGCAATATCTACTGTAACCACACCCGTCTGTAATGGATTTCCGTAAATATCCTGAAATTCATCCGAAATAAAACTGAAATACTGCCCACCTTCTCCCATATTCCATAAATTAGCAATATACGCTGGCGGTCCCGGTAAAATATCAATAAATATCTCTCCGTGTATCGTATTATCTATACTCTGAACCCAAAGTTTTCCCTTTCCTGCTACAGTTCCAGCCTCCACATTTATCTCCAATTTTCCATCCTTCACCGCAACCTGAAGACCGTCAATAATTACATCCTCATCCATATTCAAAATATCCAGCAAAAAAGTATTAATCGTAAACAGTTTCCCATCTGAAACTGGATTATTTTCCACATCCCTTATCTCATCACCCGTAACCCTTACAACATCTCCATATCCTACCACCTTTGTCTGCGATGGGTTCGCTGTTAAATGAATATGTCCCTGTCCCGGATTAATATCTCCTTCCCCTGCTAATGAAAATATCGCAAATACGCCCGGATACCGTGTTTGAAAAATTATCTTATTATTCACAAGGTCACGGTCAATAACATTTACATCTGAATTTACCCATTCTGTCCCATTCCAGCGATAAACATTTATCTCCGCTTCATCCATCCCATGAATTTGCTCTGCATTGTATCGGACTCTCATCTTTGCCCATGCAATTTGAGCATTCTGAAAATCATTTACAGAGGAGGATAATTGAATGAACAAACCGCCCTTTACCAATCCATTTACTCCTACTGTTGACGGATCTGGAACGGATTGCAAATCCACACTACAATTATAAGGTCTTTCACCCGTTCTAATCCCGGATGAAACTAATGTTATACAAATGTAATCTTCTGGATTACATGCAGTCCCCAACTCCATACCCGCTGGACTACCTCCCCAAATACCAGGTATTTCCAGAGGCAGAACGGTGCTTTCCGGTCGGTTCGGGTCTGTTCCGGAAACTTGTGTTTCATACTCATCAAGAACTCCATCCCCATCTGTATCTATATCTGGTGCCACATCGGCAAATGCCATAACTTCCGTTGTATAAAAACCATACACAGGGTCAAGAATATTGGGTATTGTTGAAATTCGTATAAAATCGAATTCATCAAGATTTGCCGGGGTTCCCGATTCATCAACAGCCCATGCAATATCAAACGCATCACCGCCCCCGCTACCTATATCAATACCTACAGTCTTTGGATTATCCGGTCGCAAATAATTATCCTTATACGGTGGCATGGTCGGATTGGTATCCGCATAACCCCACACTACTTCCTGGTTCGTTGTCGTAATTACATTTCCTGCAAATGGTGGTGTATTGTTTGTCAATCCCTGAGGGAAAACAATCCTATTTAAGTTTCTACTACCAGGAATAACATACCACACATCATCCGCCAACCCATTTTTATTCACATCCTTTGATATTTCAATTAGTCCGGGTTCTATAAACTTCCTGTGCATATCCCCTCCAATCCAAAAGGCATTGGAATAAATAATACAATCCAGCCCCATCGGATTATGGGGGTCATCCTTTACAGGAGTATTAAACTTCACAATAATAAAACTTTCTTGAGGTGCTCCCGGTGTGCCGATTGAATAAATACCACTCATTGACGGTAAACTTACACCAAACCCTAATGGTGCTCCCAAAACATCGTGCGGATTGGTAAAGCCAACATTTTGATTTATCCCAAAATAGGACACAACCTCATCTGCCCATGGGTCATCATCCGCATAAGAATATACGGAGATAATGCAACATAGGAGAATAATCAATAAATATCTTTTTTTTCTGTCAAACATCGCATCTATAGCCTTTCAAAATTTTGTTCAGGCTACAGACGGAGGATTAAACACTGGAAGGGAAGTTGTTCAGCCCATATTTGATGGACTGTCAGACATCAGCCTTCCCGCGAGACCTCAGTCTGTTCGCTCAAATCGGACAGCAACTGGTAGGTCTTCGGACTTGCAGGCACAAACCTACTTGGCTCGGCTTCCCAGAAATGCATCCAGTGCCATTACGAGCTGTTCGTTCCTGCTCACCGCTGCGGGGCAGTTCCGGCTTTGCACCGGATTCCCTCTTAGCACCCTTTACACTACTTTGGGTGACCAGTCACAGAGCGATTCAATTTTGTTTGTATTCACTTATAGAGTAATAACACAAAAAGATAAAAAATTTCAAATATTTCAGAACCAATATACCTCTATATGGTATATTAATATTATAGATGTCAAAAGGAAAAAACGAATATGATATTTGATTTTAGTAAGTGTCAATCATCTAAAGAAAATATTCAAAACGCTATAGGACTATGGATTCTTAATATTCAAGGAAAAGATGTTTGTTTCTGGGGAAATTTTGAAGAAGCTTCAAAAACTGCAGAACTTTATTTAAAAACAAAGAACATAGAAAATACTACTGTTTATCTAATAGATTGTGTTGATTATAGCCAGATGTTCCATGAGGATCATTCTATAAATTCCTATTCCCAATCTATTTAATGCTTTAATCTATTTATTTTTCTATTAATGATAATAAAAATTAATTATATTATTTTTCTTATTTATAAATAAAATTCTTTATTTTATCCCGAAAATTTGGCAAAATCTGGAATAATATGTTATAATTTCAATGATAATGATTGTTTTCATTAAATTATAATAAAAGGATTTATTATATGTTATCATTCGTAGATGTTCGATGTCCTCATTGCGGAGCACAGGGAAAAATTGTCCTTCCTCCTCTGGGAACAGTTTTAATTGGACCCTGTCCACAATGCAAAGGTATGGTCGCTTTGTTCAATGGGACAACACTCCCGTTAGACAGCAAAATAATATTAGACGGTACTCTTGAAGAGAAGAAAAAACATATAGTTGATGTATTTAATGCTTTTATCGAAGAGAAAGTGGTAGAATTTTTTAATCCTAAAAAAGAAGGACTATCTCCTCAACCGGATGATGCTAATGATTCATACAAATCAGAACATAGAATTGAAGAATACAGTCACAAAAAAATGAAAAAAAATAAACCTATCTCACGCGACGAAGTTATGAAATTTAAAGAATCAGAAATAGACCTCCTCGATAATCCTGAAATATTTCGTAAATATTTCAGCAACTAATAATCATAAACGGTAAAGATGAATAATCGAGTTGTAGTTAGTAACACAATTATAGTTGTAAGTTCCAATAAAAAATATAAAATAATTTACAGGATATGAAGCGAATTTATACAGGGTAGTTGGGCATAATAATTTATATTTTTCTTCTGCACCGTTTTTATTTAATTTATTTAATATTGTATTTTATTGTGGTAGTTTTTTGCTGTGTTCACAAGATACGCGATACAGTTCCCATGCAATCGCCCCATTTACCACTCCACTTGATGCTAATGCTGGCACATCATAGCCCGGTATGGGAACACACGCATCTCCAAATGGCCACATAGGGTCAATCCATACCGTATCTTTGTCTGTCGGGAAGTCCCGGTCCATATATGGTGCTACATACACTGATTTCGCACCTGCGTTTTTTGCTCGTTCAAGCATATTCCGTGGGGGATGTTGATAACCAATGTGAATTACCACATCCCCTCTGGAATAGACATCCTTCGGTTCAGGGATATAACTAAATCCAGCATTCCATACCTCAGACCGGAACAAACTGCCAATAGATGTCTTACTAACCTCGTCCGGGAAGATATGTCCCATACTATACATTGTAAGAGTTCGACCCGATTTCTTTGCCTCCGCTACCCATAAACCTACCGTGTCGAAATCTGCTCGATGTTGCTGTTCACAACGCCGTAACATTGCAGAAACACGCATAGCATAATCCTTCGCCAGAACCCCCGGCAGAATTGGTGAAACTGCATGTGTATCGTGCCAGAATATATGATTGCCTTGATATTTCTGTTGTCGCAGTATACCCCCATAAAGTCCAATGCTCTCAAAAAGCACAGGCATTTTCCCCAATCGTGTGCACGCAGATACTAATTCTCCTGTGAACATCCATGCATAAATTGCCATCGTCAGTGTTGGAGAAAGACCATAGTCATGCATCAACAGTGTAGTTACTCCCGGGATTGTCTGCGTAATACCAAAAACCACCCAGCATGCCCCCGGTGTTGTTGCTTCTTCGGGCAGTGGATGTTCTGTATCTACAAAAAATAGCACGGCGTCACTATCCGTATTAATCTTCTCCGGAAGTGTAGTAGTAAGCATCAACCCACCGGCTCGTCCTGTCACCTCACTTACCAATGCGGGATTTCCACCTGCATAGAGTTTGCCCCCTGCAGTTATTCTCTTTGCCACTATTTCCCCCGCCTGCACCATAGCAGGAATGTCTTCCTGTGCATGGACTAAGGCATCTGCTGTCCGAAGTAAATATGAATCAGGCATTATACCCATCGTCATAATCGCCGTTATGAATACAAGCATATTCACACCTCCATGTCCCGTTCTTACTACCTGTATATTTTTAACAACCTATATTTAGTCATTGCACCAAATTCAGTATATTATAAAAATTTCATACTCCACAATATCCATCAATATTCACATAAATTTATTTATAAAATCGGATACTAAAAGACTTTTTCATACCTACTCAATCTTTATATATATTAAGTTAATAAATGTGAATGAGATGCGAAAGAATGTTTAGTAACCTTAAAAATGTTTGTAAATATTTAGATAACCAATTCACGCAAATTAATCGTTATATATTTAAGAAAATCAAATACTTGATTTTAATAAAGGTATTATCATATAATCACCTTCTAAAATATGACGCGGGGTGGAGCAGTCTGGCAGCTCGTTGGGCTCATAACCCAAAGGTCGCTGGTTCGAATCCAGCCCCCGCTACCAAATTTGAAACAAAAACGGTATACAATAATGTGTACCGTTTTTCTTTTTTTTTATTTATTTCTGCTATATTTTATCTTCAATAACATTGAAAACAAATAAAAAATAAATGATAATATTAATGAAGATAACTATTTCTCCATCGGATTAAAAGAAATTTCTAATGATTTACTTTTTTATTTCATATTCAATATTATTCCTTAGTTTTACAATCTCATCTCCGCCAACTTTTCAGGATTTGATGGCTCCTGATTTATTCCCAGAACCACAGTGTGGAATGCTTGTAGAAAAAGCAGAAATTGTTGATGGGAATTTATCCGTCTTGACAACAGGTACGGAATTTTCACTTAATAAAACAGGTAATGGCACTTTTAAACAACGAATTGGACATTACCGTCCTGTTCTCATAATGAATATTGAACCATGCATTGCAGAAGTCTCTCCACAGATAATTACAAATTCCCCCGGACGCGTTATTATTTCTCATAATAATTTCAATCTTCGCATCAATGGTGATTCTCTATTCATGTTTCAAGCATTAAAACTTTTAACAATAACAGTATCCCGAAAATTTGATGCTGGTTTTCATGCATCATATAAAGCAAATCATGTGTTATTTGATGAATATGGAGGATTCGGCTTGTTTTATTCGGAACAGGAAGTGGAAGATGAATTCAATCCTTATGAAGAGATAACCGCAAAATATACCATTCCTCCTAATGCTGTTTTATGGATAGGTATCTGTCCACCAAAACCATATAATTGGGAGCGTTCTATTAAAGATAATGTCGTCTGGCACTGGTCAAATCAATTAGGTTACCCTTCCAATACTGATTTAATATCTTGGGCAAAAGAAGGAAATATCATCCTGCTTCAATCAGAAGTAATGTTATGGAAAGACTGGAACCTTGCTTTCATCCCAAGATTGGGTGAATCAGAATTCTCACGCGTTCGTGAAACCTGCCATCAACACGGATTAAAATTTATTGTCTATACAAGCCCCTTCTATTTCTTAAAAGGCACACCTTTTGAATCCCAATCCATGAATTCATTCGAAAATTTTAAAGGTTGGCCCCCCGGTGATGCCACAGGCAGAAACATAGACTTATTTTTATCAGAGATTACTCGAGTTATGCAGGAATACAAACCTGATGGTTTTTATTTTGATGGGCAATACACAGATAACCCTGCACCATTATATATGCTTGCCAGAAAAAGTCGCGAACTATTAGGAGAAAATGCCATTTTAGAATGGCACTCAACATGGGCTCTTGGCAACGGACAATGTTTCTTCCCTCAAGCCGATGCTTATGTTGATTTTATACTGCGAGGGGAAGGGCAAAATATGCTATATAAAGATTTCAATTATCTTCGCTATTTTGTTTCATGTTATAACACCAGCAACAGTATTGGTGTTTTATGCACAAATGGACCTGATAAACCTGATGCAGATACTATTGACCGTCTACTTCAAGCAAATTGCCGTCTTCATACTATTGTAGGCTGGCTACAAAATAAAGATATGATGAATTTATTGAAAACACATTATCGCTATAAACTTACCCCTGACCTGCGTAAAGAAATCGAACAACTGGCGGATAAAAGACAGAAAGAAATTCCAAACATCGCTAAAAAAAGAGCCGAAGAAATGAACATTCTACTTCATGAGCCTTCATGGAAAGAATCGATTTTTACAGAGGAATTCAACAGCATACCCAATTGTAAATCATCAATTTCCCCACTTAATGAGAATCCATTTTTAGTTCAAAATGGAATTATGTCCATCTCGGCTCTACCTCACACTTACGCATATTTCACCTGTCCATTAGATAAAATTATTCAGGGATTTATCGTCCGATTTAAATAGGGGACAGATACGGGAATGTCATGGGGTCCTGCTGTTCAAATTCGCTGGGGAAATGGAGCAAAATTAAGACTTGGCATTCGTAGCGATGGGCTAATTCAACTTGACATCGGTGGTGAACAAAAGTTATTTAAAGGTTTTATTCCTGATGAATGGGTTCAATTACGAATCCGCTGGACCGAACATACGGGACTTATCGAAATGTTAAAATCAGACAATCAATGGCAAAAAATTACCCATTTCACTCATGCCTGTCCCATTCACAATCCTGCTGAAAGCATATCCTTCGGCAAAGTTCCCTACAACGGAGAACCTATTGACTACTCTAATAATGAAAATCTTCCCATCGGCACTAATGAATGGGATAAGATTATTGTGTACTAAAGGTCTGACATGTCAGACTCATTTATAATAGTATTAACCCATTTAGGAGGAGATTCTCATGTCCAAGAATATAAATCGCCGAGACTTCATTGGGATAACAGGCTCCACTCTAAGCTTAAGCATGGTTAGTAATACAACTTCCAGAGATACATTAAACACTCCCAGTCTATCCCAAAAACTAATTTCCAGCATTCAAGAATTGATTGAAAAGACACCTTTTGTTGATACCCATGAACACCTTCCCCCTGAAACTGGTCGTGTTGCCAATAAAAGTAATAAAGACAAGACACCTGCTCCCGATATAGGCATGCTTTTTAGCCACTATGCAGATTCAGACCTTCAAGTATCCGGTTTATCTAATGATGACTACAAAAAACTTATCTCATGGGATTTATCCCCCAAAGATAAATGGAAATTGATTGCCCCCTACTATACACGCTGTCGGAACACAGGCTATTTACTATGTGTTCGGGAAAGTGTAAGAGCACTTTATGGCGAAGATGATATTCGAGAAGATAACTGCGAAAAAATAAGTAAACAATTAAATGAACAAATACAACCTGGCTTTTACCGTCAAATATTACGCGAAGTAGCAAATATTGACTATGCCCAAATCAATTGCCTTCAGAGTGGAACTTTTCGTGAAAGTGAATCTGCTTCAGACTTGCTTTGTTTTGATATATCAACTGTTGGCATTGCCAGTTCTATTTCCAAAATCGGGAGCCTTAATAAATTCGCAGACAAACCAATCAAAACACTAAATCAAGCCCATAAAACTATAGAGCATATATTTGAACGATTTGGACCTAAAGCAATAGCAGTAAAAGACCAATCTGCCTATGGTAGACCACTTCTATATGAAAATGTAAAAGACAAAGATATACAAACTATTTTCAAACAATTTGTTCAGAAACCATCTTTCTTAAAACCCGAAGAACTCAAAGCCATACAAGATAATCTATTTCGCAAATGCTTACGCTGTGCAACAGAATATAAACTCCCTATCAAACTACATACAGGCTATTTTGCAGGATACAATGGTATGGATTTATCCCGTGTTCGTAATAATCTTTGCGACCTTGTTCCATTAATCAAGGATTTTCCAGATACCACCTTCGTTATCATGCACATATCTTATCCCTATCAAAATGAATTGATTGCCCTCTGCAAACATTACCGCAATGTATATGCGGATATGTGCTGGTCCTGGATAATAGACCCGGCTTCTGCAACTCGATTCCTGAAAGAATTCTTAACTACCGCACCTGCCCACAAAATATTTACATTCGGAGGTGATTACATTCCCGTAGAACTCGTTCCAGGTCATGCTCGAATTGCTCGCAAAGGTATTGCATTAGCTATAGCCCAACTTTTGCATGAAGGGTGGCTCTCTGAATCTGATGCCCCTACCTTAATTCAGAGAATCATGAACCAAAATGCCCACGAAACCTTTGATCTCCCTCGTGTTTTAAAAGCATATAAAGTATAGTCAAATTATAATTTCATTAATCTCGCTACTACACTTTTCTCTTCCCTATTTTTTGATAATATATAAAAACTAATAATATTCAATTGTAATATATTTAAACCAATAAAAACTTTTTGGCACTGGAATATGAACCCATTTAGTCGTCGAGAGTTTTTAAGGTTAAGCAGTTTTTGTGCTATTGAAACTTCTTCCATCGCTTCCATCATAAAAAATTCAAAAGAAGAAAAATCTACTCTCATATCGGATAATCTAAAAATTCCTCATGATAAGAATCTTCCTGCAAGTTATTTATTGGACTTTCATACTTCCATTCTTTAGTAGGGAAAAAATTTATTAGGTGTTTTGTCACCCCGACCACAATTATTTATCTCTTTGGGTGCTTTCAGTAAATCTAATTATGATGCAGAATTCCACTTTTGGTGGCCTGCACATAATTTAGGACGATGGCTTGACGCCATGTTACGGCTTGAATCTGCAACGGGATTTAAAATTCCTCATAAACTTGAATCTGCTTGTATAAACAACTTACATCGTTTTTTGATAATCCTGACCACATTTGTGTCAATTCGTACCCCAATGATTATTTTGGACTCCATTTACTTCGGGAAGATATGCCTGCCCTTCATGCATTAGTAAAGTATCGAAATGACCGCTGGGCAAAGGATAAAGGTAAAAAAATGATAGAAAACTCAAACCGCGCCTGGCAGGATAATGGAACATGGAACCTTGATGTATGCGTTAATGCAAAACGAAGTAATCATTTAGGTCGACACTCAGACCCCACAGACTCCTGTGGTCGAATGATTGAAGCACTTATATATTTTTATGAAGTGACCGGTGAACTATGTGTCATTGACCTGGCGGAACGATTTGCCAAATACAACTTAGAAAATTCTACCAATCCTGATGGCACCATTAATTACGCCAGCAAACCAGACCACACTCATTCATATCTGAACACATTGAAAGGTCTATTCTTATATGGGAAAATAACCGGACAGAAAAAATACATAGACAGGGTTTCATCGGTTTATTATACAACGGTGAAAGGACTTATTTCGGAATCGGGATATAATGCTCATGACCTCGGCACAGATGGGTTTGCAGAAGTAACCTCTGCGGGTGATTCCGCTCAACTGGCACTATGGCTTGCATTGATGGGTGATGGTAAACTTCTTGATGACGTAGAACGACTTCTGCGCGTCCGACTTTTCGAATCTCAAATTATCGAAACACCTCCATTAGTACCGGTTAAAAATGATAATGCATATATACATCGTGATTTAGAACAGCGTATCATCGGCGACTACGAAGGTTGTCATGAACATCCCCATAGTGGGAAACAAGCGGTTACCGATGTAACATCTGCTGTTCTCCACTCCGTCATCGACTTATACCAGCACACAGTTCAACAGAATGGAGATACCTTAAAAATATACTTTCATATCCCTTGCAGGACAAAATATGCAGATATAGAATCCAAACGCGGAAAAGAAGCAACATTAATAATCACTACTAAGAAACATTACGTCTTCTCATCCACGTGCCTAATTGGACACCTAGAGAGAATATCAGATTTAAATCAGTTGGTAAATCTATTTCCGCTTCCATATCCGGTAATTTTGCATTCATCTCACAAGAACGACCTGAAGGTCCCGTAGAGATAAATTATCAATTACCTGAGCGAATTACAAAAGATAATTTGCGAGGAATAGAGTTCACCTATAAGTGGCGCAGAGATGACATCATGGGCATACCTCCCAACACAGACTTCTATCCATTCTATCCAACTCTGGAATAATCATTACTATAATATACTCTCTATGCAATAATTCCCTAATTCAAAAATTAATTTGACTTATCAATCCTTCACTCTGATATTTTTAATATAAGTTAAAGGGTATAAAAATGGAACAAAACGAAGTCAATACAGCTTTTGAAATTCTATTGGAAGAAATTGAAGAAGTGTTCAATTTCTTAAATGAAGATGCTGAAACTGCCTTTAAATCTAAAGATTATGAAAAAGCCAAACAACTCATTGAAAACGGGGAAAAATTAAAACAATTCCGAGAAAAAATTAAAGCATTACAAACAGAGTGGCAAAACCTTTTTGGCAAAAGAGTATATTCAAGCAGTAGAAAAAGAAAATCTAAAGGTAGATTGAAAAAAGGACTTCGCACTCCTGAGTCTGAATTTAGAATTCCTATATTAGAAGCAATTGATAGTCTCGGAGGAAAAGGAAAAACAAGCCAGGTCATACAGTTAGTTTATTCAAAAATCAAACACAAATTGAATGAACATGATTTAGAACCTTTAACTTCAAATCCTAATCAAAAAAGATGGGAAAACACCGCCCAATGGACAAGAAATACCCTCGTTAATGAAGGATTACTTTCTGCTAATTCTCCACAGGGTATCTGGGAAATAACTGAAAAAGGACGAAAATTCCTTCGTTCTTAAAATTAATCCACTCAAAATAGATTTGTATTAAAAATCTTTGATAGGAGCTACAAGATGAAACATTCTATTTCTCTCTTAAACATCTTTCTACTTTTTGCTGTTCTTCATCTACCGTCTTTTGCGGAGAACATCGCTTTAGGTGCAAAGTACACATTAGACCCCGTTCCCAATTACACACATTGTAAAGATAAAGACGATACCATTCAACTCACCGACGGCAAGTATGTAGAAGGATATTTCTGGACACAACAAGGCACTGTCGGCTGGTCAAATGAAGGGCTTGTCATCATCACTATTGACCTCGGTAAAGATATGCCCATTGGAGGACTATCATTTAGCACCGCAGGAGGAACTGCAGGTGTTGACTTCCCTAAATCTATTATGATTTTTACCGCAGGTGAAGACGGAATATTCCACAAAATCGGCAACCTAATAGAACTAAACGACCAAAAACTTAAACCACCTAAAGCAGGATATGCTACCTATATTTATAAAACTGAGAAAATAAAAACACATGGACGAAAAGTAGGGCTGGTTATCGTTTCTGACCGTTTCACTTTCTGTGATGAAATTGAAGTTTATAAGGGAAGCGATAGTTTCTTAACCATCCCATTCCCCAAAGAAGGAACTGATGATTTGCACAAATACACACAAATGATTACCACTTATAACTGCGTAAAACAACGGATAACAAACGACATAGAATCCCTCCGCAAAATTACCGAAAATATTTCCTCAAGAAATAAACAGCGACACTATCGCAAACAGTTAGATAAGATAATGCAAGAAGTTAAAAGCCTACCCATGGAATACAATCCTGAATTTAAGACAATCTTCCCCATAAATTCAACCCATGAAAAAGTCTTCAATACTTTAGGAAAACTCTGGAAGGATACAGGCATCAACCAAATTATCGTTGAATCCATAAATCCATATCAATATCTCGAATTACTTCCTGCAAATCCTATCTTCACGGACAAAGAATCTAATCAACTCCATCTTGAGATGATGCAAAACGAAGTCCGTTCCGTTGCATTCAACATTGCCTCACCCCGAAATATGGCTGTAAAAATTGTCATCTCAGGAATACCCGATGAAATGAGAAAAAAACATATCGAAGTTCGCAAAGTATTATGGACAGATACAAAAAAATTAGAACCTGTTGCTTCCGCTTTACTGCCTCTTACAGATGAGAACGGAATATATAAACTTCATATCACCGGAGGGTTAATTCAGCAAATCTGGCTAACCGTCCACTCAAAAGACCTCTCTCCCAGTACTTACACTATGACAGTCAAAGTAAACGAAACATCGTTACCTTTCTCCTTAAGAATATATCCCATTCGTTTCCCCGACCGACCCACCTTACATATGGGAGGCTGGGACTATACAAATGTCCTGAAACATTATGAAGTTACAGAAGCGAACCGAACTATTTTAGTAAATATGCTAAGGGAATACTTTGTAGATTCCCCATGGGCTACTTCTGTCGCTATGCCATTTGGTTCTTATGATGATTCTGGGACCATGACCACCCCTCCGGATACAAGCAACTTTGATGCATGGCGACAACTCTGGCACGACGCCCGTCAATATTGTGTATTTGTATCTGTATCTAATAAATTAAAAAATTGGGACATCGCAACTCCATCATTCAATAAAGCAGTTTCTGAATGGGCAAAATTCTGGGGCGATTATATGCGAAAAGCAGGATTAGACCCATCACAGTTAGTTATTCTTCTTGTGGACGAACCCCATGAACATTCTGCGGATACCATTATCAAAGCATGGGCGGAAGTAATTCATGCTTCCGGCGCCGGTATTACTATCTGGGAAGACCCCATTTACAAAGATATGAGCCAGGCATTACCCGAAATGATTGCCGAATGTGATGTCCTTTGCCCAAACCGACAACTTTTCTATTCCTGTGGTGAAAAATACCGCATGTTTTTCATTAACCAACGGGAACAGGGTAAAAAACTTGAATTCTATTCATGTAGCGG
Source organism: Candidatus Hydrogenedens sp. (assembly GCA_049968235.1). Lineage (GTDB taxonomy): Bacteria > Hydrogenedentota > Hydrogenedentia > Hydrogenedentales > Hydrogenedentaceae > Hydrogenedens. The sequence continues at coordinate 145,523 of JBMFRC010000007.1, forward strand.
ACCTATGCGACTATTAGACCCCTTGACCTATTGCCGATTACAGGCATGGGATTGCTGGCGGTACGGAGCAAGAGCCACATACTTCTGGGCATTCGCTGATTCTGCGGGTGCCTCTTCCTGGAATGACTATCTTTGCACACGAAATACATATACCCCGCTATTTATTGATGAAACATCTGTTACTGCTGGCAAACATTTAGAAGCCATGCGAGAAGGTATCGAAGACTACGAATACCTACTCATGCTCGATAAAGCCATAAAAGAAGGGAAAGGTTCTGAAAATACACGAAAACAGGCAGAAACACTACTCCATGAACTCCCTGATAAACTTCTATCCATCATACCCGAGAATGGACGCCTCTTCTGGCGCGAATCCAGAAACCTTGAAATTATTAACCCCATATGCCAGCAAATTCTCCAAACCTTAAACCAATTAAAAAATCAACAATAATTTTCCATATATTTTACCTGTTTTATCTGCCAATCCAGTCCTCTTCTCACTATAACTTAAAAAATCATAATAATTTAATGTATAATTTCTCTTTCCCTCATTTCAGGATTTTCATCAATGGAAGATACTACAACGAAAAGAACCGTCCTTTTTATTTCTGTTTTGAGTTCATTTCTCACGCCATTCATGGGTTCAGCAGTAAACATAGCACTACCCTCTATCGGCAAAGAACTTTCTATCAGTGAGGTTATGTTAAATTGGATTACTACATCCTATATCCTTACATCTGCAATATGCCTAGTGTCTTTTGGAGTTATAGCGGATTCATACGGCAGAAAAAAGGTTTTCCTCTATGGAATTATCCTATTTACCCTTTCCTCTCTTCTTTGTTCCATTTCTTCATCCATTCTCACTTTGCTCCTGTATAGAATTTTACAGGGTATTAGTGGAGCCATGATAATGTCCACAGGTATGTCAATTTTAATCTCCGTATTTCCTCCCGGTGAACGTGGCAAAGTTATAGGTATAAGCACTTCCGCAGTTTATCTGGGTCTATCCCTTAGTCCATTTCTCGGGGGTATCCTAACACAATATACCGGTTGGCAAAGTGTTTTCCTCACCATCGTCCCTATTGGAATAATAACCACTACTCTCATTATGTGGAAACTAAAAGGTGAATGGAAACAACCCAGAAATGGTAAAATAGATGTATTCGGTTTTCTTACATATCCCCTATCTTTAATTTCCTTAATGTATGGGATATCCATCCTACCTCAACCTTTAGCATGGTGGCTCATCACAGCAGGCTTTTTATGTCTATGCATATTCATACTATGGGAGAAACAACATAAAAATCCACTCATTGATATAAATATTTTTCAAAACAATACCGTTTTTACTTTTTCCAATATCTCCGGATTAATTAATTATAGTGCTACTTTCGGAGTAACCTTTTTACTTGCTTTATATTTACAATACATAAAAGGAATCTCTCCCAAAAATTCGGGAATAATTTTACTGGCACAAACTCTAATGATGACCCTATTTTCTCCATTTGCAGGACGAATTTCTGATAAGATTGAACCACAACTTGTGGCATCATCAGGTATGTTTTTAAATTCAATAGCACTGTTTATGCTTATTTTTCTCAACGAAAATACTCCTGTATCTTTTGTCCTTGTCTATTTAGCAATATTAGGCATTGGCTTTACTCTTTTTTCATCTCCTAACACCAATGCAGTGATGAGTTCCATTCCTAAAAGTCTTTATGGTACCGCTTCAGGAATTTTAGGGACCATGCGTCTCACAGGACAAATAACCAGTATGGGCATCATCATGTTAATCACAACTCTTTATATTGGCAATATACAAATAACTCCCGAACATTACCCTGCTTTTCTAACAAGTATGAAAATTTCCTTCATTGTCTTTGCTTCTTTGTGTTTCATAGGCAACTTTATCTCTATCGCCCACGGAAAACTGTATAATAACAAAGCAGACATGGTCCCTCGCGTTAAATGAATTCTTATACAAACCTCTGTTTATATCTTCGCTTATTTTTCGATTTCTCGCATTTGCTTTATGATTCCTTTCGGAAGTGGCAACACATTATCCCTCCCTTTGACTTCAGAAGTTGTACGTAATTTAATAACCATAGGTTGAGATGTATAAATTATCTTACCGAAAATTAATTCTCGGTCAGGGTCGTAATAAAAATTCACGGACTTATCATTAGTAGTAACTTCAACCACAGTTTTTGCTCCTTTCCCAAAAATAACCCAATCCTCCAAACCCAATGGAGCATCTAATTTCACCGTTAATGTGTTCAATTCATTATTCCATACCTCGCATAATCGTTTTCCTCCCCAGAGATGATATGGCAATTCTTCTAACACAGCCCTTAAATAGAATACCTTCATTTGATACGGTTCTAACGGAACCTCGATAAAAATTTCAGGTACCTGCTGTTTTGTAACCTTAACCGCATCACATTGTTGAATATCATAAGAAATATACTTTTTATCTCCTACTACATAATCCGTTAAATTTGTTACTCCACATTTTTGCTTATCATCTGTTCTATTAGCAACAACGACAAGATAATCATCCCAAACCCTGTTATGATATAGTACCGCATAAGTTCCAGATACAGATGTTTTCAATTCCGACCATGCTTCTGTCTCATACATGCCAAAATAATACTGCATTAGGTTATACATTCTAATATACTTGACCTCATTCGGAAATACTCCCTCTGCGTATGGAAATTTTTCAGGCAAAAGTCGCCAATCGGTAGAACAATATTGTCCCCCTCCCGTGAGCAGGTCAAAGGTATATGCGGATTCCACCGGACACCGTTCCCTTTCATCATCACCTGCATATAGACAACCCTGTCCATACATATTTGCAAACGACCCAAAAGTTGTTCGAAATTCTTCTACAGTTGAAAAATCATAACCCTCACCAAAAAGATGAACATCAAAAGGTGCAATAATCGGTAAAACAAAAGCCTTACTACAATGCTCAATTAATACCACATGTGGAATTTTTTCTTTTAATGTCTCTCTCCGACGCCAATTAACATCATGTAGCTCAATTAAACAATCATATACCTCCTGCGGATGATTATGTTCCTTCCACCGTTTGCAGTTTGAATAGGCTAAATTATCATCGATATACATCCCATCCACAGGGTATCGTTCCATCATTCGACGATTACATTGCATTCGATAATCTGCTAATCCATTGGGAGAAGCAAGACAGGTCGCAACAAGGTCACAAAACGGGTCCATCGTTGCCGTATACCGACCCCCATAATTAAAACCTTCCCATTCCACCCATTTACCCTCATTCATTCGCTTCACCACCTCCGACGCATGGGCATATTGCAGGTCCGCATTAGCAGTCCAGATAAATAGCATACCCGCGTCATGCACAGTTTTAATAACCCGGTCCAGTTCTTCCGCAGGTGGACGAGGTTCTCCGGGCGGGCCCAAACGATGCATTTGAAATAATGTATAACCCAATCGAGCAACCCTCCATATTTCCTCATCCGTTGGATAGGGATACTTTTCATCTCCAATCCAGATAAACATACGTAAATCATGCCGACGCGGATGAGGTAAACGATTCGGTGCTACTGCCAGACCTATACAAAAAGTAAACGGTTTACTTGCTTTAAGAACATAAGGTTCTCCTTTCTCTCCAACATGAACAATATGCTGATGTATATTTACAAAACTGTCATTGCCTTGAATAGAATCTACACGCACGGCTCCTGTGTCCAGTTCCTGTGGTGAACGATAATAATCTCCCATATCTGTAAACATAGCTAACGCAGATTTATTACTATATACCTCCAGACACGAAGTCGGGGTATATACCCGTGCCGTCTCCCCTATCTTTGGTATTTCTCCTTGATAACAATCAAAACCATAAGTATCTCTACGCTTGTGTAAGTAATGTGAGAACTGACCGCGTGCACTTAACTCCTGCCGTATCCCTTGGATTAACAATCTATCCGTTTCTGGCGTCAATGTAACTTGCGAGACAAATACACCATCATTATAAAAAGTACTCCTTATAATACAGGAAATATCCAAACCCCATTTACCCTCCGTTTGAAGCACAATCTGATTCTTTCCTTTAACCTCAACTATTGTCTTTCCTCTCATATTCTTAACAAGGTTTTCATCATCTATCAAAATATTCAATGGCTCTGTCATTTTCACCACAATAATCCCTTCACGCACTACCTCAATATCCGTTATAGCACCCGTATCCTTGTTTACGGTATAACGGAAAGTTGGTCCATGAACAGTAATATTACTCTCCGTTTCCTCACAAACCAAATCCTCCGATGGTAATGGCTCCCTTAACACTTCCTTAATCGTCTTACTCATAGTCTCTGTAAAACCGTAAAAAGACATAAAAAATAGAACAAATAAAATAATCCTTTTCATACACACTTCCTCTTCCTTATATAGATTTTAAACATTTCACTAATCATACAAAGAAATTTACACAAAAAAAAACAATTTTCAGGACTTCTTTCCTGATAACTTGAAACTATACAAAGGTATTTTTATATAATATTTAACACGGTTGCCGGATCGCCTAATTGGTAGGGCACCTGACTCTGGATCAGGCTTGTCTAGGTTCGAGTCCTAGTCCGGCAGCCATTTTTTTACCCAAAATTAGTCAAAACTTCGTAGAAACTTCTCACAAAAGTTTGTCTAAAGTAAAAAGGTTTTGCTAAAATATTTTTTTCTGCAATGAAGTGGCCCCTTCATCTAGCGGTTCAGGATGCAGGATTCTCAGTCCTGTCACACGGGTTCGAATCCCGTAGGGGCTGCCAATTATTTAAATGTTCCAAAAAGTTTATTTCTAATGCACATTCGTTTACTACTATTTAAGGGCTGTCCTTCCGGACGGAAAGCGGAAGAGGTATTAAAACAGGTATTAACCGAAGAAAATATCTCTGCTCCCATTGAAATTATCGATGTTCCGGACATAGATACCGCCATTCGTGAACATTTTTTAGGTTCCCCAACTATACAAATAAACGGATTGGATATTGAACCTTCACGACAAAATGACCCACCTTGCCACGGTTGCCGATTATATCGTACTCCAGAAGGGACCAGCGGCATTCCACCAAAAGAACTTATTCGTTCTGCTCTTCACCGTGCTTTACAAAACGAAATATAGTTCTTGAGAAACTGGATTCCGTCACTGCTTATTTTAAAACCTCTTAGTTTAAGGATATAGCAACAGTTTGTATATAGTACTTATATCCTATCAACAAAGATGGTAACTATAATCCACCCTCCTTTCCCTCTTCAAGACATATCTACCTACTATAATTCCGGGTTGTGTTTGTAATATCACTACTTTACACTTTCCTCGGTTATTTTCACACTACCTTATATAATATAATTTGCTATGCAACATCAGAGACAAAATCTTAATCCATTTCTCTTTTTTAGATTGTATTTGATAGATGATACATACATTGCCAATAATGCTAACACATTAATACATAACCATATAGTCTTCTGTAAGGTTTTTTTATGTTTGTATTTAAAATATTTTCTCGTTTAATGGTTTTCTGGGTAATTCTTGCAGGAATAATAGGTTATTTTTATCCACCCGCACTGACTATTTTTAATCCATACAAAGATTGGTTTTTCATGATTACAATGGCAGGAATTGGGGTCGTGTTAAAAATTGAAGATTTCATTCCCGTAGTAAAACGTCCTCACTGGGTATTGTTAGGAACAATTGCCCAATTTGTAATTATGCCGTTGTTGGGATTTTTAATTGCCAGGGGGCTACAATTACCCGCCAACTTAGCAATTGGTGTGATATTGGTCGGTTCTACACCCGGAGCAATGGCTTCTAATGTAATTTCCTACATGGCAGGGGCAGATGTTGCATATTCAGTCGCATTAACCAGTACAAGCACTTTATTATCCCCTATCCTCACACCCCTATGCACCTATATTTTTGGGAGTGTTTATATTTCAGTACCATTCTGGGGAATGTTCATGAGCGTTATAAAAATGGTCATCATTCCACTCATGGTCGGTTTTGCCATTCGTTATCTACTAAAAGAACGGATTAACCGAATTATTGATATATTCCCCGCACTATCATCCCTTTGTATTGCCTTTATTTGCGGATTAGTCGTAGCACTCAATGCAGATAAATTTAGTCAGGTGTCTTCACTAATTTTTTCTGCAGTAGTCCTCCACAATTTTTTAGGTTTAATTTTAGGATATGGTGCCGGGGTATTATACCGTTTCGATGAAAAACGCAGACGAACACTATCCATTGAAGTAGGTATGCAAAATGCAGGATTAGGCGCGGTATTAGCCTTAAACCACTTTTCCTCAGAGAGTGCCCTTCCCAATGCACTATTCGCAACATGGTGCATCATAACAGCATCCATATTAGCCGAACTATGGCAATGGAAAAACAGAAAAAAAATACACCTGAACTAAATCTTCACATAATTACTGTCCCACCACTGCCCCCCCACTTGTATGGAACGAAGGTAAGTTATTAATTATTGAAGTTTGGCGTCTTTTACCATCATTTAATAATCATAGCAAAAATTATAGTAATATAAAGTAATCTGTCACTCCTTATAAAAGTATCCGGAATGGAAGTTAAAATTTTTACTTACTTTTCTCTATGCTACAATAGGAACGGTTAAAAACTTTTAAGGAGAATTAGGTATGCGAAAAATTTTCTTATTAACGCTTCTTTTTGTTTGTAGTTCTCTTTTCTGTCAGGCACAGCCTGCAAATTATCCCGACTGCTATGATGAGGTATGGGATACGCCAGGTCAGAATTCATCTGATTCAATGCCTATTGGTAATGGAGACATAGGAGCAAATGTTTGGACTGAGGAGAATGGCGATATTGTCGCACTCATCAGTAAAACTGACGCATGGGATGATAACGGTCAGTTGTTAAAATTGGCTCGTGTCCGTTTCAAGATAACCCCATCCCTTACGGGGACAAATGCAAATTTCTCTCAACGATTACATCTACAACATGGCACGATTAAAATACAGGGGAATGCTGGAAAAACAATGGCAATATTTCGTGTAGATGCAAATATGCCCGTGGCGGTTTTGAATGTGGAAAGTAAAGAAAATGTGGATTTACAGGTAATATTAGAAGTCTGGCGGACAACACCCCGCAATTATACTGAGGATGAAGTCAATCAGAGCAGTTTAATCCAGAAAATTGAAGAAGGTGTGGTGTATCCGGATGTTGTGTTGGATAATCCACCTTTTTCAGGGCTATTGGTATATCATCAAAATAATCATTCTATCTGGGGTTACTCAATGGATTTGCAGGGCTTCGCTGAGTATAAAAATAAATTTACTGACCCCCTATTAAACCGAATCTTTGGTTGTGCGATTTGGTCAAATGATTTAAAAAAGGCAGATACCTTTACCTTAGAAGGTAAAGGTAAGAAAAATTACACGGTATATATTTTAGGGAAGACCTTGCATCCCTCAACCCCTGATGAGTGGTTGAATACCGTAGTAAAAGAGCGGGAAAAGGTGCTAAATGTCGTAGAGGATAAAGCATTTGAGCAGCATAAAAACTGGTGGCGAAACTTCTGGCAGAGAAGTTGGATTGTCGCAAGTGGTGATAAGGATGCGGAGTGGATTAGCAAAGTATATGCCTTACAACGCTGGGTAACTGCATGCGGAAGTAGAGGTGCATATCCGGTTAAATTTAATGGTTCCATCTTTACTGTGGAATGGCGAGAAGGTAATGAACTTAAGTCGGACCCGGACTATCGTCGTTGGGGAGGTGGCTACTGGTGGCAAAATACAAGATTGCCTTACTGGCCTTTGTTATCTTCCGGTGATTTTGATTTAATGAAGCCTGTATTCGATTTGTATATGAGTATAATGGAAATCAGTAAACTGCGTAGCAAAGTCTATTGGGGGTGTGAAGGTATTTATATGCCAGAAACTATATATCCCTGGGGGCTATTACGCAATCGCGATTATGGATTTGACCGAACCGGTTTGAAAGTAGGCGAAATTACCAATCCATATATCCGCTGGATTTGGGCAAGTGGACTGGAATTAACTTTGATGATGTTGGACTACTATGATTTCACAAAGGATGACGTATTTCTAAAAGAAACCTTGCTACCCTATGCCCGTGAGATTATCCGATTTTTTGAAACCCGTTTTCCTAAAAATGAAACCGGAATGCTCATTATACATCCGGCGCAAGCAGTAGAAACTTATCAGGAAGGTGTAACCGATGATACGCCCACTGTTTCTGGCTTGCATGCAGTTCTACCACGATTAATGGCACTGAACACTACCGAAATTACAAATGAAGAAAAATCCCGTTGGGAACAATTATTAAAGTCTGTAGTGCCTGTACCGATTAAAGATGGTCGAATTCAGCCAGCACGCATATTTAACTCCAAACGCGGGAATGTAGAAAACCCCGAATTATATGCCGTGTTCCCATACCGCATCTTTGCCACCGGCAAACCCAACATAGACATAGCGATTGAAAGTTTCCAGAAAAGGTATGCAAAAGACTATCACGGCTGGCAACAGGATGCAATTCAGGCAAGTTTCTTAGGACTAACAGATGAAACAAAAAAAATGTTAATTACAAATGCCTATCGTAAACACGAAGGTTCGCGTTTCCCCGCATTTTGGGGACCGAACTACGATTGGATACCCGACCAATGCCACGGTGGAAACATTATGAGCACATTACAATTCATGCTATTGCAATGGGACAAAGATAACATTTATCTATTCCCCGCATGGGATAAAAACTGGAATGTAGACTTTAAACTCTATGCCCCCTATAACACCTCTATTCGTTGTATCTTACAGAAGGGGCAAATCCAAATTATAGATGTAACTCCACAGGAAAGAAAAAATAATATAACAATGTATCTGCAATAAAGAAACCTTTTGCCTTTGTGTTAGTCAAAAGAAAAAAATAACGAACACAAGGACAAAATGATATGAATTTCAAAATCATTTTGTGGGGATTATTATCTATTTTCCCCATAATACTTTTTGCCGATGAAAATACTCTCCCTAAAATGAATCAAATACAGGTTATTGGAACACACAACAGTTATCATAAACGCCCTCAATATCTTTACTGGGCAAAAGAATATGCGAAACAAACAGAAGACTGGGATTATGAACATCTACCTTTAGATATGCAATTAGAAAATGGTGTCCGTAGTTTTGAGTTAGATATTCACAATACACCTGAAGGTTGGAAAGTAATGCATGTGCCTAAGTTCGACGATACAAGTACATGCCCAAATTTACAGGAATGTCTGAGAGTTATCCGTGAATGGTCAGACAAAAACCAAAAACATGTGCCTATTAGTGTCTTACTTGAATGGAAGTCGGAAGGACCTGTTATTGATAAACGCATAACAGTTCCCAAAAAACAAGACGTTGAACGAATTGAAGAGGACATACTTGCGGTATGGGACAAAACTAGAATCATCACTCCGGATACTATTCGTGGCGATTTCAAAACACTGGAAGAAGCAATATTAAAAAAAGGTTGGCTTACTCTGGAACAATCCAGAGGAAAAATCATGTTTATCCTCCATAACAGAAGAAAATTAAGGGATTTCTATCTGGAAGGGCATCCTAATTTAGAGGGTCGATTAATGTTTGTCAATTCATATCCCGGTGAACCTTACTCTGCAACCATAATAATTGATAACCCTTTTCATGAAGAAATACCCGTATGGGTTCAAAAAGGATACTTTATTCGTGTTTTCGGTGCTAACCCCAAATCGCAGTCTCCCGACAAAATTAGATTAAAAGACGATAAAGCATTTTCATGTGGTGCTCAGGTTATCTCAACAAACAATCCGCCCGGCGAACCTTACCCCCAAACAGGTTACTTTTTAGTATTCCCCGATGGTTCCACAATTCGCTGGAATCCTATTAATGGTCCCTCAAATATTGATATATCCCCTGAATCAAAAACCTCCCAAAAATGAATTTCAGAACAACTGATTTAAGTCAATTCTATTCGAAACCTCCAAATAAAGGGAGTTAAAGTATTTTTAAGACAGGTTATACATAAGATTATGAGATAAAATCAGATTAATATTTGAAATGAAGGAAGAAAACAATAAGAGGTTTATTTCTTTTCATTTTTTTCTTCACTGCCGTTCTTATTTCATTTATTATAAGGTCTCATTTAATAAAAAAATGTCTTATGTGTTTAAAAAATTATTTTTTGAAAAAAATTAAAAAAGACTTGACAAATACTTTTTTTTTTTTTTTGTATAATAAATTTAATGATAATTAAGTAGTAAGAAGTAGTATAAGTGACAATTGAATAATTAAACATCCAAAAGAGGAGGCCAAGGGCATGAAAAAGGTTATATGCTTTACAGTAGTAGTAATCACTTTGTGTTTGGCGGTTTCCGTTCCGGTTTATAGCGTGGATATTACTTTTCTGAATAAGGTTCGTTCCGAGGAAAAGCAGGCATACGCGGAGATAAGCAATGGACAGGTAAAAAATGGATTGTGTCGGCTGGCTCGTTTGTTTAGGGATGCACCTCTGGATGATATAAGTTGTATAGAGCCGTTATTAGGTCCTTTTCAGTTATTTTGTTATGAGTTATCAACTCATAATGAGTTAATAATGCAGAGTTTGGTAGATAGAAACGTTGTTGTTAATTCTGGACGGGAAGAGCCTGTATTACAACCGAATATGTATCCATCGGACCGATTATTAATGGCGGGAGCGTATGCATTAAGTGAACCGATGGACACATTTTCCCACGCACATTTATACCACTATATTCCGCAGTTAATAGGAGATAAAGAGATCTTGCTGAAAGCAGTAGGAGTAGGATTGGGGCTGGTAATCTTTCCAGAAGGTGGAGAGGCACTGGGGATACCAGGGGATTATTATCGGTCATTAAGTATTCCTTATATGCGTAAACAAATGAGTGTGGAGATACAGCGGTTATTTGTGGAGGTTTATGTGCTTATGCGTATAGATGAGTTAAGTGGTGCTATAAAAGAGATGGGGAGTTATGGAAATGAATTGAGTAAGCGGGATGACAAGACCTTGTTGTTGGATAAATTAGAAGAATGGGGAATAACAAGGGAAGAGGTAGTAAGTATATCACCGGGATTGAATTGTATTTCATTAGGTCTGCCAAGTCTGGATGTAAAAGATATAAATTGGGATAGTTTTTTATTGTGGGCGGATATGCTGAGGAAAACGAGTGATTCGCGGGTGGGGTATATGCTATTGTTTATTTTACGTTATTCTCCATACTTTGGAGAAGAGGTGGAGAATAAGGTTAGAGGGGTATTGGAGGATATATGTAAGGAGGTTGGTTCGACAGGTAGAGTGGAGGGGATATATGCTCGTTGTATATTAAATGACTGGGATGCAAGGTCACATCGCGTAAAAGACTTATATATGCGGACAAAAGAATTACTTCAGACAGGGGTATTACCAGGGGTATATAGTTTCCGGAGTTTGTATAAAGAGCGAGAACGAGCGATAAATCTGGCATATAATTATTTTGTTAAATATTGTTGGTATGAATACGGAGTGGAGATAGGTGATGCAATGAGAAGTAGAGACTGGATGAGTAAAGAGTTATTTAAAAGGGAACCTTTGTATATGAGTATGCGTCGGATAAGGGATGCAACGAATGTATTGAAGTATAAGAAGAACATGGAAGAATTACTTAATTATTACAAGGATATAGCGGAGCATACACCTAATCCAGAATTAAAAGAAGAGATGTTGTCCCTTATCAACTCTCCACTTAAGGAAATAGTTCCGCGATTAAAAAATAGTTCGTCTCCACCCGTAGGGGATATATTATTAGATTGGGCGAGAGAAAGAACAGTGGGGATGTCGGAGAAAAGAGAAAAAGGAAGATAAATATGACTCTGTATAATAAATTGAGGAGGAATAAAATATGAATAAGGAGACAAAGAGACAAAAAAACAAAGAAAATGTAAAGTATGGGTCAAAATATTAATAGTAACAATGGGAATAGGAATAATAATCGGTATGAGTGGATGTCCTTCAGAAGTGTGTAAGTGCGGAAATAATGAGCGAACAATAACAACCGAGGTAATTCCACCCGGAGCAGGTAGCATCTCACTGGAACCGGAGAAAGAATCTTATACTCGGGGCGAGAATGTATTAGTTACATTTACTCCGGAAACTAATTACAAGATGTATATATGGATTGATACAAGCAGTTTATTTCATCTTTGTCCATCAAATACAATACTTATGAGGGTAACAGATAATATTCAACTGACGGCGTTACCGTGGTGGACAAAGAGGAAAGTGCATGTGTTTTGGGATACGTCTTTAGTGGATGTAGAAGTTCCAGAAGATGCAGTAGTACAGAGTCCGGGTTCTTTCGAAGTAGAACGGGAGGTGGATAGCCTGGCAACCTTTTCGGGACAGATAAAAGAAAATTTACCACCTTTACCACCTGGTCAAGTTCGGAAGATGCTATGGGATTTGGTATCAATACCAACACATGTAGGACAGAGATGGGGTGAAACGAGTTGTTCGATAGTAGTAGAGGGTCCGTCCTCACCGACAGCGGAGCCAATATACCTGTATGCAACAGCCCAAGCATGGGATGAGAGCAGTCCTGTATATAGTATGAATATCTTTCCTGCTTCAATAGTAAATGGGGAAAATTTTGAAGGAAGACTATACTGTAACGGTTGCGGATGTGAGTGGTGTACTTGTTTGTCAGCGTTCCCATATGAGTGGACGAATAGTGGGGTTTGTAGGAAGTTTATGTTTTCAATGCGTCCGTCTCCGTATGAAGCATTTGTGTTCTGGCTGGGAATGCAGGGCTATAATCTATCGCAAAATGCGGAATATACATTTGAGAGTCCAGGTGGAGGTAGTATGAACTTTTATGGACTTTATGCCCCTCGAATACATCTGTCGCCGTCTGTCGAGGGTCAGGGTGTGATTCACATAGAGTCAGGAGGGTATACAGAGCGATGGGGATATAACCCAATGCCATTTTGTATTGGAGGAGAATGTTCAGGATGGGTACAGGAGGATATATCTAATTGTGTCAATATCTTAGGCAATAAAGTGGTATTAAAAGCAGAACCGTGTAACACTTCATGGATATTTGACCATTGGGAATATTTGGACGCGGGTGAAGGTGAGGGAAATTCTGGTAGTTGGGTAGAAATACCGGATGTTGGAGATAGACTGAATACCTATATGAACTGGTGGGGTTATCTGGATGAAACTCCGGGGCATCTCCATGTCCCCTGGGGAGAAACCAATTTCCAGGTCAAAGCCGTTTTTAGAAGATATGGTGTGTTTACGGTACAACCAAATGACCCTCAAATTTGGTGGCATACAATTATATACAATTTTTTTGAGGAAAAGGGTTATAATTCAATAATGGTTTTTAGTTTTAATAATTTTTTTGCTATTAGTAATTTTAAAGCTAGTTTACATAATTTGCCTAAATACGATGTTTTTCTATATAGTGGGCACCATGCTGGTGGTTGTTTGGGGGATGTATCATGGCAAGATATTCTGATTAATAATCACGGGCATGGTTATTTGCTTGTATATCTTTTAGCATGTAATACGGCAAATATAATAATTTATAATGGTCAAGAGATTGATTTAGGGGAAAGATGGAAAGGTGCTTTTAATGCTTCATGTTTTATAGGATTTGAACAAATACTCTCCGAACTAGCGGCACAATCTTTCGACACAATGTTTTACCATTTCTTAAGATATTATTTTCCACATTCACCTCGAATGGCTGCTGAATTAGCATCATGGACGACAACAGTAGATGTGCGTATTTTAGGAGATGTCTATTTGCCGTTTTGTGAAGGTTGATTTATAATGAAGATAAAGCAATCGATACAGGATTGAAAGTTATGTTGAGATTGGGTGTTATCAGTTTATTTTTAATGGGCTTGGGTTGTGTCAATGAAACTTATAAGTATAACTCTCCGTATGTGATATGGGAATGGAGATTGGGTCCGCTAAAAGAATTTAAGGAAGGAATCTTTCAAAAGGAGATTGTTGAATTTGCAAATCTTTTTATAAAAGAGTTTTCGTTTGAAAAAGAGGATATATCGCCATTTTTATATAGTAAATACTTTGCAGATGGGGATATATATATAACTTTAATATATGTCAGGGATGAGCAAAAAAGAAAACAATGGCAATCTTTACTGGTTGAATATAGAAAAATAGATATACCTATGTATACGGATTACATAGTTACAATTTCTTTGTTAACCAATCGAGTGGTTCAATTTTATAACGGGGGGGTTCTTACTTCATATAGTGGAAACTTGCATTTTTCGAACTCATACATGGACCGTAGATTGAAGATGGACAACGAAAATAATGAGGGTACAATGTGTGTTGAGAAGATATCGGAATATATAGGTATCCCTGAAGAAAAAAGAACAAGTGTAGAAATATTTAAAAGTCCATTAGGATTCTTGTATTTTAAGAGTAAGGAGAAAAGTTTTAATATTTTGTCAGGACTTGACAGGTATAAAAGTATAAACGATTTTTATTTCGGTATAGTTAGGACCTTATATTTTGACCTGGGTTCCCTTGATAATGAAGACAGACCTATATCGGCACCTCTTTTTGAGGGCGTATTAATTTGTATAAAAGATAAGTGGTATCCACTTTTTTATATTTATAATTTTTAAGTGTGCATGCTTTTAAGAAGATTGCTAATTATAATATGAAAAAAGGAAGTCAATGATGCTTCTGAATCTTGTTAATTTATTATTAATATTGAGTGGAAATATGAGTGAGGAGCAAACCTACAAAGAAATAGCACGAAATTTTATCAATGATACAATTCATTATGAGGTAAAAGATATAACAATCGAAAAAACTCCTCTACGTTCTAATTTCCTTTTATATGACGAGCCAGTAATTACATTAAAAGCAGATAATGCTTACTTATTAAGTATTGGTGAAAAGAGCAAGATCGTATTAAGTTGTATCGGACTCTCAATTGAAGGAATAGAAGGAGAAAAAATTGATACTGTAAATGATGCTTTTAAGCAACTGTATGAGGTTTTCAAGTATTATAATCTTCCCTTGCAGATTGAAGAATGTTCTGTAAAGGAGTCTATCGATAAATATATTTTTCAAAAAGAACTTTTATACAACAATATTATATGTAGAAATTCAGGGATACGTGTAGAGATACTAAAGAAAAACGGAACTACAATGTCTATACTTTACAAACCTTGTATTGAGCCTTTGAATAAGTTTCCTCCTAAGATTAATGAAAAAGAATTGGAGGAAGTTCTAAATAATTGGTTAAAAGAACAAACATATTTCCAAAAATATCCAGCAAAGATTTTAGGGGAAGAAAAACTCCGCATTGTAATTGCTCCTAAACTTAACCAATACGACCCTAACTCATATAAGAATGTATTGATACAGAGAAGTGCTATAGAAAGGTATTATGCATACGAAATGTCTATCGTATGGGAGGAAAAAGGAAAAAAATGGTTTGGATGGGTTTGGATTGATGGGAATAGTAAAAAAGTAATAGGGGGATTTCCTAATTATAGTCAAGAAAAGGAATGAAAATGGACAGGATAAAGCACTATAAACTATTTTTATTATTTCTGCTTATATTATCTTTGATTGGCGTATACTTTGTCGTGCGAAAGAATATTTCTGAGAACATAAAACTGAGAGGATACATTAGAGTTAAGGATACAGATATAGAAAATATGGGTGTAAGAAAAGAAACCTTTAAAGAGATAGTTACTTTGGTCAGAGAAATCACAAACACCAAAGATTTTTACAAGATGATATCTATGCCTATGAAATTAGACCTTAATGAACCCTCAGAAAGAACATATCATGCAAAAGGAAAAGACTGTATTAAGATTTATTTTTTTATTCTTCCACCAAAAAACAACGGATATTATTCCCTATCTGAGGAACCATATATAGAAATACTCTTTGATAAAGATATCGGAAAAATTATTTACATGTGTGATTATACAGATTTTTATCGAAAAATAAGTTTATCTGAAGATTCTAATCGAGAAGATGAAAATGGCTACAAGACCCTGATAAATCTTTTACTAAACTACTATGGATATAGTCAAGAGCCTCTTGAATACTTTCAAGTAGAAACTCGAAAAATGGCAGGAAAGGTTAAAATTACTATGAAGTTGAGAGAAAATAGTGAGGAAGGTAATAATGCAAAATTAACGAAGACATTTTATATTATTTTTAATTCAAGATTTAATAAAATACAATATTTTGATGTATTTACATTAAATTATGGGAACACAGTTTTATGGTCTTACAGTCCAGATGCAAAATACTATGAAAATAGTCCCCTCATGTTACAAATAAAATCTCTTATAGACAATTAGCCCTAATTTTTATTATAAAGAAATATTCGTTGATAATGTAAAATTACAAGTGGAATTAAATAACACGATACAGAGGTTTTACCACCGGGAATACTTCTATGTAAGCAAATAAGAAAAAGAGACGAGTAGTTGTATGAAAGTGCCGAATGTTGGAGATAGACTGAATACCTATATGAACTGGTGAGGTTATCTGGATGAAACTCCGGGG
>JBMFRC010000008.1:0-143156 GCA_049968235.1 Candidatus Hydrogenedens sp.
ATTTATACCATCTAACTCGTATGACTTATTGAGAGGCTTGTATATAATTTTTCTCAAAGAAATTCAACTCATGTCATTCTATATATTTGCATATAACGATATGTTATGTTTTACTATGTAGTAGAATCATTCTTCTTTCTGGAAACACTTTATGTTTTTTACTTGCTCAGTGGTAAAAACTCCCCTGACTCTATACTGATTCGTATTATTTTAAATACAAAAACAATTCTTACTCACTCTAATTGAAAATATTAACTACAATTATTAGTATTTATATAATTATATTAAAACATAATACTAAATATCTTTATTAATTCATTAAAAATAATTTGACATCCATAATTTTTTTTGATATATTTATTTTATAATTGAATACAACAATTTATATAAATAATAAACTATATAATTTATATATTAGGATGCAGACATTAATTAGTGAAGAAAATAAAAAACCAGTCGATTTAACTACATTAGAAACTTTGTTAGGTTCCGAAGCACGAACAAAAGTTTTCTTAGTCCTTTTTACAAATTTAGGACGAATGTTTTACCAGCGTCAGGTGGAAAACGCAACAAAATTACCCCTTCGTGCTGTACAGCGGGAATTGGAACGACTTGCGCAAATTGGACTTATCTATCAGTGGAAAGAAGGTAATAGAACATGGTATCAAATTGACCAAAATCATCCTTTAGTCTCCATTTTACAATCTCTCGTATTAAGAGTGTGTTCTCCAATTGACCGACTTCGTACAGTCCTTAATAACAATAAATCTGTTCGCCTTGTTTTACATAACTCTGATAAGAACGAAGTGATTGTGGTAACAACAAATGGGGATATTTTCCCAGAATTTATTGAAGGAATTCGTATATCTGTTATCACTACCAATGAATTTATAGAAAAGATAGAACGAAAGGATTCCGAATATATAAATTTCTTGCAGGGAGCCGTTGACCTCCTCGGAAATAGGGAAGATTTCCTATGGAGAATTATTGAAAATAACAAATGGAATATACCGAAAGGGGAAAATGTCTTATGAGTGTTTTATATAATCGCACATCCTTGCAAATACCTGAATCATGGTGGAAATGGGCTCAGGCATCACAGGGAATAGAGAGATATAGGTATATTGAAGACTTTTTTCATAGATTAGGCTGGAAATCTTTTGTCCCCCTTCCAGAAACAGAAGTAATTAAAAATACAGGGGTACTCCCTTTTTTATTAACAACTGAACATGGCAAAGAACTTTGCATCGTTATAGTTCCCGAACACCTACTCACATTACCCTCAAATATAAAAAATAACCATCTGAATTTTTGTCCTCTTTCACGATTGCTATTTGAAGAATTCTCAAATGAATATTTACATCATGTTCTGATGACTGATTTCAGCAAATTTCATCTCTATTCTATCCCCGACCAGACACTAATAATGTGGGCAGACTATCCCGCACAGTTTCAAATGGAAATGGCTCCTCTGGTATTAGAACCATGCGTGGATAAAGGTTCACTCGAAGAAATACCCCCTATACCTAAAAGTAGTCTGGCTCGTGAATTACGAGATTGGAATATTTCATGGATAAAGAAATTTCAAAAAGTTGCAGACATTACAGAAGAAAAATCTAACATCATCATAGACCGTTTCTTCATTCTCCATCATGTATTTTCTCATCGTATCTTCTGGAAAACCCATGAATTTTTAGAGGAACGTTTATTAGATTTGATAGATATGGCTATTACACAACAAGACCCCGGAGATATTGGCGAACATCTTATTGCTCTATTTCACGATATGTGGTTTGACTGGCGAATTGGTTGTTTCCAGATTGATACAGAAATTGACCGTGTATTATCCCGGAATGAAATCTCTGCTGAATTATTATATGAATATCCCCTTCTTTCTCCGAACAAATTTGACATCGCAGTTCTATTGGAAAGCTTTAATTATGGCGATTCTCTCGAACGGATGCGTGTCCGCATGATTCCCGAACCCAATCCCGACCGTGAGGCATATCTGCATACACAAACGAAAGAAACCATAGACCATGCACAAATAGAAGTAGACATTTCGGAAGAAGGTTACCGGGCTATCCTTTTCTGGTTCGACCGATTAATAAAATGCTACGAATTACTGGAAGAAAAAGAAATGGCAAAATTATTCCCATCTGAAAATATAGATGACCTCTGGACATGGGGACAGAGGAATAACAACATTCCGATGACCTTCCGAAACAAAATTCAACAAGCATGCATGCATGGCTTCCGCATATACTATCAAAATGCACGACAATTAAGAATCGCCCGTTTACTTCTTACAATTCATCTTATCCAGTTATATAGTGAATCCAAACACCCTCTGGAAAAATTTCCTTCTATGGAACACGTCTTCGTGAAAAAACCAGAACCCATCCCATCCGAACGCTCAATGCCACGAAAAATCTCAATTTAAGAAAGGTATTTATCTGTTAAACCCACGAAGACAAGAGAAGTTTTAATTAATTTATTAAATTCACACAAATCCACACTGATTGTACTAAAATTTCAACTCCTTTAAGTAATACTCAAAATAATTGTTGCTCTTATCATTGGGAAATAATTCATAAGCAAATATATTAAAAATACTTTATAAATTTACATAAAAACCATATACTTAAAAATAATTATGAATACAGAATGGAAACAGAAATTAACAAACGAAAATAAACTTAAAACAACAAGTAATTCCTGCCGAATAATCCGCAAAGACCGATTTTAAAAAAAATAAACATGAATAATTGTTTATATAAAAATTTATTTTTTATGTTCGTTTATTGTAAAATACATATCTACAATCTTAAAGAGTTGTTAACAAGGTATATTAAATCACCGGATTAAAATGCCAAAACTTTTGAGAAATATCAGAAACCGATTCGCTTCCTTTTATAAAAGTTTACCCATTGTTCAACAACTTTTCATACTCGCACTCGTCCCCACTTTTATTGCACTATTTATCTCATGTTTAATCTTCTGTATTTTTGACATTGCCTTTTTAAAGAATACATTACAAACTGAATTGAAAATAACTGCACAACACTTAAATGCTCATCTCTCTGAGTTATTAAGTAAAGATGATATAACAAATGAACAAATTGAGAGCGAATTAAATATATTATTGAAAGATAATGAACGCGTTTCAATGGCATGTATCTATAATGATATGGGGAAGATTATAGCCCGTTATTCACGGAAGAAAAACACGGCAACTTTCCCCATAAATCCTTCTCTTTCAAATTCTAAAACCGCTTACTGGAATTATTTTTGTATTTTTTATCCTATTAAAAAAAATACAGAACTGTTTTCAACAGCGAATAGAGGACAAATTTCAGAAAACATCGCTACACTATTTTTAGCCATAGATAAAAACATTTACTACCAACGGATTTTATTTTTTGGTATTGGGATATCCAGTGTCCTTATCTTCTCTTCCTTGATTGCATTTTTTGTTTCTACCAAGTTACAGCGTGCTATTTCTCGTCCAATAGAGTATCTTTCGCGATTGGCAAAGTACATCTCCGAGGAAAAAGATTATTCTGTCCGTGCCACAAAAATCGCAACAAATGAATTGGGAATATTAATTGATGAGTTTAATGAGATGCTCCATCAGATAGAAACGAAAGAGCAATTATTGAGAGAAGCCAATAAAGATTTACAGGAAAGAATAAGCATCCGGACTAAAGAATTACAGGAAGAGATTGAAGAACATCGGCGAACATCGGAACTTTTACAAAAAGAAATTCAAGAACGGATTCGTATTGAGAACGAACTAAAAAAAGCAAAAGAACAGGCAGAATTGAAAACACAAATAAAAAGTGATTTCCTTGCAAATGTCAGTCATGAGATACGCACACCTATGACAGGTATTTTAGGGATGTCAGAAATTTTATTAGAATCGAATTTAATAGAAACTCAACGAAAGCAGGTAGAGACCATCTATCGTTCCGGACAATTCCTTTTACGACTTATTGGGGATATTCTGGATTATTCAAAAATTGAAGCAGGACATATTGAAATCGAACCCGCTCCTTTTGATTTACAAGTTGTATGCGAAGAAGTAATTGAATTGATGTCTCCATTGGCACATGGGAAAGGAATCAATCTTTACTTGCGATATGTCCCAAATTGTCCACGAAGGTTTATAGGAGATGCTGGAAGAATTCGACAAGTCCTAACAAATTTAATTGGTAATGGGATAAAGTTTACACATCAGGGTTATGTTTTAGTATCTGTAAGTTTAGATGGTATTACAGAAGATAAAGCAGCTATTTCAATTACAGTAGAAGATACTGGAATCGGAGCACCTCAGGATAAATTAGAATCTATTTTTGAACGATACGAACAGGCCGATGCTCTCATTACAAAACAATATGGCGGTACTGGATTAGGTCTGGCAATTTGCAAACTCATTGTGGATGCAATGAAAGGTTCTATATCTGTCTATTCCCGTGAAAAAGAAGGAACTCGTTTTACTATTTCCCTCATATTACCAATAGATAATAAACAACCGGTACCTTCTTACAGTTCTTATAAAGAATCTTTACGCGGTATCCGTGTTCTGATTGTTGACCAGAGCCCTATCAATCGCAATGTCCTTGCAGAACAACTTCAGTCATGGAACATGCAAGTAGATACAGTCGGCTCAAGTGCAGAGGCATTAAACTACTTAAAAGAAGGTATTGAAAAAGGAAGTCCTTATCAGATAGTTCTTATTGACGACCAGATGCCCGGTATACAGGGAGAATCCTTAGGTAGAACCATTAAACAAAATGAACAGATAAAAGATACCATTCTGGTTCTTATTACTCCTTTTGGCATGAGAGGTGATGCCCACCGATTGTTTGAACTGGGATTTTCAGGCTATTTGACGCGACCTATTCGGCAAAGCGAATTAATGGATGCTCTGGCATCTATCTGGGCAGCACACCTTAAAGGAGAACAACCTTCCATCATTACGCGTCATACCGTAATTGAACAACGACATACTCAAAAAGAACATCCATTTTTCAATGCCCAGATTCTATTGGCAGAAGACAATTTTGTTAATCAACAGGTGGCTATTGAGATACTCCGAAATATGGGCTGTGAGGTTACAATAGCAGTTGACGGACAGGAAGCAATAGAATGGTTTAAACGAAAAAAATTCGACTTATTGTTTATGGATTGTGAAATGCCCCGTATAAACGGTTTTACCGCAGCACGAGAAATAAGACAAATCGAACCTACAGGTACGCATACACCTATTATCGCACTTACTGCACATGCCCTCAGTGGGGACCGTGAACGATGCCTCTCCGCAGGAATGGATGATTACTTATCAAAACCTATTGAAACTGCAAAGGTCCTCGAAATACTAAAAAAATGGCTTGTTAATACCAAAATAGATATGTCACAGGAATTATCATCTCCACAATCCCGTAAAATAGAATCTATGGACATTACAACATTACCGACATTCGATTTGAAGAAAGCATTGGAAAATACAGGGGGGAAGATAAAAACTATTCAGCGTATTGCTATGGTATTTTTACAACACATACCTGCAAGAATTGAGGAAATACAAAAAACTTATGATGAAAAGAACTATGATGAATTGCTCCGCTTGATTCATTCTTTAGCCGGTGCATCAGCCTCTATTTCAGCCAGTAAATTAACCTACATTACACAAACTATGGAACAGGAACTTCGTGGAGGGCTTACAGATAATATCTCATCAAATATAGAAGCCATACGAAAAGAATTCGGCGAATTGAAATCCCTATTAGAACATATACATTGGGAAGAAATTAAAATAAGCGATAACTCTCAATAATCCCTCTTGAAATATATAAATATACCAGACTTTTATTTGCCACAATTTATACAATTATGGCATATTAACTTCGAACAAGATAAAGCTTGCATATAGGGAGATTTCTAAAATGAGTGATTACAAAAGACCTACATGGGATGAATATTTCATGGAAGTGGCACGAACAATTGCCAAACGAGCCACATGCGACCGTGGACGAAGCGGATGTGTTATAGCCAGAGATAAACAGATACTTGTAACAGGTTATGTAGGCTCCCCTGTGGGATTTCCTCATTGCGATGATGTAGGTCATCAGATGAAAAAAGTTGTTCATGAAGATGGGACAATAACACAGCATTGTGTTCGCACAGTACACGCAGAACAAAATGCTATCTGTCAGGCGGCAAAATTAGGTATTAGCATTCAAGGGGGAACTTTATATTGTAAGATGACACCCTGTCGTACCTGTGCCATGTTAATAATCAATTGCGGGATAGTCCGTGTCGTCTGTGAAAAGCGATACCATGCAGGAACCGAATCAGAAGAAATGTTTCGTCAAGCAGGCATCCAACTTGAATATGTCTATCCAGACGAAGTCGAATCTTATAAAAACCAGTAAAATGGGCTGAAATTTTCAAATTATAGATGTAAGCACCTCTCTCTAAATATCATCTACATAGTACGAAAATGGGCTATAAGACCTGAAATTCAACGACAAATATTGTTTCAATTGAACATTGGGAAATTAATCAATTTCTGCGATTTACCTGCTCTTATTTTCGCGAGCAGATTTGCTAACATCCGCAAGGGTATCTACAAGATAATCGAGGGCTTCATGAGTTAATCGTGGGTGAACAGGTAAAGTTACTAATGTCCTTGCTAATTCTTCGGCAACGGGGAATTGTCCTCGCTTAAAACCTCGCTTCTGGAAGGCAGTGCTCCAGTGTAATGGGATGTAGTGAATACCCAACTTGATGTTATACTTTTCCTTCATGACCCATAACAAATCTTCTTTGTTCATCCCGAATTCTTCAGGGATAATTCGAATGGGGTACAAATGGAAAACATGCATACGGTCCGAAGGAACTTTAGGGGTAATAATCCCCGGAACTGTTTTTAACGCCTGTGTCAAATATTCTGCATTTTCCTGTCGTTTTTTGTTCAGACTATCTAACTTTTTCAATTGTATAATTCCTACACCTGCCTGAATATCTGTCATCCGGAAATTGTAGGCACAATCATCGAAATCCTGCCACCAGAATTTCTTGCCCTTCGGGAATTTATTCTCATCCAACAAACAATATTTCGTAGTGGGTGCGTATACGCGTGTTGCATGGGAACGATATAAAGATACACGTTCAAATAATGCGGAGTCTGATGTTGTAATCATACCTCCTTCGCCTAAAGTAGACATATTTTTTTGTTCATGGAAACTGAAACAACCTAAAGCACCTATATTTCCCGTCTTTTTCCCTTTATATTCCGCACCGATAGCATGACATGCATCTTCTACTATAGAAAAGTTATACTTCTCTGCCAATTGAAGCAATGGGTCCATATCCACAGGTAAACCATATAAATGAACAGGGGCTACTACCTTCGTATTTTCCGTTAACTTCTCTTCAACCCTTGAAATATCCATATTGTATGTTTCAATATCTACATCTACAAAATCCACTTCTGCTCCTAAAGTAACTGCAGAAGCAGGAGTAGCAATCCATGTAATCGGTGTCGTAAGCACACGCACACCCGGACGCACCCCCAGTGCCAGCATGGATAAGAAAAGTGCTGCGGTTCCATTGGAAACGGTGCGAGCATACCTGCAACCAATATACTTTGCAAATTCTTTCTCAAATTCCAAACAATACTCACTACAAGTAGGCGCTTTTTCACGAAGAACGCGCAATACCATTTCTTCCTCTTCTGTCCCATACACCGTACCAAAACGAATTTCCAAATCATAAGGTGCCATCGTTTTATCCTTTTGTTATAAAATTTTTAACAAGTTTTATTCCATCCGCAATGTCATAAAAAGGAGTTGTTAATACAGACTTTGCAAGGGCATTGGATAATGAAGCATCCTTAGGACGCGGAGCCCTTAATGAATCTGTAATAGTATGGGGATAAATTAATGTCTCATCCCAATTCATTTCGCGTGCAATTATCTTCGCCATATTATAACGAGAACTCCTTTCATTTCCCGCCAGATGTATTATCCCCTGGAATGTATTTTGAGCTAATTCAATTAACGATTTACCCACCGTAATAACATCAATGGGAGTTCTAAATTCATCCTCCGGCATAGGAACTGATTTTCCCTCCTCTATTTTCTTCTGCATACGAGCAAGGAAGGAATTTCCCACACCCAACACAGGAAAACCCATTACAAGAGATAACCTGGCAATAACAAATGAGGTCTTTGCCTGTGATACATCAATTTCGCATTGAACCTTTGTTTTCGCGTAATGGTTCAAAGGCAATGGCATATCGCTTTCTGTATACATTCCTTTTTCCCCGTCAAACACCGTGTCTGTGGAACAATAAATAAAACGACAGGACAATTTTTCCGCAGACCTCAATAAAGCACGCGTTAGACCTACATTTACTTCCCATGCAAGGTCAGGCTGTTTTTCACATTCATCAATATCAGCCATAGCGGAAGTATGAATAACCGCATTCGGTTGAATATCTAAAATAATATTTGACCATGTATCTTTATCATTGGTTGTAACTTTTATCCAGTGAATATATTCAGGCAATACCTCCGGCTTATCCTGCCTCGAAAGTGTGTATGTTTCTATATCATTTGGCATTTGACGCAAAATACTACCAGCAACAAAACCACTTCCACCTGTAATAAGAATCTTCATATTACCTTTTCCTATGTTTTACTGCTTTTATTGTAATGTTAACGGGACAAATGTCGAAATTCTTGCATATTTTGGATTTGTTTCACAAATGGTTCCATTTCCGTTTTTGCCAATAGTGCTATAACTATTGCAGGTTTATAGTCTCCGAATTGAGCACGGAGCAAATCGATTTTGTAGGTATTGCCCTTGCCGGCAATGGTTGCATTACGAACTTGAAATTCAATACCTGTTTCTCTTAGTAGGTAAGTAACTAATCCATTCCCCTCTGCAATTGAAGTTATAACAAACCGTGACTCTGTATCCGCAGGTATCGGCAAATCCACGAATTCACCTGCTTCCAATACCCCATTGTGCAAATAAGTCTTACCTGCTATGATAATCCCCGGATTTTTTGTGAACGGTTCCGGTTTGTCCATCCTTATTTGTAATTGCTCTACTCGGACACCTTCACCAGCATTACGGAAAACACTTTCTGCGGAAATAAGTAATTGCACATCACTTTTTTCATTCGTGTTAACTGTTTCAATGTTTGAAAAATCCGGAACCTCAAATTTTGAAAATACATCGTTATATCCCGTATCAAGCAAGGATACATCTTCTTTCTTTTCAAGTAACAAGGTTCCATTACTTTGATAAATCCTCCAAACAATATACACCTCCGTACCTGGAGAATGTGCATACACTCTTAAATGTGCAACATACTTCTCTTTAGGAGCGGTCGGATAATACGCAAATTGAGCATCACCCCTCCGTGGAGTCATCACTCCTACATATCCATTTCCTAACGAAAGGCGTAATCCCGGATTATCCCATTGCCATTGCATTTCTTTCCTATTCCCATACGGAATGACATCTATAGCAGGTAACATTTTCCCGCCAGAAGGACGTTCGCCATAAGCAGTCAGGTCTGAATTCTCATTAAACCACACATCATCAACACCCATGAAATATACCCGAGCCTGAACATCCTGACCAATGTAATGTCTATATACCGGTGTTTTTTGTCCATTACGGCTTAATCCAACACCGTAAGCAATAGAGGATGGTTTCTCCCCATCATAGGAAGTAGATACGGGAATATGTCGACTCAAATGTTGATATTTTGTGTCTATCTCATCAAAAAATTTTTTATCCGAACTACTCCATGCTCGAATATGTATACCCTCTCCGTTTATTTCAAAAAAAACACCTCCAATTCGTTCTCCTCCAAATATTTCCTGAGGAGGAAATCCTCCAAACCTCCCATTTGACACAAACCATTTTTGCCAACGAGGAATAATCTCCCATGTATGGTTATGTCCATGCATCCATAGGATAACCTGAGAATTTTCACGAAGTAAACGGATAACTTCTTCCGAATTAGCAACCATTCGATAGCCCGTATCATCATGTGGACATGTTGTCCCTTTAAGAGCATTATGACTGAGGATGATAGTCGTTTCATCCCGATGAACTTTCAGGTCCAATCGAACCCATTCTAACGCCTCCTGAGAAACATAATTGGCTCCCATCATTTGGGGTAAAGATACAAAGTGAATTCCTCTCAAACTAAAACTGTAATAAGGTCTGCAAGGTAAACTACCCATGCATGCGGAACGTACTTCCCTGTTCTCATGATTGTTATGTGATATTTCATGATTGCCCGGCACATAAAATAAAGGCACCACCCCACAACCTTCCGAAATAACCTGTATCCATTCCACTAAGGTTTCTACCCTCGCGGTATTATGATGAGCATCTCCTGTATCAATCAGTAAATTCAAATCAGGGAACGCCGTTAATATATTCTGCACATTTTCCCTTAATACCTTTACAGATGGTTGTTTGGGATTATCCCAGCCAAAATGGGCATCTGAAATAATAAAGCCTTTAAGAGTTTCCCTATTTTCCCCCGCATCTGTATAAGCGGAACGCATAAAAGCCAGTGGACCCATTGAAACCAAAATACATGAGGTTGAGAGGAAATCACGCCTTGATAAAAAAGTTTCCGTCATTACAAAATCCCTTCACAATTACATTGCTTTTTCTAATTAAACCCCACTGAAGTATATTTGTTACGATAATCCATAAAATATTTAGTCACGTGTCCATACCGTAAGGTTCTTTAAATCTCTTGGTTTCTCGGGTAATAGAGTAATTGCTAAAACATACGCAATAATAAAGATGATAATATTTCCGGTTAATCCAGCGTAATAGGTATCCATCGGCTGAGCAAAGAATTTACTCACACCTTCGGGCAAACCCAAGTTCATAAATAAATCTTTCGTAATTAACTTTAATTCGATTAATGATATATATGTGGAAAATAATACAGTAAAAATAATACCCACAGATACTGCCCTTCCATCTCCGCGTCGGGTCATAAATCCTAAAACATATAGCCCCAAAAGTCCTCCACCTGTGATTGATGCGAGTTTTGTTGCCGTATCTTGCAATGTTTTGCTTTCGGCTATCAAAAGAAGAAACGCCCCTCCAATCATAATTAAAGAACTAATGATGGATATTGTTTTTGCCGCCCATACATAATGCTGGTCTGAACGCCCTTTTGCAAAATGCCGTTTATATATATCCACGATACTAACCGCCGAAATAGCATTGATACTGGAAGACAAAGAAGACATCGCTGCTGCAAGAACACCTGCAATTACTAAGCCTGAAAGTCCCGTCGGTAATACTTTAATCACAAAATAGGGCAATATTTGTTCTGCTTTTGCCTGTCCTGTTAACATTGCTTGAGCCTGTGGGTCTGGAAAAATCTTATAATACACATACAAACTTGTCCCAAGGAACATAAAAAAGCCCCATGTTGGCACACTACACAGACAGCATATCCAGATAGCACTGAAAGCATCCTTTTCACTCTTCGTTGCGACATATTTTTGTATTACATTCTGATTACTGCTATATTCTGTCAACCATTGGGCAACTCCCATAATAAGAATCATAAGTATTGTCTTTTCTGAAAGGGAAAAGCCCCATCTTGCAGGTTCTAAAGCACCCGTAGCAGGATTTAAATCTCCTAACATGAACTTTCCATCCGCTATAGCTTCGCGAATAACGGTTCCCAGCCCACCGGGGATACTATATAAAACCATTCCTAAACATATAAAACCACCCGCCCATAATAGAAACGACTGTATAAAATCCGTCCAGATAACCGCTTCAATACCACCTAATACAGTATAGAAGGATGTAACAACCCCTCCAATAAGAACACATAAATACGGATTCAGGTGTGTCATTTCATAAACAAGCAAACTTACAAGGTACAGAATTAAACTAATTCGAATTAATTGCCCAATAACGAAGGCGGTCGCCGCATAAGCACGGGTTCCGGGACCAAACCGCCCTTCAAGATATTCAAAAGCAGATACAATCCCTGCTTTACGGTAAAAAGGTAGAAATATCAAACTGGCTAAATACACACCTACCGGAAGCATAAGACATAATAAAAAGCGTAAATATGCTGTTTTATACGCATCCGCCGGATAAGCTACAAAAGTAATAGAACTGATACTTGTTGCGAACATAGACAAACCAATAAGCCAGCCGGGATATGACCTCCCTCCGAGAAAATAACCTTCCGTACTTTTCCCACGATAGGCAAAAAGAGGACCCATTCCTGCCATAGCCAAAAAATATACTACCAATACAATCCAGTCAATTAAAGTAAATTGAGACATGAACACCTCCTTACAAAATCTACAATTAATATTTAATAACTAAAAAAAAATTTTTTTATGCAGAATATCTAATTACTTTACATACTTTTAATCATTCAAGGCAAATAAACAACACACTACATTTCCAGAAAAATTACAGACTGCCAACAAAACAAATGACTAAATGTGTCCGATATCGAGAGGTTGTAAAATGATGGATTAAAAGAGGGCTTAAAAAAGGACGGACTTTCATTATACTATATTCGTATTTTCTCCGCAGGACTCTTGTTGTTTAACGCTCGTTGCTTATGGACGTAATTATATCATTAAATATACTCGTTCAATTTATACATCAATTTGTTGTAATCAGTAAAATAATGTTGTTTTAATAGTTCTGCAATTCTACCATTGAAGCGTTCGACTAATCCATTCGTTTTGGGTGTATAGGAACGAGTCAGACGATGTTCTACACCGAGTTCCTGATAGCGATGGTCGAAGATATGTTTACCGGAGGGCTGTTTTTTACCCCGTCAGAAGCGGTCTGTAAATTCCTTGCCGTTTTCGGTCAAAACGGTACGAATTGGATAGGGATAGAGTGCACTCACTTCCTCTAAAAATGCTTTTTATTTCTCTACACTCTGCTCATACTTTAGATCTAACATTGTTCGTAGTTTATGCGGTTGTAATGATTTATCTGTTAAGTCCTCTCACTTCTTTTACTTTCACATTATCTTCGTGCATATATACAACTATTTCAAAAGTGCTTTCATAGGTTCTTTCGATTCTTTAATTACATTTTGCATTTGCAGGGTAGTCCTTGCATTTGGGTGATACTTCATTGCGGGTATATCTTTCCCCCTCTTACTTTTCGAATATTATCCGTTTTATCCTACCTCTTATCCATAGATACTTATTAGAACATACCTTGCATCCTGTTGATATTATACATGTGGAAAATAACTTAATACTATTTCTCAAGTTCTTTATAAGGGAGGGACTTTAAGCCATCTTCGTTCCTGCCAGCTTTGATATGCCAGTTCTGCTAATTGGACGCCTTTTGCTCCTTCCAATAAATTCCATGGAAATAGACTATCTTCTACGACATGAAGTAAGAACAATTTCCACTGTGCCTTAAAGGCATTATCGTAATTCGCTCTATCAGGAACTTTTATCCATCCTTCATAAAAATTGATAGGTTGTGGAATATCTGGGTTCCACACGGGTTTGGGAGTGCTTCCTGCAGGTTGTATGTAACATTCTCTAAGACCCGCAACCGCAGAACCGTTTATCCCATCTACCTGTACAGTCAGCAGGTCATCCCTGCGAACACGTGTGCACCATGATGAATTAAAATGGCAAATGGCTCCTTTCTCCGTTAGAAAAGTAGTATAAGTAGCATCTTCTACATCGCACATATAGGGTTTGCCTGTCTCATCCCATCGCTGAGGAATATGTGTCATTCCTATACAATTGACATCCGTAATGGTTCCGAAAAGATTATCCACCAGATAACGCCAATGGCATACCATATCTTGAATAATTCCACCACCTTCAGATTTTTTATAATTCCAGGAAGGTCGCTGAGCAGGCTCAAATTCGCCTGTAAATACCCAATAGCCAAATTCACCACGAACCTCGTGTATTTTCCCAAAAAAGTCCTGACGAATTAGTTGGGATAGTTTTATTATACCGGGTAGCCAGAGTTTATCCTGGACAACGCCATGCTTTACCTTCTTCTCTTCCGCAAGTTTATACAATTCTATTGCCTGGGATAGATTTGAAGCGGAAGGCTTTTCACAATATACATGTTTACCAGCAAGGATTGCCTTTTTCACGGAGGTATATCGTAAACCTGTTGTTTGGGCATCGAAATAGATTATATATTTTGGGTCCGATAGCACATTATCCAAATCTGTAGACCATGGCAATCCCGAGTATTTTTCAGAAATTTCTGATAGTTTTTGTTCATTTCTACCTACAAGAATAATTTCAGGGATTATCTTTTTCCCATCTCTCGTTATTAAACCTCCTTCTTGTATTAGAGCCATTAAAGAACGTTCCAAATGTTGGTTTTTTCCCATTCTCCCTGTTACACCATTCATTATAATGCCAATCCGAATAGTATTCATTTTTATCTCTCCTTTCATTATTTTTCATTATTCCCATTATAACTATTATTGTTTGTAGAAGCAGGGTCTTGAGATTTTTTTTTAGGTCGTTTGCCAGCACCCGGATAAAGTTCATGGAACTGGTCCCGATAAATTTCGCGTATCCGTGACCATAGAAAATGCACCAACAAATTTCGCAGTTCAATTGGATTGTTTATGAAACGAACACCTATCCTTAAAGAGACCCCCAATCGAGGATTTGGTGGAATTTTGCGGACGATTACTCCATTAAATATATAGACACGTCCATTCATGGGAAGATAGATTCGCAGAGGATTTGTTAATGGCAACAGATGTTCTACTGCTAAATAAGCACCTGTGCTACTTATGTCTAATAGGGTCGCTTCAAAGGGGATTCGATTCTCTCCATATTCTATACGGACTGGTTCATTTGCCACAATGCGCCATGCCTGTCGTCGTTCAATATAAGTTCGGCTGGCAGCCCGCCGTAGGAAAAGAATATCGTTAAACTGACGTGGTATATTAAGAGTAAAGTAATAATATGTCATGCGGAATAATTCATATTGCACCTGTAAATCAATATAAACCCCCGGACCGATAGGTTCTTCCAGGGGATAGCGTATTGATACCCAGTCACTACCTATTTCACTGATAACCACAGGAACAGCCCATTGCCCCCATATAAATTGAACCTCTGTTCCCTCAGTTATTATATACATTCGCTTTTATCCACTTATATTTGTAAATTGTTGGTTTGCAAAAAAATTCCATGTTTGTTTCCCCTGAGCAGATTGCCATATCCATAACAGTAATTCCATAAGATGGTAATCTCCCCACAGACATGACTCTCCACAGGGAATATTTCGTCCCGGCGGGATATAATCCCATCCATTAGGGCGATGATATACCGCATGTAATAATAAACCTTCATGATTCGCATCTGTGGACAGAAAATCTCGAAGTAAGATTGTTTTGGTTACTGTTAATCCTGCCTGGTAATATTTCTTACCATCATTGTTCTTCCCGAGATAAGAACCTAACCGAAGAAGTGCCTGAGCAGAGATAACTGCAGAAGAACTATCTAAAGGCTCTATATCATTATAAGGGTCTGCAGGAAATTGTTGATATTTACCTATATAAGTTAATCCGGGGGCACCGGTATCCCAAAAAGGAATTCCATCACTTGTGGTATGTTCTATATAAAAATCGGCTGTAGCCATAGCCGACTGCTTTAACAAATATAACCAATCTCTATTCTGCGTATAATTTTCCCATAAATGACATGGTAAAGAAGTAAAAAATTCTAATTGTTCTACACATCCTAACATTGCCCATGCCAGACCGCGTGTCCATGTACTAAAAGGAGAATATCCCTGCTGGGTAGAGGCACAACGGAATTTCCCTGTCTTTACATTGAATAGACATTCATGAGCAACCCTTCCACGTACATCATATATATCCCGACCATTTCCAAAATAAATGTTATATTTTATAGTATTCTGTATATGCTGTATGGCTCGTTCCAATAAAGAGATTTCCTCATCACCTTCTGACTTTAATACCTGACCCAATATCCATGCCAATTCAAGGACACGGCATGTGCGTATTGTATCTACAAATAAAGAATGAGCACCATTGAAAGAATGTATAAATCCCGTTCCATCTTCAATTTTTGTCCAGCGATTACCCTGAACCGCCCCCGAAACACGAATGGCTAATTGATACCGCTCCAATTCTTCCTGACTACAGGGATAATATCCCTGTAAACCCATTCGCCATAAATGACCATACGAAGAAAGAATATTAAAACCGTGGTCATGCACTCCTGTATGTGTCAGATAAGAGTCCAATTTATAAACATTATTTTGAACTTTCTCTAATAATGATTGTTCTCTGGTCATTTCGTATAAAAGTAATGGTATCCCATAAAGAAACCCACGGGTCCATTCTGTCCATCCCCAGGAGTTGTATTTTCCCGCCTTTGTAAATACAGGTGATGTCTCCTGATTTGACCAATAGTCAAAAAGGGAATCCACCTTATATTTTGCAACCGGCAAGAAAAGTTGTATTATCGGAACAAGTTCTTGTTCTATGAGAGAATCCTCGACTTCCATAAGCTTATAATCTTATTATATGATTACAATCTATCTTAACATGATAAAATATCCATATAATAAAATATTATTCTATTAAATGTACGCTACGCAAAGTGTTAATCGGGCATATTAAACAGAAACACGTGTGACATGGAAAACAAAGAAAAGGATAACTGGCTTAAAATTACAGACATTATACCGGAACGTGCAACGCCGATGTTACGGCAATATCTTCGTGCCAAAGCAGAATGCGGTGATTCCCTATTATTATTCCACATGGGCGATTTTTTTGAAATGTTCTTTGATGATGCTTTTGAAGCCTCTCGTATTTTAGGAATAGCCCTGACATCGAGAGATGGGGAAAGTAAAGAGGGGAAGGTACCCATGTGTGGTGTACCAGTACGTTCTGTTAATCATTATCTCGCACGATTAATAAAAGCCGGGAAGACAGTAACTATATGTGAACAGGTCGAGGACCCTAAATTAGCAAAAGGGATTGTAAAGCGTGCTATTGTGCGAACCGTTACACCAGGGACTATTATTGAACCTGAACTTCTGGAAGAAGGAGCGAACAACTATTTATCTGCATTATGTGTCGGTGAACGGAAAGCAGGACTTGCCCTTGTAGATATAAGTACCGGACAATTTCTGGCTTCTGAATTACCTCCCCCCTATGAACGAACCCTATCCGATGAATTGACACGACTAACTATTTCCGAATTACTTATTTCTGAAAATATGGGGAAGGAAATGGGACAATTTCTCTTCTCTTCTTTTCCCAATCTAACAATTACACGAATTCCTCACGATAAATTTGATACAGAATTATGCACAGAAACCATCCTTCGTTACTATGGTTTATCAACACTTCGCGGATTAGATATGGAGAGTAATGCAGAACTTATATCTGCAGTAGGGGTAATCCTTCAATATGTATCACAAACTCAGCGTGAATCCACACCATTTATTGACCTGCCACGAATTTATAAACCTTCCGATTTTGTTATTCTGGATAGCAACACACAAAGAAATCTCGAACTAACAGAATCCCTTTTTGACCGCACAAAACAGGGAACTTTATTAGGGGTGTTGGACCGAACTCTTACGCCGATGGGTTCGCGAAAATTGCGACAGTGGATACATTATCCCTTACAAAAAATAGATGAAATATCTCAGCGGTTAAATGCAGTTGAAGAATTGAAAGACAATGTAGAATTACGAACCTTATTAAGAGAACAATTAAAAGGTTTCGGCGATTTGGAACGGCTCCTTGGGCGAATAACTGCACAAACAACGAACCCGCGAGATATAAGGGCATTATCTCATTGCTTAAAAACATTACCCCGTTTACGAATACCTTTAGAAACTTGTTCATCTGAATTTTTGAAGAATATACACAACAGTATAAATGAACTTCCCGAACTGGTTCGTTATATCGAGAATGCCATCGTAGAATCACCTCCTTCATCGCTTGGTGATGGTGGAATTATTAAGGATGGCTATAATGCGCAGTTAGACCATCTTCGTTCATTAATGCGAGGTGGGCGTGAATGGATTGCCACCCTTCAAAAGAAAGAACGCGAACGCACAGGTATCCAAACACTAAAAATTGGGTATAACAAAGTATTCGGATATTTCATTGAGGTTAGCAAAGGACAAACCTCTTTTGTTCCATCAGACTATATTCGTAAACAAACACTTGTTAATGCGGAGAGGTATGTAACACCGGAACTTAAATCTCGTGAAGAAGAAATACTTACTGCTCAGGAACGAAGTGTTGCTCTCGAAGAAGAACTGTTTATAGAAGTTCGCAATCATATCTCGGAAGAAGCCAAACGAATCCAGCGAAATTCCGAATCTGTTGCCCTGCTCGATGTACTTCTGTCTCTGGCAGAGGTTGCCAGTTCTCAGAACTATACGAAACCACAGGTAAATTCTTCTGATGAGATTGATATAGTTGGAGGAAGACATCCCGTTATTGAAACATTACTAAGCCCTGGCTCTTTTGTCCCAAACGATACTTATTTGAACACACATGATAGAAGGCTTATGATAGTTACCGGCCCAAATATGGCAGGGAAATCCACCTATTTACGGCAGGTAGCATTAATCACACTCATGGCTCAAATAGGCAGTTTTGTCCCTGCAGAGAAAGCAAAAATTGGTGTAGTAGACCGAATCTACACTCGCGTGGGAGCATCGGACAATCTTGCGCGGGGTGAAAGCACCTTTATGGTAGAAATGATTGAGACTGCAAATATTTTAAATACCGCAACACATCGCAGTCTATTGGTATTAGACGAAATAGGTAGAGGTACCAGCACTTATGATGGTATTAGTATTGCATGGGCAGTCGCGGAGTACATCCATGACCGAATAAAGGCACGGGCTTTGTTCGCTACTCATTATCACGAACTTACAGAATTGACGAAATCACTGCATGGTGCGGTAAATACCAATGTAGGCGTAAGGGAATATAAAGATAGAATTGTGTTTTTATATCGTTTGTTTGAAGGGTCTGCTGACCATAGCTATGGTATTCATGTGGCAAAGTTAGCAGGTCTTCCCCCGCATGTAATTCGTCGCTCCCACGAAATTATGGATTCTCTTGAAAGTGGTCAATTTGGAAACAAAGAAGAAACCCAACAACTCCTCCTCTTTGATACTCAAGAAAAACATATCCCCTCCCCTATAGAGGAAGAATTAAACAAAATTGACCCGGACCAACTTTCTCCTCGAGAAGCCTTAGATATTCTCTATCACTTGAAACGGATGTTGAATACCCCCAGACATCAGAAATAAATTACGGTAGATAGATAAAACAAATGCTGGTCAACATCCGCATCCGTTGCTACAAATCCGAAAGTATCCTTCCGGACATCGTTCCCCCAACGATATACATAGGCTGCATCAATATTAATACGGTTCTTTATAAGACACCCGGCACCTAATGTAATCCCATAATAATTGTCCACAGAACCATCTCCTTTTCCAAGACCAAACCAGCGGTCAGGTCTTCCGCTGGAAGGCTCCGGGTCATAAAAGGCACCTACACGAACACTTGGCAAAAGGGATTGTCTCGGTTTGTTCGGATTAAAGAATAAATACTCCGCACCTATCCGAACAGTATAAGTAGCATCATGAGGGCTCCAATCCACAGGTAAATTAGATATTCCTGAACGCTTACGCATGAGCCAATTCCGATTTTCCGGGTCATGAATAACAAACTGGTCCCATTCGCAACGGGTAACATCAAAACTTAATGTCAATTTGTCATTAGGAAAACGATAAGCCACACCGATACCATACGAAGTAGGGAATGTATATTTCAGAGGTCTATGGCTATAGAAAAATCCCGGGAAGCCCACGCCTCGATTGATAATCCACCATTCTTCATAATCCACATCTGCAGTAAATTTTGAATGATATACCGCCCCAATTTGCCATCTTTCACCGAGACGATACAAAGCCCCTAACGTAATATTCGTTCCTTCAAAATCGCGATATTTCTTTCGTATAACGGTATGAGAAAAGGAAGCACGGTTTGTCTGTCCATTAATATTTAATGTTCGATATTCTTCCTGGTCTACAGTCCATTCATTATTTTGTATTAATGACTGATTCCAGAGATTTAGCACAATACCTACGGACAATCGGTTGGTTAGTTCAAAACCCAATGCAGGGGATAGCGTTGCCAATTGACCACTTTGTTTATATTTTACAAGCGAGTGTAAACCTGCTCTATTTCCTAATGCTAAAGCAGATATATCGCGATAAAAGAAATCCAGTTCCCGGGAAAAATCATACTTTGCCTGATAATTCAAACTTAATACAAGATTGCGACCCTTAATAGTTCTCTGGAATGGATATACGAAACTCATGTAATTCAATTGGCTAAAATCAACTGAATAATCACCCTCTAATTCCGGATGGGGTAGAGATTGAAAACCTTCACCGATATATTTATAGGTATAGACCATAGAAAATTCCGGGCGTTCCAATTGCGTTAAACCGCCGGGATTCCATGAAGCGGAAGTTGCATCATCTGCGATGGCAATAAAAGCGCCACCCATACCGATGGCACGAGCACCACTACCTATTACATTCGGAGAAGAATTAATCGGTATGCCCTGTGACCATCCGTCATAGGTGGGAAAGCCGATTGTTAGTAAAAAAATGATACTACATAGTAATTGAAGGAAGACCTTTTTCAATGGCTACGCCCTCCGAAGGTTTAGATGTATCTGTAATTACCTGCCCCCGGGCACTGGTCGACGAGACATTTACAATTCGGGTTTTGTAAAGAATGCCGTAGTCCGCGGGTTGTGTTATTTCACCCGTATCCGGGTCAATCCAGGCAGGAGAGGCTTCATAAAGGATAAGTGCATAAGTTCCCGGACGAATACCATCCTGCTCTGCCCAGTTAAATAATACTTCATATTTTGAATCCGAACCGCGATAATCTAAAACTTCCCCAGATAAACGTGGGAAGAAATCTGCTAATCGCCTTGCAAGCACATCACACTTGCCTAACACAAGTTCTTTATTATTAACATTGTCAATAAAGCCATCAAAGATAGAGATAACCTCCGATGTCTCAGTACTTATTAACCGTAGTTTTACTTCTGCAGATTGTTCCCCTCTCGGGAACAGTTCACCCACAACAAAAACTTGTGCAGGCACCATTCGTCCAATCTCCAATGCTCTATTTGGGTCTGCCAAGCCAGCGGACAACTGTTGTTCATTCAACACATTTTGAAGATAAATTCTATCCAATATGTAGAAGCGTCCCTGCTTCCTTATACTCTCTTCCAGAACCGTTCTTAAATCACTTCCAAAACTATCTGTTGCGGTTCTGCCTGCAATAGCCAGTAATGCAATACTCATCTTGGTTTCATTCTTATTTACGAGAACAGGTTCTACCCTTACATCCATTTCCTTGCTTGCCTTCTTCCCCTGCGTATCCTGTGCCTCAATAGATAATTTTACCTTTCCCACACCTGATGGTAATAAGTCTGATGGTAAAGGAACGCGTTTGTTGAATGCCTCTTTAGGAGCACCTGTTAATTGTGTATATGGTTCTCCATTGATAAGCAGTGTTTGCACTGCAGAAGAACTGGTAATTTCCCCAGCAACACGAATAACGCGATTATGACGAGAGGGTTGTTCTGGTTTCGGAGTTTTTATATTGATGTCTATTCCTGAATCTTCGATTTGAGTTGATAATATCTCACTAAGAATGGTTGCAGAGAACGATGATGTTGCTAAAGCGTGATTAATGCGGGTACTCCGTTGTGCAAAACGCCACAGAAGAGCCAATTGAGAACGAGGTTCTCCTTTGAATGTTTTAATAGCAGTGCGTGTCTCATTACCTGCGGTATCACGAGCAGAAATAATAAAAACATTTTCGCCATCTTTCAAAGGTAAAACAGAACGGAATTCCCTACGATGTTCTCCATCGCCTTGCGATATAACCTGATTATTCAGAGAAATCTCTGCTATCCCCGTATCATCTACTACAACTCCTTCCAAAGCAAGTTCCGTGTCATTTATAACAAGATAATCTGTAGGTTTGAAAATACCGATACTTGGACCTGTAAGGTCAACCTGTGCCGATAAATTGTAACTACTTTCTTTACCTGCAAGGTCGCGAACGGTTATAACGAAATCCTGTTTTCCCTCTTTGGTTTCGATAGGCTGTTCTATAAGGGCTGATTTTTCACCATGTCGCAGGTATACAGATTGCTGATTCACAAAAATCTGCTCTATACCTATATCATCTGAACATTCTATTTTCAAATGATTATTTGCTTCACGAACAATCATCGAAGAGGCATTTTTTTTATTTCTATCTTTTGTTATCTCCGCACTTATTTCAACTAGTTCTGCCTTTACTTTCGGCGGTTCACGGTCCTGCAATTCACCTTTCGATATGCGTTCCTTAATAATCATATCCAGGTAGTATCTTGCCCGTTCCGTATCTACCTGGGACAAAGAATTTCGCAATAATGTTTCTGCCTCCGATAACTGTCCTTTCTTAAATAAAGTAATACCTAATTCACGATTCGGGAAATACTCAACAAAATGTAAACCGTAGGTACGTGCCTGCCATGTATCTCGTGAACGACTTTGCAATGCGGTTCGTAAATCCTGTTCCGCTTCGTTCAAAAAGCCACCGGATAAAAACGAACAACCACGTTCATAGTAGTTCCACCATCTACCATGAAAAACTCCTGAAGTTACACCATAAGTCTTTCCCCCCACTGTGTAATTATCTGACGGTGAGGTTTGACAGCCAATAAAAATAAAAAGACTCATCAATATAACCAGTAAATTATAATATCCTTTTCTCACATCGAACTCCCTGAACTTTGTTTTTATATTTTCTGTTCCTTTATTACTAATTTTACCATTTATTATAAAAAAATGAGATAAAATTTTGTTAGAAATTTTTAAAATATTATAGTTTTAATTATATCTTAAAACGAATCTATGCAATATATAATTTTTGTTACATTATTTATTTTACTTCAAAATCAACCTATCACGATAGAAACCATAAATTACTTAAATTCCAATGAATTTGCTTGTGGTTTTAATCTTACTACTGTTCGTCCTATGGATAAACCGAATACTCTCGGAACTCTTACTTTACCCTCTCCCCCACAGATTGAACAGAGTCCTATATATCGTTTAGCACAGTGGGCAACAAATTTTCCGTTATATTCTGGCGTCTTTACAAAAGCAGGAGAAAATACCTGGATTGCAAGGAATGAAGCGAAAAAAAACGTTTTGCATAAAAAAGATAACCTTTGGAGTATTGTTTTGAATAGTAATGGAATTACCGAATATCAAGGGAAGTTACGGAAATATGGAGAACCCTGGCCTCATCTCTTGATTGAAAAGGCATTCCCTGAAGGAATAAAAATAACAGGAAATAATCTGGCTTTTAATCTGGAATTTAGAATTACGAATTGTATATGTGATGATAGATTAAAAGAGAACATCGACCCAACATTACATACCGCACAAATTTCCGCTTTCTGGACAGTGAAAAATAACAACCCGAATAGTAAAGATTATAAAGAGTTCTTCTGGCTTGGATTACCTCTTTTTGATGCACGTTATCCCATCCCTCCTGAGTATATAAACATAGACATAGGGTCTACCTATACAACCAACAAACTGATTACGGTAATTGATGGAAAGCGATTTTATGAAGATAGTACAGGTGATGGAGATAGGAATAAACTGAATACTCTGCTAACCCCCCTTTTTGAAGAGGCATTAAACAAAGGTCAAAAACGTGGATATTTAACCAAATCACACATTGAAGATTTTATCCTTACCTCATTCAATTTAGGTTGGAAAATTACAGGACCCTATAACGTTGAAATTGAAATAAGAAACCTTTCACTGAATTGTGATAGAAAATAACGACAAAACATAGAAGGGGCAAAACGATGAACAAATCTTTATTATTTATTGGGTTAGCCCTGCTTACTCTGACATCATTTGGAGAACGATGGATTCATCCTGCAGTAGAAACACTGGATATAGGACATAATCCTCCGTTTGTTATTCTCGCGATGGTAGTCTGGGAACAATAGATGCAGAAGGTTTCCGTGTAAGTAAAGATGATGGAAAAACATGGTCTGAACTCGTCCCTGTCTGCAAAGGTTTAGATGTTGAAGAACCTGCGTCCTATTATCTCCTGCGGATAAAAAACAATACACTCGTTTTGGTATATCTGAATTTCATTGGTAAAAAATTTGACTGGGATGAAAAGAACAAAGAACCTAAAGAAGGATGTGAATTAGAAGTTTGGGCGATACGAAGCCTTGACGAAGGGAAAACATGGGTAGATAATCAATGCATCCTTGACGGATATAACACCAACATTTTCGCATTGATACAAACCCGTTCCGGAAGGATTATAGCACCTTTTGACCATTTGACCAGCAATCCGGGGCATTTTATGATATGTTCCCTCTATTCGGATGATGAAGGGAAAACATGGCAAAGAAGTAACTGGATTGATATAGGAGGACATGGACATCACGACGGGGCATTAGAACCTACTCTTGCAGAACTGAGCGATGGACGATTGCTTATGTTGATTCGAACCAGTTTAGACCAATTTTGGCAGGCAATTTCAGAAGATAACGGGAAATACTGGCGAATTATTCAGCCAAGCGGAATACAGGCAAGTAATTCTCCCGGCTATTTATTGCGATTGTCAAATGGGAAACTGGTCCTCGTCTGGAATCAACTTAATCCGGAAGGACGGACTTATTCTAAAAGCGTTATGCCTCAACATACAGAATTCCTTTCCTCATGGCATCGTGAAGAACTATCCATTGCCTTTTCAGATGACGATGGCAAAACATGGACAAAACCCGTCGTTATAGCACGGCAAACTGGTGGTCAATTAAGTTATCCTTATATTTTTGAACGCCGTCCAGGTGAATTGTGGATTATTCCCGGCTTCGCATTTCAAAAAATGTGGGATGAACCTCTCCCCTTACGAATGAAAATAAACATAGATACATTTTACAATGCAATAAAATAGACTATACACACGAACATTTTCTCAATCACAATGCTGGACAAGGATAAACAACCTATAATTAGGATTGAGAAATAGGACAGAAAAAATATATGGAATAGCATATTTGCTAAAAGATAGCCCACAAACTCCCACACATGTCGGAAACAATAAGAATAATGCAACATACATAAAAACTATGTTTTCCTAAAAATATAAGAACAAAATGAAAAGTAAGTATTTTTCAACTGCATAGTTCGCAGATAACTAAAAAATTCCCTGGCAAAGGAAGCATGAGCATAAGATTGAACAATGAAAAGGGAATATTTCCTATGAATGAGATGAATTAAATTATTTTTTATGTTTACATAAAGAACACAGAGGAAAATAAGGAGAACAACGAACAATTAATTCTATACTTACCCCTTTTTGATTGTATCTTAAAAACTATGTATGCAAGCCAACAAATCATCGGCTAAAACAAATCAAACACCCCTTACATTCTCACCCCAGATAATTCGATGTAATTGTATCTGTAACCGCACAGGCAAACCATCTTGCAAAATCCAATGTGCAAATTCCTGTAAAGATATACGCCCGGCAACAGGTGAGAATAAGATAGCACGACATTTTTTGACTAACTGAAACTCATTAATCTTCTGAACTGCAAAATCATAATCATTTCGGTCCGCAATGACAAACTTTACCTCATCAAGAAACGGGTTCAAATAACCGATATTCTCCCACAACATCCGTTTTTCCATACCACTTGAAGGACATTTAATATCCATAACCTTAATCACCCCCGGCGGAACATTTTTGATGGAACATGCACCATTGGTTTCCAATAGAACCGTATACCCCATCTCCATAAGAGTTTTCATTAACGAAAAAACAGATTTCTGTAACAACGGCTCTCCCCCGGTAATTTCCACCATCTTACACTTATATTGAAAAATAATTTTCAATATCTCCTCCATAGTAAAAAAAGTACCCTTCTCAAAGGCATACCTCGTATCACACCATGAACAATTTAAATTACACCCAGACAACCGAATGAAAATCATCGGACACCCCGCCCATGTAGATTCCCCCTGTATACTATAAAAAATCTCACATATTTCTAACTTGCTATCTTTATTTAAATCCATATAAAACTCTGCAATCAAGTAAGAGCACTCTATAATAAAATGTGCATATAAAATTGAGAATAGCAAGTGTATTATATTTAAAGCAAAGCAAGGTTGAATCGTAGTACTTTTTTATCTTTAGATGGATAGATACTATTTTTTACATCTTTCATTATAAATTTGGTAATATAAAATATTACCGAAATGTTTATGGTTTTTAACTATTCTTAATTATGAGGTTTTTTATGGATAAGAAAGAATTAGGTTCAAAAACAGCTAAGGGGGGGGATTTGCCAATGAAAAAAGGATATGTGAGAAATTCAATTCCTGGGCAAAAGATAAAGAAGCGCAAGAATGGCTTCAAATAATGGGTTATAATCTTGACAAAATTAAATCTGTAAAAGCGATTCAAATACCTACCAAAATAAAAAAAGGAAATTTTAATAAATTTTG
The DNA here is from genome assembly GCA_049968235.1 of Candidatus Hydrogenedens sp. Classification (GTDB taxonomy): domain Bacteria; phylum Hydrogenedentota; class Hydrogenedentia; order Hydrogenedentales; family Hydrogenedentaceae; genus Hydrogenedens. The sequence goes on from JBMFRC010000008.1 coordinate 26,707, forward strand.
TATAAAAGAAGATGAATATGAAGAATTTGTCAAATATAAAAAAGCAGATGCGCAAATAAAAATTTGTATAAAAGTTGGGGACATCATAAAAATCGAAAATCTATCTCTAAAAAAAGCAAATCAAGATGCTGACTACAATCAAATAGATAAAAGAACAGTTAATAATTACCAGGAAATGTGGGGATTTAGTGACGAAATATCATACTAGCTCAAACTTTTCACAGGCGAATTAAGCCCCAAAAAAGAAATGAAACAGGGGAATCTAAAAGAACTAAAAACCATAAGTTTTAGGGATGCAAGGCGATTATTCCTTGACGAAATTCCTCCAAAAGCACAAAATAAAATTATTAACTTTTTTAAGAAGAATAGAATTAGAGTGGTGAGTGATATAATAAAAGGGAGAGGAGGACTATCAGCAAATTGGATGTTAGTAACAAAATATGATAAGAAACATGATAAAACAGCATGGATACTAAAAGATATAAATTTTGTGATGAACTTTTTTGGAAACGGAAAGATATGCATTTCACCTAAGGGCAGTCTATATATTGGAAAAATCACAATGCAAAGAAAAGGCGGGACTCCAGATTCAACAAAAATACAGTTTAAAATCAAACCTTGTGAGTTATTTGGCAGTGGAGAATAAATATGGAAGTTGATAAAGTTTATTTAGGAGACTGCATAAAAATAATGCAAGATATGCCGGATAATTGCGTCGATTTAGTATTTGCAGACCCTCCTTTCAATATTGGAATAAAATACGATGTCCATGATGATAATATGTCTTATGAAGAATATTATAAATGGTCAATGCAATGGATAAGTGAATGTTATAGATTATTAAAGGAAAATGGTAGTATTTATATTGCCATTGGAGATGAATTTGCCGGAGAAATAAGTATTATCTTAAAAAAAATTGGCTTCTATTTTAGAAACTGGATTATCTGGTATTACACTTTTGGACAGAACCAACGCAAAAAATTTAATCGGGCTCATACACATATTTTGTACTTCACAAAGGATAGAACGAAATTTACATTTAATGACAAAGAGATACGAATTCCATTTGCCCGACAAATTGTGTATAGAGATAAAAGAGCAAATCCATTGGGTAAAATTCCCGATGATGTCTGGCAGTTCTCACGGGTATGTGGCACATTTAAGGAAAGAATAGGAAATCATCCCTGCCAGATGCCGGAAGATTTACTAGAACTGATAATTAGAACAAGTTCAAATATAGGAGATATTGTATTAGACCCATTTGGAGGGACAGGAACAACATCAGTCGTGGCTAAAAAGTTAAACCGAAAATATATCACAATAGAAATTTCAAAAAAATATTATGAAATTATCTTAAAAAGGTTAAATGGCGAAATTAAAGGAATGAACAAAAGCAACTCTGTAGAGAAAACATATCAAAAATCTTTGTTTGATTTTGATTATTAAGACCCAAATTTTGTAGAGATATAATCACCTACCAAATATATTTTTTATTGCTTGAAGGTAAGCGTAGCCGTGAACAGTGTCAGGTTCGAGGTAACTACCTTCGGTCCATTCGTTCCATGCATTGATGGTTAATGTTTTGTTGCAGATAGGGTTGTTATCTAAAAATGTGCGACATTTTTCTAAAGCGGATTGAAATTGTTCGGGGGTATTGCCTGATAAAATGGGCGTAAATGGATAGCCTTTGTTTTCGAAGGGGTCGTCCTGTTTACAACGGGGTGATGAATCCCAGCCCATGGAGACATTGGGGAAATAAGGAACAGTAAATTGTTGGGAGCGTTCTGCCCAGATTTTATCAAATCGATTTGCCACTTCTGTATAGGGCGTTTCGGGGAATGTATTTAATGGAGTATCCAGAACCCATGCGTATGAGGTTACACTATCTATGGTTAAGTAGTGAATTAGTTCCGCCGGGGTCATTTTTCCTTGAACACATTTTGGCATGCGATTTTCAATGTTAACCACATTAATGTGTACACCGGGAAAACCTTTAGCAATTGCATTTTTCTGGAAATTATCCAGTGATTTTTTAGCCATTTCTAAACCGCCAACACCATCGACAAAGGTATGAATTTCATAAATAGAGAATACAGGTTTGCCGTAGATAGTCCAATAGGCAGGGTCAGAAAAATATTTATCAATCACATAATTAGTAATTTGCTCAAAGGTTTCTGGAGTTACTTCGCCAGGATATAGCACTTCCGGTGATTGAATCTTTGCTAAGGACGCCGGATGTATATTTATCCATGTATGGTTAGCCCACATCACGGCGAAACGAACGCGATTATGATTCCGTGCTTTAAGGTAGCCTTCGTCTAAACATCGCTGTAAAAAAGGTCCATCGTTATACCAGTACCAGTCGAACAGAAAAACATCAATCCCATGTTCCGCTGCGCTATCAATTTTCATTTCCATTACCTTAGGGTCTGCTTCATCTACATAACCCCACAGGGGAATCTTCGGCTGTTGATGCCCCGAAAAACGCGGTCTGGCATTTTTCACCAGTTCCCATTCCGTCCAATTTTGACCGTGAACTTTTTCATTTCGTTTGTCTATGTGATAATTTGGAAAATAGAAACAGGCAACGGTGTAATCACCTCTTGAATTTTTTATAGGTAACGATTTTCCCTGAGATGTTTCATCCGAGAAACAGGGTCTGCCCGTAAAATAAAAAAGAACAAGAAATAATAGAAAAATTTTGATACAGAAACATGTTGATAAATGATATTGTGCATACATTTTCTTTTCCTTTCGTATGTTTATTTTTTTTGTTTCATTTCTTTCTTCATTATAAACAAATAATTAAAGCCACGGAGAAAATAATTTCCGCGTTCTGCTTCGGTATGGTAGTGTCTTCTTTTTAATGTCCGATTATGTCGAACAACCGCAATAATATCGATAGGGGTAAACCATTGTTCCATAATCGAAAACAATCGAAATCCAATGGGTGCAAAAGGTTTCTTTTTTTGATAAGAGTCACAACAATACAAAGCCATAAATCGTTGAGGTTTCAATATACGATAAATCTCACGGATGCATTGCTCCATAGATTTGTAATAAGTATCATCATTAGCACTCAAAGTGCCGATACAACGCGGGTCATCGGAATAATGAATATTCGTACCATAAGGGGGGTCTATAAAAACAAAGTCAACACTTTCACTGCGTAACGGTATTTTTCGTGCATCCGCAGAAATAATATCATCCCGATAGGGACTTAAATCGAACCCGATAACCTTACGATGTAAATCTTTACACACATCAATAGTTGTCCCACTTCCACACATGGGGTCAACAACGAGGTCTTTTTCACGCGTATACCGCTGTAATAGATTCCAAATAATATACGAAGGAGTTGCGCCGGGATAATTCTGGTCTCCCTGCATACAGTCGCCATAATGTTGTGAGGGATAATCCCAGAGGGTCGTTGTCTGTAAACTTAATTCTGGTTTTCTCATAATTGGGTTATAAACTATAATCTTTGATTTGTAAATGGTTTTGATTAAGTATTAGTATTTTAAGGATTATGTAAAGATATTTTATAACAAAAAGGTGTAAACTTTTTTAAAATTTCACTCACTTGTGATATTATAATATTCTAACACGGGCTTTTAAGATAAACCTGTAAAAAGAAGTTTTGGGTAGATAAAAATTTGTTGAATAAAACAGTTTGAATATGGAGAAGTTCAATGAAAAAGTATTTTATTTTTGTGCTTGTTCTCGCAAGTAGTTTGCTGGTCGTGGATAGTTATGCACAGTGGACATGGACACCGCAGACCGGTAGATTTATTAATGTAAAGCGGATGCCTAAAGAGACCGCTGAACTGCAAATTGAGTATGCACGAAGTTTATATTTGCAAGGAAATTATAAAAAAGCCCTTAAAGAAACAGAGAAATTCTTTGATTTTTATGGACAGGACCCATTAGCAGACCAGAACTTGTTTTTACGTGGCGAAATTAAAATGGCTATGGAGAAATGGCTGGAAGCAGCAAAAGAATTTCAGAAATTGGTCTCTGGCTATCCCAGTTCAAAACTCTACGAACAAGCCATACAAAAGCAGTTTGAAATCGGTGATAAGTTATATGAACGTGGGTTAAAAAAGAGAAGTAAATTCTTATCCTTTTTCAAAGGGAAACCATTAAAACATGCAATAGAAGTTTATGGAATGGTTGTAAGTAACCAGCCATTTATGCCTCGTTCTGCAGAAGCCCAGTATAAAATTGGACTTTGTCATCATGCAAGAAAGGAATATATTGAAGCGGGTTATGAATATCGCCGTGTTATAGAAAATTATCCTCAATCCGATTGGGTAGACGATGCCCGCTATGGGTTAGCCCGATGCTATTATGAATCCTCCTTGCCACCCGAGTATGACCAGAGTAGAGCAGAATTAGCAATAGAAGCCATTGACGAATTTTTAAAAATTTTTCCTGAAGATACTCGCGTAGAAGAACTTAAAGGATGGCGTCAAAAAATGCGGAACAATATAGCAGAACAAAAATTAATAGTAGCCCGTTATTATGAAAAACAGAGGAAGTTCGATTCGGCAAGGATATACTATCAATTAATATCTAACCAATATACAGATACACCATCCGCAGAAAAAGCCAATAAATGGTTGCAAGAAAACCCTGTAAAGATGAGTGATTTGAAAACTCAATTCGAGCAGGAGACAAAAAAATAATGGATACCGTAAAGAAAAAAAGAATTCTACTTTATGTGTCGATGCTATCTCTTTTTACCTTTTTATCTCTACTGAAGATAAATTGTGCTTATACAACAAAAGTTTCTTTAGACCCGCGGTATCAGACCGTTGCCGTATCTGGCTTTTACAACAAGTCATCCGAATATGATTTCCAGGCACCTCTCACCAATGCCCTAATACGAAAATTTATTACAGATGGTCGTCTGAAAGTAGTAAAACCATCGGAAGCAGATTTGCTTATTGAAGGTGTTATACTGGATTACAAACGCAAGGGTCTGACATATGATGCTAACGACGAGACTACACAATTTTTGATTGTAGTAACTGCTGGTGTTCGTGTAACAGACCAGCAGACAGGAAAAATACTCTGGCAGGAACCAATGATGGCTGGTGAAAGTACTTACTTTACTCATGCCGCAGGACAGTCCTCCGACAGGCTTCGTGGAAATGTAGAAACCTTTCTGACTCCGGTTCGTTCTTTTGCCAGTGATGAAGAAAACAGAGCTGTTTCCGAAGCATTGGAACAACTGGCTTCGGATATTTTCTATCGGACCATTGAACCATGGTAGTATAAGGAAATAGAAAATACTATCTTCCTTTTATTTAGATTAAAGAATTTATTATGGATATAAAACAATTCAAAAAAGTCTTGGCAAAAGAGGGACTACACACAAATTGTTTGCTTTTTTGTCCTGCTGTTTCCGGTAGTAAAGAAAGTTTTGAACCCGTTCTAGCAGAAGAAGTAATTGAAGAATTAACAAAAAGTTTTATCCCGGAAGGAACCGAATCCGTAGGATTACACACTTTTTATGGAGATGAAACTCGACTGGAAGAAATAGTGATGGAGTGTTCAACGCTTCCTTTTTTTTCTTCTCGTAAAGTGGTCATCGTCCGCAAATTTGAACTGTTGGACCGTAGTGAAAAAAGCGATGTTAAATCCATTCGCCCCATGCTGAACTATCTCCAGAATCCATTGGACACTACCTTATTACTGTGCGTGACAGAAACAGTAGATTCCCGCAAACCCTTATACAAAGCGTTTGCTTCAATTAATGGAGTAGTTGAGTGCCCAGCATTAAACAATAATGAATTGAACGAATGGATAAAACAATATTTATACAGCAAAAAAAAGAAAATTTCTCCCGACGGATTGGAAGAATTCGTATCAAGATGCGGCACAAAACTGAGTGATATTCGGAATGCTTTAACTTTATTACTTGGTTTTGTAGGGGATAAAGATTCTATAACAATTAAAGATGTGCTGAATTCCTGTGCAGATGTTGCAGAAGAGTCTATCTGGAGTTTGACAGATGCAATAGCCCTTGGCAATATGAAAATGTCCTGGCTCATACTTAATGATTTAATAAATCAAGGGAAAGAACCACCTGAAATTGTTTCGGTAATCCACTGGCTCCTCGAAAATGCATATAAAACGACAGAACTTTCCGAAGAAAAACCTCGAAGTAATTTTGTTATGAGTAAAGTAACCCCCCTTGCACAGCGATTTGGAATTAAAAAATTAGTTACCGCAATGAACCTCTGCAATGAGACTACTTATGCAATGCGACAAACAGGAACTGATGAAAGAACCGCATTAGAATTGCTCGTTCTCAAACTTTCTTATATCCCACCGAAGCAAAAGATAAATTAAAACCAATATTATCAAAGGGACTGTTTATTTTTCCGATATAATACAGATATCTTATCCGTGTTATATTCCCATTGGTGTAATTTTCTTTCCATCTTATTCATCCATCCATCCCATTTTTCTTTTTTTTAACTACCTTTGCATTAACAATCACAACACATTGCGGGATGATAGTTTTTACTCCTTTATTTTTTCATAGATAACAAAAAGAGCAGACGGTTTCTCTGGGAGTGTTAGTGGGACACCATATTCCATTAATTCTTTCCCTGTGAGCTCTAAAGGTTGTGCATTTTTATAAACTGGGGTGATACGGTATTTTGCTTTTAATTCCAAACCATGTAAGGGCAATCTTATACTCTCTGTCTTGGCTTCCTCACGACGGAATGCTTGCACAACACCTGTACCTCTACTTGCTACATTAAATTGCCATGCTATCCACACATTTTTTTCAAGTGAATACGGAGTCAACGGATAGTAATCTCCATAATAATTTTCAGCGTAAAGTTTTCGTTGTTCTATAATATTCACTAATCTTTGCCAATCTATGTCATCCCGTCTCTGGTCAAAACAGGCAGTAAAACTGGGACACAATACACTCATCACTTCATAGTCTGATATTTTAGAAGTCCCTGTGCCAAAAAACGGAAACCACTCGGACAATGCCCAGGTATGGCATTGATTCCCAGTAGGTTCCATAATATAATCACTTCGTAATAAAGGCACAGCTCGTCGTAAAGTTTCTAAATCATTTCGTCTACCACCACTGGCACAGGAATCTATCAACATATTAGGATGACGACGCAACAATTCATCCCAGTATGCGAAATAACCTTCCACATGCCGTATTTCGGTAATCCCCTGTCTATCCGGAGTATCATTCTTTCGCCAGAAATCCAGCGGGTCCATATTGAAATCCTGCCGGTATAAATCAATTCCCTCTTTTGTAAGGATACTGTCTATATGGTTTATTAGCCATTCTCTTACCTGTGCATCTCCAAGGTTCAATAATCCCCCTCCCTTCCCACCAAGAATCCACTCTGGATAATTTTCTGTAAGCCATGTCCCCGCATGCACGCGTTCTGGCTCAAACCATACAAGTATTTTGACCCCTTTGTTGTGGGCAAAATCGGAAATAGGTTTAAATCCTCCAGGGAATCGAGTTTGGTCAACTTCCCATGTCCCTGTTTTAGGCCATTGCCCGTCGCAGGGATACCACCCGGCATCCATCCACCAGTAGTCAAGAGAAAAACCCCGCTGAAGATATTTTTCAATAAACATTAATTGTGTATCAGTAGTAGCATTAACCATTTCGCCATATTGATGAGAACTGCATGCGAAAAGTATCGGGAGTTTTGGAGGGTTTCCATAAGGATGTGGCAAATTATGTGCAATCATCCATTGCCTCCATAGGTTCTGTCCGCGTTGCTTATCACCGGAATAGAACAAAAGCACAACCATAGGTCCGCGAACTTCTTCTCCAGGATATAAAGTGAAATGAGTAAGTTCTTGACCTCCTTGAATAAATAAAACACCATCCTTATCCCGATAAAACCGACAGGACCACTGCCCTGCCCAACTGATAGCGAAAATCAGCCCCGCATTCTCTCTTTGAAAATTGAAATAAGGAAATGTTATCTGTGTTGGTCGTCCCCCTGTATTTGCAAGTTTTATTTCAGAATCCGTATTTATCGGTTCAATTATAGGTTCATAACTATCCGCAGTGCAGTTATCCCCTTTATTCCGATGAAGGACAGTTCGCTGATTCTTAAACTCGGTAAATATGGTATCTATTGTTTTTAACTCTTGCAGTATAGGGGTATTTTTATCTCCACCGTTCTTATAGTAAGCAGTCCATTCAATTACAGGGAAGTGTAAATATTGAACAGCCTTATATCGCACAACCAAACCTGTTTTGGTATGGGTTAATTTCAAGGTAGAGGTTATTATATCATTCCCTTTGTCTGTTGTAATTTCCCGTGTCCATTCTTGTAAATCCTGATTTGCGGGGGTATCACCAATAAGCAATGAGCCAGGAAATAAATCTGCAGACTGGGATACTTTCTCACCGAACCAGCGTTCGAAAATTGTGCTGGCTGATGATAATTCTTCCGGCAAAGGACTCGCTTGTGCATATAATAAACAACTTAAACTCACCAGAAAGGCATGTAGAATAAATATTCTTTTCATATAAAAGCATCCCTTTTTTCAGAATTTTTTGTCCATCGATTTAGTTGTCAAATTGAATATCGTTGGTAATTTCGATGAGAAATTCTACATCCTGTTTTAGTATCTCCCTTTTGTGAATAGGATCAGAGAAATTTCCCAGAGACTCATCTTCAATACATAGAACACCATCATAATTGGATTTTTTTAGTTCTGTTAATATCGTTTCTATATTTATATCCCCTTTAAATATGGGACAAACATAGGTAGCATATTCCCAGCCTATTTCACGATAAATTTCTTGTGCGGTTTTTGGATAGGCAATATTTTTAATATGTGTGTGCTTTGCATAAGGAGCAAGCAATTTTAATATTGCTTCCGTTTCGGATAAAGGGTAACCTCGCCAGTAAAAATTCCCCAAATCTAAGGTTAACCCCAAACGAGGGTCACCAACGGTGTGAACAACAGATAAAAGAAAAATTGGATTATTCCCTTCTTTTCCATGGTTTTCAATACCTAATCGAATAGAGATGTTCTCTATTTCAGAGAACAGTTCCGAAATAATATTGGAAAATAATTCAACTTTTTCTCCAAAGGAATATAAATGTTCTTGCTGAAGGGATGAATCTATACGGATAACTTTACTTCCCAATGTGTAAGCAATATTTACTGCATTTTTAAACCAGTCTATAGATTGTTCCTTCGTATGCATACTTACATCAAAATCTGTAAGTAATGCTGATACAAAAACTTTTTTTTCTTGTAACTCTTTTTTATATTTAAATAATTGCTCTTCCGATTTTATTGAAACCTTGTGGCTTGAATTTAAAGAGTATGATTGAAAATCATTGTTTAAATGTAATTCAAACTGATTAAGTTTTAAATAATTAAGTCCCTCTATAATAGATGAAAATACTTCCAATAAGATTTCATCACGAATAGCAATATTCATCCGGTATCTCCTCCATTTGTTTTTGATGCTACCGCTAAAAATTTTTTAATAAGAAAAACCCTATATTCTTCGTGTGATAAAGGTCCTATATGATACCTATTAACATGCACAAAACCATCCTCACTTAATGGGAAGGAGTCTGCCGAATCTATTTCAATAGGTGATAGGACACGAACAAGAAATGAGGAATTATTCAAAATAGTTGCTACTGAAGAAGGGGTAAAGAAATGCAGTCGGGTTTTACTTTCTTCAAGGGTGTCATCCCATGTTCCCTGAAGCAATTTCAACACATGTCGGTAGTATTGCACATTGGGTTCTGCAGTTATAAGGATACCGTCATTTATTAAAACACGGTTGAGTTCATTAATCGTTTGTGCCAGATTAAAACAGTCCGAAAGAATATTTTCTCCGATAACAAGCGTGAATGAATTATTTTCAAATGGGAGTTCTTCTCTACCCAATGTTATATGATACAGGCAGTTAAACTGGTCTTCACAAGGAACATTTTGAGTATCATCAGTTATTATCCCTTTAAGAGAAGATCCCTGTTTCTGCTTTACCTGTAAAATAAATTTCTCGTCAAAAAAATTAATTGTTAAAACTCTGGAAAAGATATTGGCCAATAAATGAATAATTTCGTCTTTCAGAACATTTTCTATCATTGTATTTTAGGGTCTTTCAGGAATTTCTTCCCAATTCATCTTAAATGCTTCTGCAACTGCTTTATAAGTAATTTTACCTTTGTATAAGTTTACACCTTTACGAAGTGCTTTGTCATGTGCAATTGCTTTATCAATGCCCATATCCGCAATCATCAAGCCATAACCCAATGTAACATTGGTTAACGCATAAGTAGAAGTTCGGGGAACAGCACCGGGCATGTTGGTAACACAGTAATGAATGACATCATTGACACGATAAGTAGGATTATCATGGGTAGTGGGCTTTGAAGTTTCAATACATCCTCCCTGGTCAATTGCAATATCAACAATAGCAGAATTGGGTTTCATATTTTTTATCATATCTTTTGTAACCAGACGAGGTGCTTTAGCACCCGGAACCAGTACAGAACCAATCAACAAATCCCCCTGAGATACTTCTTCCGCAATATTAGCACGATTAGACATTAAAGTTGTCAGACGTCCCTGCATAATGTCTTGCATATATCTTAATCGTGCAGGATTAATATCAATAACCGTTACATGAGCGCCCATCCCTACTGCGATAGTGCAGGCATTGGAACCTGCTACACCGGCTCCTAGTATGACAACTTTTGCTGGTTTTACACCAGAAACACCGCCTAACAAAACCCCCATACCTCCATAAGTGGCTTCCAAACAACGAGCCCCTATTTGAACGGATAAACGACCCGCAACTTCACTCATAGGTGTCAATAATGGAAGAGAACCATCATCCAATTGTATGGTTTCGTATGCTACACCAATTATCTGTTGTTTTAATAATCCACGCGTTAATGCTTCATTCGATGCCAGATGAAGATAGGTATATAAAATCTGTCCCGGTCTGCATAGTTTTATTTCGTTTTCCAGAGGTTCTTTTACTTTGATTATCATGTCCGCCTGTTCCCAGATTTGTTTTGCAGATGAAATAATTTTTGCTCCGACATCACGATAATTTTCATCTAAAATTCCACTCCCCAATCCAGCCCCTTTTTCCACAAGGACGGTATGCCCATGTGCAATAAAAGCAGAAACTCCCGAAGGCACAATACCTACTCTTTTTTCACCCGGCTTAATTTCTTTTGGTACTCCAATAATCATATATCGATACTCCTTTCATCTTCTTGTTAATAAAAAACTATAAAAAATTATATTGTACTTTTATTTGTTATTCATATTATTGGTTTTTATCATGAAATTCAAGTTTAAATGTAGGTCATTTTTCAATTCTCTCTTAAAAAAATAGCAATATCATAGATTTCTTTCCGTTTCAGGTCTTGTGCGTGAAGTGGGAAGGGGCAAATAATCAAGTCCATATATCCGCGAAAACCGAACCAGATAGATTTTCTTTTGTAATAAAAAGGTAAAGAAGGATGAAGAAAAATAAATCGTGAGAGAAAAGTTTCGTAATTACCGTTCCAATCTTTTTGAATTTTTTTATAGTCCTCCGGGTCCTGATATTTCCAGATAACATAATCTTCAAAATAATATTTAGATACCTCACCCAATAAAGAGTCCCGTGAAAAAACAAGTTTTCGATACATTCCCTGCATATTTCCCATATTCCATGGAACAAATTGTTCCGAATGTATTAGTTTCGTTCTAACAATCAAATTATATAAATCAATAGTTTTAACTTGTGTTTCTTTATCATTTGTGGACATGTATTATTGAATAGGTTTCCTTTTTTCTTATTTGGATGTATAGTTATTGTCGTCTTCTTTATCAAGGATTTCATTCGTATCGTTAGTTAATCCATATTTTTGAAGTCGGTAACGCAAAGAGCGGGGAGTTAAACCGAGAATTTTTGCAGATTTCTTCTGAGAATATCTTGTATATATCAGAGCCTGCTCTATCAATCCTCGTTCTATTTTTTCAATAAATTTTTCCAAATCGAGCCCTTCAGGGGGTAATTTAATCTGCCCAATATTATCTATTTCTACTTGTTGATTTGTTTTATTAACAATGGTCTGTTTTAATGAATCGGGGATATGGGTTAAATTAATTTCCGTTTCATAACATAAAGCAAGAATTCGTTCGATGAAATTAGAAAGTTCACGAATATTCCCGGGCCAGGAATAGTTCAAGAAGAGTTCGATAACATTGGGAGCGATTTTAGGGGTTGGAAGACCCATTCTCGAAGAGTGCATTTTAAGAAAATGATTTATCAAAAGAGGAATATCTTCTTTTCGTTCGCGTAAAGGAGGGACAGTAATTGGAATGACATTGAGACGGAAAAATAGGTCCTGACGAAATAATCCTTTATTTATCATCTCTTCTAAATTTCTATTTGTAGCAGAAATAATGCGTATGTCTACTTTTATTTCTTTTGTTCCACCTACAGGTGTAACAACATTATTATCTAAAACGCGTAAAAGTCGGGCTTGTAAGTTCATAGGCATTTCACCAATTTCATCGAGGAACACCGTTCCCCCATTGGCAACAACCAATAACCCTTCTTTATCCTCTATTGCCCCTGTAAAGGCACCGCGTTTATATCCAAACAATTCGCTTTCTAATAATGTCTCGGGTATCGAAGCACAATTTATCGCAAGAAAAGGTTTATCCGCACGAGGACTTAATCGATGTATTCCGCGCGCTATTAATTCTTTACCGGAACCACTTTCACCATAAATAATGACCGTACTTGGTAATTGTGCTACTCGAGATATTGTCTCTCGAATTTTTTTTATGGCGGAACTCGTCCCGATAATTTCTTCAAAGGATTGTAATAAAGCGCGTTCTGTTCGTAAGGCTTCATTTTCTCGTAGCAAATGATGTTGTTCGATAGCCTTCTGGACACGCAAACAGACTTCCTCATTACTTTTGAATGGTTTCTGAATATAATCGGTGGCTCCTGCCTGCATTGCTTCTATTGCGTTTTCAACACTGCCATATGCGGTAACCATTATAGTAGGCAATCCGGGAATATTTTCTTTTACCCATTTTAATATTTCCATTCCAGCAAGGGGATTATTATTCATTACCAGGTCCGTCACAACAGCATCAAAAGGTTGCTCCTTTAATATTCGGATAGATTCTTCCAAACTTTCCGCTGTTTGACATAGAAAGCCACCTCTTTCAAGGATGATAGCAATAACTTCTCGCATACTCTCTTCATCATCTATTATCAGAACACGAAATTTATTTGTTGCCATCCCACCTATCCTTCGTTATTATTGTATTCTACAACAAACTATCATCTATGTTTCCCTATATATCGAGGAAGTCGCACAATCATCGTGGTTCCTCTTTTCAAGTTGGATGCTACATGAATGGTTCCATCATGGGCGGATATAATACGAAGACTTATCGTTAAACCCATACCAATGCCATGTTTTTTCTCTGTATAAAAGGGGTCAAAAATACGCGTGATTTTGTCCGGTGAGATTCCTGTTCCTTCATCTTTGAAATGTATTTCAACAGGTCCTTTCTCTTCTTTTCCTGTTAAAAGGATAGTTAAGTTTCCCCCATCCGGCATTGCATCAATAGCATTCTGTGCTAAATTCTGGAATACAAGGAAAATTTGTTCCGCATCACCCTTAATTTTACACTCTTTGGCTTGAGGTTCAATTATCAGTTCTACTTTATGCCCTTTATCCTGAGGGATATTTTTTTGAAATTGTTCTACAAATCGAGTTAACAGCTCCGTTAGACTTATGATTTCTTTATTTTGAGAAGGTTCACGAGCAAAATTCAAAAAGGAGGTAATAATATAGTTCAATCGGTCACATTCCCGTATCGCTATGGAAGACAATCGATTGAGTTTATCTGTATTATCCATGTTTTTGGGTATTTCCGCTACAGCACCGCGTATAGAAGCCACGGGATTTCGTATTTCATGGGCTAAACTTGCTAATTGTTCACCAATAGCCACAAGTCGGTCATGCCGTCGCAAGTCCTGACGGATCTGGTCCAATTCACTCAGGTCAGAACAGGATGCAATGAGTGCTATTACTCGCCCTTTTGCATCTAATAATCGATTGGTAGTTAGTCCAATTAACTTTTGTTTTCCGCTGGGTGTATATATATAAAATTCATAACTGGAAAAGTCACGGTTTAATCGTAATGCAGTCGTAATTGGACATTCAAACTCAGAGACTGTTTTAATTAGTCCTTCTACATGTTTACCTACAATGCCTTGCTCATCTACCTCAAAAATCCGACAACCAGCTTGGTTTAAACTTCGGACAATTCCATTGGCATCTGTAATAAGGAAACCACTGTTCATGTTGTTTAATATATCTTGTTGGAACTGTTTCAGGATAGAAACTCGTTGATTCCAATAACCACTGATAAAACCTGTAAATGTAAAGGACATTGCCTGGATTAAAAATGAATACCAATATTGTATCGATGCCAAACTTGATTTGTTTTCTAATGCGAATTGAGAACCCATAAACACAGTTGAAAATATGGCAAAAAGAAATCCTTGATAAATTCCTAATAGAAAACCTGCTTCCATAATAACGATAACAAGTAAAAAAGTAAAGGAACTGGCATATCCCTCTGTGATACCAATCGTGGCACAGACAATACCAAAATCAACAAACATCTGAGCCCATAACAGGAAATTAAGTCGCTGTGAACCTTTATACAGTTCATACAAATGCCAGATACTTAATATCAAAGCAATAACATAAATGGGAAAAAAGAAATAAAAGAAAGAACCATAAAGGTAGAGATAAAATCCTGCGGTAACCAAAAATAAGACAAAAATTCTACCTATACCGACAATCCATAACCAGTGAACAGGTCCTTCATAAGTTGTTTTTGTAAGAGAAAAATTACGGGATTTCACCCCGCCGAGCCTCCTCGTTCTATAAGATTTAATAATCCTTCGGGATTAGGACTGCGTTTAAATGCCAGGTCTTTTGTAATCAGTCCTCTTCGGTATAAACGATATAAGGATTGGTTCATTGTCATCATCCCTTCCCCTTTGCCAATTTCAATCATAGAAGGAATTTGTTCTAATTTCTGGGCACGAATGAGGGAACGAATAGCGGGATTAGGAACCATTACTTCCGTAGCAAGCACACGTCCCTGTCCATCAGCACGGGGTATAAGCTGCTGAACAATGAGCCCTTCAAGCACAAACGAAAGTTGGGTTCGCACCTGTTCTTGTTGCTCCTGTGGGAACACATCAACAATACGATTAATCGTTTGAACTGCATCATTCGTGTGTAATGTAGCAAAAGTGAGGTGTCCTGTTTCTGCAACAGTAAGTGCCGCCTGAATCGTTTCTGTATCACGCATTTCACCAATCAAAATTACATCAGGGTCCTGTCGAAGTACTCGTTTTAAAGCACTGGCAAAGGTTTTTGTATCCACATTCACTTCGCGCTGATTGATGATGGACCTCCGGTGGGAATGTAGATATTCGATAGGGTCCTCAATAGTTATAATATGCACATCGCGTTCCACATTTATTTTATCTATCAGAGCAGCAAGGGTGGTTGACTTCCCACTTCCTGTGGGACCACATACAAGGATTAGCCCATAAGGACGGTATGCAAAATCCGCTACAACGCGGGGAATCCCTAATTGTTCAAAAGACATAATTTCATACGGAATAGCACGGAACGCAGCAACAACAGAGCCACGGTCCCGATAGACATTCAAACGGAAACGACTAAGTTTTTCTACGCCAAAGGACATATCTAATTCTTTTTCTTTTTCAAATTCTGCTATCTGCTCCTCATTCATCACAGAGTAAATTAGTTCCTGTGTAATTTCAGGAGAGAGACGAGGGTACCCCGGCATGTATTCCAGCCTCCCATATACACGGATTACAGGGGGAACACCAACAACGATATGCAAATCACTTGCACCCGCTTTTATCATTTTTTCTAAAAGTTCTCTAATATCGAATGTTAATCTCATATCTTCTCCTTTTTTATATTTGAATTGTTATGCCCATGTAACAAGTCCCACTTCAAATTTATTTGCAAGGTTCTCCCGATACGGAAATACACGAACGGAATATCCAGACAATCCTGTTTCATTACAAGAAATAATCCCTTTGAAACGAAACACTTTGTCTTCGATTTTCTTCTCAAAATCCATATTAACGGCATACCCTTCTTTAATCGTGCCATCATGATTTAGATGACCGACATAACTCTCCACACGAACATCTTCTTGTGTAAGATTGTCAAGATATATATCCGCTTCAATAGGAATCTCTGTTCCTACGGGGACATCACCATGCAATTTAGCCTCAACACGCACAAAACGAATATTATTCCATACTAACTGTACTTTCTTTTTCCATTCCGCTAACTCAATTGCATATTTGCGGTTATCCTTACGGAAGAGAATACGTCGTTTGGAGAATGGGATATATGCCTTTTCTGCGTATTCTTGAACCATTCTGTAAGTATTAAATATGGGACAGATTGTTTTGATAGCTTCCTTCATTCGTAATATCCATTCACGCGGTAAACCATCTTGTCCACGATCATAAAACATAGGAATAATTTCCTGTTCCAGTATTTCATATAGTGCAGAACTTTCCACCCGGTCCTGCTCTTCTGTTGATTCGTAAGTTTCACCTTTCCCGATGGTCCAGCCGTTATGTCCCAATCCGTTTGCTTCACACCACCAACCATCAGGGATACTAATATTCAAAGCCCCATTGGCAGCGGCTTTCATTCCACTGGTGCCACTGGCTTCCATAGGTCTTCGGGGGGTATTGAGCCAGCAATCGACACCCTGAACCATATATCGTGCTACATTTATATCATAATCTTCAAGAAACACAATATGGTTTCGCACTTCGGGATCCATAGCAAAATGAACAATTTGGCGAATGAGTTCTTTCCCCTGAATATCCTGGGGGTGTGCTTTGCCAGCGATAATTATCTGAACGGGTTTCTCTTTATTCAGTAAAATCTTTTTCAGGCGTGCGGGGTCGCGGAATAAAAGGGTTACCCGTTTATAAGTAGCAAATCTTCTTGCAAATCCGATGGTTAAACATTCCGGGTCTAAACATTCACTTGCAAAATTTATTCCTGAAGGAGGAGCACCACGATTAATTAACTGCTTTTTTAGTCTCCTTCGTGCAAAATCTACCAGTCTTTCTCTTCGACGTTCATGGGTCCGCCATAATTCAGTTTCAGGTATTTCATTCACTTGTTTCCATATCGAATGGTCTTCAGGACTATTTAGCCAGCCGGGTCCCAAGTAACGGTCATAGAGGTCTGCCAGGTCCCGAGAAATCCATGAACGGATATGAACACCATTTGTTATAGATGTAATAGGAATTTCATGCTGAGGCAAATCTTTCCATACACGAGACCACATTTCTCTTGAGACAACCCCATGTAATTTACTGACACCATTCGCTCCCGCACATAATCTCAATGCGAGGACCGTCATACAGAAAGGTTCTCGGGAATCATTGGGGTCCTGTCTCCCTAATGCCAGAAATTCATTCAAACTTATTCCTACATCCTGACAATACTTACCAAAATACCTCTCAATTAAACCAGGGTCAAACATATCATTTCCCGCAGGAACCGGAGTATGTGTAGTAAAATAACTTCCTGCTTTTACTGTTTCAACTGCTTGAGAAAATGTAAGTTTTTCATTCAATACCAATTCTTTTATCCGTTGAAGCACCATAAAGGATGCATGTCCTTCATTTAAGTGATAAATCGTTGGACGCAGTTTCAATGCATGCGCCGCAATAACCCCCCCCATACCTAACATAATTTCCTGTTTAATACGCGTCTCACGATCTCCACCGTATAACTGTCCTGTTATGGTACGGTCCGCAGGAGAATTATCCTCATGGTCGGTATCCAATAGATATAAAGGAACACGCCCTACCTGACATCTCCATATATACGCCTTAACCATTCGCCCGGGATATTCTACCTCAATAACCATAGGCTCCCCGTTTTCATTTTTTACTTTCTCGATAGGCATATTGTAAAAGTCATTGGGTGGATACAATTCCTGTTGCCAGCCATCTGGATTGAGATACTGATGAAAATACCCTTCGCGGTAAAGCATACCCATACCAATCAAAGGCATACCCAAATCACTTGCTGCCTTCAGGTGGTCACCAGCAAGAACACCTAAACCACCAGAATAGATATTTACACTTTCGTGAACACCAAATTCCGCTGACATATAAAGAATGCACATATCCTGGGGTGCATTGGAATTTCGTTCAAAATAAGTATTGGTATTCATGTAATCCTGCAATTGCGAATAGACCCGTTCCATGTGTGTAAGAAAACTATCGTTTTTTGCTAATTCATCCAATTTCTTTTGGCTTATCTTCCCCAACAGCATTTTGGGGTTCTGTCCACATTCAACCCACAAATCCCGGTCCATTCGGAAGAACAAATCAATCGCCTCCGGATTCCAGCACCACCAAAGATTATTTGCAATTTCAAGAAGTTTTTTTAATCGTTCCGGCAAATTAGGAATGACATTAAAATGAAAGATATTCCTCATCGTATAACTCCATCTTACTTGTTATAATTTTATAGGAATTATAAATTACATTTTTTTATTAACTTGGTATTATGGTAATCTATTTTATAGAAAGCAAAAATATAATATCACACTCAAAAACCCAAAATATATAAAGGAATACTTATTATGAACTCTCAACACACACACTCATCTACTTGTAGTTGCTGTGGTATTTCCCGCAGATGCTTCCTTGCAACCAGTACTGCAGTAGGATTAACCGTGCCTTTATTATCCTCCGCACAAATGGAATTCCCAACTGAAAATGAATTAAAACAACCTATAAATCTGGGTGATTTTCGACCTAAACCTTCTGTGCGTATTGTAGGTGTAGTTGTTCGAGAAAAACCTCCTTATTGGTTAGGCTGGCCTGGGACCTCGTATGATGTCGAAGGAAAAAGGAAGGAGTTTGAACAGGCTTTTGTCAATTCAGCCAAAAAAGTTGACGTTCAGTTTGAAATGCTACCCGACCCTATTGAGGATAATACCGCATTGGAAAAATTTACTAATCAAATGTCAACAGAAAAACCCGATGCTATTCTTGTCCATGTTCAGCATTTAAATGTATGGGGCAGGGTAGATAAAATTCGTTCCGCTAAGATTCCCATGATTGTTTGGGCTCCACTGGGTACCGTGTTTACTACTCAAGTTCACGAATTTGCCCGTAGAGAGGGGGTATGTTTATTATCCACATTAGATACAAGTTGTCTTGAACAGGCAATGCGAATGGTGCGTGCTAAGAAACAATTCGAGTTATCCCGTATACTGGTAGTGCATGGAAATGAACGTAAGGATGAAGTGATTGACCGTTTTGGAACAAAGATTCGACATGTCCCTCGCGAGATGATGGAAAAAATGTTTGAGCGTGTTCCTGTAACAGAAGAAGTAAAAGAAGTTGCTGACAGGATGAAAAAGAAAGCACAAAAGGTTGTAGAACCCACCGATGAAGATATGATAAATGCAGCTCGAAGTTATGTTGCTGCAAAACATTTATTGCGTATGGAAGATGCCAACGCAATAACAACTGATTGCCTGGGTATGGTTACCATGAAAACAGTACCCACTCCTCCGTGTCTTGGTGCATGCATCTTTCAAGATGAAGGTGTAACTTACGGTTGTGAAGCCGATATTTATGGGGCTATGTCATTAATGTTTACCAGTTACCTCTTCGATAAACCCGGTTTTATGAACGACCCTGTTCCTGAGACTATAAAAAATGAACTCATAACAGCCCATTGCGTATGTGGAACGAAACTCAATGGATTTGATAAACCTTCTGAGCCCTTCATTATCCGTTCCCATTCTGAGTCCGCTCTGGGTGTGTCCTTGCAAGTATTGTGGAAGATTGGACAGCCTGCAACACTGGTTCGATTACAAAATCCCAATGAACTTATTCTGGATAATGGAACAGTCACCGCAAATATTGATACACCTCCTGCTGGCGGTTGTAGAACGCATTTATCCCTAAAAATGGATTATATTGAAGAAGCCAAAGACACATTAGGCTTCCACCAGGTTGTATTTTATGGAAATCATCGTAGAGATGTGAAAAACTTCTGCCAGATGTACGGTATAAAAGTCATTCACTCTCCGGCACAAGCCAATCCTATGTTACCTATGGAAGCATAAGATTTTTATATCAAAAAATTCTTTTATTGGTTTATACCCATAGGGTGTGTTAGACATGTCCGACTTGTCTAAAATGTCTGATAGGTCTGACTCACTGTGGCTATTTATTATGATTTTTTCAAGGGTTCCCCCAGAAGATAGCGATGAATAGACATTGCAGCCGTTTTTGCCTGTCCCATGGCACTGATTACAGTTGCAGCACCGGAAACAATATCGCCTCCTGCAAAAATACCAGGGACGGAAGTTTCCATTGTTTCAGGATCAACAACAATAGTGCCATGTTTCGTAGTTTGTAATTCAGGCATAGATTTAGGTATAAGCGGATTGGGTTGATTCCCTATAGCAATAATAACCGTATCCACCTCCATAATAAATTCGGACCCTTTAATAGGGACAGGTCTGCGTCTCCCCGAAGAATCAGGCTCGCCTAATTCCATTCGGATACATTCCATCCCAACAACACGATGCCGTTCATCACCAAGGATTCGAACAGGGTTATTTAATAGAAGCATCTTCACTCCTTCTTCTTCTGCATGATGAATTTCTTCGGCACGGGCAGGCATTTGTTCGCGGGCACGACGGTAAACAATGCTTACATCTCCCCCTAAACGCAAAGCGGTACGTGCTGAGTCCATAGCCACATTGCCACCGCCGATTACAGCAACTTTATTCCGTTTGATAGGGGGTGTATCGTATTTTGGGAAAAGGTAGGCTTTCATCAGATTAGAGCGAGTGAGATATTCATTGGCAGAATAGACGCCTACTAAATTCTCACCGGGAATCCCCATAAAGGAAGGGAGACCTGCTCCCGTCCCAATAAATACCGCATGATAACCTTCTTCATCGAACAATTCCCGAATTGTACAATTTCTTCCAATGACAAAATCCATCACAAATTCGACACCCAATCGTTTGAGATATGCCACCTCTGCGCGGACAATTTCTTTAGGAAGCCGGAATTCGGGTATGCCATACATAAGTACTCCACCGGGTTCATGTAAAGCCTCAAACACAGTAACTTCATGCCCCAATTTGATAAGGTCACCAGCGACCGTAAGCCCTGCGGGACCTGCACCAATTACAGCCACCCGCTTACCTGTTTTTGGGAGAATTTCAGGTAGTTGTACTTGTCCACTGGCTCGTTCAAAATCCGCACAAAAACGCTCTAATCTTCCAATTGCTACGGATTCTCCTTTGACACCTAATATACACCCGCTTTCACATTGTTCTTCTTGTGGGCATACTCGACCACAAACCGCAGGTAACGCATTTTGTAGTTTAATATGCTGAGCCGCCTCGATGAATTTACCATCTTTGATAAGGCGGATAAATCCTGGAATATCAATATGGACGGGACAACCTTCAACACAACCCGGCTTTTTGCAATCAAGGCAACGGGACGCTTCCAGTATAGCCAATTCCGGAGTATAACCGAACGGCACTTCTTCAAAATTATACCGTCGGTCTTCCGGTGCTTGTTCGGGCATAGGTTGTCGTGGAACTTTTCCCTTTTTTTTAGGTTTTGTTTCCTGTGAAAGGCTATCTTGTGTCTTTATTTCAGAATTTTCGGGTTGTGTCATGGCTTCTAACCTCTTTCCATACAAGAACAGTGATGGTAACGATGTTCTCCCTGAACGGTTTTAGAGGGCATGGTAAAACTTATCGCTTGAATTTCTTCCGCACTATAGGCTTCTCTCCGGTCGCGAACCTCATCCCAATCAACCTGATGTGCATCGAAGAAAGGTCCATCAACACATGCAAATTTTGTTTCCCCGTTTATACTGATTCGACAGGCACCACACATACCGGTACCATCTAACATAATAGGATTTAATGCACAAACCGCTTTTATACCTGTATTGCGGGTTTCTTCTGCAGTAATCATCATCATAAAGGGACATCCCACCGCAACAATCAGGTCTATTTTCTCACCCGACTGAATTAATCGCTTTAATGCATCAATGGCATGTCCCTTTTCTCCTAATGATGCATCTACAGTTGTTTGAATAAATCGGTCACTGACAGTAGAGAGTTCTTCTTCGTAATATGCAAGATAATGACTTCGTGCTTCAGAGATTACGATGACTTTATTTCCTTGTTCATGTAATGAACGAGATAAACAGACTACTGCACCAATTCCATAACATCCACCTAATATAGCGACTGTTCCATAATGCTTAACTTCAAAAGCAGTACCCAATGGACCTACAACATGAGCAAGACATTCACCTTCAGATACAGAAATCATTTTCCGACTGGACAAACCCTTTTCTTGTATTACCAATGTAATGGTCCCTTTTTCTTCATCCCAATCACTTAAAGTATAAGGAATGCGTTCTGAGTTCTCATCTACCATTACGATAACAAATTGTCCAGGTAGTGCCTTTTTCGCAATAGCAGGAGCATAAATAACAAACTCATAGGTATTAGGGACTAGTTCCCTACGTGATAAAACCATAAATGGATACGGTGTCTCAGGTAATTTTATTTCTGCTTTTATCGATGTTTTCTCTTCATGGTCTTTGCCCTCTTCAAAATTCCTCACTGCCACTAAACCGGACACATAATCTTCTACCTTATGTCCTTTGAACCATTCTCGGCGTTCCTTTAAGTTTTGCGATGCGGGAGGTGCTGTTTGTCGATCAAGATACAATTGGGCTGTATCTAAATCTAATTCACGCGATATTTCTTCAACAGATGTATATTCTTTCCATGCCTCTGAAGATAGGGCTCTGGCTATTTGTTGAATAATAATCCATTCAGGTATTGCATCTCCCGGTGGATTGCATGCTTTTATCAAGGGACGCAACCGATTATTTCTATCCAGCACTGTCCCTGAAACTTCAGCAAAAATGGCGGTCGGATACACCACATCCGCAGATTTTGTCCATTCCGACGGAAAGACATCCAGAGCAATAACCACATCAAAATTACTCCGAAATTCTTGTGGGATAAATAAACCTGTAGTAATAACCGCTTTAACTTCCGTGGGGATATTTGTAATTCTTGCAAAACCTTTCTTATCCGGAACAATCTCGAAATAATACGGAGATTGCATTACCTCCTGTGTAAATTTCTTAAATATATGTCTATCTTCCAATGTACTGGATGTATCACAAACAAAGGCAAATTTCTTACCTGTATAATTCTTTAATAACTCCGCACATCGATGTATGGTTTCTTCAGATGAAACTGGTCGTAATACTTTGTTAATTCGTATTTGTGGTGAACGAAGGCGATGGGGACTGTTTAAAAATTCAGGGATTGCAAAATGTCCTAAAACACATACAGGTAGATGGTCGTAAACACCCTTAACCATAACCGATTTATTATTTACCGCATATACTGCCAGAGCACAGGCTTCATCACAGTAGATGCAGGTGGTTTCAATTTTTGTATCCGGTCGTCCAAACCATTTTGCATATCGGTCTGATAAAGTCCCCGTAGGACATACATCCACACATGAACCGCAGAAAGTGCAACCCGCTTCATGTAAGTTTCTTCCGAAAGCCTGTCCGATATGGGTCTGACTGCTACGATGAATAAAATCAATTACGGATTTACCCTGATGTAATTTACAAATGCGAACACATCTTCCGCAAAGAATACATAGATTTAAATCTCGGTCAATAAAAGGTTCAGAACGCTCTATGGGTTTGTAATGATATTTGGGAGACACCAAAATTTCTGCCAGACCCAAATCTGCGGATAGTTCCCGTACTTCACACACATCTTTGTTGTTACAGGTATGACAACCTGTTGTTGCCCCTACCTTTTCCGATTTTGGTCGATATTTATCACACAATTCGCGTCGCTCACACACAAGGCAGGCACTGGGATGTTCTAACATCATCAGTCCCAGAATATTTCTGCGTAATAGACGCAAACTTTCCGTTTGCGTATGAATAACCATCCCTTCAGCAATCGGTGTGGAACAGGATGTAGGATAACCTCGCATACCTTCCACTTCTACAATACATATACGACAGGCACCGAAAGGTGGTAACGCAGGATGCGTGCATAGATGGGGAATGGATATTCCATGCCGTAAAGCACATTCTAATATCGTTTCACCTGCTCTACCTTCAAGTGTTTTTCCATCAATAACTACATTCACAATCAAATCACCTCTTTAATATATAACCCTTTAATCCGTTTTCTTCTTTCTTGCCTTTATGGGTTCATAACGAACTCGAGACCCACTACGGCGATATACCGCCGAATACATAGACGGACAAACCCGCAGACATTGACCACAATGTATACATTTTCCCTGGTCAATTACATGGGCCTCTTTCCTTTTACCGGATATCGCTTCTACCGGACATGCCCTGGCACACATGGTACAACCCGTACAACGCTCCGCATCAATGTGATAAGAGATAAGAGAACTACAAACAAAAGCACGGCACTCCTTCGCTTTAATATGCTCTTCATATTCATGTCGGAAATAACGCAGTGTAGATAATACGGGATTGGGTGCGGTCTGTCCTAATCCACATAAGGAGCCTTGTTTAATCGTTTGAGCCAGTGTTTCCAAACGAATAATATCCGTTAAATCCCCTTTACCAGCACAAATGCGTTCAAGAATACCTAACATAGCACGTGTACCAACACGACAGGGGGTACATTTACCGCAGGATTCCGCCTGAGTAAATGATAGGAAATAACGGGCAATATCCACCATACAGTTGTCTTCATCTAAAACAATCATTCCGCCCGAACCCATGATACTACCTGCTTTTGTCAGGGATTCATAATCAACGGGCAGGTCTAACATTTCTGACGGAATACATCCTCCGGATGGACCTCCGGTCTGGACTGCTTTCACTTCTTTATCATTTAAAATACCTCCACCAACATCAAATATTACTTTTCGCAGAGGTATGCCCAAAGGGATTTCAACCAATCCTGTTCGTTTAATTTTTCCTGCTAGAGCAAAGGTCTTTGTCCCCTTGCTGTTTTCATTTCCATACTGCACATACCAATCTGCACCTCGATGGAGAATTAAAGGCAGATTTGCTAAAGTTTCGACATTCTGAATAATTGTGGGCTTACCCCATAATCCGCTAATAGCCGGAAAAGGGGGACGGGGACGGGGCATACCCCGGTTCCCTTCAATAGATGCAATCAGAGCGGTTTCTTCTCCACAGACAAAAGCTCCTGCCCCTTTCTTAACCGTAATGTCAAAAGAAAAACCACTCCCCAATATATTTTCCCCTAATAAACCATGTTCATACATCTGCTGAATGGCAATTTCTAATCGCCGTATAGCTAGAGGATATTCCGCACGACAATACACATATCCATGCCGAGCACCGATAGTATATCCTGCTATCAACATTCCTTCCAATACCGAATGCGGGTCTCCTTCCAGGACCGAACGATTCATAAATGCACCGGGGTCCCCTTCATCCGCATTACAAATAAGATACTTCCCTTCGGCGGATGTTTCTCGGGCAAAAGACCATTTCTTCCATGTGGGGAATCCCGCACCTCCACGACCTCGCAAACCTGATTTTTTTACTTCCTCCAACACTGCATCTGCACCAATATTTAACGCCTTTAAAAAACCACGATAACCATTCTGGGCTAAATAATGGTAGAAATTTTCAGGGTCAATCAATCCGCAATTGCGAAGTATATTGCGGACTTGATGCGACAACATCGGATGCCTTGTAATCGGAGGCAATCCTCGAAACTCATCCATACTCATTACTCCAATGAGTTTTTCTTCCCATACCCCTTCTTCTAAAAAAATCCGATTTACAAATTCCTCGACATTTTCAGGCTTTATAGGACCATAACATATAGGAATCCCTCCCGGAGGTTGAACCATAATAATAGGTTCTAACACACAGGGACCCATACAGCCCACTTCAATAAACATTGCATATTTTTTATTTTGTATCAAAAGTTTTTTAATAATCTCTTCGGTTTCAAGGGCACCTGCGGCTCGACCACAGGTTGCTGAACCTACATAGACCACAGGAATCGTATTACTTTCTATCTTTCCCCATTCTTCCTGTGCTCGTTCATATAAAATCTCCATAGTATCATTTGCTATCATTGCTCAACACCTGCTTTATTATCTTCTTTTTGACGATATTCTTTAATTACTTCACGAACTTTTTCCTGTGTCATCTGGGCATAAACCTTGCCATTAACTGCCATCACAGGTGCTAACGCACAACAACCGACACATGCAACCCGTTCTAATGTAAACAAACCATCTGCTGTAGTATGTCCCGGTTCTATATTTAATTCCTCACGCAACGCTTCTAACACCACAGAAGAACCACGAACATGGCATGCCGTACCCTGACATATCTGAATAACATATTTACCCGGCGGTGTAAATTTGAACTGGGTATAAAACGATGCTACTCCATAGATTTCCGAAGCAGATACTCCTAAATATTCGGACATTGCATCAACCGCAGGAGATGAAATATAACCATAATGCTCTTGTACCTCCTGAAGCAATGGAATAATACTACTACGCCGGGCAGGGTATTTTTGAAATAATTGTTGCAAACCAAAAACCAATTCATTCTTTGATGAACTCAACGATAAATTCCTTCTCGTTGTATAGCGAAAGGCATAACTAAATTGAAGCAAAAACGGAGCAAAGAATTATACCATGACCAAAATAAAAAAGTAAAACGATCTACTTTTACTGTTCTATTCGTAGGAGAAATAATATATATTTATAATGGAATAAGAGAAAAAACTATGAGAGAATGGAATAAGAGAAAAAACTATGAGAGTTCTTTGTAAGAAAAAGAAAATTATTAGAATTTAGGCTATACCTCTGGTATATCCGGAGGATTCTGGGGTGGAAGTTCTTGTTTGAGAAAAAAAGGTAATAGGAATATACCTACCAAAAATCCACCGATATGTGCCCACCAGGCGACACCTGCAACATCTTCGGAACTTGCCATAACAACCAGTCCATTGAGAAGTTGTAAGATGAACCAGATACCTCCAAACAGGAATGCAGGAATTTCTACAAAATAGGGATAAATGATAATCGGGATAATGCATAAAATTTGTGCTCCGGGATACAACACCAGATAGGCTCCGAGGATTCCCGATATAGCACCAGAAGCACCTACACAAGGCACTTCTGAACTTGTTTGAGTTATAGCGTGAATTGTCCCCGCAAAAATACCACAAAGAATGTAGAAAAGTAAAAAACGAAGATGTCCTAAACGGTCTTCAATATTATCTCCAAAAATCCACAAAGCCCACATATTTGAAATAAGATGTAATAAACCACCATGGAGAAACTGATGTGTAATAAGGGAAATTAATTGAATATGGGCAGGAACAATACCGAAAATCCGAAAAATCAATTCTACTCGCTTTTCTGGCAAATCAAAATATTGAAAAAATATTATGGTATTAAAGATTATTATCAACACAACAACAACGGGAAATCCTCGTCGTGGATTGACATCTCTCAATGGGAACATAGATTATCCTATCTTTATACTTTGATTCACTGTTTTTCTTCCCTTTGATGACTATATCTTTCAACCTCTCCCACAACCTCTTTTAAGTTGGGGGCTTCTTTCTTGTCCATTACCAATACAACATTATGGGCTACTGCTATAACGATATTCTCTACACCTGCGGATACTATGGTAATGGGAAGAGAATCATCGTTATAGAGGATAGAATTGGTTGTCCGTAATGAGATGGCACTTCCATAAATTACATTGCCATGTCTATCTTTATGCATAACTCTTTCTAAAGAAGTCCATGACCCCAAATCATCCCAGTGAAAATTCCCTTTTACCATCACAATATTTTTAGATCTCTCCATCAGTGCGTAGTCAATAGAGATATTAGGCAAACTCTGAAAGATAGTATTTACTTTATTCATATCATTTCGTTGTAGTTCCTGAGACATTTGCATAATGGCGTCCCAATGAACAAAACTGGCTTCTTTTATTTCTTCTAAAAAGGTTTGCACTTTCCAGAAGAACATACCACTGTTCCAGAAATAGTTACCTGCATTGAGATATTCATTTGCAGATTGTTCGTTGGGTTTTTCATGGAATTTTTTCACTCCATATATTGGCACATCTCTATCATTGCTTAACATATCCCCTACTTCAATATACCCAAAACCTGTTTCAGGTCTTGTGGGGGGAATACCAATAATGCCCAGTGTTTTCTTCTCGGCTACATAATCCATTATGCACGAAACTGTCCGGACAAAGGTATCAATAGGTTCTATCAACTGGTCTGCAGTAAGCACTGCCATTACAATATCCTTTGCAGAATCTCCGTATCCTGCAAGAAGAAGAGCTATAATATAAGACAAACAGCCTGCCGTGTTCTTGCGATAGGGTTCTGCGATTATTTGTCCTTCCGATAATAAATGTAACGAAGTAAAAATAGATTTAAGTTCTCCAGATGTTGCCAGCCAGATGTTTTCCTGCGGAACTATGGGAAGAATTCGTTCTATAGCATCTTTTAGTAGAATATTATTACTTCCTAACTGTAAGAGTTGCTTTGGATGCTCTGGTGTAGATAAGGGCCAGAATCGTTCACCAATTCCTCCTGCCATAATTACTGCCCATTTTTGATATGTTGTAGGAGTATTGGGTTGATTGTTTGTATCCATAAATTTATTCCTTTATCTATATTCAAGAGTTATTATAACAGATAGGAATATCTATATCTGGACAACTATTAACTATCAAAATAAGAAGACAATGCTTCCGCTATTGTTTGTGCCATTTTTTGACGCCATTCAGGATCTGCCACATTTTGCAAATCTGAAGGGTTTGCCAGATTAGCACATTCGATTAAAACTCTAGTAGGAACATTTGTGTTTCTGAGAACAGCGGGGACATAAACGTTATATTTTGTTTTACGAATTACATTCCGGATAGCGGAACCGTTGGAATGAACTTTAATTTTGTTTTTTTGTGCGGTTTTAATCAATGTCTGTGCAAAAATTCTTGAACGGGCTTCTATATTAATTCGCTCTGATGTTGTATATATCCTGGATTGATGCTCCCGCCATTCTTTATAAATGGAATAATCAATTTTGTTCCCAAATTTAGGAAGTTTTTCAATTCCCTTATAATAATTTGCTCCAGGAATATATACCATTAAACCCCGTATAGAAGACTTATATATAGCATCGCAGTGTATAGAAATAAAAATTATCTTTTCGCGAGAGATTTTTGTCTTTTCTTCCTTTCGCACAATACTGTTTGCTAACAACCAGCGTAAATGCGTAGAGCACACGGAATCTTGAGGATTATGTGGAGGGGTTACCAGAACATATTCATCTTTATCATTTATAAATCTCTTATTCGTAGAGGGTGTATAATTCTGGCTTTCATCCCGGATGGTCATATAAACACGGGCTTGCGTTTTTTGTTCAAGATATTCTTTCAATCGACAGGCAATATCGTAGTTAACCTCATCTTCATAAATTTTTTCTACTTCTCTCGGAGCCCCATGGTCTTTACCTCCATGTCCCGGGTCAATAATAACAACTACCCCTTTGAGAGCATTTGTAGTTTCGGCAGTTTTCTTTGTCCTTTTAATTTGTTCTACTTCCTTCTTCACTTCATCTGCAACACGACGTTCCTCTTTTCCAGTGGGAAGATATATATCACTAAGCATATCTAACGGAATCTTAATACTTGTACCGGGTTTAACCATGCGTTCATTTCTAATATTGTTCCATTTCTTTACAATTTCACAAGCTCTTAATATATCAGCATGTTCCGTATAATCTGTATATCGAACAATAACAGAATATATCGTTTCACCTGCCTGTAATTTGTAAGTAGCATACTCTCCTAAGGAATCCTTTCCATATTGAAGTTCTTTGGCAAGAACCGTTCCATTAGCCGATGCTTTGGGGTCTCCCCAATCTTCATCTATTGCATCTATCGGTTCCAGAAGATTTTCTCCCGTTTCTTCAACCTTTGTAATCTTTTTTGATAATCGCTCTTTTAACTCGGGTCTGAAAATAGATGAAGAAAAAAATATTTTACCCCCTTCAGATAAAGGTAATTTTCTCCTTGCATTTCTTGGGTGCTTCATTACATCTGCTTTTTGTGCAGAATCGCCGGAAAGTGCTATTATCCACAAATTGAGAGCATTTTCATCCAGCCGATATCCCTGTGGGACCGTATGCCACCAACCCTCCGCGGTTAAATTGTCTTGATTAAACAATAATTCGAAAATCGAGTAGTATAATGAAGTGCGGACTTTATTTAATGGAATAGCAACGGAACGAAGATTCGAATATTTTTGTGCTTCCGTAGGTTCTGATAATATAGAACTCAATGTCTGTGAGAGGGATTTGCCGGATGATGTAGAACATTCAAGAAAAATCTGATAAGAAGGTCTACACACTACTGTAATACCTGGTTGTAATTCTGCCCGTATTATACCTGTTTGTCCATGAACAGAAGATGTAAATACAAACAGAATACAACTTATTGTTGCAAAAATAGCAACTAAATTATTAAATCGTATCCTGACTTCTAACAAAACCAATCCTAACAAGTTATCGTTCATTCATTTTTTTGTTAAAGATAATACACAACATTAACCTCAGTATTCACATCAGAATAGAGGAATAATTGAACTAAAAAAACCGTAAGTACTTCCAATAATAAGATGGGTAAAAAATGGAACAAATGCGATAAAAAGGATAACGCATATATAACGGTTGTTAACGCCATGCTTTTGTATTACTGGCATTTTCACCTATATATCTTTGAACCTGCATAAGGACATGAGTTACCGAAAATGAAAAAAATATTTAACCACTGAAATTACAGAGAATTTGCAGAACTAATATTTAAAAAGTAAGGGCTAAAAAGAAGGGAGTTGTTTCCTTTGAATACGATAATGGTAAAGGCGGAAAGATAGCCATGCTGTCGTAAAATAAAGAAAATTTAATATCCATAGTGTAAACCATTCCCAGCGAACTTCGTAAAGGGAAGCACCCATCTGATTCATGCGAACAAAACCTGCGGAACCACTTGTACTTGGGAATAAAAGAGAAACAATTCTCAACCATTGAGGCAATATCTCTAAGGGCCATGCAAAGCCAATCAGTAATACTGCAGGCATAGAAGTAAAAATTAAGGCAGGTATGGAAATCTCCCTGCTCACAAATAATGTGCAGAGGGAAAAGCCTAAGAAAATAATAGAAGAAACATACGGAATCAGAAAAATCATAAGTTCTAAAGGTCTGCCTAATTGTGGTAGATTATAAACTCGATAGACAACCGAAATATAAAATAAGGGGAAAAAGATATACATACTAAAATAAGCAAAGCCTCGTGCCAGGATAAGGCAAAAAAAGATGGGTTTGTTTGTCTTTTCTGATACAGGCAAAGGTTCATATTGTTCTTGCCTTGTTCCAGTTAATATACCGATACCAATAAGTAATGTCTGTTGCAATATCAATATAAGCACTCCCGGCACCACATAAGTAGCATATCCTCCTGCAGGATTGAACAGAGCGCGAACATCCGTATTTAAAATGTTCCATTTTATTTTTGCATAAGGCTCGGTTAATCCTTCCGCTGTCATTCGACGGATTTCTACCCCTGCAGACATTGTAGCTGTGGCTTTATATACCCCCGTGAAAACCTGCCGATAGATAAGAAAGTAAGAAGCATCTGCAAATAGTTGCACTACTGACCTCTGACGCGTTAATATTTTCCTCTCAAAATCTTCCGGGATAACAACAATGGCATTGGCTTTGCCAGAAATAACAATATTTTTGGCTTCTTCGAAGTCATAAACGCGGTAAATAAGGTTTACTTCCTCTGTAGCATCTATCCACCGTAAAAGTTTTCTACTGAGCGAAGTATTATCCTTATCTACTGCTACAACATTTATTTCTTTTAGTACTTCTCGTGAATAGGGTAAAGGATAAACCATTGTATAGACCGCTAACCCTGCGATTATAATTAATAAAATACCCGGGTCACTAAAAATTGCAATGTATTCTTCTTTTAATATTTGCCAGAAGTATTTCATATCTTTCCCCAATATTCCGGATATTTAGCGAATCGTTCCCACTTCGGAGCAAAAAGTATAAAAGGAAAAAAGAAAAAGGCAAACAGGATAAGCATATTCGGAACAGAAACCCATGTGGGCACACCGCGAATTGCCTGTTCTAAAATTATTCTTAAGTAATGAGTAATAGGTAGAGAATAACTCCATGCTTTTGCAAACAAAGGCATTCCAATCACAGGATAGGTTATCCCCGCAAAGGCAAATGCAGGACCCGCATAAAATCCACCAAGACTGTTTGCCATTCTCAAGTTGGATGTCAAAGACACAAAGGCAAAACCAATACTCTGATATGCAAGAACAAATAAGATACTTGCAACAATGACAAAACTTAGATTTCCTTCAAAAGGGACATTGGCTCCATAGACTAATAAAGTAAGCATAAAAAGAGTTAAGGTTGTAAAACCTATAGTATAGGGGAGTGATTTACCAATAATGGCAATCCAGTAATTCCCTCCCGCTTTTTCCATAAATTCTTTAACTGTTCCATGTTTCAATTCCGAACCGAATGTGCGTATCATAACCATAATAATAAATGCCTGCATCATTGTAGGTAACAGTGCAGGCAACAAAAAAAGTCGGTAATTTAAATTTGGATTATATAGCGGTTGGGAATCCAAGATAATAGGAGTAGCATATTGAGGAATACTTTTTACTGGATCTCCTCGTTGGGAACGAAATAAAAATTCTTCCTGATAGGTAATTTTCCCGACAACCTCACGCAAAGAACGACTAATAAGGCTACTGGTGAGCATCCATTGATTGTTGTAGTATGCAACAACAGCCTCATCTTTATCCGATTTCAATTTTTGCTCCAAGTTATCAGGGATATAAAGTAAAGCGTATGCCCTACCCTCTCGAAGATATTGGGCACCTTCATTAAAATTAGGTGTAATAAAACCAACGCTAAGCGAAGGGGACGCTTCTGTATAACGGATAATTCGCCGGGCTAAATCGGAGTTATCTCTGTTACAAATAACCACAGGTAAATCGCGAGGTATTTCCTGATAAAAGATCGAATACATAATCAAAAAACTAATAATGGGTAATACAAAAGTAAATAGATAATAGAAAGGGCTATGAGCGATGATATGAAGTTCCCTTCTCAAAACTCGCATCAGAGAAGTGGTCATTTAACAATTCCCTTTCTGGAAACAAATCTTCTTATCATGTCATCAATTTTCTTGCGAATATAAATTACCCAATCGGCTTCTTTATCCGGTCTCTCCCATGGAACAACGACACTCATTCCGGGACGAAGTCCATCTATCTTTACAAGGGGTCTGGCTCGCACTTCAAAGGTTCGCAAATCAAATCCCCCCGAAGCACTGGTTGCTCGCCATGTAGCAAACTCACCTAAGGGAGATATGTAATAAATCTCCATTCCGATAGGATGCCGATTTAATGCGGGAATCATTCCTCCAATTTGCTGGCCGATATGCAATCCATTCATCTGGTCTTCGCGAATATTAAAGGTAACCCATAACTTATTGAGATTTAACATAGTTACTATGGGCATACCCGCAGAAGCAATTTCACCGGGGTAAACAATATGCTCCACTATTTCTCCATCAATAGGTGCTGTAACATGAACCTCATCTATTAATGATTCCACTTCCTGCACCGCACCGGAGGCTTGTTGAACCAACGCTTCTGCCGCTTTTTTATCTTCTTCCCGCGTGCCATTTACAGCCATATCATACTGGGCTTTGGCCGTTGCTTCCAGACGACATGCCATCTTGTATTGTGCCTCTACTTCATCTCGCTTTTGGGCAGGAACAACTCCTTCTTCAAATAATTTTTGTATCCGCTGAAAACTTTTTTCTGCCAGTTCTTTTCCTGCCTGTGCCTGAAGCCATTGATTGTAAGCCATACGGATTTGTTCTTCGCGGGCTCCTTTTTCTGCCTTCTCAAATTGTGCCTGCGCCGCCTTCTGGGCACTTTCCGCCTGCTTCTTCTTCGCCTCCAATTGAGGACGGTCTAAAATTGCAATCGTATCCCCTTTCTTAACTCGCTGTCCTTCTTCTGCAATAATCTCAAGTACGCGTCCTGGAACCTTTGCGGAAACATTTATCTTGTCGACTTCAACTTCTCCCTGAAGGTAAAAAGGTTGCGGCTGGATAAAGATATAGGAAAGAAAAGAAATCGCAAAAAGGCTTATCATAAAAATAAAAAAAGCCACTAATCTCGGATGACGCATTTTTATATCCCTTCTGGGTATAATTTAACCATAATGTAATTGCTGTCTTACGGTTGTGATTGAGATTTTTCCTCATTGGCTTCTATAACTTGAATCTGATTCATAAACTCCTGCCAACGGGACGATTGTCCACTTGCCTCCAATAACTGGAATAAGGCAACATCGTAATCATATGCAGATTTAAGTCGTCCCAGTTGTGCGCGGGAATGCTGATACACAGCATCCACAACCTCAATAGAAGTACTCACACCTTCTTCAAATGCTTTGGTACGGACTCGCAGATTTTCTGCTGTTAATTGTAAGGTGGTGTCAAAACTTTCCCACTGTTCCCGCGATTTTTTCATCTCTTCATATCTTTTAACAACAAGACTTTCAAGGTCTTTTTTTATTTTCACACGCATATATTCTGCTTTGCGGACTAACGCTTTTGCCGAAGCCGTTTTATGCTTCCCTTGAAAACCATCAAAAAATGTGTAGTTCAAACCAATCCCTACTGCCCAAGTTGGGTCTAACAAAGTTAAATCATCCTCAAAAATTTCATGCATCCCAAAAAGATAAACCGTAGGTCGATTTGCTCCCTTTTCTGCTTTTACGCCTGCATTTGCCTGTTCAACCTTTGAAGTTATGATAGATATAGCAGGATGAGTTTCGCCTATGCTACCTTTAAATGTATCAATAGGAGGTTCACTGGTTAAGAGGAATAATTCTGAATCAGGTTCCCACATATTATTTTCAAAAAGAATATTATTAAGTCCTTCCTGAATAATAAAAATATCTCTTTGTGCAGAATCTTCTTCCTGTTTCGCTTTTGCCAATTCAACCTGAGCATGAAGCAATTCTACTTTAGCAATAATCCCTTCACGGAAAAGCCGTTCCGCACGGTCCACATGTTTTTCCATCAGTTCCCTTTTTAATATTTGAACTTTATAGTTTTGTTCTGCTAGTACCAACCCATAATACCGTTGAGCAAGTTCTGTCAGTAATTGGAACCGTGTCCATTCCTTTTGTGCGACTGCTTCTGTTTTACGATGTTTGGAGACCTCATTAACCGCTGTGATACGCCCACCTGTATAAACAGGTAAACTTAGTTTAATTTGACCCTTCGTAAATTGCTTCTCCTGCACCTCATACGAAAACGGTATCGGGTCTATACCTATTTCTATAGGGGAATCTAAAAAGGTTTGTTTTACTTCCAATTCTCCTTTCGGGTAATAGAGCCCTTTCGCAGATTTCATCTCTTCTTCTTTTTGTCGAATTTCTTCGTC
The DNA here is from genome assembly GCA_049968235.1 of Candidatus Hydrogenedens sp. Lineage (GTDB taxonomy): Bacteria > Hydrogenedentota > Hydrogenedentia > Hydrogenedentales > Hydrogenedentaceae > Hydrogenedens. The sequence goes on from JBMFRC010000008.1 coordinate 62,515, forward strand.
TACTGATGAAAGTGCAGGGTTATTGGCTTCCATTTTGGCTACCGCATCCGCAAAACTGAGCGGTTCTGCAGAAGAAATCTGAAAAAACAAACCAGATAAAATAGTTATTAATAGAAAATATCTACCCATTACTTTCAAACACTTACATTTTTGTCAGGAAATAGACAATGTTTATGTATTTTTAGTGTCATATATCATAACAAAAATTCAAGACTCGTTGCTATAAAAACAATAAAAACAGAAAAACAAACTTTCAGGACCTTAAATTACTTTTAATATCCTTTATGAAACTTCATTATGATTGCTAATATCTAATTCCATTATAATAAATCTTTAAAATTAACTTGGACATAATAAGGAGACTGTATGAGTTTTTCCTTACATTTATTTTTTTGTTGTATATTGCATGTTGTATTACAGGGAATGCCTGATATCCCTTATGAACATTATTTTAATACTCCCTTCCCCTTGAGGGAGGAAAATCTTTTCTCTGACCAAACTTTTTCACCTGTTTACGTTAAGCAAGAAGGGAATGATACAGCCTTATTTTTGGGAACAGAAAAAGGTTTGTTTCAAATTTCTTCTTTAAATAATCCAAATTGGATAAATATTCCCAATGAGAAGATAGAAAATGGACATATTTTTGATATAGAAACAGATTCAAATGGAAAAATTTATTTAGGTGCGTGGAATGGATTGTATGTTCTTGAAAATAACAAAATAGAACGAATTGAGGAAATAGATAATATTCCGATTGCAGTGATAAAGATTCCAGAGGGAAAAATTATAATAGGTAGTCCCGAAGGAATTTGGATAAAGACAGAAAATGAACAATGGACAAAAATAAAATCCGCATTTCCCCGAAGTATTCGTGATATTGCTGTTGATAATGATGAAAACATCTGGGTGGCTACAGAAAGTGGCTTAATTTGCATAAATAAAAAAAATGAATTGAAGCACTATAAACAAAAAGAAGACTTATTCGACGCAGGGAATCCGGAAAAAGAATTGGTTTCGAATAATTTACTTACCGTGTGTGTTGTGAAAGACAATGAAATCTGGACAGGAGGATTGGGCGGTATTACAGTATTAAAAAATGGTAGGATAATAAAAAAATATATGCATACAGACTTCCCGGGGGCGATAATTACAAAAATTGTATATGATAATATATCTGACAAAGTATGGGTAGGGACAAATAATGGTTTGGTATGTTTACCTGATGGAAATATCAAAAGTAAAATGGTTTTTCGGAGTAAACGATGGTTATTAGATGATAATATCCGTGATATTTTTGTTAATAATAATCATATATATATTAGCACAGTAAAAGGGGTAAGTCGGTTATCTATAGATAAGAAAACATTAGCGGATAAGGCAAATTATTTTGAAAAAATAACAGAAGAGAGACATACAAGGGAACCGGGTATCGTGGAACATTGTAAATTGCGTGTTCCCGGAGACCTGTCAACATGGGAACCTCAGGACGATGATAATGATGGCGGTTATACAAATATGTATCTTGCAAGTTTATCACTTCAATACGCAGTTACAAAAGATGAAAAAGTCCAACAACGAGCGAAACATATCTTTCAAGCCATTTTATTTCTGGAAGAAGTAACAGGATTGCCCGGTTTCATTGCAAGAACAGTAGTCCCTGCGGATTGGACACAGGTGAACGACCCCAATGAAGAAATAACCCCTCAACAAAAATCGCTGATGCGAGTATTAGACCCACGATATAAACCTGTTGAAACTCGCTGGCGCAAGTCCCATGATGGGAAATGGTTATGGAAAGGTGATACAAGTAGCGATGAGATTACTGCTCATTTCTTCGGCTGGGCAATTTATTATGATTTGTGTGCAGATGATGAAGATAAACAAATATTAAAATCTCTCGTCTCTCGTGTGATGGATAAAATCATTGCAGATGGTTTTGTACTTAAAGATATCGACGGGACACATACACGCTGGGGTGTATGGTCTCCTGAACTGCTCAAACATGACCCTCATTGGTCAAACGAAAGAGGAGTAAATGCCTTAGAAATTTTATCTTATTTAAAAGCCTCATACCACATTACAGGTAATGAAAAATATCAAAAGGAATATGAACATTTGTTGATAGATGAAGATTATGCTTCTCTCGCAAAAAAAGCAAAAAATTATGGTCCTTCATCACGGACTCATATAGATGACGAATTGTTAGCATTTTCCTATCCCGCTTTGTTCCGATATGAAAAAGATGAACAAGTATTAAAGATATACCGCGACAGTATTCAGCATTGGTATAAAGGTATAGAAAACGAACATTGTCCATTGTTCAATTTTATTTATACGTGGTGTACGGGTAATAGTTCAAACATGGAAATGTCCGTAAAAACATTAAGGGAAATTCCCTATGACCTTATTAATTGGACGATAGATAACAGGTCCCGAGAAGACATTCGTCTGGTTCGTGAACCTATTCTGGAAGTAATACAGACATCACGACTTCTCCCCCCGGGGGAAACTGCTGTAATCCGCTGGGATAAGAATCGCTGGGAAGCCATTCAGGGAGATGGGGGAAGAACAGAAAGGGCACCTACTTTTTATCTATTTCCTTACTGGTTGGGAAAATATTTAGGGCTAATTGAGTGAATATTTCTATACATAGGTTCGTATCAATTAGTATCTTTCTATTAGATTCCTGAGAAATAGTTTTCTCATTTATCATGCAAGTTTTAATACTCTCTTTGCTTTTATTTAGAATACAAACATATCCTTGTTCTCTTTCCTATTATTTAGATATTATTTCAAAGGTGTTACTACATGATAGATTTTTATAATTGGGATTTTATCTGGCAATTAGTTGGCATTACAGGTGCCGTCATTTTTTTTGGACGATTTTATATACAGTGGATATGGTCCGAAAAATTGGGACGTAGTGTTATCCCCATCATATTCTGGTATATGAGTTCTGTGGGTTCTATCCTACTTTTGGGATATGGGGTATATATTCTTTCACCTGTGGGTGTAGTCAGTTACGGCTTCAATCTACTGGTATATGCCCGCAATTTAATTCATATCTGGCGAAAACAAAATAAACTTACCCCTTTCCGTTATTATTTTATACATGGGCTTGTCCTCCTTGCTTTTATTGTATCCACAGTTGTTGTTTGTTATGTTTTCTATCAGAAATTTTTCAATGTCCGTGAAATGGCAAAAACCCATGCAGTCCGTTATAGTTTATGGATTTTTCTCGGATTAATAGGGCAGATACTCTTTGCTTTTCGCTTCTTAATTCAATGGATAGCAACAGAAGTAAAAAAACAAAGTTTCATCCCATCAATATTCTGGTACCTTAGCCTTTTGGCTTCATTCTTGCAAATTATTTCCTATTCATTTCAAAAAGAGTGGCTATATGCCATCGGACTATTTACAACCCTTTTCATATACTTCCGAAATATATGGCTACTCAAAAAAGGCGAAAAACTTTCCCCCACTAACGGAGAATAAAAACATATTCCTTTATACTATTAAAACATTGAAAAAAAATAAATACTTACTACATAATGAACTAAAAGGAAAACTACTCAAAAATGATACAGAAAAATAGGATATTAAAATAACAGAGAGGCATAATTTTGATGTTTTGATATTTTATATAAAGGTATTTTAAAAAGTGTGATAGAATACATTTTGAATCCCCTATTGTTCAGATAGATAAACATAAATTGGACAAATTTGAGAAGGGATTCCATTATAAAAACATAAAAATTTAATTTTATTAATTTCTGAATAATTCCCCCAAAAAAAGAATGGTGGAGTCGAGGAGGATCGAACTCCCGACCTCATGACTGCCAGTCATGCGCTCTCCCAACTGAGCTACGACCCCACATATATTGTTATTATAAACCAAATTACCTGTTATTGTAAAACAGAAAAATGAATTAGAATTCCATAATCTATTAGAATTATAGATGGTTTTCTCAAAATTGAAGGGATTAGTTCACATGAATAAATATTTTTTGAAAATGCAAAGCATCGCTTCCATTATTTTTTCACTGTTCCTGATATGTTTTGTTTCCCTCTTTTCCTACGCACAGTCAGGTAAAAAAGATGATGCTACAGTTACCCTGAGACCACCATATTTATTAGACGAACAAGGACGAATTACTATTTACCATGGAATTACCGTTTCCAATTCCGCAAAAAGTGCAGAGGATTTTCTCCCATGGCAAAAAAAAGAGGACTTCGCAAGATTAAAAGATTGGGGATTTAATCTGGTACGATATTTAATTTTTTGGGAGGCTATAGAACCCGTTTCAGGTCAATACAATGATAAATATATGCGGAATACTTTAGAACGATTAAAGTGGTTAGAGGAATTGGGAATTGATGTTCTGCTATGTGTTCATCAAGACCTATTTCATCGTCGATTTGGAGGTAGTGGTTTTCCAGACTGGGCTGTACATGATGGAGGTTATTCTGTTACTCCTGTCTCGCCTCCTTATAAAAATTATTTTACAAAACCAGTAATGAGTTGTTTCGATTATTTCTGGCGGAGTGATTTATTAAAAAATAGTTATGTAGATATGCTTAAATATGTCCTTTCCAATGTAGATAAACTTCCTAATTTGATAGGACTTGAAGTATTCGATGAACCCTGGCCTCATATAGGTCCCGGATTTGAAGCAACCATACTTTCAGATTTCTATCAGCGTATCGAGAAAATGAAAATAGCCAATAACTTTAAAACTACACTTTACTTCCAACCCATGTTAATTTCAAGTGTAGTTATTCCCACAGGATTGCAATTTCAACCTACGGGGTTTGCTGTATACGCTGTTCGCTATTTTGACCCCTTTTATGAAAATGAAAACAGTACATACGGAAAAACAAATAACTGGATTATGTCAACTACCATTTCTCAAAGAGTTCGTGAATCCCGCCGATGGGGAATTCCTATGTTGATAACCGATTTCGGTGTAGCATTGAATCCTGCTGAAACAATGCGGTTTTTAGATGATTGGTTCTTACTTATGGACCAGTACCATTTAGGTTGGGTATATAATTCTTATGACCGTGATACAATAAACCCTTATGGTATATTAGATAGTGAGGGAAATTCGAAGCCCGTATTAAGCAAATTAATTCAGACATATCCTCAAAAAATTGCAGGGAAAAACCCTACATGGTATACAAAGGGAAATATTTTCAAACTTAGTTATGAACCTGATGGAAATGTTGCTCCAACAGTTATTTTTATTCCCCGAAGTGATGTAGCAAGACAGGTTGTTGTAAATACAAAGCCTTATCCTTATGACCCATTTAAAGATTTGCGTTTTGAATATAAAGCCAGTCCAAATGAAAAAACTGTAAATATTGTTGTCCAATGGTAGATACAGGAAAATTTATTTATAACTGTGTTTAACTGCAAATTACAGGATTATTTTCAAGAATATTCGTCATATCCTCTATTTCAAACCTGTGAAGGTGTTATTCGTTTTAGAGAGATATGGAAAAAGTCTGATAAATTTATTAAATATTTATCAAAACTGGAAGGAAAACGAATAGGTCTTATATCCGCAACTTCTCCAGATGCTTTAATACTTATATGTGCTTCAGTTAGATTAAACACCCAGATTGTTTTATTCTCTCCTTTTGACCCACCCTCATTGATTAATAGGTATATACAAGAAACTCAAATATCAATTCTTTTTTGTGAGGATAATTGCATTTATAAATATTCAGAATTTCCTATTCCTGTTGTATCTTATCAAAAAATTGAGGCTGTGGAACAGTTCAACATACCCAATATCTCAAACAGCCTTGCAATAGAAGAAAGTATATTCATCATAATGACCTCAGGGAGTTCTACTTCCCCCAAAAAAGTCGTTTTGACATTAAGTAACTTATTACAAAATGCTCATTATAGCAATAGAAATTTAACCTTTCACTATGGAAATACCTGGCTTGCCTCTCTACCTTTGTTTCATGTTTCAGGCTTGTCCATTTTATTTCGTTCAATAGAAAGTGGAGGTAGTATCTATATTCCCTCCGGGAACACCCGTTGGTGGGAAACAGATTTACCACCCGAAGTAACACATATTTCTGTAGTCAGCACAATTTTGAAAAGATTACTGGATAAGGAGAATTATTTTTCCGAGAAAAGTATAAAAGGGATATTGTTGGGCGGAGGACCTATACCCCATGGGATAGTTCGTAAATGTTATGAAATGTCTCTGCCTCTATATACAACTTATGGCTTATCGGAAATGTCTTCCCAGGTAACAACAACAAGCACCCATGATTCTTTATCTCATTTATTAACCTGTGGAAAACCTCTTATCCCCGATACAGTAAAAGTAGATAACGATGGGAATATTTTTGTCCGCGGTCCTTGCAGGTTTCTGGGATATCTACAAGGGAATACTATTGAACAACCCTTTGATGATGAAGGTTGGTTTGCTACTCAGGATATAGGAAAATGGACTTCAGATGGCTATCTTCAAGTTTTGGGAAGGAAGGATAATATTTTTACATGTGGAGGAGAAAACATCCAACCGGAAGAAATTGAAAATCAAATTATGTCCAGTGGTTATGTTAACAAAGTTGTTATCGTTCCTATGAAGGATGAGGAATATGGATATATTCCTATTGCCTTTGTTGAATTCACTTACAACAAAAAGGAATCCGACCTAAAAAGATATTTAAAACAACAAATATCCAGCATAAAAATACCTAAATATTACTTTCCTTTTCCTGAAGAATTCGAAGGGAAAGGAATAAAAGTATCCCGAAAAAAATTAATGGAATGGGTGTGTAATAATATAAAACAAACTGGAATATAACATGAAATTATTCAAGAAAACTGCTATCTTCTCCGCCTTTCTTGTTCTACTTCTCTCCTGCAATATTTTTTCTACAAAACGCTCTATAGAAATTCCTATGAGCGATGGGGTAAAACTCAAAGCAGAATTATGGCTTCCTAACTATACAGGCGATTTTCCTGTTCTATTAGAACGGACTCCTTATAATCGTAAACAAATAATAAAAATGCATCAACATCTTGTTGATACAGGTTATGCAGTTTTGGTTCAAAATCTACGCGGGACAGTAGGGTCTGAGGGGGAATGGGAAGTTTTTGGTAGTGATAGTTGGGGCGGTCCTGGTAAACAGGATGGAATAGATACAATCGAATGGATAAAAAAACAAAAATGGTGCAATGGCAAAATTGGTCTAATAGGTTTTTCTGCCTCTGCCATATCTGCCCAATTATTATTAGCCTCCCGTCCCGAAGGAGTACAGTGTGCATATCTGGTAGCCGGTTCTGATAACTTCTATGAAACAGTATTCCCGAACGGCTGTTATCGTAAAAATACAATAGAAGAATGGGGACCAGCAAAAGAATATCTACCGGAAATTATAAAACATCCCTCGTATGATGAATTCTGGGAACAACGCAATGCTCGTAAGCATGCAGAACGGGTCTATGTCCCTGTATATATCGTTGGAGGTTGGTTTGATTTATTTCAACGTAGTTCCACAGAATTTTTTAGATTACTACATACAAATACAACCTCTTCAACATTTGGAAAATGTAAACTGGTTATGCTTCCTTTAGCCCATTCCGCAAATCCCGGAGAACTTGTTCTCGAAGACCGTAATAAAACAAACCTTGATGAGAAAGTGGGTAGTATGCAAGAATGGTTCAATTACTGGCTTAAAGGCATAGACAACGGTTTATATAAAAAATCTGCAATAGGAATGTTTATTATCGGCGACAACCAAAATCCCGGTGAAATAGGAAACACATACCAATTTTATGATAATTTACCCTGGAGTTCTAATCCTGTTAAAATGTTTCTAATTTCAGGAGGAAATCTCTCCTTTACTGAACCCAGCGAAGAGGAACGTTTTTCTTCCTATACCTATGACCCACTTGACCCAACCCCATCAAAAGGGGGAAACAATCTTCTTCCACCCTCAGGTCCTTATGACCAGCGTGAAATTGAACAAAGAAATGATTTACTTTTATTCACTTCTCCACCCTTAAAAAAACATCTAACCTTAATAGGCCCCATAAAGGTAGTTTTATATGCTTCTACCAATGTAACAGATACCGATTTTGGAGCACGTTTTTGTGATGTCTATCCCGATGGCAGGTCCATGTTAATAAATGAAGGAATGGTTAAAACTCGCTATAGGGAAAGTATTAGTCAGGAGAAATTAATTGAGCCGGGAAAAATTTATGAATACGAAATTGACCTATGGGACACGGCACTAGTTCTTGCTCCTGAACACCGTATACGAATAACAATTATTTCTGCAAGTAATCCACGGTATGAGCCCAACCCGAACACAGGAGAACCTTTCCGTCAGCATACACAAACACGAAAAGCCACCAACCAGATTTATCATGATAAATCACATTCTTCCTATATCCTTTTACCTTGCATTGATACCCATGATATATTACATGACTTATTTTAATTTTTACTCTAACAATTAGATATGTCGGGCAAAAATCAATTAATATAGTTAGCACAATGAAAATTAAATCTGAAATATATTTTTTGGAGAGAAAAATATGAAAAAGAATATTTTTTGTTTATTGAGTTTTCTATCTTTGTTTCTTCTTATCTATTTTGCAGAGGGCACTGCATTAACAATATATGTTACCCCCGGCGAAGGAAAACATGGAAACGGAACAAAATTATCTCCATTTACTTCTTTATTACAGGTTAAAGACTATATACGAAACATAAAGCAAACGAAAGGACTCCCTGATGGAGGTATCGAAGTTATAATCAAAGAAGGAGAATATAAATTAAACGATACACTGGTTTTTACAAAAGAAGATAGTGGAACACCGACATCTCCCATCACTTATCGCGGAGAAGAAACTGCATATGTCGTTTTTAACGGAGGTATTCGATTAGAAGGATTCAAAAAGGTAACAGACGAACCCGGGTCTGAACGGCTTCGTGCAGATGTAAAGGATAAAATCTATGTTATAGATTTAAGAAAGTATGGAATAAAAGAATTACCTCCTTTAGAATTGGCAGGTTTCGGGAGTGCAAAAGTTCGAGCAAAGGATAGAAGTTATAACAATTACAACACTTACCCCTGCCCTGAATTGTTTTTCAACAAACTCCCCATGACCTTATCCCGCTTTCCCAATGAAGGTTTTCTGAAAGTATCGGCTGTTCAGGGCGAGAAAGTAGAACCAGAAAATCCAAATGCTTATATTATGAAAAATGTCCGGTTGAAATTAGAGGGGTGTCCTTTATCAGAATGGGCAAATGAAACCAATATTTTACTTTATGGGTATTGGTATTATGATTGGGCGGATTCATATGAAACAGTCGTTTCCGTTGATAAAGAAAATGGCGAGGTACAATTAGCAAGTCCAGGTTCGGCATATGGTTATCGAGAAGGAGCCCGATATTATGCCATTAATCTATTATGTGAGTTAGACCAACCCGGGGAATGGTACATGGATAGGGAACATCTTTTCCTGTATTTTTATCCGCCTGCTTCTCTGGATGGTGCAATTGTAGAATTATCTTTATTTGATAAACCTATGGTTATATTTGATAAAACAGAATACGTTTCTTTTGAACGAATTCATTTCCGCTTAGGTGCGAGCAATCTGGTACAGATATTTGATGGGGAAGCAATCCAGATATTAGGTTGTAGTTTTCGAGAATCAGCAGGTTACGGTTTAACCGTTAATATGGGCAAGAATCATCGGGTTCAGTCCTGCGATTTTCATTTTTTAGGAAAAGGGGGAATATATATGAATGGTGGAGACCGCAAGACACTAACACCCAGCGGATTTAATGTTGATAATTGCTATTTTTCAAATATAGCACGTATTGACCATACTTACAACCCCGCAGTATACATGAATGGTGTAGGGCATAAAATCTCTCATAATTTAGTTCATCACATACCCAGTAGCGCCTTCAGAACAGATGTAAATGATTCTATTATTGAATTTAACGAAGTATTTAATGTTCTATTAGAGTCCGATGACCAGGGCGGAGCAGATATGTGGGGAAATCCAACTTATCGAGGATTGATATTCCGTTATAATTATTGGCACCATATCGGAAGTTGGCGAGAAGGGGCAGAACAACCCGGATGCGGTCAAGCAGGTATTCGATTAGATGATGCCATAAGCGGAGTTCATATTTATGGAAATATTTTCTATCATAGTTCAGCAGGTAATTTCGGAGGTGTTCAGCTACATGGAGGCAAAGATAATATTATTGAAAACTGTATTTTTGCCCATTGCCGAACCGGAATCAGTTGTACCCCCTGGACACAGGACCGCTGGATTAGTTTTGTAAAAGATTTCCTTGATAATCCTGCAATAGATAAAGAATTATATCTAAACCGTTACCCTGACTTAAAAAACCTTTTGGATAACAATAATAAAAATATCGCACAAAAAAATATATTCTGGAATTGTGGTCAATCTATTTTAAGAAAACCTTCTAATTTTATATCCGAAAATAACTTAGAAACAAAAGACCCCCAAATGTTCATCAAAATAGAACACGGAGATTTCACAACAAATTCAGAAATTTTAAAAACTCTAAATTTTGAATTTGTTCCTATTCCATTTGAAAAAATTGGACTTTATATCGACCAATACCGTAAAGAATTACCCATGGATATTATTCAGTCAGGAAGGGCACAAAAATAAGAACATACAATATATAGTAGTGCAACATTATATTTATCCTATTTCAAGTATATTCTCTTAAAATTTGATATCCAATCCTTAAAAAGAAAGTTTAAAAATCGGGGTGAATTATTTTTTTTAATCATAAAACATCTAATAATTGATTTTATAGTATTTTACCTATAATTAACAGAACTTATTTATGTTATGGCAAAAAAAATAAATTTTTTTAAAATTTTTCTAAAGTTTTTTCTAAAGTTGCCGATAAAATAGATGTAAAGTGGTAAAGTAAACAGTTTAATATTGAAAACAAAAGGGTGTCCGAAGGCATCGAAAGGAGGTGACCCGGTAAATGTCAGTTCGGACCATATGTAGTAATAAAAGTTGAATATAAATGCATAGGTATGTTGTAGGGACGCAACATAAAACCGAAGCATATTCGTTGTTTTGATTAAGGGACAATCAAAACAACACAAGGCAAGGACGCAACAAACATTAACTCATGGAGGAATTTGTTATGGGTCTTAGAATTAACACCAATGTACCGTCATTGAATGCGGCACGCGTTCTACGGCGTTCAACGCTGGATTTGAACAAAACATTGGAACGGCTTTCAAGTGGGTTGAGAATCAACCGTGCAGCCGATGATGCAGCAGGTCTTGCTATTGCAGAAGCGTTTCGTTCAATTGTTCGTGGTTCAAATGTAGCTCAACGGAATGCACAGGACGGTATTAGTCTGGTACAGACCGCAGAAGGTGCATTAAGCGAAACCACAAATATTTTGCAACGAATTCGCGAATTGGCAGTACAAGCAGCAAACGGCACTCAGAGCGATACCAACCGCGCTGCAATTAACACAGAAGTTCAACAGTTATTACAACAAATCGACAAGATTGCCACCGACACCGAATTTAATGGAATCTATATATTGAGCGTCTCTCAAACAGTAAATTTACAGGTAGGTGCTTTCAGCGGGCAAGTAATGGCAATAACTGTTGGTGGGGCAAAAACGAATGACCTTTCTGTTGATATTGTAAATGTATCTACAATGGCAGGTGCGGTATCTGCATTGTCCTTAGTAGATAATGCTCTAAAGAGTGTAAATACACTCCGCGCTACTCTGGGTGCTTATCAGAATCGTCTTGAATTTACAATTAACACACTGGCGATTCAGGAAGAAAATTCGGCTGCTTCGGAGAGTGCTATTCGTGATGCGGACATAGCACAAGAGACAATACGGTTTACCCGGAACCAGATATTGGTAAATGCAGGTACTTCCGTACTTGCCCAATCGAATGTCGTTCCACAAACTGCATTGCAGCTGTTAAGATAATAAAACTTTAACAGTAAAAGGTGTGTTCAAAATGAAACAATTAAGGGCAGGGAAAGCCCAAAGAAATAAGTAACTCAAGGAGGAATAACTATGGGACTTCGTATTAACACAAATGTATCAGCGTTAAACGCTGCCCGTGTGTTACGCCGTAGCACACTGGATTTAAACAAATCCTTAGAGCAATTGTCCAGTGGTCTGAGAATTAACCGTGCTGCGGATGATGCAGCAGGACTGGCTATTGCAGAGAGTTTCCGCGCTCAAGTTCGTGGTACACAGGTGGCTCAGCGAAATGTTCAGGATGGTATTAGTCTCGTTCAAACGGCAGAAGGAGCCTTGAGCGAAACGACAAACATCCTGCAACGAATTCGCGAATTAGCCGTGCAGGCAGCCAATGGAACCCAAAGTGATACCAACCGTGCCGCAATCCAGACCGAAGTAGGTGAATTGATTAGTCAAATTGATAAGATTGCTACGGATACAGAGTTTAATGGTATCAAAGTTTTAACAGGGGCACAATCAGTTGTCATGCAAGCAGGTTATTTACAAGGGCAAACGCTAAGTTTAACAATTAGCGGTGCTACGGCAGCGATACTGAGTGTAAACAATCTGGCGGTATCCACTCGGTCTCTTGCAGAATCCGCCATTACACTGGTTGACAATGCTTTGAGATCTGTAAATACCTTGCGGGCGACATTGGGTGCTTATCAGAACCGTATGGAGTTCACAATTAATACCTTAGCCATTCAGCAAGAGAACTCCTCAGCCTCTGAAAGTGCTATTCGCGATGCGGATATTGCTCAGGTAACCATTCGGTTCACCCGTAACCAGATACTTGTAAACGCAGGAACTTCCGTATTAGCTCAAGCCAATGTCGTCCCACAAACAGCATTACAATTATTAAGATAATTGATGGGAAACATAAGGTTTGATTAAAATTGAATTACTCTTGGACAAAAAACTCATGGATGGGATAACAATAACTCATGGAGGAATTTAGTTATGGGTTTAAGAATTAACACAAATATACCGGCAATAAATGCAAGCCGGGTACTCCGCAGAACAACAGCGGATTTGAACAAAACGTTGGAACAATTATCCAGCGGTTTGCGTATCAATCGTGCTGCAGATGATGCGGCGGGCCTTGCTATCGCTGAAGCATTTCGTTCCCAGGTATTGGGAACAGGTGTAGCCCAGCGGAATGCCCAAGACGGTATCAGTCTTGTTCAAACAGCAGAAGGTGCTTTGAGCGAAACGACAAATATTCTGCAACGGATGCGTGAACTGGCTGTTCAAGCGGCAAATGGCACACAAAGTGATAGTAATCGTTCGGCAATACAAGGTGAAATCAATCAACTGATTCAACAAATTAATGCAATTGCTACCGATACAGAATTCAACGGTATCACAGTTTTAAATACAACCAGTGCTATTCAAATTCAAGCAGGGGTATATTCCGGACAAACCCTTGCTTTGAGTATGGCTTCTGCAACAGCCGCTGCACTGGGTGTCAGTCTTGTCAGTGTTGTTTCTGCTGTGTTAGCCGCTTCCGCAATCAGTGTAATTGATGCGGCATTAGGCACTGTAAATACCCTGCGAGCAAGATTGGGTGCTTATCAGAATCGTCTGGAATTCACAATAAATACCCTCGCTATCCAGCAGGAAAATGCCTCCGCATCAGAAAGCGCTATTCGCGATGCAGATATTGCTCAGGTGACGATACGCTTTACCCGAAACCAAATTTTGCTGAACGCAGGGACATCTGTATTGGCACAAGCTAATATTGTTCCCCAGACAGCATTGCAGTTGTTGAGGTAAAGTTACTCTCGAGGGCAGGGTATATCCCCTGCCCTCTGTCTGGAACATATATTATCAGTATTAACCTTTTCAGGGATGGCGTGAAAGACCTGAAAGCATGTCTGATAATTAAAAGAAAGGGAATTCTGGATAAGTGTTAAACACTCAAGGAGGTAAGAACTATGGGACTTCGAATAAACACAAATATCCCGGCTTTAAATACCGCACGGGTTCTACGGAAGTCTACTCTTGACCTTAATAAAAGTCTGGAAAGGTTAAGTAGTGGTCTGCGTATTAACCGCGCTGCGGATGATGCAGCAGGGCTTGCCATCGCAGAAAGTTTCCGGGCTCAGGTTCGCGGGACAAATGTGGCTCAACGAAATGCACAGGACGGTATCAGTCTGGTTCAAACAGCAGAAGGTGCATTGAGCGAAACAACAAATATCCTGCAACGGATTCGCGAACTTGCAGTTCAGGCAGCGAATGGAACACTAAGTAGCACAAATCGAAGTGCATTGAACACAGAAGCACAGGAGTTAATTTCGCAAATCGATAAGATTGCTAATGATACTGAGTTCAATAGTTTACGGATATTAAGTGCTACCAACAGTGTTGTTCTTCAAGCAGGTCCTAATCAAGGACAAACACTGACTGTTTCCATTGATGCAGCAAATGCCAGTGTGTTAGGTGTAAGTGGGATTTCTCTGGCTTTTGCAGATTCTGCTGCTGCGGCTATCACAAAAGTTGACGATGCATTAAGAAGTGTAAATACTCTCCGAAGTAAATTAGGTGCTTATCAAAATCGGTTAGAGTTTACTATTAACACTCTTGCCATTCAAGAAGAAAATGCAGCATCTTCAGAAAGTGCTATCCGCGATGCAGATATTGCCCAGGAAACAATCCGGTTTACTCGCAATCAAATTCTGGTGAATGCGGGAACATCTGTGCTTGCACAAGCCAATATCGTTCCCCAGACAGCATTAGCATTATTGAGATAAAATAGAGGAGGCGGAGCACTATGGGTATGTCGCGTATTGATTTTCAGAATACCGCGGCTCTTCCTATGGTTATACATGGAGAAACTCCGTTACCCGCTCCGCCTCGCATTCCTTCTTCACAAGGTTCAGGAGCAGAAAACCCAGTTGTTGTTTCTGACAGAACTGCTCCCGGCGAGGCGGAACAAAGAGCCGAATTGCAAAAGGAAACTGTCGGGCAAATTACAACTGAACGAAATGAAATTCTGAAAAAATTAGAACTTCCCATGACAACTACGCGTTTAAAGGTAGATGAAGAAAATCAACGAATTGTTATTCAGATTTTAGATTCTCAAAATCAGGTTATCCGTCAAATACCACCGGAAGAATGGCTAAAATTTCTGTCACGCTGGCAAAAAGTACAGGGCTTATTCTTTGATGAACAAGTATAAATAATCATTTTTAGGGGTTCAAGAAAAGAAACGGGAGGGGTGTTTTCTATTATGGAATTATTATCCAGGCGCCAGGGATACATTTATCTCCTAATTTTTGGCCTAAAGAACTATTCTTTATCTTCTGGAAATCATCATTACCATCCGGTAATTGAACTGTTTGTCCGGGTTTGGCTCTTTGAATACGTTCCAATGCGTAAATAGATTCTATTTTAGAGATAGACATGTCAGGAATATTTTTGTTTAGATTGGCAATTTCCTTATATAAGGCTTTCCTATCTTTATTTTCATCAGAAAGTAATCTTTGAATCTCATTTTTCTTCTCCGCATCTTTCAAGGCATCACATTCTTTCAATTCCAGATATCCCCTATTATTTTCCGCAAGACATCCTTGATTTTTTAATTGTTCAATTTGTTCGAACCGTTCACGCATACGGTCTGCAATTTCTTTTGCCAATGGAGAAACCGTCGCCAATGCTTCAGCATAAACAGGAGTAAATACATGGAAAGTTGAACCTAACCAACTGGTTTTGTTCTTGTTATCCTCTTCTTTAACGGGTAATTCATCTGTTTTCTTCTCTACATAATCTAAAAGATTACCCGCTTGCTCCTGAACATGTCGAATATCAAGTGTGATATGTGCCTCAATAGTATGCTTGGTTTGTAGAACGCAATTGATACTTAGCAAAACGCCTATTACGAAAAAAACGGACGAAATTTTCTTCATATCACTTTTCCTTTTTTACAAATAACCATCTATTTATTATACGAATTTATCCGTGATTTTATTTCATTATACAAATAAATTAAAAAAAAAAATAAATTTGTTTTCTTTATATAGTACTGTTCTATTTGCGTTTCTAATATTGATTTTCTTAATCTAATTACGACAAAAAATCCGAATTATTTACAACAGGAGATACGTATGGGGAATATAAACGAACTTGCTATATTAGGAGGAGAACCTGTAAGACCTCCCGAAAAAAAGTGGCATTCCTGGCCTGTTTTTGACGAGCAAGAACGAAATGCTATTTTAGAAGTTCTCGAAAGTGGAAAATGGTTCTATGGTGAGAAAGTAAAACAATTTGAAGAAGTCTATTCTCAGTTTCAAAAAGCGAAATATTGTGTCTCTTGTAATAGCGGAACAACCGCACTTGAAATAACACTACAAGCAATAGGATTACAACACGGTGAAGAGGTCATAGTCCCCCCTTATACATTTATTGCAACCGCTTCTGCAGTTGTGCGTATGGGTGGAATTCCTATTTTTGTAGATGTAGACGAAACATGGTGTATGGACCCTGACATAATTGAATCTGCAATTACACCTCGAACAAAAGCCATAATCCCTGTTCACTTCGGTGGGAAAATCTGCGATATGGATAAAATTAATGCAGTGGCACAGAAACATAATCTTGTTGTAATTGAAGATGCCTGTCATGCCTGGGGCGGAGCATGGAAAGGGAAAGGAGCAGGAACATTAGGGCTTGGAGGTGTATTTAGTTTCCAGATGTCTAAAAATATTACTGCAGGTGAAGGTGGAGCCATTGTTACTGATGATGAAAATTTTGCGGATATATGTCGTTCTATAAGCAATTGTGGTCGCTCAAAAACGGGTCCCTGGTATTATCATGAACGAATTGGGACCAATGTGCGAATGAACGAGTTTACCGCAAATATCCTATTAGCACAGTTATCCCGAGCAGAAAAACAACTGCAAATTCGAGAAGCAAATGGTACTTATCTTACCCAGGCTTTAATGGATATACCCGGTATTTACCCCCAACCCTTAAGTAATCGCATTACACGAAGGGCATATCATCTTATTTGTATTCGAATCAAAGAGGAAGAGTTTGGTTGTTCTCGAGAATTGTTTGTAAAAGCAGTACATGCGGAAGGATTACCTATAACATCAGGTTATCCATATCCGATTTATAAACAGCCTGCATTCCAGAATGCTAACTTTTATGATTATTCACAAACATACTGTCCTATAACAGAAGATTTATGCTATAAGAGTGGTACATGGTTACCCCATCATATTTTACTGGGGAAAGAAAAAGATATGGAAGACATTGTAAAAATTATCCGTAAAGTGCAGAAACATGCTCCGGAATTAAAAAAATTGAATGCTTAAAATGCCTATCGAACAATTCAGACCTGTCTGATATATTTGACTCGTCAGACTCGTCTGATTTGTTCGACTCATCATAATTACAAGGAGAGGTCCTATTACGAAGCAATCTTTCTGGATATTATTAATTCTTTTCTTAGGATTGGGGTTAAGAGTCCTTTACCTTTCCGATGCAATAAAAAATCCGGATTTTTCAGCACCCCTACACGATGCGGAATTTAAAGATTACTGGGCAAGGGCTATCTTATCCGGTAATTATACACCTCCACGGAATGAAGGTAATCCATTTATGGAAGGTCATCCCCTTCCCAATCCACCGGGCTATCCCTTATTCCTTGCATTGATTTATTGGTTAACAGAAGGTAGTTATCTCGCCGTGCGATGGGTTCAAATTTGTATTGGACTTCTTAATATATTCCTTGTGTATCTATTAGGCAAAAACCTCTTTGATTATAAAGCCGGGCTTTTTTCTGCATTAGGAGTGGCTACCTACTGGGCGTTTGTCCACTATGATATGGAACTTAATCAGGTTACCATCTTTATAACCATAAATTTATTATGTTTCAATTTACTTCTACAGGCATATAAAAAAAATAAATTAGGACTACTTTCCTTAGCAGGTCTTATATTCGGGATGGGGGCATGGTTCCGTGGCGAAGTGTTTATTCTCATTTTCCCGCTAACAATATTTGTTATGTTCCTTTTTTTTCATCCGGGACGGCTAAAAACTGTTTTTTACACAGGATTGTTATTCTTAGTTTCTGCACTACTATCTGTGCTTCCATTATCTTTATACAATTACTATCTTTGTGGTTCGTTTACTTCAGGCTCACATAATAGCGAATGTAGTATCTCCATCGCTTTTCACCCGGACACACCCGAATACGGTTCATATACACCGGAGATGCTTCGATGGCTCAATAAAACGCCTGAGGATACGGTGGAAATATTTGATCTGGACGGAATGACCCTTGGCTTAGGAAAACAATTAGGATTGGAACGAAGAGCAACTTATAAGGAATGGAAAAATTATCTTATCTCCGGTGCTATACATAATATAAAAACATATCCATGGCTCAATCTTAAAAAATGCTTAAAACGATTTTTATGGACTTTTTCCCCACAAGAATTGGATGAAAATAAAGTGATTTATTATGAGCGAGAAGTTTCAACAGTACTAAAATACTTACCTCGTTTTCCTCTCGCAATGAGTTTATTCACTTTAAGCCTTATTTTACTCGTTATCTCCTTGTCATCAAAAGGGGCTATACCGATAAAAATAAGCACTTGCTCCTGGAAATTCATATTCGTCTTGTTATTTTTTGTTGCAACAAATATCAGCATTTTTTCGCTTTTGATAGCAGGAAGTCGATATCGTATATCCCTTCTCCCCTATTTTTTTATTTTTGGTGGTATTGTTTTTTCGTCATTATGGGAAACGGTCTCGAACAAAAGATGGAATTGGGCTACTTTGATTATTTTTGGTTTCCTTATTCTTTTTTCGTTAGCCCATGTTCCATTTTTCGATTACCAGCCCAACCGCTCCCGATGGTTAGATGAACGGCGAAAATGTTATCAGAGAATTGGAAAGATAGCGGAAGGAGTACAATTCTTTGAAAAATGGTTAGAAAAACATTCAGACGCAGATGCTCATTATCACGCGGGGGTCCTTTGTTATGAACTCAATGAACTAACAAAGGCAGAAGAACATTTTTATACTTGTCTCAAATTATCACCTGACCATCCATCCGCTCCTTATAATTTAGGTTTGATTTTTGCAAAAAGAGGTGATTGGGCAAAAGCAGGAAAATATTTTGAGGAAGCCGTAAAAAGAAATCCGAGCAAAGCGGATATGTGGTTCGCATTAGGTTGGGCAACTGAAAACAGTGGTGATTTATCTACTGCATTAGAGCATTACACACATGCATTGAATATAAATCCACACCATACTCAGGCATTAAATCATAGTGCCGTAATTATGTTTCAAAAAGGGGAAGGAAAAACTGCAAAACAACATCTTGAACAGGCAATTCGCATTGACCCTAACTATGTAGATGCACGATTTAATTTGGGTCAAATTCTCTTAGCGGAACGGAAACCTGCAGATGCCTTGAAGCAATTCATGACTGTTAAAGGGAAGTATCAACCGGAACATGAATTATTAAAATGTATAGGATTATGTTATGTCCAGATGCTTGATTATAAGGAGGCACTAAATTATCTCTTAAAAGCAAAGGGAATGAACCCCGAGAAATGGGATGCAGAAGATAGTCTTGCTGTCTGTTACGCAGGATTAGGCATGCGAGAAGAATGTATACGAACAATTGAAATATTAGAGGATAAATTATCTAATTCAATACAGGTTTTTAATTTGGGGCATGCATGGGAATTACTGGGAGAATGGGATAAAGCAGAAACTTATTATAAAACTGTTATTGAAAAAGATAAAAACAATGCAGATACATACGCAGGATTGGGAAATATTTCTTTAATTCGTGGGGACAAAAACTCCGCTTACATGTATTTCAAACAGGCATTGGAAATTAACCCACATCAAGTTGGGGCATGGTTCAATTTAATTTTATCATGGGTAGAAAATCGAGAATGGGAAAAAGCAAAAACACAGTTAATAGAGTTTATAAATTATTATCCCGAACATATAGAGGCATACTATAATTTAGGGATTGTAAATGAAGCCTTAGGCAATATTGAGGATGCAAAAAAGTCGTATGAAAAAGTGTTAGAAAAGAAATCAGACCATTCAGGGGCTTTATTCTCCCGCGCTACTATTGCTTTATCGGAAATGGATTTAGAAAATGCAAAAGAACTATTTGAGAAACTTAAGCCTATTGAACCGTTTAAATCTTTATATCATTTAGGAATTGTTTATTCATTAAAGGAGGATTGGAACAATGCACATGATTGTTTCTTAAATTCTTTTTTTATAAATCCTCAACCCTTTTATAATGATTATATATATGCGTTTAATATCGGTAGAAGTTATGACCATCTTGACTGCTTATATGAGGCGGAGAAATTCTACCGTATTTCTTTTGAATTGAATAATAATTTCGTAGATGCGAAAGATGCCCTCTCTTTTCTTCTTTTTCAACAAGGAAATACAGAAGAAGCATATTTTTTGTTAAATTCTATATTCTTATATCAAAAACCTACGAACTGGTCATATTACCACTACTCCCTTGTCTGGGAACACATGAATGAACCCTCAATAGCGTTAAGTTTTGCAGAACAAGCCAATGCGATAATGCCGAATCAGTCGCCAATCCTTCATCAATTAGGGGGATTATATCGCAAATTGAAAAATTATAATCTCGCCGAACAATATTTAGAGCAGGCAATGACACTTAACCCTCATGACGCAACAATTACAAAAACATTAGCCTTTTTACATTCCGACCTTGAGCGGTATAAAGAAGCAAAAGAATTGTTCATAACTTGCACAAATTTGCTTCCTGACGACCCGGAGGTGTATGAAGGACTTGCTGATGTCTATATAAAGACCGGCGAATTAAAAAAGGCAGAAGAAAACTATCGCAAAGCATTAGCAATCAAGGATACCCCCACAGTAATTAACAAGTTAGGATTATTACTTGCTGATTTAAATAAAATCTTTGAGAGTGTTGGACTATTGGAAATAGCCGTTAAATACTTTCCGAATGATGCCATCACACTTACACGACTTGCTGACTTGAAAGTGATTTTACACTCCGATATAGAAGCAAAAACACTTTATGAACGGGCATTGGCAATAGATACTCAAAATTATCTAACTCATAGAAACTATGCAGATTTGTTAGTCCGTTCCGGTGAATATGAACTTGCCGAAAAACATTACAAACTTGCCATAGAACTTCACCCCAAAGACCCAGTTGCACAAGCAGGACTGGGATTACTATATGCTCGTATAAATAAATATGAGGAAGCCAAAAAATATTTGATACCTCTGGCACAAGTGAAGACAGATTTACTTAATGTAAACCAACAACTGACTCAGATATTCCTTTCAGAAAATCAACCTGAAAAAGCCATTAAATACATCAAACGATGTATACTGGCACAACCAGACCGAAAAGAATTCCGTGAACTTCTTCAACAGGCTACTCAGATGCGGTAACAGTTTTCGGATGGCTTAAAACCCGCTCCAGATAAGGAATCAGAGTATCCGCCATAATTTTTGCTTTCAGTTTTACCCCTTCCTGACGCATGTGACAAATATCACCGAAATATTTTGTGCCCGCAGGCATATTCTCCGCAACCGGAATATAAAGGAGCCCATTATTCTCACAATAATCTCGCAATTGTTGATTAAATCTCTTCATAACATCGGAATATTGCTGAAAAGAGGAATTCGCCCAGCCCCATTCCTTATCATAATAAAAATCATAATAATCACGTTCCTCCTTGTTTACTTTTTCACGGTAAGGGACACCAATACTGGAAATACACATATCTATACCCCTTGACAAAAAAGAATGAAGTATATAATCAATATATCTAAAAATGTATTGATTGATATATTCATCTATCTCTTCTTGCGGATATTGTAAAACTGACCTTATTTGTCTTCGCATAAATAGAGAGAAAAGTAATGCAATACGTGTTATTACCCGTTTACTATCAAAAGCATGGGAAAATACTTCGTAAACTACATCGTTAATTCCTTCATATAAAATCACCATGTCAGGTTGAAAATATAAATAATCCGGTAATTTCGCACAATGCTTCTTTAAAACCATACCAGAAATACCACAATTAAAGACTTCAATACGATTTTCTCCGAAATGTTTTTTCAATTCTTGCTCTAAGAATTTTGGATAGGTCTCTTGATTAGAAATACCCTCTTCCGTAGTAGACGCACCAATACACAGGATGCGGAAAACTCCTTCGGGTTTCGGAACCTTAAAATCTTTATCTCTATAACCAAAATTATTGATTCGAAATGCCATCTCTGTAGAGTTCCGATGAGGCATATAGGAGAAATAATTTATGTCCCATAAGTCATTCACAGATAACTTTCCTACCCATGGATTGATAGAATCATTTTTCCCTCTATACGGTAGAGCAAACACATAGAAAGAGTAATTTTCAAGATTTTCGCGTAAAGGGTAGAAAAAAAATTTATATGGTTTTTCCTGCATCGTCTCATGCCATAAAAAAGCCCTATATGATTGAAACATATCCTTCGGAATTGTCTTTATAATTTCTTGATATATCAACAGATTGTCATTAATCCCAAAAGCCTTATCTGTGGGAGAACACGTTATATCAAAACTTTTTTTATTAATGTTGAGTTTGAACTGCTTTATGTCATAAATAGTTCGGAAAGCCTCCTGAAAAGTTTCATCCTCATCAAAATAGAAGTTAAAACGATAACTCCACATTTCTAATGGGTCGGGCTCTGGCAGACACCATTCATCGCCAACATATAATTGTTGCAGAGAAAACAAATTTTTCCCCTCCCCATAATGAACTCCTTCTTCTTTACCCTCGTCCCATTCCTTTATTAACAATTCACCACGACGGATACGAACAAATTTGTTTGTCTTTTCGATATATTTCCACCTTAATCGTTCAAATAATTCTAGAGATAAACAGATGACAATAAACCAGAATAAAATGAAAAAACAATAACCCAAGATATAAACAAATCTCTTCGTTTTTTTGTGCTTCAACTCCATTAACTTTTTCCTGATTGTGCTTTAATATATTTCACCAAATATGGTGTCGCTAATTCTGATTTTTTTCGAATTCCTTGTAATTTTTGATGACATAAATCATTAAAATAGGATGGGGATTCGTTCTGAAACATTTCATACATCGGGATATATAGAACATTCTCATTATTAAACTTTTTGCTTAACAGTCTATTATATACATCCAGAACATGGCTATACATACGATAGTTTACGAAATTACCTCCCCACCATCTTTTTGTAACAAACTGGAAATAATCTTTCTCCTGCCATGTCATCGAGGAATAATTGGGGGCTGGCATACTCATTACTGCAAACAATATACCTTTCTGCTGAAGATAATTGTTTATTTTTTCTATCTGGCTTAATATATCTTTATTAATATCACTTTGTATTTGTATGTCGTTGGGAAGAAAGAATAGGGGAAAAATATTCCGGCATAAATTTGAATGGATAAGTATTTTTTTTATTCCGTTCAGATGATTTAACCAGTAAGGCAGTAAAATGTGGGTTATATCATTTGCCCCTTCACAATAGAGAACAAGATTTGGTTCCATCAACAGATAATCTGGTAATCTCAGCCATAATTTATGAGCAGAAATGCCCGGTATTCCAGCATTAATCACTTCAATTTTATATTGTTGCTGGAATTGTTCCAATAAAAGTTTTTCCATGATATTTGGATAGGTTTCTTGCTCTGTAGGACCCTCTTCTGTGGTCGAACCACCGATACATACAATTCGGAACACACCTAATGGTTTAGGAACTACCACATCCTCATCACGAAATCCAAAATTGTTCGTATGAAATTCATAAGAGTTCAATTGTGCATGTTTCTTATACTCAAAATAAGGTATTTCCCAGATTCCGTTTCTATCCTTTATATTTCGGGGATAATTATTATTACCTGCTTTATACCAGCATACCATGACCCCACGATTTTTCGTGTCCATTTTATAATAAACAAAAAGGTCGGAAATACTTTCCTCACCTTTTGCAAAAGAATGATAATATTTTGAATAAACTTCCTGGCTTTGAATTGGTATTTCCTTCTCTAATATATTTATCAGTTCTTCATCAAAGTAATTTTTCGTAGTGGGTTCAGGCAGGTATGTAATTATCTCTTTTTTATCCATATCTTTTACAAGGGTGGTTATTTGATAAAAAGAAGAAAACAATTGTCTGTCGGTTTCATCCAATTGTAAGAAAAACTTTGCCCGATTGGCATACCATTGAGACATATCAGGAGAGTGAAACTTTTCTACAGATTGCAGTGGTTTTTGCGACACAACTTCACTGTGGCTCCATGGAGGTTTATCATTCAAAGAGGAGATGAGAGGATTCTTTTGTATAACAAGATATTCATATATACGCACTACACATTCAGCAACTGCAATTGCAACAATAATCCAGAGAAAAAAAATCAATATTTTACCGATACTTTTTACGAAATGATATTTCATTGAGGTGCCGGGAAGGTTTGCTGAGGGTTATTTTTCAGTCGCTCCAATTCCGTGGCAGGACGAAGGTCTGTGGGGTCAAGTTCTATCGCTTTCTGAAAATATTCAATTGCTTTCTCATGATTTCCTAACCCTAAATATGCCCTACCCATACAGGTATGAGCAAATGAATCATTGGGTAATAATTGAAATGCCTTTTCCAACGCTGAAATAGCTGATTCATATTGCCCTCGATTAATGTGAATATCAGCAATATTAATCCAGTTCCATGGGTATTGTTCCGGTTTCAATTCAACAGCCTTTGTAAACGCTTCGATGGCAAGGTCCCATTCCTGTAATTCTTTATAGGACATTCCAAGATAGGAGTATGCCTGTGCATAACCGGGGTCAAGTTGAATCACATGTTTGCAGGTATCAACTGCAGACCAATAATCGTTAACTCGCCAGAATTCCAGAGCCATAGCACATAAATCTTCTAATAAGGCTACCGATTTCTTGTTGTACGTTTTCACAGAGTCCTGTAAAGAAAATATCTGGTGGTAAACAACCACTCGCTGAATGCCAGCAAATTCCTCTGCTTTGTAAATAATCCCTTTTTCCTTTAAATATTTTTCAAAATGATAAAGCGGTGCAGACTCAAAATAATCCCCCTGAACAACAATCCATAATTTTGCATTGGGTCTTCGTACTGGCAACAGTTTTGTAATCAGAAATTCAGCAATTTCGGCAGTATTCTCAAACTGCGAACCATAACAAACAACATTGGGCACAGGACCTAAATTGTATAGGAAAACACGCTTCCATAATTCATTGTTTACAAGGATAATGTCTTCCGCTTTTGCATTATGCTTGATAAATACACCTGCATTCTTCCAATCGGTGTGTTGCGGTTTCCCGAGGATTAAACTACCCTGGTACAAATACAAAAGTAGAAATGCGGTAAAGAGCAGTCGTTTTACCCATTTCTTACTTTCCACGCTATTAATAGTATAGCCAATAATCAGATACAGGGCAATCGAACTATGGAGAGTATATCTTGGCATAATACAGGGTCGCCATAAGTGCGAAATAAAGTATAAAAATAAAGGAGGAAATAGCCACCAGATACAATAGAGCAGGATAAAAGAATTATTTGTTTTTCCAATATTATTCGACTTTAATTCCTTATTATCTTTTTCCCTGAAAAAATAAGTCCAGATAGCCCCGACAAGGCAAAAGACATATAAAACTGCCATTACCCCCCCTATAAAATATTGCTGTGATACAATAATCCGTGCAGTTTCTTTGCTAAAAAAATGCATCCAGAAATCGGGTTCCGCACGAAGTTGGTAAGTCCAACCAATACAATCATCGGCAACAAGGTCGCCTATAAATTCACGGAGTGTCGGTATCTTCATCCAGGAAGAGGTCATATCCGGCGACCAAAAATTAATAGTTAGAATATACAACACAGAAGGTAGTGAAATAAGGAACAGAGGAATAGCCCATTTCATCAGAAAAAGGATTTCTTCCCTCAAATAATCTTTATAAAACCACTCATTCGGTCTCCCATTGCGGTATCTCCAGGCACGAATGAGCAATCGGTCTACCAGTAAATATACCCCCTGAACCATAACAACCAGAGTCGCAAAGGGATGTGTCCAGAGAAGGAGAAATGTGATGATAAGGTAATAGATAAATGTTCTTCGTCTCTGTTCGCGATACCAATATATAAAAAAAAGCATGGACAGAATAGATAGGAGGGTGAACAAACTATACATTCGTATCTCCTGTGAAAACTGCCGATGTATAGGCGACAGAGCCACGAGAAGACAGGCAATAAGCCCCGTAGAAGCATTAAAACTTATATTTCCTAAAATGTATGTGCTATAAATAACCGTCAATCCAATAAAGACCGAAAGAAGACGGAGAGAATAATATGATTCATCAATATAGGTATGCCAAAAATATTCAATAGAATAATATAAAGGCATGGTAGCAGGGTCCATAGAGCGATTCTTTATCAAGAAATGCAGGATATTCATTGAAGGTTCATAATGAACACCCTGAGCCCAACGCGTAAAATTCGGCGAAGATTCATACTCAGCCAGCGGTTTCAGGTGAACAACACTACTAAATTCGTCCCACCATATAGATTCGTAACTTAAACCTACAGAACGATATAAATAACCTGCAAGTAAAATTAAAAATAAATATAGAAATACTTTTGAATTCATACCTAAGTTTTCGTTATCGCTTTATAGCCAAATCTTTTTATACCTCAAATTATTTATAATAACATATCATAATAAGGATTGAATATTTGATGAACGCATAATAGATGCTTTTTAATTAAACCTATGGAGTACGCCGATGCGATCGTTTTTAAAAAATATATTATTAGCATTAGGGTCAATACTTGTGGTTCTTATATTGACCATGGTATTGGACCGACTGTTAGGGAACATCCTGCCCAAGCCATTTCCTGAAGGCACACATGATTTAATTTTTCCTCCCTTATCGCGACAGGAATTCGCCTCAGTTGATTTTAAATATGTGGTAGAAACTAATTCATTAGGGATTCGGGACCGAGAAATACAAAGACCTAAAAGCAGTAATAGTTACCGCATCATAGCAGTTGGTGATTCCTATACTTACGGTTGGGGCGTGAATATTGAGGAAACCTGGCTCCGTGGACTGGAACAAAAACTGTTATTGGAGAACAAACAGATTGAAACTGTGAATTTAGGCAAACCCGGGACAGGTCCTCCTTTCTATGCAGAAATTACCCGCACTATTGTCCCCTTACTTGAACCCGATTTGATACTGGTCGGAATTTTACAGGGAAACGATATTGCTTCTTCAGGAACGGAAGGGTTAGAGCAAATGAGTTCGGGATTGGTCCGCTGGACAAAATTATTTTACCCAAACTTTGTCCGTACAGTAGAAATGATGCAATTGACGCGTTCTCTTGAAACGCGGACACAGGAGCGACCCCCAGAAAAAACAACCGCAGAAGACAACGCAAAATGGTCTGCCAATACCGCAAAGGATTTTTATGAAAAAATGTCCGCAGAGGAAAAACAAAGATTTGATAATTTCGATGCCGAAGTAAAACAAGCATTTTTTGATGGGCTATTAAATCCTTATATGATTGACCTTGCATTGAAGAACAAACACATTTATACACTAACATTAAACCCTGATGACCCATGGATTCAGCAATGTATTGGGAATATGGCAAAAGCATTACAAATCATAAAATCGGTAGCAAGTCAAAACGATGCTCAAGTTGCTGTCGTTAGTATCCCGGATGGCCCGTATGTGAATGAGGTTGCATGGAAAAATATTCAGCGTGTTGGATTCGATGTAGTTCCAGACATGCTAACTTCCGATGCACCCGATAAAGTTATTCAGATTGCTTGTGAAAAGGTAGGTATCCCCTGTTATACCGTCTCCTTTGCATTTCGCCAGAGAAAACAAGACCCCAACTTGTTCTTTACACTGGATGGGCATTTGACCGCTGAAGGACATAAATTATTAGCAGAGACGCTTGCTCCTCAACTACAGAAGTGGCTAACCAAAAAATGAATAAAACAACAATACAAAAAAATATAAGCAAGAAAAAAATTGTTCTATTTACCTTTTTACCCCTCGCTATCTTACTTTTTAGCCTGGAACTGATAGCACGAATCATAGAGATATGGCTTCCTCCTATGGTGACAGATATCGGTTTAGGTTTTACAGAAGATTCCCGATTATTTATCCCTGACCCTTATGACAGCCGATATTTGATAACACATCCCAATAAGACTGTTGCTTTTCAAAATCAACGATTTCTAAAAAACAAACCATCAGGAACTTTACGCATATTTTTTCTCGGAGGTTCCTCTGTAAATTATGTTAACTACGAATTGCCAAATTTATCCGAACGATTGGAAGAAACACTTAAACCAAGATACAAAGAAGTCGAGATTATTAATTGTGGGGGACTTTCGTACGGGACACATCGACTTGTATTGATTGCTCGTGAGATTGTGAACTATAACCCTGACCTTGTAATGATATATTCCGGACATAATGAATTTGAAGAAATTGAACAATTACATTTAGCACGAGTGCAAATAACGAAATTACAACGGGTTTTGTTCTCCTCCGCAATGATGCGATTTATTCGCGACCGAATCGCAACCTACCAGATATCCCAATTGGAAAAAGAGCATAATCGCAGAATGTTGGCTCAATCATTACCCGATGCAGGTAAAGGATGGAATCATATTTTCACACCCCAGGAAATTGCAGAACGAATGGAAAAATACAAAAATAATCTCAACGAAATTATACAGTTATGTAAAGAGAAAAATATAAAAGTCGTTATTGCAACCGTTCCTTCAAACTATATAAAGCCCAATTTAATAGGGAAAACTGCAGAAGAATATGAACAAGTGTTGCAGTTAATTAAAGAAGAGAAATATAAAAAAGCGTATGAATTAGGTAGGAAAATTATTCGTGAAACTTCGCCACGACATCAATCTTCCGACCTTGAAAATAACATTGTGCGAGAACTCGCAGAGAAACATCATATTCCTCTGGCTGATGTTTTATCTGCAGTAGAGCGGGCAGAACCCCACCACATTCCCGGTGAAACTTTGTTTAATGACCATTGTCACTTAAATCCAGAAGGCAATAGTATTATGATACATACATTTGAGGAAAAAATCTTACAGGTATTGGCAGAATAACAAACGATTTTAACCACCATATACTTACAAGCAGAAGTGATTGAATGACAAGAAACTTTTTATTGGGGGGTAAGTTTTAATAAAGCGACACCATGACGGGGAATAGATGTGGAGAAACCTTTTTGGTAAACTCCCAAATCCTTTTGTCTCCATAAATCCCTGACTTTTTGATTTTCTACCAGTCCCAATTCCTTCCATTGTACGGCTACATTTTGTTCAATCTCATCCAGATTAAACAAACCTATAGCAGTGGAACCATCGAAAAGTGACTTTAACCATATTTCATAACATTTTTCTTTATTAATAATTATAGGATGTCCTTGAATACCCTTTGAATCCTGATTAATTTCGATAACTTCAGGATTACAGAGCACATTTTTTGTAAATTCATCCAATCGAGTCATATCTCCACTATAAAAAAGAGGAGAAGCCATAAGACACCATAAAGACATGTAAGAATATTGTTCACTAGGAGTTAGGGGGCAGGATTTAGGCTCACCCATCACACTGGCATCTCCGCTATAACCGATGAGAATATAATCTGGGTCATTCCATGCACCGGGACCTGCATATTCCCAGTATCGAGCGTTTCTGCGTGCGACCTCATGATATTGTAATAACTCAAAACCGAGGTCGCCCGCTGTTCGCCAGCAATTTCCACCCACTTCTTTACCCCATTTCCAGACCTGTCCCATACCATACTGACACAAGTTAAAGACAATATCGCGGTCTAATTTCTTTAAGATAACTCCCATTTCTCTATAAGGTTTCTTTAGATTCTCAATTTTTTTTGGGGATAGGATATCTGTATAAGAACACCAGTCATATTTCAAAAAATCGAAACCCCAGTCTGCAAATTGTTTGGCATCTTGTTCCTCATGTCCATAGGTTCCTGTAAAGCCAGCACAGGTTTTAGGTCCCGGTGAGGTATATATGCCTGCACGAAGCCCTTTAGAATGAATATATGCCGTTAATCCCTTCATATCAGGAAAGTATTTGTTGGGTAGAATATTCCCACTATCATCTCGTGCAGGACCGACACGCATCGGGTCACGATGATTTTCTGCATTTGCCCAGCAATCGTCAATACTTACATACTGGTAACCTACATCTGCCATACCGGATGAAACCATCAGGTCCGCAGATTGTTTCATTATATCCTCCGTAATTCTATCGTAATGTGTATACCAATGATTCCAGCCCATTGGGGGTGTTAATGCCAGTGTATCTCCAACCACAATATTTAAATAATTCTGGTCGCTACCATATTGGTTTTGTGCCACGATTTTAACTGTATAGTTCTTCGGTTCACGACTTATAATAGTCCCATGTATAATTCCATCCGGGTCCACCGTTAATCCTTCAGGTAAACCTTCTAATTGAAACTGTATAGGTCTTTCTCCTGTACAGGGAATACGGAATATAAAAGGAGAGCCTGGTCGAACACCCGTAACACGCGGGCTATTTATTCTCGGAGAACGAGCGGGTGTCGGAGTAAGAATATAAGTTTCCTCTTCTGGTTTCATTACAAGTTCTGGTTTTCTCTCTGTCATTATAAAAACCGCTTCTGCTATATCGACATGGTCATAAGAAATATCATCATAAGCATCATTAATAGAAATAGTGAAATAGGATATTCCCCGTAAATCAATAGAAACTTTTTCGGGTTCTTCTCCTCCTTTAAAAGTTCGCGTTGCATATAACAATTTGTTATCACCAAAAAATCGGGCGATTATAGACCCATTCCCTTCTGTTTCATCATCAACTCCTATAATGGCTTCAAATTTTGATGCATAACCATTGAGTTGAACATAGAAAACCACATTTGCATGTGTGCCAACACCACGATTATATATTGTTCCATGTAATTTTATCGGATTTCCCTGACAGGATAGATTTTTTTTAGGATGTTCTGCCCAGCCTTGTTTAACAATTTTCAAGTTCAGGTCATCTAAATATGTTATAGCCTCCTCGCAGTAACTATTCCATATACAAAAAAACGCAATACAAATTACAGAGATGAATACAAATAGATGGAACTTGAAATTTGATGGAGCAAAAAACATCTAATTTTCCTTTTATCTAAAAATATTTATTTCGAATTGTTCTTACATGAAGTTCCTGTATGTCCAAAACCACCGGGTCCACGATTGGATGATGGTAGCGTAGGAACAGGTTCCCATTGCACACGTGATACAGGTGCAACAATCATTTGGGCTATACGGTCTCCCCGCTTAATATGGAAAGGTTCCTGTCCCCAGTTTATGAGGATAACACAGATTTCTCCCCGATAGTCAGAATCAATGGTTCCGGGTGAATTCGGCATGCCAATACCATATTTAATCGATAGACCGCTTCTTGGACGTATTTGTGCTTCATATCCCGGAGGAAGTGCTATTCTAATACCTGTCGGAATTAATTTCCGCTCCCCCGGCATAAGAACAATTTCTTCTTTTATGACTGCATGGAGGTCCATTCCTGCTGATTCTTCTGTTTGATACTCGGGCAAAGAAATATCTTCCGTGCCGGGTTCACGATAGATTTTTACCTTAACAATATTCTCTGACATAGCAATACTTACTTTCGTTAAATGATTTTTTAACCGATTAATTTTAACATAAAAATTTTTTTCACATAGAAGTGTTAATTTTGTGTGCATTCGGATTCTAATTGAGCAATTCGGTCTGGATAATCCGATAATATCCAATCCACTTCCGAAAAAATATACTTTTTTATATCCTCAGATTTGTTTACCGTGAATACAAGGATTTGAATCCCCTTTTCTTTTATTTTTTTCATTTCTTCAGGGGTTATCTTAAAATTTTCTGCCATTTTTTCATTGATGGCTAACATTTGAGCAGGAGGTGTGTAATTTGACCAATTCTTACTTCGTAATGCAGACAAAAAACTAAGGGCATCAGAAACTGTAAAACAAGTTTTAATTTGAGGGTATTCTTTTCTTATTTTTTCAATTACTTGTGGATGAACCGATGCGAGATAAACTCTGTCCTGCATATTTCGACTGATAATAGGTTCAACAATAGGTGCGAGGTCTTCTGTAAACGGTTTTATTTCAAACAAAAACATGTGCTCTGGAAATGCTTCCAATACTTCGTTCAGAGTTGGAACCGTAATTCCCTTACCACGAAATGGAAAAGTTTGCCCTCCATCATTAGAAAATCGGTATCCTGCATCTAACTCTTTAATTTCCTTCAAGGTTTTTTCTTTAACGGGACCCTGCCCATTGGTTGTACGGTCCACAGTAGTATCATGCATAAGAATAGCAACATTATCCGCTGTAATCTGAACATCTCCCTCTAACAAAAAATTCCTCCAACAAGAAACCGCTTGCTGATAAGCATAAAGAGTATTTTCAGGTAATAAAGCCTTACCCCCACGATGTGCAGCAACTTTTGTTTTACAGAATTTATCCTGTGTAAGTTTTTCATCATTATTCCCAAAAGATACTATCGTATAAATACAAAGGAACAAAAGTGTTAAAAATAAAATAAGATGAGTTCTATTCATAATACAAAACCTCGTTTTTGATTATATTGACAAAAAAACCGTAAACTAAGTTTCATGATAAAATATATGTATACTAAGTGCAAATAACAAATTGGAAAGGAGTTTACTATGGAACAGTGGTTCAGTAATCAGGTGGTAATTGTTACAGGTGCAGGAAGAGGGATTGGTTTTTCAACTGCTAAATTGTTCGCTCAATATGGAGCCAGCGTGGTGATTAATGATTATGACGCAAACTGTGCCGATAATGCGGCTTGCGAACTCAAAAATGCAGGATACAAAGTATTGTCCGTTCCCGGAGATGTAACCGACCCGCAATATCCAGACATGCTAATGAAAAAGACCGTAGAAACTTTTGGTAAGGTGAATGTAATTGTAAACAATGCGGGGTATACATGGGATGGCATGATACATAAAATGAGTGATAAACAATACATGGCAATGTTAGAAATTCATAATGTTGCTCCCTTCCGTATCATACGAGCAGCTTCTCCTTATATGCGTGAAGTAGCCAAGCAAGAAAAAGCAGAAGGTAAAACACCAGAACCGAGAAGTATTGTCAATGTTTCTTCTCTTTCTGGCTTACATGGAAATACCGGGCAAGCCAATTATAGCACTGCTAAAAGCGGTATTGTGGGTTTAACAAAGACAGTAGCAAAGGAATGGGGACCATTTGGTATTCGTTGCAATGCAGTGGCGTTTGGTTTTATCGAGACGCGTTTAACCCAGGACCAGGAAAGTGGTGAACAAATAGAAGTAGAAGGTGAAAAAGTGCAATTGGGTATTCCATCGCATATGAAAGGAATGATAACCATGCTTATACCGTTAGGAAGACCCGGAACGCCAGACGAAGCAGCAGGAGCCATCGTTTTTCTTGCATCACCTCTGGCTTCATATATAACAGGTATTTGTCTTGAAGTTACAGGAGGATTATAAGTTTAATAATGATTCTTCGTGACAACATACAACTGGTTCGAACTATTCCTGAACGGTGTCGTATTTGTTACACATGCGTTCGAGAATGTCCTGCTAAGGCTATTCGTGTGGTCCATGGACAGGCAGAAGTTATCCGTGAACGATGCATCGGTTGTGGAAATTGTGTAAAGGTCTGTAGTCAGCGTGCAAAAGAAATATATAGCCCGATTGAGAATGTTTTGCAATTATTAAAAGATAACAAACCATGTGTTGCGTTATTAGCACCGAGCTTCCCAGCAGAATTTACAGAGTGTTCTCCACATAAACTATGTTCTATCTTAAAACGATTTGGCTTTACCTATGTAGTAGAAGTAGGCTCAGGAGCCGACCTCGTTTCACGAGCCTACCGTCAATTATTAGCAGAAAATCCATCGCGTTCCTATATTGCCACGACCTGTCCTGCGGTTGTCGCATACATCGAACGATATTTTCCTCAATTAATTCCATTTTTAGCTCCGATAGTATCACCAATGGTGGCTACTGCAAGAGCAGTCCGACGCATGTATGGAACGAATTTGTCCGTTGTGTTCATTGGTCCATGTATTGCCAAAAAAGGTGAAGCCCAATCCGAAGCATTAAGTGATGAAGTAACAGAAGTCCTTACTTTTTCGGAAATGAGACAAATTTTAGATATGCACCTTCCGGAATGGGAACAGATTAATGAAGAACAAAACTTCGACCCACCCATTTCCGGTCCGGGAAGCCTATTCCCTATAAGTCGCGGTCTAATACAATCCGCTTCAATTCCTGAAGATTTAACAACAGATAATGTTATTGTTGCGGAAGGTAGGTCAGATTTTGTAGAAGCAATAAGGGAATTTGACGAAGGACAATGCCGTCCCAATCTTTTGGAGATTTTAGCCTGTGAAGGTTGTATTATGGGACCCGGCTATTCCCAAAAAGCAACACTATACCGTAGACGAACTTATGTAAGCCAGTATGTTCGTGATAAACTTAAACATATTGATTGGCAGTTATGGCGGCAACAAATAGCCCTATTAGCACAAATCAACATGTCTCGTAAATATATCCCTTATGCACAACGAACTCCCGAACCTACCCCTTCACAAATCGAAGATATTATGCATAATCTGGGTAAATTTAAACCTGAAGATGAATTGAATTGCGGTGCATGCGGTTATGACACTTGCATGGAACATGCTATTGCTATATATCACGGACTGGCACAAACAGAAATGTGTCTGCCTTTTACTATTCAACGGTTAAGAGAAACTATCCAGAATCTTGCAGAATCCAATGAAAAACTGGAAAAAACGCAGGAAACTCTTATGCAAACAGAAAAACTTGCAAGTATTGGACAACTTGCCGCAGGAATTGCTCATGAACTAAACAATCCGTTAGGTGTTGTGCTTATGTATGCACATCTTCTCCTGGATGAATATGGAACAGAAGAATCTTTGAAAGAAGATTTAAAGATGATTGCTACCCAGGCAGACCGCTGTAAGCGAATTGTCTCCGGACTACTTCATTTTGCAAGACAGAATAAAATCTCGATAGAAACAACAAATATACCCAGGTTGATAGAACATGCATGCAAGCTGGTTATTATTCCATCTAATATTCAGTTAAAAATAGCAGACCATATGCGAAATCCAATAGCAGAATTGGATAAAGAACAAATTACGCAGGTACTTACAAATCTAATAACCAATGCAATACAGGCGATGCCCAATGGTGGAACCTTAACCTTAATTACCGAAGATGCACCTGACGAAATTTATATAACTGTTGAAGATACCGGTACGGGTATCCCTAAGGAAAACCTGCCCAAAATATTTGAGCCATTCTTTACCACAAAAGAAATGGGAAAAGGAACCGGAATGGGGCTTGCGATTACTTATGGAATTATAAAGATGCATCGTGGACAAATTACCGTAGAATCCAATGATAATCCTAAAGATGGACCTACGGGCACCCATTTCTACATTTCATTACCCCGATATGTAAGTTCTATCAATGGGATTAAGGAAGTCGACATTAAAGAATGGTTTCACGAAGCAGAAATGATAGAGGATATGTCAAAACCTTCATAAATAATTAAGCGAGCAAGTAGTGTATGAAGCAAGAAGTATTTCGTGTACTGGTTGTTGATGATGAACCCGGCATTCGTATTGGTGTCTCCCGTGTGCTCCAGAACTATTCCATTGAAATGCCAGAAGTAGAAACAAAAACATTATTTGAAGTAGAAGTTGTAGAAACCGCAGAAGAAGCTATCGAAAAAATTAAAGCAAAGCCTCCCCATATTCTACTGTTAGATAATAAACTTCCCGGAATGAGTGGGCTTGAAGCACTGGAAAAAATTGTTGCTATGAAACTATTGGAAACTTATACTGTTGTAATAACCGCATATGCCTCAATAGGAACCGCCGTTAAAGCCACAAAACATGGTGCCTATGATTTCTTACCCAAACCTTTTACTCCAACAGACCTTAAAAATACGATTCATAAAGTAGTAAAACAATTAATCGTGGAACGCAAAGCGAGAGAATTAGCCAATGAGAAAAAACGGATTCGGTTTGAATTTATATCATTACTTGCCCATGAACTTAAAGCCCCTATAAACGCAGTAGATGGTTATTTAAGAATTATAAAAGATATGAACATTGCGGATAATCCCCAACTCTGTCAGGACCTTGTAGAACGCTGTCTTATTCGAAATGAATATATGCGGAAAATGATTAATGACCTATTAGACTTAACAAGAATTGAATCCGGACAAAAGGTAAGGAATATTGAAGAGGTCAATTTAAAAGATATCGCCCAAATGTCTATCGAAACATCGCAGGTAGAAGCACAAAAACGAAATATTACTATGACCCTTCATGCGGACGGACCAATCATGATAAAAGCAGACCAAAATGAAATGGAGATTATCCTCAATAATCTGGTGTCCAATGCAGTGAAGTATAACAAAGACAACGGTAAAGTTGATGTCTTTTTATCCCGGGAAGGGGATAAGATTATATTACAGGTGAAGGACACCGGTATCGGAATGACTCCCGATGAATGTTCGCGTCTATTTCAGGATTTCGTCCGTATACGGAATAAAAAAACCGAGTCTATTTTAGGGAGTGGACTGGGCTTGTCTACAGTAAAAAAATTAGCACAAATCTATGGAGGTGATGTATCTGTCCGTAGTACTCCTGATGAGGGAAGCACCTTTACTGTTGAATTACACGATTATGAAGAACCTGCGGAAAAACCTTCCATAATGGCAACTTAATACTTCTCTTTATTCTTTTGTCTTTGAACCAGATTCCTTATATAAGTAATTTCCGCAGGAGTTAAATACCGCCATTTCCCTGTACGTAAGTTTCCCAGGTTTATACCAGCAAAAGAGATTCTTTTCAGGGAGGTTAGGGGGAAACCCACTGAATCACACATTCTTTTTACTTCTCGTTTTCTTCCCTCATGAATGGTTAATTGAATGGTGGACGACTTCAAGTTTTGCCGTAAAACTTTCACTTGAGCAGGACTGGTTTTCCCATCTTCAAGCATAACACCTTGTTCCAACTTTTTTACAGCAATAGTCGTTATAAAACCTTTTACAACCACAATATAGGTTTTAGGAATTTCATTACTGGGATGTAGCAACTTATTTGCCAGTTCCCCATCATTTGTAAGGAGTAAAGCACCCTCAACATCCAGATCTAACCTTCCGACCGGGAATACTCTCACCTTCAGGTTTTTAATAAGGTCAATAACCGTAGGTCTGCCAAATTCATCATTGGTGGTAGTTACATATCCCTTCGGTTTATTGAGCAAGATATATACTTTTTCGGGGATTTTTAAAGAAACAGGTTTATTATCTAAAAAGACCCTATCCGTTTCAGGATTAATCTTTTGTCCCATAGAAGCGGGTAAACCGTTTACGGAAATTTTCCCTTCCTGAATAAAACGCTCAATTACCCGTCGTGAACCGATACCACATTCCGCAAGATATTTCTGTAATCTGACCAAGGGACTACCTGAACTCCTTTAATTCTTCGACATTAGGCAAATCCTGCAAACTATTTAGCCCGAACATAAGCAAGAATTCATCGGTGGTTCTGTAGAGTTTTGGTCTACCGGGAAGTTCGGATACACCACAAACGCGAATGAGATTGCGTTCCTGAAGTTGTTCAAAAGCGTGTGCAACAGATACTCCACGAATGGCTTCAACTTCAACACGAGTAATAGGTTGTTTATAGGCAATAATGGCTAATGTTTCAAGTAATGCAGGAGACATTCGCCGTGTCTTTTTAACTTGCAGGAACTTACGGATAAACGGCGCAAATAAAGGACGCACAAGTAATTGGTAACCACCAGCAATTTCTTTCAAAATATAAGGTAGATTGCTATCGTTTATCTCTGCTTTAATCTCTTCCAGCAAAGATTTTACCACTTCCGAATCTATATCCCCGACTATTTCCGCAATACGACTGACACTTAACGGTTTATCACTAACAAAAAGCAGTGCATGTATGGCTTGTTTCGTCTGGTCTCGGTCAAGAGAAAAAAGGAGAACTTCCTCCTCGTTCATTTCTTCTTCGGGAAAGGCATTTGCAGGAGAAATGTTATCTTCAAAAGGGTCATTATCAGCCCTTATTTCCATGTCCATTTTGTTTATTTCTATCCTTAATTTCAGGGGGTTGTATTATAGAGTCCTATCCATGATACCTACAAGCGGTTTTATTTCATTCATCAACTTTTCAAATGTTTCCAGTTTCAAAGATTGAGCACCATCCGACAACGCTTCTGCAGGATTGGGATGAACTTCTACAATAATACCATCCGCTCCTGCGGATACTGCCGCCCTTGACATTGGAATTACTAAATCCCATCTTCCACTGGCATGACTTGGGTCAATAACAACGGGTAAATGGGAGTATTTTTTTACCAGAGGAACAGCCTGAATATCAAGGGTATTCCGTGTTTCTGTTTCAAAGGTTCTAATTCCGCGTTCACACATAATTACATTAGGATTCCCTTCTGCAATAATATATTCAGCAGACATAAGCCACTCATTAATTGTGGACATCATCCCCCGTTTTAACAATATCGGCTTAGTTAATTTGCCTACTGCCCGAAGAAGCCCATAATTCTGCATATTTCGAGCACCTATCTGTATAATATCCGCATAATCTGCTACTACAGGAACCTGTTCCACAGTCATGGCTTCCGTAACTACGGGCAGGTCATACTTTTCGGAAGCCTCTTTTAACAAACGTAACCCTTCCAGTTCCATACCCTGAAAACTATATGGTGATGTCCGGGGTTTATAAGCACCCCCTCGAAGAATATGGGCTCCACATTTCTTTACAAACTCTGCAGTTTGCATAATCTGTTCACGGGACTCTACCGCACAGGGTCCTGCCATAATACAGAAAGATTTCGGTCCTATTCGGACTTTGCCAACTTGTATAACACTATCTTCTTTTTTAACTTCGCGACTTGCTAATTTATAAGGTTTTAAGACAGGCATCACTTTTTCTACATGGGGTAATGCCTCTAATGCTAAAACCCCCTGTAGAATCCGCTCATCACCAATTACTGCTATAACTGTTTTTTCAACACCCTCAAGAACATGGGGTTTTAGCCCTAATTCTTCGACACGGGTTACAACATAAGATACATCTTCGGGTTTTCTACTTGCCATTACTATAATCATGACTTGCTTCCTTCCAACTTGATTAACTAATTTAACTATATCAAATATATTTCCGGGGGTCTATATTTCTGTCCCAATTTGGGATTATATAATACCTTTTTTAAGGTTTAATCTTCAATATCCAATTCTATAAAGCACTGTTATTTTCAACCCATTTACTCTTTTATATTTCTCTATTCCTCATAAAAAATACATCTTATAGATGACCTAAATGTCAATATTTAAAGGATAACTTCTTTTTCGTGTGTTTATATTTTGTATTATTATTCAGGACGGGTAGGTGTTTCAGCGTGAATACGGACACGGTAAAAGTGGGCAAGAGCATTAATATAGAGAGCCAGAGTTTCAATGGAGATTCCAGCAGAATTCATATCCGGGTTTGAAGAAGATAAGTCGAGATAAGGAGCATCTGAATTTTTAGAAGTAGCACGAATTCCAAAAGGGATTACACCTACTAATTTTCTTGAATCTATGCCTGTTTTAACATAAGGATGAGCATAAACAGGTAGATTTTTCGATCCTAATCCTTCAATAAAGCAAATCCCATAAGGATTTACCCCCAATACCCAGTTTATATGGTCAAAAAATAATCTCTTTGTTGTATCTTCGGGTATAAACCGAAATGCCTTCCCTGCTAATTGGGCAATTTGGAGGATATATAAATTATTCCCTTTTACGCCTTCTTCACTTTTTGTGGTTATCCCGAAGAAATCCACTTCGGGTTTCCATTTCATTGGGCAAATTCCGAAAGGATTCTGATTTGCTTGTTCCGAATAAAGTTGAATTGCATTTTGCAAAGATTGAACTAATTCATAAGTTTTATTCTCGTAGGTAAAGGCATCATATCTGGGAATTGCTTCAGATACATTAAGAATATTCTCCGGCACACACGACTGTATAACAGATATGTTTTTCTCTATATTTTTTATTTCTTCAAGGTAAACAAGAGCAGAGAACAAACCCCAATTTTTCTTCCCCTGTACTATCACAGATTGGGTCAATTTCTCTGCCTTGTTAATATAAGGGCTTTCAGGGTTTATCTTCGACGATAAATAAGCAACATTCCCGAGAGCAGATATAACAAACTCTTCATCAGATACAGTTTCTTCAATGGGTCTTTCGTCTGCTGTATTTAATTGATTATCTGTTTCTTCTTCAGGTTTCCTGATACTATTTTCTGGTTTTGAAAAGATATTGCCCAGTAGTGTACCATCCTCTTTGATACGGTGGACAATATATTCAGCACCCCAATCTATCTCTTCACGCAACTTTGAAGCCAGGTCCTTATCCTTTAACAAACGCCACATGCAAATATTGTAACTCTCAGCAAGCAGGTTCAAACAAAGAGCAGACTTCGTTTTGCTGTATGTCTCTCCATCATGCCACCCTCCTTTAAGTGAGATACCTTCAAATGAATCATCTGCATGACAAAGTTCATGAATACCTTCTATTTTTGTGCCACAACGATGTAATCGAATTCCCTCCAATACTCTCGGAACCGTTTTTCCCCAGAGAAGGTCTTTGCCGATTAGAAAAGAGGGGCTGTAATACCTTTTTTCTCCAATAATTACCACAATCCGATAATTGCCTTCCTCGTTATAATCCGAAAAATCTGCACGACAGAACCATTTTCCCCAGTCCGATTTGTGAATACCAACAATTCGCGACGGCTCACCGAAATGTATTTCTCGTATTTCACGGTCAGAGTCCCCTAAAAGGTACGAAGTTAGCCCTTCAGGTTTAAAATTTGTCGCAAGAATACATGTTTTGGGATACAGTAGGTCATATCCTACTTGATTAACAAATATATCAATAGTTTTAGGTTTTTCAATAATACCTGTAAAATTGGCTTCATCCCACCATACCGTCCCTGCCGTATTAAATTCGGTAATTAATCGGAATCGTACTGCAATTGTACCCGAAGGGACAAATGTCTCTGATAGCATAAATCGTTTCCATTCAGAACCCGCATTTTCTATTAATCGTAACTCTTTCTTTTCTATAGATTCTTTGTTATTTAGCCATTCTATAACGACCTTTGATGGGAATGTTCCTCGATAAAAAATGCTACCTGTAATAGATACCATACCTGCGGGAATAGGTATATCTTCTGTCTTAACACTTACCTCTCCGTTACCTTCAACACGAAGAGAACTTTTACCGGAAAGATAAGTTTCATTATCCAGAGAAATTTTGTTTTCAGTATTGACGGAAGAACATTTCCAGTTATTTAATAGAGATACTGTATCCGTATCCTTCTCAAAAAGTTCAAAACCTCCATTGTAAACCAGGGGAACCGTTTCCCAGATAAAATCTTCATTATCATTTATAGGTGATGCGGATTCTCCACAAAGAGCAGGAAAAGCAGAGAATAATAGAG
Organism: Candidatus Hydrogenedens sp.; assembly: GCA_049968235.1. GTDB lineage: Bacteria > Hydrogenedentota > Hydrogenedentia > Hydrogenedentales > Hydrogenedentaceae > Hydrogenedens. The sequence continues at coordinate 104,326 of JBMFRC010000008.1, forward strand.
AACCTGCAATAAACAAAAAAAGAATTGATTTTTTTTCTAAAATCATGTTCATATATATCTATCCTATATTACTAATTATGTTATGTTATCTGAAATGGAGGTTCGTTTTGTATTTCTTGAAAGAGTTCATTTGCATAATCTTCTTGTTCTTCAGTTCCGGTAATAGCAAACCATAATGCCCCTTCCGCACCACCAACTCCACCACCCCCTATTAATTCTGTATCAGCACCGGTGAGTAGTTTTATAGCATCTATTTCTGTGAAAACTTCACCCGGAACAGGGAAAAACCGAGGACCATTTCCAGAAGCATGATTTATTTTCAATGCAATTGTGTCAAGATTTCCAGAAATTCGTTTTTCAAGACCAACAGGGATAATGAGTTTTACCCGACGCCCTATTACCGCTGGTATTGTAACGCCAATAGTTCCACCTTGAGGATGTGCAACAAAAATTCCAGCCCGTCGATTATTTATATCTAGTGCATTTGCCCCTTTCAGAATAATATCAAATTTAGTTAATTGTTGAGCCACATCAAAAAGGTTCTTCCCTCGTTCCCAATTTCCTTTGACAATTACAACATCACCGGGAAAAGTCGATTCATCGGGTAATCTTCCCATTTCTGTTAGTGAATAAAATGGAGGTAATGTAATACCCCTGAAAAAGCGTTTTTTCGGAAAGGGTTCATCATACCCTAAATATTTCAATATTTCCTCCGCGATATATCCATTTGTTGTTCCTGCAACAATAACTATCGTATGAGCATTTATTGCTCTCTGCACTTCCGGATGGCGAACTATTCCCCTTGCTATCAGCCGTTTACATGCAGACACTGTCAACGCTACTTGCAACATAAAAAACTTCTCCTTTTACTAATTTTTTGAAACAGGAATAGGTAGTAGTATATTTTATCCTAATATAAGAGATTATAAAAGGTAAGCCTCTTACTCCTTAAATTTTAACATTTGTGTAGAAAAAAGAGAAACCACGTTTTCAATGCTTTACTGGTATAAATTATAATAAAAAATGGTTTTGGAGTCAGTAATATGATGATAGGTGAATTAGAACTAAATAAAATCTATCAAGGGGATTGTGTAGAGCTACTAAGGAAACTACCTCCAAGTTCTATTGATTTAATTTTTGCAGATCCTCCATATAATCTTCAACTAAATGGAGAATTATACCGACCTAATCAAACAAAGGTAGATGCTGTAAATGATGATTGGGATAAATTTGAAACGATGGAAGATTATGATAAATTTACATACCAATGGTTAAAAGAATGTTACAGGGTTTTGAAAAACAACAGAAGTATCTGGGTGATAGGGACATATCACAATATTTTTAGAGTGGGAGCAATACTTCAAAATATTGGATTCTGGATACTCAACGATATAATCTGGGTAAAAACGAATCCAATGCCCAATTTTAAAGGAACCAGATTTAATAATGCCCACGAAACCTTAATTTGGTCAACAAAGACAAAATTATCAAAATACACTTTCCATTACCATTCCATGAAGGTAATGAATGATGATTTACAAATGAGAAGTGATTGGTTAATCCCTATATGTCAGGGAAATGAAAGGATTAAAATAAATGGGCAAAAAGCCCACTCTACACAAAAGCCAGCGGAATTGTTATATCGAATAATCATATCAACTTCAAATCCTGGTGATATTGTTTTAGACCCCTTCTCAGGTAGTGGAACAACCGCAGCAGTTGCAAAACGTCTTGGTAGAAATTTTATCGCATTTGATAAAGAAGAATGTTATGTGAAAATTGGAATAGAGAGAGTTAAAAAGATTATCCCTTTAGAAAAAACATATTTAGAATACAAAGTGGAAAAAAGAAAACCAAAAGTTTCATTTTGAAATTTAATTGAAAAAGGGTATATCAAAATTGGGGAGTTCTTATATTCCAAAGATGGTAAATACATCGCATGTGTTTTAGCAGATGTATCTATTCTTTACGATAACATAGCAGGTTCCATTCATAAGATAAGTGCTAAAATATTAGGAAAAGAAAATAATAACGGCTGGACTTATTGGCATGTAAAAAGAGAAAATAAGATAATTTGTATTGACCAATTAAGATATGAATATGAAAAGAAATATCTTACGAGTTCTTTTGATTATGGTATTTTTGACTTTGAAAAAGAATCTTCACTAACAGTCAAGGATGAAAGTTTCTTATATGAAAATAATGGAATATAACGAATTTAAAATGATATTAAATAAAAACATATTCGAACGCTCAAAGGCGGACTTGCTTGAAAAAATTGCGAATTCTCCTTCAAGATATATTGGACTTTTTAGACCTACCAAACCAAAAGGTAAAATTCTTCAAGATATATTACAATCATACGAAATCCGTTTTGGAAATGCATTTGAGGAAGTTTTCGAAAAATATTTAGGATACATGGGATTTGAAATACTAAAAAAGGTATATGTTGACAAAAACAAAGGTATTAAAAATATATTGTGCGTAGACCAATGTTTCAGAAAAGAAGAGAAAGTATATTTCCTTGAACAAAAGGTTAGAGATGACCATGATTCTTCCAAAAAAAGAGGGCAAATAAAAAATTTTGAGGAAAAATTAAATATAATGCTATCAAAATTTTCAGAAAAAGAACTCGTTGGTATTTTTTATTTCTTAGACCCTGAAATTGTTAAAAATAAACTCTATTATGAAAATGAATTAGAGACAATGAAAAGGGACTACAATGTAGAAACACATTTATTCTATGGTGAAAAATTATTTGAATTTTTAGGCTATCCCAGTGTATGGAACGAAATTCTTAACTACCTTTCCCAATGGAAAAGAGAAATACCAGACATGCCAGAAATCAATTTTGACATAGACTATGAAAACACTTTCAATGAAATTAAAGATTTAAAACCACTCATTTTTAGGAGTCTACTTACTGACGATACAATATACGATGAAATTATTTGCACATTATTTCCTGATGGGAGAACTTTTAAATTATTAAGACAATATTTTATGCTTAAAAAGGGTTCTATTTACGAAAGATTAGTTAATTTGATTGACAAACGTATAAAATAAATCCTTTTTATATATTTTTTGTTATATAACAATATTTAATATTAATTCTAACTCGTTTAAATGTAAAACGAAGAAAGGGATGAATTATGTCAGGTTTGCGTATCACGGTTTGGAATGAAGGTGTTCATGAGAAAATTAGTGAAAAGGTGCAAAAGGTATATCCGAACTCTATTGGACAACAAATTGCTCAATATCTGGAAAAACAGTCAGGAATTGAAAGTGTTCGTGTTGTGCAATTGGATGACACGGACCAGGGATTATCTGATGAAATTTTGGAAAATACAGATGTAATGACATGGTGGGGACATCTGGCTCATGACAAAGTAACGGAAGAAAATGCAGAAAAAGTACAGAATCGTGTCTTGAATGGAATGGGGCTGGTTGTTTTACATTCCGGACACATGTCAAAACCATTTCGTCGTCTTATGGGAACGGGATGTATGTTAAAATGGCGAGAATGGAAAGGCGAAGGAGAACGAGAACGTGTCTGGGTGGTTGACCCTGCACATCCTATTGCAAATGGCATCCCTGAATATATCGAATTAGAACGCTCCGAAATGTATGGGGAACATTTTGATATACCTCAGCCAGACCAATTGGTCTTTATCAGTTGGTACCAAGGAGGTGAAGTATTTCGTAGTGGTTGTTGTTGGCATCGTGGATTGGGAAAGGTCTTTTACTTCAGCCCCGGGCATGAAACTTTACCGATTTATTACAATGAGCATATCTTAAAAGTTATTTATAACGGCGTGTTATGGTCTGCACCTACAAGACCTGTGAATGGGGTACTTCGTGGGAATTTTGACCCACCTATTGAAAAAATAGGATAAATATTATGAACAAAAAAAGGCAAAATTGTTGGATAACTATATTACTATATATAGCCACCATCTGCTTATCTTCCTTTTCCTATGCAGATTCGACCAATCCACCAGGTTCACCCCCATTGTGGAAAAAAGCAGAGATTTTCCAGCAAGACATGGAAGAACGGTTTCTGCTGGATGGACAGGCACTCTGTAAATTAATTCTCCCACAAAAGGATAGAGGATTGAGTTATAACATGCCAGACAATGCCTATATGACAGGTATTTATGTAGGCACTTTGTCCATGAAGTATTCCATAACAAAAAATGAAGAGGATAAAACAAAGTTAATTCTATCAATTAAAGCCCTAAATTTTCTGTGTCGTGCAAGTGGTATAGAAGGTTTACTTGCTCGAGCAGTTATACCTTCAGATTCACCATGGCAAGATAACGGAATATGGAGACCTACTCCTGATGGTAAGCATAAATGGCGAGGTGATGTTAGCAGTGACCAGGTGGATGGTGTTATGTTCGGTTTTTCATGGGCATATGAAACTGTTAACGATGAATCTGTGCGGAAAGAAATAGCCAGGGATGTAACTGCAATTGTAGAGCATATATTAAGGAACGATTTGAAAATTATAGATGCAGACGGTAAACCTACAACATGGGGAAAGTATTTTCCACAATATACAATGATAGAGCCGTTAAATGCTTTATTATGGTTACAAGCATTAAAAGTTGCACATCAAGTTTCCAATGATAATAAATATGCTGACCTATATAAAAAGTATGCTATAGAAATGGACTATGCAAAGCGGGCTATTCAGGCAAGAAGAAATCTCGACCCCACACGGAGAGGTTTTGTTAACCATTCTAATGATGTTCTTTTCTTTTTAGGTATTGAACCTCTTTTACGGTTGGAACAGGACCCACAGATACGAGAATATTACATCCAGTCCTTAAAACATGCTTGGGAAGGCTCACCTCCCTTCCCGGGATTAAAACCTGAAGCAAACCTGCGTATTCATTTTTATCAGCAAAGTACTTGAATGATACATCTGAAATAGAGAATGCTATTAAAACACTGGAGTGGTTTCCTTTTTCTATTAAATGGAACAAAGATACCCTCGCAAAATATGAGCAACAACATAATATTCGATTAATTTGGGACACACAAAGTCCGGAGCCAGAAAAAGGGAAACCAATACCTATTGATAGACGAGAAAATACATGGTCAACATGGGTACAGGACCCATACCTCTCCCCGGGTGACCCTTTGGAAGATTTCTTTGTGGAATACAATGGACATGACTATCTATTGGGGTATTGGCTGGGTAGACACTACGACTTTATTGATAAAAATAGGTAAGTAAAATTTCTTCTATCCGGTATTTCAAATAGTTTGTTTCTGTCGTTTATTACTTACAATATACATCAAAAAATATGATACTTATAAAGAAATACCTATATTAAATTCATCAGGACAGAAAAATGTTTATTTTTTATCTTCTTACTCTATTCATTTATTCCGGCGATTCCTCAGATACACAAAATTCCTTCCAGCAGTTAGAAAGCAAGTATGCAATTATTTATTATGTGGATACAGAAAGAACGGAAGCGGAAAAAGTGCAACGAGTAATTGAATCCGCATGGATTGAATTTAATCACTATCTTCCCATTTCAAATAACAAACCCGTTCAGGTGTGGATTGTCCACACACCGGAGGATTTTTCAAAACTGTCATCCGGGCGTTCTTCTTTCCTTTACGGAGGTATAGCCCGACCAGGGTCAGGAATAATTGTTGTTAAATCTCCCCGACTAAGAAGTTGGGGTGAAGATTTTGTAGGTACCCTAAGACATGAATTGGTACACATATTCTTAAATCGTGCTGGTTTAGATGAACGCATCCCTCTTTGGTTTAATGAAGGGCTTGCAATGTTCCTTGCAAACGAATATTATTGGAGTGCTGGAATTCGCATGTCTCATATTGTACTGACAAACCGTCTAATTGATTACAAAGATTTAGACCGCGAATTAATGCTAACTACTTCTCCTGATAGAACAAGTAGCGCATATATTCAGTCCCTTTCAATGCTTCAATATCTCTATAATAAATTGGGAGAGAAAAAATTCTGGGATATGGTAAGAGGTTGCAAAAATAAACGATTTGTCCAGTCATTGGAACAAATCGGAGGATTAAGTTTCGACAATTTCTGGCATGGTTACCGAAGGTCTTTATGGATAGTTACTTTAATGGGGGCATTAGCCACAGGTTCGATTTTTACACCCATAGCCATAATGGCTATTTTCGTTTTTCTATGGATATGGCGAAGAAATCGAAAAAAAATGAAGGCATGGGAAGAAGAAGAGGAGGAAGAGGAACGGTTGGGAATACGGACAATCCCATGGGAACACCTTACCCAGGAACCCTATGATTGGGAAATGCGAGACGACGATGATTGATTTGAATCCAACCTATCCGCCCCGTCTGTCTTGTCCGACTTAGCATACCCTAAAGTTGTAAAGGCTCCATTTCTTCAAGAGCAGTACGAATAGCATAAATATCTTTTTCATCTAAAACAATAGAACCCGCTTTTGCGTTTTCCTCAATCTGCAATTCGTCTCTTGCACCTACCAATGCAGTAGTAATCCCCGGTTGATGTACCGTCCATGCAATAAAAAGTTGTCCAAGCGTAATCCCATATTTTTTTGCAATAGGTTTCACTCTTTCCAACATATTCAGAACTCGACGACGATTTACAGGTGAAAACATCGATTTATCCCGACGTAAATCACCATGGGGAAATTCTCTATCCAATGTAACCTTACCGGTAAGCAATCCTTGAGCAATAGGACTATATGCCAGAACAGAAATGTTATTCTCACGACAGAACGGGAGTATTTCCGCTTCAATTTCACGTTCCAATGCATTATATTTGGGCTGATTACTCTCAATCTTTCCTTTTTTAAGACAGGTTCTCATCATTTCCACAGTAAAATTACTAACCCCGATATATCGTATTTTCCCTTCTTTCTGCAATGAGAGCAGTGCATCCATCGTATAATCTAACGGGGTCGTTTTATCAGGCCAATGACACTGATATAAATCAATTACATCTACTTTTAATCGACGCAGACTATTTTCACATTCTTTCCGTATAGATGCTGGACGAAGGTTTTTATAAACTTTTAGGGATTCCCCATTACGGTCTACGGTATCAAAGAAAAATTCCCCTTCTTCTAAGTCCCATCGCAAACCACATTTTGTCGCAACAAAAACTTTATCTCTTCGTCCCTGAATGGCTTCACCTACAATCGTTTCACTATGTCCAAAACCATAGACAGGAGCGGTATCAATGCAAGTTACACCAAGGTCAATACCTTTCTGGATAGCCCGTTTTGCCTCTTCATCATCCGTCCCCCCCCAAAGCCATCCACCAATTGCCCATGCCCCAAAAGATACAACCGGTAATTTCACATTTGTCGTTCCCAGAGTCCTATATTGCATGGTTATGCTCCTTTCATCACATCATTTCATTCTTATTATTTTAACGAATTGAATAAAAGATTATAAAATATTTTTGTATCAGAAAGGATAAAATCGGTATGATGTTATATGAAACTCTTTTGTCAGAAAAACTGTCATAAAGGAGAACAAAAAGTGCGAGATGTACTAATGAGTTTGCCTTTACTTTTTGTAGTTATAACATCATTTTATCTAGCTTTGCGAGCAATTGGTAGCGTATGGGTCAATTACCGTGTCCGATTGGCTCTGTTAGAACGACTTGAGAATTCTCCCGAACTGCTGGAAGATGTACCACAAATACGGGAATTATTTGAAGATGAGAACAAAGAGATTACAAAACGATACCCAATTGACTTTGTTTTTACAGGCGTTTTCCTTGTCATTTTAGGTCTGATTTGTGTTATTTTTGATTTCCTATTAGGTACAGGACAGGTGGCTGTAGGTGCCTATTGGGGAGGTGTAATTTGTTCCGGGTTGGGATTTATTATCACCCTTTTGGGATTATTCCTACGTTTCCTTTCCACACCCGTAAATATATAAAATCTTTATTTTGTATAAAATCACATAATTTAGTATATTAATAGCCAGGTGGATGTTTATTATAATAATATTATTTTTATTAGTAAACATTTTTTCATACGAAAGGAGTTTTTATGTTTGAAATGCGGTATTGGATACTTATTACTCCGATGTTATGTTTCGGATGTGCTACGGGATTTGTTCCGGGAGCTCCTGAAGGCTGTATCGATGTTATTGCCCATCGTGGAGCCAGTGCCTATGCCCCTGAAAATACATTGGCAGCTTTTAAAAAAGCGATAGAATTAAAAGCAGACTGGTTTGAATTGGATGTGCATCTTACCGCCGATGATAAGTTGGTTGTCATCCATGATGATGAATTAAAAAGAGTAACTGGAGTAGAAGGGAAAGTAACTGAGAAGAAATGGGAAGAGATAAAAGATTTATCTGCAGGTTCATGGTTCTCTCCTGAATATAGAAATGAAAAGTTGCCTTCTTTAGAAGATGCATTAAAAGTAGCAAAGGGGAAAATTGGTGTATATATTGAAATAAAAAGTAGTGATAATGACAACCCTGTTCTTCCATTAATTATGATGAATATCACCGGTAAGGATAAAATGACACCTGAATTGAAAAAACAATTGGAAGATGTGATTTATGGAAGCAAATCACGAAACATTACATTAGCACGCGAAACCGTAAAGACCGTGCGAAAGATGAAGATGGAAAAACAGGTAGTATTACAGACCTTTTCTCCTGTGATTTGTTTTACCTTAATTAATGAAGCACCAGATTTGCGAATAGAATTTTTAGGCGAAGAGTCAGAGGAACACCCGGAGTGGTGGAATTATTATGTCCTGTTTGGAAAATTACTGAATGTGGCAGGAATGAATGTCAATCGAAAACACCTCACAAAAGAACGGATAGACCAATTCCATGCAAATGGAGCAACTGTGTCAGTATGGACCGTAGATGAAATCGAAGAAATGAAAAAATTTGCAGAATGGGGTGTGGATGGTATTATTACCAACAAACCTAATGTCGCACTGAAAGTTCTGAAAGAAATGGGTAAAACCAAATAGCGAATAACAATGTCTTCAATTTATTCTTGCCTTAAGAAAAATATATTTAGATACATCCAATACACAAAGGAACCTTTTTATGTCCATTGAGATAAAACCCTTAGGTCCAGAGTACCGGATCTGGCGATGGAAAATATTGACCACCACATATATTGCTTATATCGGATATTACATGACCCGTAAAATTTTTACAATTTGCAAAACAAGAATTGCAGAAGATTTCGGTTGGGAATTGGGAGATACTGCATATATCTGGGCTTCTTTTCTTATTGCTTATGCTATAGGACAATTCTTAAATAGTTTTATTGGGAGAAAATGGGGACCTCGTGTAATTTTGCTTGGAGGATTGGGAATTTCAATTATATGTAATACTATCTTCGGCTTTTCCAATTCGTTCCCAAACTTTATTTTGTTTATGTTTATTAATGGTCTGGCACAGGCTTCTGGCTGGCCTGGTTGCATCGGCGGTATTTCAAGGTGGCTTCGCAGTCATGAACGAGGTACCATTATGGGAATATGGACTACAAATCATATTGTCGCAAATATTATTTATAAGTCTATCGGCGGTTTCCTTTTAGCATCCATGGGATGGCGTTGGTCCTTTTTCGGAATGACCTTTTTAACTTTATTTGTCTGGGCATTGATTCTAATATGGCAAAAAGACCGTCCCGAAGATGTCGGACTGGCACCTATTATAGATAAAGATGAAGACTACGGTCAGGCAATAAAAGCATCTCAAGAAGACCATATTTCACTATCCGAATATTTCCGTGTAGCGTTTAATCCATTGATTTTCATTATGGGAATTGCCTATTTTTCTGTAAAGTTTCTCCGCTATGCTCTGGACTCATGGCTACCTTCCTTCTTGAATATTCAAGGATTACCTGTAGACCAGGCAAGTTATTATTCCATGATTTTTGATATTACGGGTGTTGTAGGAACTATCTTTGCCGGCTATGTACTTGACCGATGGTTTCGTGGAAATTGGGCAGGTGTCTGCTTTGTTTGTAGTATAGGCACAATTTTGGGGTATATTGCAGTACTGTATGCAGGGGTAAATCCTATTATGATTGCTTTCTGTTTCGGAATTGTCGGTTTTATGCTGTATGGTCCAGATAGTTTGTTAACAGGTGCTGCAGCTGTAGCAGTTGCTGGCGAGGCAAATGCAGTCGCTATTACAGGAATTATTAACGGAATAGGAAGTATCGGACCCGTTATTCAAGAACTGGTTATAGGCAAGTTTATGAAAACTACTGATTTGCAAGTGGGTATAGACAGAACAAATATGTTAGGACTTATTATGAGCATTGCCCTTGCAGTATCTACTGCAATTTTGACCTGGTATTTATACCGTATCCATAAAAAAAATAACAAACCTGTGGATAAATAAATTCATAAAAAAGAAATTAAAATATTTTAATTATGCTCTCTTCTGTTCTAATTTTTGCTCCGAATTGGATTGGTGATGCGGTCATGGCAACACCGTTATTCCGGGTAATAAAGAAACAGTACCCTCACATTTCCTTGAATGTGTTAGCTAAAAAATACATCTGTGAACTTCTTCAAGGATTGCAGTATATTGATGAATTTATTGCTTTACCCAACAAATCTGTTCAACAGATATTATGTGCCCTAAAACTGAGAAAAAGACATTATTCTGCTGTGGTAATCTTACCTCATTCCTTCCGTTCTGCTCTTTTATCCTTTATATCAGGAACAAACCTTCGAATAGGCTACAACTGTAATTCCCGTCGCTTTTTATTAACCCATCCTGTTCCTTTTCCCGTAGATGAATCAGGAAAGCGAAAAATTCAATATATGACCTACGAATATTTAAATTTATGTGAAATATTGGAGATTGTTCCGGACAACCAGGGATTGGAATTAGTTGCTCCAGAAAAAGACGAAAGGGAATGGAAAAAAGAATTAGATAAACAAGAGATAAAAGGACCTATTATAGGAATAGCACCTGGCTCTTCATTTGGACCGAGTAAACGGTGGAATATAGAACGATTTGCACAGGTTACAGATGAATTACAAAAAAAATATAATGCCTTCCCCGTCCTTATTACAGGACCGAACGAACAACCTATTCGCAAGCAATTTCTGAAACATTGTTCCGTAAAAGTTATAAACCCGTTTACACAATCGCACAACCTCTCTCGATTAAAAGCAGTAATAAAGAACCTTGACCTATTAATATGTAATGATAGTGGACCGCGTCATATTGCTGTAGCATTTGGTGTTCCCACAGTATGTATTATGGGACCGACAAAACCCGAATATACAGATAGTCCATGGGAACGAGGTTCTGTTGTTCGGGTTCCAGTAGAATGCGGTCCATGTCAATTACCAGAATGTCCTATAGACCATCGTTGTATGAAGTTGATTACTTCTCAAATGGTTTTAGAACAAGTAAGCAAAATTTTGCAATAGGTATCATAATAACCATAGATCCCTTGATTTCCTCTATGGTATTATAAAATGGAAATAATAACCCGTTTTGCAAATAAAAACTTGCTCTTTTGTGCTCAATTTGGTAAATTAATCTAATACAAAATAATACCTTTAACTATGAGAGATACAAAGGTGCAAGAACGAAGAAAATTTATACGAAGACAGGCTGATAAAGACCTACTTCAGCGTTATCAGGCTCTACTTGCGAGAATGCAACAATTAGAAACAATGGCAAGTGCTGAAGAAAGCAGAGAACTTAGACATAAACGACGCAGAATAATACGCCACTTATGTCATGTGAGAATAGGTCTACCTATTAGTTTTCAATCCGGTAGAGATGATGTCTGGACAGTAGAACAATTACCCATTAAAGGTAGATTACTTGACCTGAGTGCTGAAGGATGTGCAATATTCACCCATCAGAGTTTTGATATAGGACAAAACATCAATTTCGATATTGAAGTAAGTGGAGGGAAACATATCAAAGCAATGGGGTCAGTTCGATGGACAAAACAATTACCGGAAAAAGGAGGCTTTGCCTCCGGTGTCCAATTCCAGAGGATGGGAGAAGATAGCCAGAAAGTCTTACATTACTTTTTAGATGAATTAGACCGAACAATAGGTTTATAGGAATTATTTCTATGAGAACAGTGTATGTTGTTACAATGTGGTCCGGCGGTAGACCTGCCAAAAAATGGAAATCCTTTGAATATCCAAATCTATTACCTCAAGGGACAGGTGTAGAATTTGTTTGCTGTGAGACAAAACTCAAAGTTCAGGTAATTGGTAGTGTCTCGGTTGAAGAATACGAATCAGGCAAAGAAGACCTTGAAATGGGGCTATATCGTGAACTAAACAATGATAAACCAAATAATAAAGATATCCATTCTCCAAATAATATCGAACGCTTATTCTAATCTATTCATGAAAACAACAAACGATTTACCAATAAACAGAAGGAGTATGGCTTTATGAAAAATATCCTGTTTCCGTTATTTATTGTCCTAACTTATTGTGCTTCTGCACAAACTCCAAATTGGCATGAAGATAGTTTCTTTGGTATCCACTTTGACCTGCATCCGAATGCTCACGACACAGAATTGGGCAAGGAGGTTGATGCAGAACAAATACGCCAATTTTTGATAAAGGTCAAGCCTGATTTTGTGCAATATGACTGTAAAGGGCATCCGGGCTATACAGGTTATCCCACAAAAATTGGGGCACCCTCTCCAGGAATTGTTAACGATGCTCTTCGTGTTTGGAGAGATGTCACAAAAGAAATGAATATTCCCCTATCCATTCACTATTCCGGTGTCTGGGATACTCGTGCTATCGAATTAAACCCGGATTGGGGAAGAAAAAAACAGGATGGCTCATTAGACCCTAACAATACCTGCCGAACCAGCGATTACGACACAAAATTAATGATACCTCAACTTCTGGAAATAATTCAGGAATATGACATTGATGGAATGTGGATTGATGGTGAAAACTGGGCAAGTTATCCCTGCTGGTGTGACCGTTGTAAACAAAAATTTACAGAAGCGACAGAAATTAAAGAAATTCCAACGAAAAAAGATGACCCCCACTGGGAAGAATGGACAGCATTCCATAGAGACTTATTTACCCGTCATGTCCAGCGGGTCGTTGAAGCAGTGCATCAAGCTAAACCAACTTGTATGGTATGTAGTAATTGGTTATACACAATGAGGCAACCAGAAGCCATTGTTGCAAATGTAGACTATCTTAGCGGAGATTTTACACCTTCTTTTGGTTCTCAGGAAGCATGTTATGAAGCCCGTTTCCTCGCATCACGAGGTAAGCCATGGGATTTAATGGCATGGAGTTTTATTCATTCATCCAGTATTGGAAAAGTAATGAAAACAGTTCCTCATTTATGCCAGGAACTCTCAGAAGTGCTGGCACAGGGTGGGTCTGTATTTATTTATGATAATCCAAAACGGTCAGGGCGACTGGTAGATTGGCACACAGACCTCCTGGCAAAGACCGGAGAATTCTGCCGAGAGCGAAAAGAATGGTGTTTTAAGACAAAAACACTTCCTCAGATAGCAGTCCTTCATAGTGAAACAACATATTATAAAGAGAATGAAGCATTATACGGTAAATATGGAGCAGTTCTTCAGCCCGTAGAAGGAGCAGTAACAATACTACTGGAAACAGGATATTCTGTAGATATATTGAACGAAGAAACATTGATAAAAGTTATATCCCAATATGCCGTGGTTGTTATACCTGAACGTTCTACAATCCCCGAATCAGTATTATCTGTCATAAAAGAATATGTCCAGAAAGGAGGAAAACTAATTCTTTCGGGCTCTTTTCTTGCCGAAAAATATGGAGAATGGTTGGGTATTGAACCTGTAGAAGGTAAAATAAAAGGTTGGTTACCCGTTCCCGGAGGAAGTGCGGTTCCTACTGCTGGAGAATATCAAAAAGTTCGTCCAATTACGGCAAGAGGAATTTTTACTATCTTGAACAATCAAGAACAAGGAAGAGACGAAACAGAATTTCCTCCTGCCACATTAACAAAAAATGGTGAGGGAATTATCTTGGCTATCCATGGTCCTTTCTTTAAATACTACGATTCGCATCCTGTTCCTGCTTATCGTCAAATATTATCATTCTGGTTAAATGAATTAGGGACAGAAACCCTAATACATCATGAAGGACCATGGTATATAGAATTATCTGCACGACAACGCAATAATCAAATAGTGCTAAACTTCGTTAATCGTGGTGTTGAAGGATATTTAAGCCCCGAACGACACATGGTTGAAGGAGTTCCGATTGTTCAGGGGATTCGGGTGAATATCCCCAAAATTTGCATTCCCTCAGATAAAAAACCTGTAAGGGCTTATATTGCCCCCGCTCAGATTCCTATCAATATCATTGAAGATACGAATCAATATACGATAGTTGTTCCTCAGGTGCATATTTATGATATAGGTGTAATTGAGTTAGAATAAGATTATAGTTCTTTTTCGTGTAAACAAAAAGGAGATGTCTTATGACGGAACTCAAAATTGGAAATAGTGTTATACAGGTTGTTCAAGGTGATATAACCAAAGAAACAACGGATGCTATTGTTAATGCGGCAAACAAATCTCTTTTGGGAGGTGGTGGTGTTGATGGAGCCATTCATCGCGCAGGCGGTCCAGCCATTTTAGAGGAATGCAAAAAATTAGGTGGTTGCGAAACAGGTGATGCCAAAATAACCACTGGAGGAAGGTTATCTGCTAAATATGTAATTCATACTGTAGGTCCCGTATACCGTGATGGAAAGCACGGGGAACCAGAACTTTTAAAAAGTTGCTATATTCGTTCTCTGGAAGTGGCGGTTGAAAATAAAATTAAAACGGTTGCTTTTCCAGCAATTAGTTGTGGCGTTTATGGATATCCTATACAGGAAGCCAGTAAGATTGCTATTTATGCTGTAAAAGAATTTTTAGAAAAACATCCAGACTGTGGCATTAAACTTATACGTTTTGTAATGTTCGGTAATGATACCTACCTCTCCTTCAGTTCTACTCTTCGCGATTTAGGAGGGATGTAATAAAAAGTTAAATTTACTTTTTCTGCTTTCGCAATTTTTTCGCAGATTCAAGAATTAGAGTTTCAGTTTCTTCCCAACCGAGACAAGGGTCTGTAATACTGACACCATATTCAGGTTCTTTACCAGGAGGCGGAAAAGGCTGATTACCCGCCTTGATATTGCTTTCTAACATAGATCCCAAAAGGAAGGGATTCCCTTCTATGCGTTGCTGAACCACATCTCGCAAAACATGTGCCTGTAACGGGTATCTTTTGCCACAATTTGCATGACTGCAATCCACTACAATACGAGGAGGAAGCCCTGCCTTTTGCATCTGCTCAATAGATTCAATAACACTTACAGGGTCGTAATTCGGTCTACCTCTACCACCTCGAAGAATAATATGTGACATAGAATTTCCGGCAGTTTCAATTACGCACGAGCGTCCATCTTCATCAATACCTAAAAAATGGTGACTTCCTCGAGCAGAAATCATAGCGTCAATGGCAACCTGCAAATTTCCATCCGTACTGTTCTTAAAACCGATAGGCATCGAAAAACCACTTGCCATCTCACGGTGCGTTTGAGACTCCGTTGTTCTTGCTCCAATCGAAGCCCAACACACAAGGTCAGAAATATATTGAGGGACAATCGGGTCCAATAGTTCTGTTCCTGTCGGCAAACCTATTTCTGCTATGTTTATTAATATCTCACGAGCAAGTTTCAGTCCTTTTATAATATTATGTGTATTATCTAAATCAGGGTCATATATAAGTCCTTTCCAGCCCAAAGTAGTTCGTGGCTTTTCGAAATAAGTACGCATTATGACAAAGCATACATCATTAACCTGTTTTTGAAGTTTTAACAGGCGCTCTGCATAATCCAATGCCACTTCTTTATTGTGTATCGAGCATGGACCTACTATAAGAATAAATCGCGAGTCTTCACCTTCCAATATATTTCGAACCACCTCGCGAGAACTGGCTATATGTTCTTTAAGGTTATCTGAAACAGGGTAGATTTCCTTCATCTCCCGCGGTGAAATCAGCGGAGTAAATGATAAAACATTAATATTTTCAATTGCTTTCAACATCTGCTTTCCCATGAATAACACTCCATTTGAACAATTATTGGAAATGACATAGTATATATTTTATCAAATTATAGGTATATCTTTTTTATTCTTTACTCTCTTTCTAAACTATGTTCTATCTGGAGAAGTTTCTTTTTCCATTCCAAACCTGAGGAAAAACCACCTAAGGAACGGTTAGCGTTTAATACGCGATGGCAGGGAATAATAATTGGGATAGGATTCCTGTGTAAAGCCTGTCCCACAGCCCTTGCATATTTTGGAGATAAACCCGCTAAGTTTGCAAGTTCCGTATAAGTATATGTTTTTCCCCAGGGTACTTTTCGTAGAGCAGTCCACACCTTCTGTTGAAATTCTGTTCCACCCGATATGTCCAGAGGAACCTGCTTAAATTGCTCCGGTATCCCTGAAAAATATCTATCAAAAAGCATGGTCAAAAGCCTGCCCAGCAAAATATTTGGAGTTTCGTGGAGTACATAAGGTTTCGACAAGCCTTCATTAAAAAGTAATAATTTTTGCAATCCTTTGGAAGTAATATATCCGTAAATAGTGCCGATACTTTGCTTGTAAACAAAATTAGCGGAAGTTAATAACACCTATTCGTTTCCTTCAATAGTTATAAACATATTACAATATATCCAAAATTATACCATGCATAGGAAAACGGCATCATGGTTCCTATAATTCTTTCCACAATAACAGCCCGATATTCTCATTCTGCCTTTGGTTTGCGTTATTTGCATGCAAATCTTGGCAAATGGAAAGAACAATCGCAAATAAAAGAATTCCACCTAAAACAATCCCCCTTATTCATTGCCGAAAGCATTTTGCAGGATAAACCTAAAATTGTTGGAATAGGTGTTTATATATGGAATGTGCGTGAGATAACAGAGGTGGTTCAGATAATAAAAAAAGTATCTCCTCAAACTACTATTATAATTGGTGGACCGGAGGTAAGTTATGAATATGAGGATATGACCATATTTAAAGAAGCCGATTATTTAATATGTGGTGAAGCGGAACATATTTTTCCTCAATTAGTTAAAATAATTATGTCGGGTCAATTACCCCCCCGAAAAGTATGGGAAGGAACCATTACGGATGTGAATTCTTTATTCCTACCCTATGAGGAATACACATATGAAGATATAGCACACCGAATTATTTATGTGGAGAGTTCTCGAGGTTGTCCTTTCCATTGTGAGTTTTGTTTATCAGCAATAAAACCCGGTGTCCGCTTCTTTGATAGGGTCCAGTTTTTGAACGAAATGGAAAAACTAATACAGCGGGGAGCAAAAAATTTTACTTTTGTTGACCGAACTTTTAATATTCGGGAAGAACACGCTTTAGAAATTCTTCGATTTTTTTTGAAACATATCAAAGAAGGTATGCGGATTCATTTTGAGATTGTTCCTGATAAATTAAGTGAAAAGATATTGACAGAATTCACAAAGTTTCCAAAAGGAATTTTACATCTGGAAGTAGGTTTGCAGACCGTAAATTTGAAAACACAGGAGTTGATTTCACGACGGCAAGATTTATCAAAAACTTTTGAAGTTTTACGCTTCTTGAAAGAAAAAACGGGAGCAAAGATACACGCAGACCTTGTTGCAGGTATGCCTGCAGAAACATGGGATAGTTTTCGCAAAGGGTTTAACTATCTTATCGAACTGGCTCCTCAGGAAATTCAATTAGGGATATTAAAACGACTACGCGGTGCTCATATTTCAAGACATATTAAAGAATATCAAATGGCTTTTGCCCCTTTCCCTCCTTATGAAATATTACAGACAAGCACTCTATCTTTTGAAAAACTACAGAAATTAAAAAGAATGGCTCGCTATCTCGAACTCTATTATAACCAAGGGAATTTTCCAAACTCCTTAAAATTCTTATGGGAAACAGGGACTACCCCTTTTGATGCCTTTTCTGATTTCAGTGATTATATTTGGACAAAGACTGGAAAAACACATGAATTGTCTCTTTCCACTCTTGCTCATTTGTTGTTCTCTTATCTCCTTGCTATAAATAAGTTTCCACCCGATATTATTGAAAAAGCCATCCGTGAAGATTACAACCAAAAGCCAGGAAGAACTGAGAAACTAAATATATCAAAAAAAATCCCCAAATAAAATACATATTTCTCTATCGATAATAATGTAGAAAAAGAATTCATTTTAAATGTAAAATAACACTGAAAAATATAACGAATAAAGGAGAAATATATGACAGTTCCAGAAAGGAAACCCACAGTAAGTGTCATTATGGGAAGTGCATCGGATTGGGATGTTATGTCAGGTGCAACAAAAATATTGAAGGATTTTGGCATTCCCCATGAAGCCCGTGTTTTATCCGCACATCGCACCCCCGATATGTTAAGGGAATATGTAAAATTTGCGGAGGAACGCGGTGTAGAAATATTCATTGCAGGTGCTGGCATGGCTGCCGCTTTACCGGGTGTGGTTGCCTCCTGCACGATATTACCTGTATTAGGGGTTCCGATTCCTTCAGGTGCATTAAACGGATTAGATGCCCTCTACTCCATCGTGCAGATGCCCCCCGGTATCCCAGTAGGTTGCTTTGCAGTAGGAAAAGCCGGTGCTACCAATGCAGGGCTAATGGCGGTAGCCATCCTCTCTCAAAAATATCTGGAACTGAAAGAAAAATTAATAGAATATCGCGAAAAGCAGGCAAAGAAGATTTTAGAAACAAATCTTCCTGAGGAGTAATTTTTCTACAAAATAGGAATCGTTTTTTGTTATCCACTGTGTTTGTCTTCTGTGCTTTCTTAATTGCAAGTTTTGTGCATGCAACAACAGGTTTTGGTTCTGCTTTAGTAGGTATGCCTATACTTGTTTTTGCAATTGGATTACAAATCTCCGCTCCCCTTTTGGCATTGTTAGGGCAGATTGTTAATTTAGGTGTGCTCTGGCAGAACTGGAAGAACCTTGACTGGAAACATGCTCTTCTATTGATTATCCCTTCTATTTTTGGCGTCCCTATTGGTTTACTATTTCTTAAAGGGGGAAACGAAGCCCTCTTAAATGCCGTGTTAGGAATAATTCTCATAACTTACGGTATCTATTCTTTCTTTTATGATGAAAAAAACGATAGCAGTAAAGGAATGTCAAATATACATTTCCCACATTTTTTTTGGGGAACAATTGCCGGTTTTTGTGCAGGTATATTAGGTGGAGCATACAATGCCAATGGTCCGCCAGTAATTATTTATGCAAGTATTACTCACAGAGATAAAGGCTCTTTCCGTTCTATATTACAGGCATTTTTCTTTATAAACGGTTTTATTATCATTGCAGGACATGCCTTTGCAGGTCTGATAACAAAAGAAGTTCTATATTATTCTTTATGGGGCTTACCCGGTCTTATTTTAGGGATGTGTCTGGGTTTCTATGTAGACCGTTTTATTACACCTCAGAGATTTCGGAAAATCATCATTGCGGGAATAGTTGTTTTGGGAGCAGGATTACTTATCCCCGTTTTTTATCCCTTGCTGTTCTAATCCATATGAAATACTTCGGGGATGGGTATAAAACGAGGCTTACTCCCCTCCGTTTCCATCAGTAGATTTGTTTTTGCCCACCATTCTTTCATTATAGGTTCTTGAGCAATGCGTATAAAACAACCCTCCGGGTCTTCTGATTCAAAATAAGCAAACAAATCCAATCCATGACGATATATAGAATAGTTCCGAAATCCGGCTCTTTGATGTGCCTCCAGTACCTCCTTGCCTATATTTTTATGTAATTGTTCATATTCTTCTAAAACACTTGCATCTTTAAGTCTCATCATAAATGCATATCGAAACATACTCATCTCCTTCGTTTTACTTTTTTTATATCTTATAAATTTGTATAATTTTATCTGTTCTTTAACTTTAATGTAAACAGAAAAGGTTTGAATAATGTCTATCCTATTGATACTTTTATTATTAACTACTGCTTTTTCACAAACAGAAAAAGAAACTCTTATACAAAATGCCTATCTTAATGGACAAGCCCTTCTTTTCTGTAGAAATGTTCTCAATGGATGGATGCAATTTGCGGACCCGGATATAGATTTATTCCCGCGAAATTTGAAAGGAGATACTTATTGGAATGCAAAAGATTGTTCTGCTGATAACTATCCGTTTCTCACTTTAACTGCTTATTTCACAGACCGTTATATATTTGACACACGAATGAAAAATATTCTTAAAAATGAACAAAAATTTTGCAACCGTATGGGCTGTCTTCCCGATGATTTTGACCTTATAAAAAAGGATTTCAGACAACCTGAAATGAAACTATCCGAAATTATTTTTGGTGCATCGGAATATATTAAGGATGGGCTTTTACCCTTAACAGAATATCTCGGACCAACGGAATGGTCTGAACGAATGATAGGGCTTATGGATGATATTTGGAAAAATGCAAAAATAGAAACAGAAGTAGGGTTACTTCCAGATGTTTCCCATGAAGTCGGGGGAGATTTGTTACAAGGGTTATGTCGAATATATTGGTTAACAGGGGATGATAAATATAAAGAATGGGCATTTAAATTGGGGGATTATTTCCTCCTGTATCATCTGCCAACAGATAGCGAATATTTCCAACTGGATGACCATGGTTGTGAGGTTTTTGGGGGACTTTCTGAGGCATATCTGCTGTCCGCATATAAAGCCCCTGATAAAAGGGAACAATGGAAAGAACCCATGCATCGGATGATTCAGAAAATATTGAAAACAGGAAGGAACAAAGAGGGGCTATTTTTTGAGGCAATCAATCCGAAAGAGGAGAAAGTAATTCGGGATACCCTGACGGATAATTGGGGCTATAACTATAATGCTATTGCTACTGTGGGGATTCTGGATAATCAGAAAGAGTATGTACAGGAAGTGCAAAATACTCTGGATAAGTTATGGGATTCACGGGATTATCCGTGGGAGAATGACGGGGCGGATGGATTGGCAGATTCGCTGGAAGGTTGCCTCAATTTAATAAATCGATTTCCATCTGTAAATGCGGAACGATGGGCTGATTATACCGCACAGCGTCTTTTAAAGAAACAAAGACCCTCTGGAATTGTGGAAGGTTGGCATGGAGATGGAAATACGACAAGAACTATGTTAATGTATGCTTTCTGGAAATCGCAAGGATGCTATGTTCTCCCATGGAACGCAGAAGTATTTGTCGGTTCCACAAAGAATGAAACAAATAAACTACAAATTATAGTAAAATCGAATTGGAAATGGAATGGGAAACTAATGTTTGATATACCAAGATATAGAGATTATTTCCATTTCCCTATAGATTATCCACGATTAAATCAATTCCCAGAATGGTTCACAGTTGATAAGGACAAAGAATACCTCGTTTATATGGAAGAAAAAGATGAAATAAAGATGAAAGGGGAAGAATTGCAAAAAGGATTACCCCTCGTTCTTGCACCTAATTCTTCCATTCATATTTCAATATCCATTTTATAAAATGGCACCCTCCAAATTATTGGATTTCATTTTACGAGCAATATGAACAATCAGCACCAATATTAAAAATGCAATAATAATCCCTATACCTTTATATCCGACCTTTGATACGATAGACCAAATGGCACCAAAAGCAGACAAAGCAAAAGAAATACAAAGTAATATATTCCACAACCACCATTTGGCTCCCCGAGGCAAATCTTCCTTTAATAATTTTTCCTGATTTAACAATAGCCAGAAAGATAGATATGCCAGAGGCAATAAGGTCATACAGAATACAGATGTTGGAATAGCAAGCCACATCTGGGCATCTTTCCAGAATAAAACACCAATAAGGCTCAGTGATACCATTAACCCTCCGAAGAATTGTGTCCAGCCTCGTAATGGTCGGTTTAAAAGTTCACAAAAACATAGACTATTGATAAGCATTAACATTGTGGATGCTCCCAAACCCATTCCCAATACACCGATACCAAAGATATATTGGGCTATTTTAGAACCGGTTAAAGGTTTAAGTGCATCAGAAAGATTAAATGCATCACGACGAACCATCATTGCAGACAATTTTCGGTCGGATTCCGGTAAGTTTCTAACTCTTTCTTCTTTTTCCTCATTGGATAAACTATTCCATACCTGTTCACCTATTTCGTAGATAACTCTTCCCTCCATAAGTTTTTGAAAACTTCCTATTAAATTGGGGGCAGGTTGAATGATATTACCCTTTTCATCTCGTTCACCCAGGAAACCCGGTGCAGGTTTAGCATGGAACGTGCCGCAGAAGCAATTACTACGCAACTTGTAGCAAGGATAAATGGAAAAAATAGTCCTGTAGACAGGTCAAATATCGCTAATCCACGAAATTCACGGTCCCAACCTTTTCGTAACATAGAATAAGGTAACATAAAAGTCATGTTTATACCCACTGCTGTTGCAGCAGCACTTATCATTACATCGCGTTGTTGAGAGACGATTAGATTTGTCCAGTAAGAACGAAATTTTTCAGGAACCTGTTCAATATAAGGTATCAAGTCTTTAGAGGGATGAAATAGTAATGAAAAATCCGGAATAAATCCTGCTAAATATTTTTGCCAATGAACCTGTCCTGTTACAGTTAATACGACAACAACACCGAAAAAGCATATAACAACAGAGCCTACCATTGTTTTGATAATTATTTCGAATATTTTTACACCTTTTCCTCCTACGGTATACATGGTAAGGAATGTTAGATTAATTCCTAACACAATGAGCCCTGCCATAACCTTACCTGTAAAAGGTTCTACCGTTGGAGGACCAAAAACTTGAGGAAGTAAATTCTGTTGAAAGGAGGCGATGGCAATAGAATATTGAGGCATAGACCAAACCATGTTTGCCAACATGGAAGCGAACAACCAACTCCAGCCTAATACAGGGCTTACAAACTCATTGATTGTTCGTACCGGTCTTCGTCCTGTGGATAGTGTTACATACGCAATAGCACTTAACATAATTATTCCAGCAATCATTGCCAGAGGTTGTAACCATAAAAGTCCAAAACCAACTAGTACACCTAAATACATACTGGATGATAAGGACCCACCTCCTAATGTTATTGCACTCTGAAGCCAACCCGGACCCGAAAGACGGACAAATGTTTTAAATAACTTCCCTTTCCCTCCTTTGCGGGACTGTATTATCATTTCCCGTTCTCTCTGTATATGGGGTGCGATAGATTTCATTTGCTCTAATACAGGGTCTTTGTATTCCGACATAATATTTCCTTTTCTTTAAAATAAAGGGAATATCTTTTTTAAGGGTGTTCCCTGCATGGTAATTATTAAATTGTATATAATCATCTTATATAATCATTGAGTATATTTTCCAATAATTCCTGACGACCACTTTGTAGTTTTGGTTCACCATGTTCTTCAGCATATTTTGCTAACTCGATGAAAGATACTTTTTTACTTTCAATTTTCTTACCTAAATCCTTGTTCCAGCCTGCGTACCGCTGTGCAATGGCGTTTTCGAATACCTTGTCCTTGAGGAGTTTTTCTGCTATTTTAAGCCCCCGAGCAAAAGCATCCATTGCACCAATATGCGCATAGAATAGGTCTATGGCTTCTATGGATTGACGGCGAACATGAGCATCGAAATTCAAACCACCTGTAGTAAACCCCCCTGCTTTCAAAATAATATACATTGCCAGAGTTGTATCATATAAGTCTGTTGGGAATTGGTCTGTATCCCAGCCTAATAATAAATCCCCACGATTGGCGTCAACGGAACCTAACAAGCCATTTATTGCGGCAAATGCCAATTCATGGTGGAAAGTATGTCCTGCCAGCGTAGCGTGATTGGCTTCAATGTTCAATTTAAAATGTTCAACGAGTTTGTAATGCTGGAGAAATGCATAACAACTGGCAGAATCAAAATCATATTGATGTTTTGTCGGCTCTTTGGGTTTCGGTTCGATATAGAATTGTCCTTTAAATCCAATTCTCTTTTTATAATCTACAGCCATTTGTAAAAATAGAGCCAAATGGTCCAATTCACGCTTCATATCTGTATTAAGAAGTGTATCATATCCCTCACGTCCACCCCAGAATACATAACCTGCACCATCTAATTCATGGGTTATTTCAAGAGCCTTTTTAACCTTTGCAGAGGCAAATGCAAATACTTCCGGAGAAGGATTTGTTCCGGCTCCTGCCATAAACCGGGGATGCGAGAAAAGGTTACAGGTGCCCCATAAGAGTTTTACACCCGTATTCTTCTGGTATTTCTTTGCAAGTTTAACAATATGGTCTAACCGTTTATTGGTTTCGGATAGTGTATCTGCTTCGGGAGCAATGTCTGTGTCGTGAAAACACCAAAAACCAACACCTAATTTTTGATAAAATTCAAATGCCGCTTCAAGTGTCTGCTCCGCAATTTTCATTTCATCATTCCCACTGCGGAAATTACGAAAGAGGGTCTGAGAACCGAACATATCGGCTCCTGTTCCACGGAAAGTATGCCAGTAACATACTGCAAAACGGAGATGTTGTGCCATTGTTTTGCCCAGTACCTTTTCTTTGGGATTATAATACTTAAACGCAAGTGGATTTTTAGAATCGGGACCTTCATAAGCAATGGGTTTCTTTACTTCAGGGAAATATTCAGACATAACTAAAACCTCCTTTGATGGTTATTTTTAAGTCTATACATTATACTTACTCACTATTTTTAATTACATCTTTGTTTACAGATATTCTTTTTATAGAAGTATTAATGTGGTGCATTCAGGATAAGAACCGTGCGTGGGAAATCATCACTACCCGAACCAGTATCGGGCATAAATTCTAACCAATGTCTTATCGGTTTTTCTCCGCTGGTATCAAGGTCATTCGCAATAAGCGAAAAAGTCGTTTTACTGCCTGCTTGTAGTTGGATAGGCGTTAGTTCTGAAGGAGGGAAGTGCACCTCATAAAAGGTATAGGGGGCTTCCCGTATTACTGCAAGATGAACAATATTATTAACGGTTTCTTCCTCACGACCGGGACCTACATAAAGAAAAACTTCGGGACCTTTGGCTGTTAATGTCAAACTCCATTCCCATTCTCCTAAAAACAGTTCCAGATTATCAGCACACCAGACAATATCACCTGCAAACGGCTGATAAAATTCATTATCATAAACTCGAACTGCCATATAAATACCTTCTTCATTCCAGGCACATTGCCAGGACGCTTGCATGTCTTGTGTATTTTGTTCAGGGTCAAAACGGATTGGATATAACAACGGATATTCGGGAATATTTACCCATTCCACCAGGTCCCCATCTATAGAAGGCTTATTCTGGATATAAGGAACAGAAATCAAAGGATAAATAGGAAATTGAAAATCAAATGAGAGTGTGGAATTATTCTGGTTTACCGAAATTTTTGCTTTGGGAACAGGGTATAATTTTGGAAAACCCGTTTCCTTATTTATCTTGATTATAGGTGAAATAGCCTGTTTACCAGCAAGTTGAAATTCATTGCAAGGGAAATATAGATTCCAGGAGGGAGGAATGTCCCAAAATACTTTTACTACTGCGGATTCGTCCGTTGGATTGTTTATTTGCATTGGAATTTCAATCTGAATAGGACTACCCCAGCCCCACTCAATAGGAGATATCTGGATGGAGGATTTCCATAAATTACGAAGGTCTATTTTTTCTTTTGAGACAATGTCCGCCGGTTCAATATTTCCCGGTTTAATAACCGACCAGGAAACATTATCTCCATTTACATGAACCCATAGATAATGATGAAAACCACCTTCTTCAGGGTCTATACGAATTGGACCTCCACCCCCTCCGGAAATTACATATTGGATATTTCCCCGTTTGCCCACATTCAGATAGCGATGGTCATGTCCCGCAAATACAAATACACTCGGAAAGGGTTGTAACAGGGATTCAACCACAGACCACCCCGGATGCTTTGGGTCTACAAAATAAGGTTTATGAAAGAAGAGAAAAAGGTGCTTTTCCTTTACTTTTGCAAGTTCCTTCTTAAGCCATTCTATCTGAATCTCGGAAAAACGGTCTACCTGTCCAGGTTCTTCTGTGTCTAAAAATATGAAGCGAGCATTTCCATACGAAAAAGCATAACATACAGGACCTATTCTTTCCTTATATATCTCTTCGGAATCTTTATCGGATATATCATGATTGCCAGGTGCCGGGAAAAAAGGGAGTTGCAGTTTAGCAATAATATTTTCAAATTCTGTCCACTGCGAATCCAATCCTTCAACCGCACCTCCTAAAATTAAATCGCCCAGACTTACAACAAACGGGGGGTGTAATATGTTCCATTCCTCTATCATTCGGAAAAAGAGTGGTGAAAACTCGTGAGGTTCTCCGGGCTGTGTATCTCCAACAACAATAAAATTAAATTGTTCGGGGCATGATGGGGAATTTCCTCGAAGGGATTCAAAAGATTTTTCAACAATATTCTCTGTATATCCAATAATAGAGAGAAAGAAAAATACGGGAAGAAAAAAAATGCCCAGGATTAATCTACTTAACATTTTTTACTCCTTACTGTTTGATAATATAAAATTCGTTACTATTTTATAACGAAAAAACTATTAAGGGAAAATTTTATAGTAGATAAATTGTTGTTTTCGCTAACTTACAGAAAGACTATAAAAAATATATAAGTGCATTAATAAATTTATTGTTTAGAGATAGTCTGCCACACTGTATAAGCTAGTTTTTCAGTTCCATCTGTTTTAATCAATCCTATTGTATCATTTTCATTTAAATCGTGAAGCCATGGCCAACCCAGCAAATACAAATTTATTCCTCTATCTTTCGTAAGCCTGTTAACTAATTGAGTAATAAATTCTGCTTGTGCTTGTTCACCCCCAAATTCTTTGAGTGAGGTCCATGCAACCTCTGAGAAACCAAATGCTTTCCCGTGCATGTATTCTAAAGCCCTAAAATAATAATCATCGGGAATTAATGATGGATTTGTAATTCCAAGGGAATAAGGATAACTTGTAAAAACAAGTAAATCCATTTTATCGGGATTGAATAACCGAAGTATTTCCAAATCTGCTTCCCTATTCTCCGAAACAATTTCCCGAGCAAAAACACAGAATAGTTTGATCTCTGGAGAAAGTTTTTTTGCATCATCATAAATTTCTTCATAGAGGCTTATAAAATAATGGAAGCCATTGGGACCTTCCAGTCCATATTTTTCATACCATCTATTTACTTCATTGCCAACAGAAAGATATAATGGTCGAACGGTTTTTATCACATCTAAAACCGCCTTTTTGTATTCGCTCCTCCATGTTACATCGCTTAAACTCGCATTCTCTATTCCAGGTGGAATTACAAGAGTTAACCCGCTTCCGAAGAAGGATAGATGAATAATGGGAAACATACCTTTGTTACGAACTAAATCCTGTACAAAAACCTGACCCCATTCTCCTTTTAAGTCATTTGCAAGGTTATAAAAAGTAGAAGGTTTTCCCCACACAGGAACAAATTCTGAATAGTGGCTTGCTTGTAAATACGCATCTTCAAAAGATTGCCCCCGGGCGGGAATGGGTAATAATCCCATAAAGAAACCTCGTATAGGAAGTTGATGCATATCTAATGGGACTATTTCGGGCTCATCAGAAATTGGTTTCTTACAGCCCGTAGGTAAGAAAAATATACAGAAAATTATAATACCGATGAAAATAACTTGTTTCCGTATATTTACTCTGTACATCTATTTTATCTCAAAATACTTTATATAACATATTATATGATACACAAATATAGTGATTTATTTAATAAGAAACCATAAAACAAATAGAGGAGTAGTCCGGAAACTACTCCTCTATATTTATTGAAATGATATAGGGTTTAGTTCTTCATAAAATCTGCTACTTTACGCCAACGTAGCAATAACAATCCGGAAACCAATCCTAACGTCAGCATATCTCCGACATGTGAACTATTTGTGCTACTTCCCGAACCGCACGATACGATGAAACGACGTTTTGCACCTTTGCTGATTACAAGGTTAACCGCACTTCCACGGTCTACTTGAGAACCGGCGGTTGGGGCTTGACGAATCACTTTACCTTTTGGAACTTTATCACTATATTCCTGAGTAATAGTGCCTACAATCAGACCTGCAGAAGTAATTAGAGACCTTGCTTCTGCTTCCGTTTTTCCGACCACATCCGGGACAGTAACTTTATTGCTTGGAGTTTCACCTTCACCTTCTATAGTTCCTTCCGGGCTCCCTTCGGGAGTTCCTTCAACTACACCCTCATGTGCCCCTTCGGGTGTCCCTTCGACTAAACCTTCAGAAGTCCCTTCCGGGGTCCCTTCCACTACACCTTCGGGAGTTCCTTCGGGGGTCCCTTCTCCTTCTGGGGTCGGTTCTTGTTTTAATATTTTCGGTGCTTTCGGGTCATTAAACATAGGAACATGTGCATATATATCGTTAATCCGTACTTGTGCCAATACCAAATCCGCATTACCTCCATCACCTTTCATGGTAAACTGGATATTGACCAATACAACACCATCTCCCTTTGTCCCTATGTTCTCTTCACCTGCAGCACTGATTCTCAAACTACCACTGGAATTGACATCATCATTGTAAACTAATTCTAATCCACTGGCAGAAGAGCCTAATTCTACACTATCCACCTGGGCTAAATCTTTATCAAAATTAAGCACCATCGCAAAACCGGATATGTTTGCCACATTATCGGCTAATACAGATATAGTTTTCTGAGTTCCGGGTTCGCCTGTCAATGCTTCACTTAACCAGACATTTACAGATACATCTGATTTCTCTATCTCGGCTAAGATGGCTTCTGCGGATAAAGAGCCTGCATCGGCTAACCACAAAACATCCTTGAGATATTCATCATAACTCTTCATTAATTCTTTTTGCTTCGGTGGAGTAATATTTTTCCCGGCTAACCAACGCTGTATTAAACTGGAGTCTGCACTATCTACCAATCCATCAAGGTTAATATCACCCGATTTCATAATGCATTCATTTCCGGCAACTTTCTTAACCCAGTAAGATAAGATGTACTGTGCATCTGCTTTCTCTACAACTTTGTTATTATCTGCATCACCATGGATACATCCGCCGGTTACACATAACTGGCCATCTTCCAATTCCAAATCCAGAGGTTTTGTTTGAGCATTTATCTCACCTGTATTGGCTACATCATAAAGTCGGACACCATTTCCGGCTCCGTCATCAGGGATAAGATGTAAAGAACCACATTGTGTATCTTCCAAAGATAGGTTTGGTTTTGCCAGAATATTAAATAATGTTCCTGCTCCATATAAACTTCCACCTTGAACGCCTGCTGCAGCAATACGAACATTATAGATACCTGCTCCTGTATATATTGCATTCGCTGAAATCATCATACCTACGGTAATACCTGAAGGTGCTACTTCCATATTATCCATATCTAAAAGTAAATCGGCAGGAAGTTCTGCATCTATCTGAATTGATGTAGTGGACACATCATAGACCGACCTGGAATTAACCGGAATACGCACTTGCCACTGTTGTGGGTCTTGCGGATTTCGCTCCCACAAATATAGACTGGGTTCTTTGTAGGCAACATCATCAGGGAAGAATATTGTCAAAAACTGCCCTTTTACCTGTTCTGAAGCAGGGGATAGATTTGTATACCTATTCACATCACTAACAGCCTGTATTGCATATTCATAATAAGTAGAAGGTTGAACAGTAGTATCTTCATATTCCAGCCCTGCAATATAACCTTCATACGGTTGTGCGGAAGGATTATTTAATCTTTCCCAGACAGGATTTCCCACTACACGGCGATATACATTATATCCCGCTATATTATATTCTGGATTTGTATCCCAGGCTACGCGAACACTATGCGGTCCACTATAAACACGCGGTTTACTCGGCACCTGTATATTACCAGGTTCCAATTCCACAAGGACATTTGCACCAGAATTAACAGGTTGGACTGTCTTGGACTTATATTTACGTTTTGTAAAATCTAACCGATAAGGCGGGTTTAATGTGCCTAAATTAGGGAATGAAAAGCGTCCATTGGCATCGGTAACGACTGGTGCGGTGCTTTGCTTATCTGCAATGCTAATTTCAACAGTAACGCCCGCAACGGGTTTTTTGCTAATACTATTGACAACTACTCCTTGAACCGTATTTGTTGTTTCTCCTTCAACAGTTCCTTCTGGCACCCCTTCCGGTGTACCTGTATATTCACTCGTAAAATTAAAAGTTTCTGTGTTTGAATATAATTGTCCACCCGTTAAGCGGTACAAAGCCTGCGATTGGATTTGGGCAGGTCCTTGAGCCGAAGATGGGATGCTTACATTTATACTTAGCTTGAAAGGGAAAGAGGGTACAAATATCCATCCGAATTCTAATGGATTTATCCCATCTGAAGCAGTACCAACCTGAGGAGCAATAGGAGGCTGATTTGTTCCTCCCTGATATTGCCATCCCGCAGGGAGCAAACAGGTTAAGCCTAATGCAGTTATCGTCTCCGATGTGTTTTTGTTAAATGTAATATTTACATTGATTGTGCTACCGGGGACATATTGGTTTTGCCCAACTGCATCCCCAAATACTCCTTGAACAATGCTAACTTCACTTGTCTGGGCATTTCCTTCTGCAATTATAACTAATGAAAAAAACATTAGTATCAAAGAAATACCTACGCTTTTCC
This sequence comes from Candidatus Hydrogenedens sp., assembly GCA_049968235.1. GTDB lineage: Bacteria > Hydrogenedentota > Hydrogenedentia > Hydrogenedentales > Hydrogenedentaceae > Hydrogenedens. The sequence continues at coordinate 135,126 of JBMFRC010000008.1, forward strand.
CCCATAAATTGGGGAAAGCACTTGTCTTGAAAAATTTTTTAGTCATGTCTGTCTCCTTTCGGTTATTTGTTTCTGTGTTTTACATATCTAAACTAATTTTATCATAACTAAAATACATTTGTTGTAAACTATTATAACAAGAGCAAAAAGAATATAGAGGTATCCTCTTTTATAGCCAGTAGGATGCCTCATTGTTTCATTATAATGCTTCCTCTGTATTTTTAGTTAAGAAATGGGGATTTGATTTTCCGTCCTACGCGAATAAGAAGTAAACCAGAGGTCAAACTAAGCAGGATTATATCTGCTAGGTATGAACTATGGGTGTTATTGAGACCACAGGATACGATAAATCTGGGTTTTGCTCCTTTGCTTACTACCAGGTTTACAGCAGACCCAGAATTTACCTGTGTTTGAGCGGGAGGATTTTGACTAATTACTTTGCCTGCAGGGACAGTATCACTATATTCCCGAGTAATAGAGCCTACAACCAGACCTGCAGAAGTAATTAGAGACCTTGCTTCTGCTTCCGTTTTCCCAACCACATCCGGGACGGTAACTTTACTTAGAGTTTCCCCTTCTGTTGTTCCTTCGGGAGTCCCTTCTGTTGTTCCTTCCTGCGTTCCTTCTGGAGTCGGTTCCTGCTTCAAAATTTTCGGAGCTTTCGGGTCATTAAATAACGGAACATGGGCATAAACATCGTTAATTCTTACCTGGGCTAACACTAACTCCGCATTTCCACCATCATCTTTCATTCTGAAACGAACCTTTAATAATTCAACGCCGTTCCCTTTTACACCTATATTATTTTCACCCGCAGCACTTACTCTGAGATTGCCACTATCGTTTACATCAGAGTTATAACTTAGTTGTAACCCTGTTGCAGCATTACCTAACTGAACACTTACTACCTCTGCTAAATCTTTATCGAAATTCAACATCATGTTATAACCCGATATATTAGCCACATTATCTGCTAATACAGATATGGTCTTTTCGGTTCCCGCAGTACCTGTTAATACATCACTTAACCAAACATTAACAGTAACATCTGCTTTCTCTATATCTGCCAAAATTGCTTCTGCGGATAATGACCCCGCATCTGCTAACCATAAAACATCCTGGAGATATTCATCATAACTCTTTTCTAATCCTTTAGTTTTGGGTGGTGTTATATCTTTTCCTGCCAACCAGCGTTGAATTAAACTGGAGTCCGCACTATCTACCAGTCTGTCAAGGTTAATATCACCTGATTTCATGATACATTCATTGCCATTGTTCTTCTTTACCCAATAGTCTAATACATATTGAGCATCTGCTTTCTCTACAATTTTGTTATTATCTGCATCACCATGGATACATCCACCTGTCACGCAAAGTTCTCCATCTTGTAATTCCAGGTCCAGTGGTCTCGAGATCGAGGTTACATCATATAGACGCACTCCATTTCCTGCACCATCATCCGGAATAAGATGTAAAGGACCACATTGTGTCCCTTGAACAGATAAATTAGGGCTCGCAAGAATATTAAATAATGTTCCACTTCCATATAAACTACCTGCTTCTACCCCTGCAGCTGCTATGCGAACACTTATCTTATTATTCTGATAGGTTGCATTTGCAGATATTATCATACCCGCTGTTATCCCTGACGGCTGAACATCTATAGTATTCGGGTCTAATAATAATCCAGAAGGTAATTCTGCATCTATTTGCACTGATGTGGCAGATACATCATAAACCGATTTCGAGTTTACTGGAATACGCACCTGCAATTGTTGTGGGTTTTGTGGATTTCGCTCCCACAGATATAGACCCGCATCATTATAATTTACTTGTTCTGGGAAAAATACCGTTAAGAATTGTCCTTTTACCTGTTCTGAAGCGGAGGATAAACCTGTATAACCGTCAACATCACTAACAGCCTGAATTGCATATTCATATAAGGTGGAAGGTTGCACTGTTTTATCTTCATATTCAAGCCCGGCAATATAATTTTCATACGGCTGAGAACTAGGGCTGTTCAATCTTTGCCACGTTTGCGTTCCTGCTATACGACGATAAACATTATACCCCGCAATATTGTATTCCGGATTAGCGTCCCATCCTACACGAACGCTACGAGGACCACTATATACACGCGGAATCGCTGGTGTTTGAATGTTGCCCGGTTCTAATTCTACCTGAATATTCGCACCAGAATTAACAGGTTGAACGGTTTTGGGCTTATATTTACGCTTTGTAAAATCTAACCGATAAGGCGGGTTTAATGTGCCTAAATTAGGGAATGAAAAGCGTCCATTGGCATCGGTAACGACTGGTGCGGTGCTTTGTTTATCCGCGACACTGATTTCTACTGTGACACCTGCTACAGGTTTTTTACTGATACTATTGATTACCTGTCCTTGAACATTGTTCACAGATTGACCCTCAACATGAGCAATAAAAATTGTGCTGGATGTTAACCCTATTAATAATGTAATTATGGCTAATACAAGAACTTTTGTTAAAGATGATTTGACACATAATACACTTTTAAACATACTCATTCTCCTTTAATTTTAATTTTAATTTTTTTACCGCTTTTACGATGAGTCCCTCTAATCCCATCGTACTCTCCCATACTAGAGAGGTCATTTAAATTATAACACAAATTTCAAAAGTTTGCATAAATTTTTATAATTCTTTATAGATAGTGTTAAAATGTAAGATTTTCTCTCCGAGTAAGAGGCCTATTTCAATATAAATCATACAAAATACCATTTCTACATGCTATTTATAGTAAATATATGCTATTTTTTACTGTTATAATGAAACCTTACATCAAATTAAAACTCTATTATAAAAAATCTATCTGATTATAGTATTCATTGATATAAATTAATGTGAGATGTAATCGAAGTATTAACTCACTTGTAATTACTTTTCTTTTCTTGTAATTAAGAATACTATTTTTTAATAGGAATTTTGTATTCTCTCATTTTTCGCCACAGCGTAGAACGCGAGATACCTAATATTCGTGCCGCTTCAGTTTGGTTATGATTAACTTTTTCCAGCACTTTTTGAATATGGTTTGCCTCTACTTCTGCCAGGGGTAGAAGCCCATTATCCTCTTCATGAGGAAGTGCAAGTATCTTAAACCTACCCCGTTGTATATTCTCAGGCAAATCATATACACGGATAATCGGTTCTTCTGCCATAATAACCGCATGGGCAATGATACTTTCCAATTCCCGGACATTTCCCGGAAATGGATAAGTTCTTAATACAGCAATGGCGGAATTATCAATCCCCTGAATATTTTTTCCAAATTTTTGATTGTACCGTGAAATAAAATGCTGGATTAAAGTGGGTAATGCATCTATTCGTTCACGCAGAGGAGGAATACGAATTTGAATGACATTTAGTCGATAGAACAAATCATCACGGAATCTATGTTTCTCGACCTCCTCCTGTAAATTTTTATTTGTAGCAGACAGAATGCGGACATTTACTTTTTGTATTATATTAGAACCTACAGGGCGAATTTCGCCATTTTGTAAAACACGAAGTAGTTTTGCTTGTGTGGATAATGCCATATCGCCGATTTCATCTAAAAAAACCGTTCCTCCATCTGCCTCTGCAAATAGTCCTCGCTTATCTTTTTCTGCCCCGGTAAAAGCCCCCTGAACATGTCCAAAAAGTTCACTTTCTAATAAATTTTCAGGTAATGCGGCACAATTAATCGCAATAAAAGGTTTATCACTACGAGAACTAAGCCGATGAAGTATCTGAGCAACGACTTCTTTTCCAACACCGCTTTCACCTAAAATCAGAACCGTACTGTCTGTAGGAGCTACTTTACGTATAATTTCCACAACACGACGCATCTGAGCATTATTACCGGATAATTCTTCAAATAAGATTTGTTCAAACCCGGCTTCTTGTAATTTTTCTCTATGATGTTCCAATACAGCCCGATGAACCATTACCGCAATATCCGTAGGGTCACACTTCTTAGGGATATAAAAATATGCCCCCATTCGAATACCTTCAAGGGCTTGTTCTATTTGTTCCATATTGTAAAGGAGAATTAATTTTACGGAGGGGAACTTCTGCCTAAGAAAGGAAACAAGATTAATATTACCTTTGTATTCTATGGATAAATCTAAAAGAATTACATCACATACGGTTCGACGGGAACATGTCAAAATCTGCTCCGTAGAACTGCATAAAATAACAGTATGCCCCGTTCCTTCGATAAAGCGAGAAACAGTACTGAGGTAATCCATATCAGAGCCAATGATAAATACAGTCCCCTGTTCTCGAGCAAGAGGTGGCTCATTCTGTTCAAAAAGTTTCAAATTGATAATATCTTTTTTTGTTTTTTTATCGGTCATAATTTTCCCATATATTTATTCTTAAAATTAATTGTATCAAAAATAAAGAGGCAGTTTAAGGATTTATTGTTTATTTTTTATATATACGAACAAAATTTTCGGGAATAGGACTAATCTATACACATCACCTCACATACAAAAAAAAATAGTTTTTCCTCCCTTTTGATGGTTTAAAATAAGAACGCCACGACAGGCTTCTGTCATGGCGCTATTCTGGATGCTTGCCCTTGCGGGCATTTCTGACTTCCGTGTCTTTTGCCTCAACCTCCATGTGTCGGCTTCCATTATATATTATCGGCAAAGAAAATATTTTCTTTAATGTACATTTATTCCCAATTTGCGGATATATAAATGGAAATAATCAAAAAACATTCATAATTTCATTATTGAAACAATAAAATGGTTAAACTCTAATTTTGGAAAGGTATAGTCTATATAACAAAGTTCATAAAAAAGATACAAAGGGTTTGCCTTTTACAAAGTTTTTTTATTAGACTTTTATTTCCAGGTCAAATAATAACAAGGGGAAGTTTATGAAAATATTAATTACAGGTGTAGCAGGATTTATTGGTTCCAATCTTGCAGATCGACTTATTGAATGCAAATATGAGGTTATTGGAATTGATGATTTCAGTCCCACTTATGACCCACAGATAAAACGAAAATATATAGAAAATGCTTCCCAATCTCCACTGTTTGTAATGTATGAAGCAGATATATGTGATAGAGAGACAATATATGATATTTTTGAAACACAAAAGCCGGATGTAGTCGTTCATCTTGCTGCACGAGCAGGAGTTCGTCCCTCTCTTGAAAATCCTGAAGAATATTACCGCATAAACATTATAGGTTCGCAAAATATACTTGATGCCTGTCGGGATATCCGTCCTTCTCATCTAATATTTGCATCCAGTTCATCGGTATATGGTGGAAGTAAATCCATCCCTTATGCGGAAGAGGACCCTGTAATGTATCCCATCAGTCCTTATGCAGTAACTAAGCGAACAAATGAACTTCAATCTCATGTTTATAGTTCCATTTATGGACTGAATATAACCATGCTTCGTTTTTTTACGGTATACGGCCCACGACAAAGACCTGATATGGGAATACATAAATTTACAAAACAAATTATCGCGGGGAAACCTGTTATTCTTTTCGGCGACGGAACTTCCGCTCGTGATTATACTTATATTGATGATATACTTGACGGGATTATGAAAAGTATAGAGAGACCGTTCCAGTATGAAATCTTCAATCTGGGTGAAAGTCGAACAACAAAACTTATTGACCTTATAGAAATCATTTCAAAATGTGTGGGAAAGCCCGCTGAAATAGAATGGCAACCTTATCAGCCAGGAGATGTAGAAATTACTTATGCAGATATTACCCATGCCCGCACTTTACTCAACTATAAACCTTGTATCCCCGTAGAAGAAGGTATTCAACGATATGTTCACTGGTTCAAGAAGTTTTATAACATTGATTAGGAGATAAACATGCAAGAAACAGAAAACAAAGAAAAACGCCGTGCATTGATAACAGGAATTACGGGACAGGACGGCTCTTATCTCGCAGAATTTTTATTATCAAAGGGATATGATGTATACGGCATTGTTCGACGGTCAAGCACTGAAACTTTCGAACGCATTGCTCATATTCAAGATAATATTACTCTCATTCAAGCAGACTTAACAGACCAGGTATCTGTTATTGAAGCAATACAAACCGCAAATCCACATGAAGTATATAATCTCGCAGCTCAGTCCTTTGTCCCAACCTCATGGAAACAACCTATTTTAACAGGAGATGTAACAGCATTAGGCGTCACACGAGTATTAGAAGCCATACGCATAGTTAACCCCAAAATTCGTTTTTATCAGGCTTCTTCCAGCGAAATGTTCGGAATGGTAAAGGAAACCCCACAAACGGAAGCCACCCCTTTCCATCCGCGTAGTCCCTATGGAGTTGCAAAAGTATATGGACACATGATTACTGTAAATTATCGTGAGAGTTATGATATTTTTGCATGTTCGGGCATCCTCTTTAATCACGAATCTCCTCGCCGAGGACTTGAGTTTGTTACACGAAAAATAACTTACGGAGTCGCCTGTATTGTTCATGGATTAAAAAACGAATTGATTCTGGGAAACCTGGATGCCAAACGAGACTGGGGATTTGCAGGAGATTATGTTGAAGCCATGTGGCTAATGTTACAGCAGGATACACCTGATGATTACGTCATTGCCAGTGAAGAAACTCATAGCGTTCGCGAATTTTGTGAAATTGCATTTTCACATGTTGGACTGGACTGGCAGAAATATATCAAAACAGACAAACAATTCTATCGCCCTGCTGAAGTAAACCTGCTTCTGGGAAATTGCTCTAAAGCCAAAACTAAATTAGGATGGAAAAAAAGACATTCATTTTCAGATTTAGTTCAAATGATGGTAGACGCTGATTTAAAATTTATTGAGAAGCATATCCGCGAATTAAAGGCAAAAACATGAGCAAACGGGCTCTTATTACCGGTGCCGGCGGTTTTGTCGGCAAACACCTAACACGCCATCTCATAAACTCCGGCTGGGAAATAATTGGATGTGATATTGTACCCCAGGAAGGCGTGCAAACTTGCAATCTGTTAGACACAGAGCAAACCGAGACATTCATCAAATCTATAAATTCTGTTTCCCATGTATTTCATTTATCCGCCGTTAGTTTTGTCCCCCAATCCATGCAAGACCCACTTTCCTGTTTCCAAACCAATACCGACAGTGTCATCTCTTTAACACAACTCTTGAACAAACATTTCGGACAGGATATCACCTTTATATTTATCAGTACTTCAGAAGTTTATGGACCTCCGTACTATTTGCCTATTAACGAAACACATCCATTAAACCCACAAAATCCCTACGCAATATCAAAACTTGCATCCGATCTCTACTGCCAGTACATCCACAAAAAAGGACTATTACCAACATTCATTATACGCCCTTTTAATCATTCTGGGGCTGGACAAAATGAACGATTCGTTTTATCAAGTTTTGCTAAACAATTCATTGAAATGGAAAAAGGGATAAAACAACCTATTTTACATGTGGGAAATATCGAAGTAAAACGAGATTTCCTGCATGTATCAGATGTAGTCCGTGTTTATGAATTACTTGCTCAAAAAAAAGGAACCGGAGATGTTTACAATTTATGTTCCGGTAAGACATATTCCCTAAAACAAATCATAGACATCCTCCAAACAATTACAGGCATAAAAACAGAGATTCTTATTGATAAGGAAAGAACACGAACCAACGATATCCCTATAATATGTGGGAGTTATGAAAAATTAAAAACAGACTTTTCATGGGAACCACAATATGATATAAAAGACATATTAAACGACTTACTAAACTACTGGAGAGAAAGAATAAACTAATCACATGATTTTGTGGAAATGTAATTCAATGGATTAAAAGAAGGCTTAAAAAGAGAAGGATTCTTATCGGAAAATAAAATGATTCTTCCTTAAAACCCTCTTTTAGGGAAATTTCTTCTTCCGCAACATTAAATACTGTTGTATTGGCAAAATATGTTTAACCTAAATGTAGAACAGGGATTCTGTCTGTATTTTACAATCACAAGCGAGATGCTTGTGTTC
>JBMFRC010000009.1:0-132912 GCA_049968235.1 Candidatus Hydrogenedens sp.
GGTTCCCTGAACAACAATTTCACCACTGACTGGGTATTGTTCAAATACGACGCCTAAGGGATAAGTATTGCATTCTTCTACTACACTTCCAACTTCCAGATGTGCAGAATGAATTTCGTTGATAGCATTAACGAGTGTATCCCCGACTAAATAAGGAACCGTAGTGCAAAGACCTAATGATACAACGAAATCAATATTTGAAAATCTAGGCAAATCTAAATTTATAGGAGTCTGTTCTACTATTATTCCTGCGGGATATGACCAATCACATCTTTCTGTACTGGATATAAAGTATCCCCCGTTGGAAAGGTTATTGATAAGAGTATTGTAAACTAATCCTCTGAAATCCCCTATGTATGTATAGTAATCGTTTTGTAAGAAGGGATAGGTGACACCTTCATTTATTTTCCATTTTGATAAGAAGTCCCATGCTGAAAATGTTGTTTCGGACATCATTTCCGCAGTTGTTTTCCCTTCTCCGCCATCAGATGTTTCTATTCCGCTATATTCTTTATCCCAATAACAGAAATCAATAGAGCCACCGACTTCATTAGAAGCACAGAAACCGCCTAAAATTCCTTTATCTACTGTTATCAAAGCTACTGCATAGGAATTCTCAATATAGCCGCGATTATGGCCTATAAACCCGCCTACATTGCCATATCCGTAAACAGTTCCCCAGAAATAGTTATCATGGTTGCTATCCATAAATAATGTTGAACTTATTGTTCCAATAAGTCCGCCAACATTATATGTTCCTCTAACCTGGGCCACACCGAATGATTCATAAATCAGCCCGGCGTTATTGCCTACTAATCCACCTGTAAAACTGTTATTTCCTACAACTGTCCCATGAACACCGCAATTATGTATCACTCCACGATTCTCTCCTGCTAATATTCCAACAGCACCTCTTCCTGTAATGTTTGCTTTTGATATATACACATCATAGATTCTTCCTGTATCCTCTACAAAACCGAAAAAGCCGACATAATCTTGAGAGGGTCTGTTAATGTATAAATCGAATATGAGATAACCATTACCTGCAAATATACCTGTAAAGTTTTGTATAGGTTCGAAACCGGCTCCGCTATTCCAGTTTATAGTGTCCGAAGCATCAATGTTATTTGTTAACGAATAATTTCCATCTATTGGATATACGGGGCTCTTACCAATTTGGGCGAGTTGATTTATTGAATTTATGCCAATAGGTGGGCAAAGCCCGTTAGCAATAGTCAGAATCACGGGGTCTGGATGAAATACTTTTATCCATTCTTGTGAGGAGACCGATTGGGATATGACAAAATCCTCGGGGATAACATTATGGCACTGGGTAACGATGCTACTCGAAAGACCATAGAATGCTAACCAATCTTCAGCTCTTACATAATACCAGTTTTGAAGATTGGTCATTATAATCAAGTCATTTTTTAACAAGGGATAACTGATAGTTTCGTTTATGTTCCACACATTTGCAAAGTCCCAGCCTGCAAATGTTGATGCTTTTTTCATATTCTCCGTTGTTTCCGGTGTTCCTCCACCAAAGGAAGTAGATACACCAGATTTGTCTTTATCCCAGAACGAATTATTTACTGCAATAGGTGCGTTCCCATCTCCAATAAGTCCACCCGCAGAAGCAGGTGTGGAGAAATCAGAAGCGGAATATGAATTGTCAAGTTCTGTATTTACATCAGCAAAACCAATAAGTCCCCCAATATTTCGACTTAATGGATTGGAATTTTGTATTGATGCGTGAGCGTAACAATTATAAATAGTCGGGGTACTTCCACTTGTAGGGTCTATTGTGGTATATCCTGCTATACCTCCAAAATTATTTCCCCTTCCTGAACGGATAGCGCCCATATATGAAACCCTTGATATGTAGCAACCTACATCATAACCACATACACCTCCAAAGTTAGCATAGTCTATTTTAGATTTAGATATTTCTATTGCATTTATATTCGCACGGATAGAACAGTCATACACGGATATTCCACCATAAATAATACCTGCCAGCCCCCCTACAGAATTTAAGCCGAATACTTCTCCACTTGTTGCAATATTTTGTAGGGTTGAAGTTATTTCTGGTTCAGGGGGAGACTCTATTTTACCGGCTAAAACTCCAACAGGTGCATAACCGTATATTTCTACATTCTCTATGATTAAGTTACTCACTCTTCCGAAATCTCCATTAGGTTTCTTTATGGTACGGAATAATCCTGTTGGTTCACCGGAAATGTCTGATATGTATAAACCCGATATTTTATGCCCATCACCATCAAGGACACCAGAGAATTCTTCTATAGGAATAAAACCTCTTCCTCCATTCCATCCTCTTGTAGCAGAAGCATCAATATCATTATTTAGTATATATATATTATCTGCGGGGTAATTTGGGTCGTTACCAATAAGTTGTAGTTGTTCTATCGTTGATATATAGATTGGTGGATATGGTCCTATAGAATATTTTATAGATACTCCACCAGCGTAAGGGAAGTAACAATCTTTTTCGGGAACAGTCTCGACAACTTGCCCTGGAGGAATTGTATTGTGATATAAAGGAACTAGTTCAACGGGGTTAAATCCGCTTTCTATCAGGTTTTTGATAGCCGTCGAAACATCATATCTTGTTACATTAGGAATTAAATTTGATAAATCACAAAGGAACGGATAGGAAATTTCTTTATATATAGACCATACAGTAGAACAATTTATACAAGGCTCAGTAGATATTTCCCAACCCATATTAATGTATGTATCGGGATTTTTCATTTCTGCTGTATTATATCCTGTACCTCCTGAGGATTCTGTTTGTCTACTGGTTTTAATATCCCAAACACTGGCATCGACATAATCAGGGTTATTTGCGTATCCAATAAGCCCTCCTATACCTACAGAACCGTTGGGAACTTCTCCGACGGAATAACATTTTTCTATATATACTTTATTTGCTAATCTTCCTACCAATCCGCCGACATAATTCATATCACTTATGGAAGTCACAATATTCATGTGAGAGAAAGAACTCATTACACTTACCGAGGTAGAGCCAGCATCAATAATTCCGGCAAGCCCTCCAAAATTATATTTTGCCGTAGGGTCAAAATTCTGCCATGTAAGTTGACCTATTGTGTAACACATATCTATTCCCATATCGGTTAATGAAGGATGGATAATACCTGCAATACCTCCACAATTTGAAGATGCCTGTATGGAACCGGATACTATACACCCTTCCATTTCTCCTCCTTCAACCAATCCAGATATACCTCCGACTATGGACTTCCCGCTTATGTTCACATCCAATAATTTTAAATTTTTAATTGAACCTCCCTCTATATAACTAAATAATCCAACATAGGTTTCTCCCGGTCTATCTATGTAAAGATTGGAGATTATGTAACCATTACCATCGAAAGAACCTTTAAAATGACCTGTAGCAGTAAAATCTCCGATAGGGTCAAAACCACCGGGCCAGGTTGCTGTGTCAGAAGCGTCAATATCATCTGTCAGGATATAATCCGCATCTAATGGTGTTAATACGCCTATATTTCCCAAATCATTTAATGTCGAAATGGGAATAGGTGCGGAGTGAGCAAATAGCGGAGAAAAAATAATTAATAACACACAAAAAAATGTGTAATAATTTAAACCTATCCCTGCTTGAAAAGTTTTGTTTTCCATTTATAGCCCTTTCTCATTTAGTTTAGATTAAAAAACACACAACCCAGACGCAACTTACATTTATAATATAACATATTTATCACAAAAATTTTGCTTTTTTTGTAAATTGAAAATTTTTTATATTGCATAATTTATAAAAAAAAGGATTGTAACTAAATGTTTCTTAATTAAAATGTATTATTACTTACTCAGGTTTCTAAAAAAAGTGCCGTCGGTTCTTTTGAACCGACGGCAAGGGTATATTTTATACCCTCTGCACTACCCTCTTAGTTTGGGGAGCGAAATGTAAGGGAAGATGAGATTTTGGTTTGTTTTGGAATCGGTTGATTTAAAGTGAGGAATGGAAGGGATTATAAAGCCGGAAACACCATTTTAAGAGCCCACTGGGGAGCAAGCCGCAGCCCTTGTTAAATTTTACTTGTTCCAGCGGGCTCTTCATTATTAATCAAAACTCCACTCCTTCCTCAGGAGTCCCGCTTATTTTATTCAATTGTTGTATCTTTTAAATAGCAATATATATGCCATAGTTATACATAAATTATAATCTATTGTTATTTAGTATCTTATGTAAAAAATATAAATTCTTAAAATTGGAAATATGATATTGTTTTCCCAATTTGGGAATGCCTTGTTTCCCATTTTGGGAAAAATAAAAATTGATTTATCTATCTTTTTATTGTATTCTATTAATAAAGGATATTTAACCATGTCATATAAAGAAAATGAAAAGAAAATAAGATTTATTATTACAGCGCGTTCAGGATATATAAAAGGGAATGCGTGGGTTATTCCTGAAGATGGGGAATTAAATATAGGTCGAGACCCGACATGTTCGATAATTATTGATGACCCACTTATCTCAAGGCATCATTGCCAGTTGTTTATTAGGGGTGATGAACTAATTATTCGTGATTTGGGGAGTAGTAATTCAACATTTGTAAATGGGCATCCTATAAAAGAGAAGGTTCTTCATTCTGGAGATGATATAGGCGTGGGTAGTATTGTTTTTTCTGTGGGGACGGTAATTCCAGAAGGTAGTGTTACGGGAGATGAGACCAAGAAACTTCGAGCAACACGTCCTATAAAGATTGGTGCTCCTGTGTTTATTGAAGGGTCTCCACAAAATTTATTTGAAACCGGTAATCCACGTACTGCGGAAGACCTTGCAGGACTTTTTTTGCTTGCCCGTCAGTTAAGTCAATTATTTAAGGTGGAAGATATTATTAACCATGTATTAAAAGTAGTTCAGGAACGATTCAATCCGAATATTTATTGTTTAATTCAATTTACTCAGGACCCTTCCCAAAACTTTATTTATCCTAAAAACGCAACACAAGCCATCACTTCAAATCCACAATTAATACAACTATTATCTCAAATTCGTGAGATGCCACGTGGGGTGCTTTATCCTGAAAGATTTTATAAGAATGGAGAAACGGTTATTCGCAATACAGTAATTGCTCCTATAGCCCTTGGGAAAGAAGTGATTGGTGCGTTAGTAATGATGGCAGATACACCACATCGATTTTATGAAGAAGCGGATTTAGAATACTTGTTAGCAATGGCACATACATTGGCTCCTTACCTTCGTGCTGCAGAGCGTATGCAACAATTAGAATGGGAGAATCAAAGGCTAATTTCCGGAGGTATAAATTTTGACCCATTAATAGGGGAAAGCAAAGCCATACAAAAAGTTCGTTCACTTGCACGTGATTGTGCCCATTCAGACCTTTGTGTTTTAATTTTGGGAGAGACAGGCACCGGGAAAGAACTGGTTGCTCGTCTTATTCATAATCTTTCTTACCGTTCTCAAAAAAAATTGGTAGTTGTGAATTGTGCGGCTATTCCTGAGGAACTTTTTGAAAGTGAACTTTTCGGGCATGAAAGAGGTGCTTTTACAGGTGCTCATGCTACCAAAATAGGACTGATGGAAGAAGCCAATAATGGAACATTGTTTCTTGATGAAATTGGTGACCTCAGTCTGAATCATCAGGCACGACTCCTCCGTGCTATTGAAACAGGAACATTTAGACGCATCGGTGGAAGTTCTGATATTCGTGTGGATGTGCGAGTTTTGTGTGCTACGAACAAAGATTTACCCTCTGAAGTCAATGCGGGTCGGTTTAGAAGAGATTTGTTTCATCGATTAAATGCTTTTGTAATATCAATTCCACCTTTACGCGAACGCATTGAGGATATTCCTTTACTTGCAGATTATTTCCTGCAACAAGTTCGACGAAAGTATCCTGTTCGGGCTACCCGATTTTCATCGCAATCTTTGAAATGGCTTCAAAATCAACCGTGGCATGGCAATGTGCGTGAATTGCGTAATCTTATTGAACGCGCATCCATCGTTGCTAAAAGTGAGGAAATACAACCCCAGGATTTGGTTTCGGAGTTAACTGTCTATATCCCCGAAAAATTTCCTACCCTGGAAGAACTTGAAAAAGCCCATATTATTAAAGCATTACAACAGGCACAGGGAAATGTCGTTTCTGCGGCAGAAATGTTAGGCATAGGTAAAAGCACCCTTTATCGCAAACTTGCAGAGTATCGAATTAATTCTTCTACCTATTTAAATATGAAATAAATAAGCCCTGCAACTTGATGCCTGACAGTTCCCGATTAATGGTAAATGGTGAAAGTGTTTACTTGTTATTTTTAGTTAATTTTTATAAATTAAATAAAAAGGTGTTATGTCAGAGATATTATAGAATAATGATTATATTATCTGAAATATTGCTATCGTGAATTATCCCATTCTACCGGCGGATTATAGGTTTGGTCATTCTCATATTCGTTTTTAAAAAAACAGTCTTATAGAAAGGGAAGGGGAATTTATGATATTCTATTGTAAAATAATGAGATATGAATGAGGAAAATGGCATGTCTAAAAAAAAAATTAGTCGAGATGAAATATATCATATTGCGGATTTAGCATATTTGTATCTTGACAATGAACAAGCAGATAGACTGGCTTCTGATTTGTCGGAAATAATAGATTATGTGGAGAAACTAAATGAACTATCCATAGAAGATGTAGAACCTATGATGCATGCAGTTCCGATGGAAAATATTTTAAGGGAAGATGATGTCCACATAACCATAACAAGGGAAGATGCTTTGCGTTGTGCTCCTCTACATGATGGCGAATATTTTTTGGTTCCGAAAATTTTGGAGGTGGATTAAAATGTCTGAACATTGGTGGCAAAAAAGTGCTTCTGAAATAAGTGCATATGTAAGGAATAAAGAAGTATCACCGGTTGATGTTGTTCAAAGTTTTCTTGAGAGAATTCAACAGGTGGATAATAAAATAGATGCCTTTACGCAGGTCTGGAGCGAGTATGCTATTCAACAAGCAAGAGCATTGGAAGAGAAAATCGTAAAGGATGGAGATTCTGTGGGACCCCTTGCGGGAGTGCCCGTGTCTATTAAGGAAGTAATTTGCACAAAGGAGGGGTTTACTACATGTGCTTCTAAAATTCTTGCGGGCTATCGTAGTCCTTATGATGCAACCGTTGTTGAGAAACTTTATAATGCGGATGCCATTTTGATTGGCAAGGTCAATATGGATGAGTTTGCCATGGGCTCATCTACGGAAAATAGTTCCATAAAATTAACAAGAAATCCATGGAATCTGGAATGTGTCCCCGGTGGATCTAGTGGAGGTTCTGCTGCGTCAGTGTCTGCGGAAGAGTGTGTTATATCATTAGGAAGTGATACCGGTGGTTCTATTCGCCAACCTGCATCTTTCTGTGGTTGTGTTGGATTAAAACCGACTTATGGGAGGGTATCCCGTTATGGTTTGGTAGCATTTGCTTCTTCTTTAGACCAGATAGGTCCTTTAAGTAAAAATGTTATGGATAGTGCAATAACACTATCTATAATTGGTGGAAAAGACGAGCGAGATACTACATCGGTTAATTTGCCTTTAACTGATTATGCTGAAAAAATTAAAAGAGGGATGGATAAAGTTTCGTTTCGAATTGGATTGCCTAAAGAATATTTTACAGAAGATTTAAACAAAGAGGTGAAAGACCTTATTATGGGTGCGGTGAAGGACCTTGAAAAACAGGGAGCGGAAATTGTAGAGGTGTCTTTACCTCATACCGAATTTGCAGTTGCTACTTATTATATAATTTGTACCGCGGAAGCGAGTGCAAATTTAGCCCGTTTTGATGGGGTTCGCTATGGTTTCCGCCATACAGATTCAAAAAACATTATTGATATGTATAAACGAACCCGTAGTGAAGGATTTGGTCCCGAGGTTCAACGGCGGATATTGTTAGGAACTTATGTGTTGTCCAGTGGTTATTATGATGCCTATTACTTAAAAGCCCAGAAGGTGCGTAAATTAATTACGCAGGATTTTGAGAAAGCATTTCAAAAATGTGATGTGATTATAGGACCCACTTCACCTACCCCAGCTTTCCGTTTTGGTGAAAAGATACAAAATCCGTTAGAGATGTATTTGAGTGATATTTATACCATATCGGTAAATTTATCCGCATTGCCTGCAATATCTGTTCCGTGTGGGTTAACGCAAAGTGGTTTGCCTGTAGGTTTGCAATTTATTGGCAAACATTTTGATGAAGAATATCTATTACAGGTAGCGCATTTGTATGAAGTGAACAGAAGTCAAAAACTGGGAACGCCACCTTTAGAATAATAAAAAGGATACAGGATAAAAATATGAAGGAATATGAATCTGTTATAGGAATGGAGGTGCATGTTGAAATTAATACGCTTTCCAAGGCGTTTTGTTCATGCAGTACAGATTTTCATGCTCCCCCAAATACTCAGGTATGTCCAGTTTGTTTAGGAATGCCTGGCGTTTTACCTGTTTTAAATAAAGAGTTTGTGAATAAAGCCATAGCAGTGGGACTTGCATTACATTGTTCCATTGCAAGGTGGTCTAAAATGGACCGAAAGAATTATTTTTATCCAGATTTAGCAAAAAATTATCAAATCAGTCAGTATGATTTGCCTTTATGCTATGATGGATACATGGATATTGAGGTAAAGGGTGAGAAGAAACAGGTGCGGATACTACGGGCACATCTGGAAGAGGATACGGCAAGGAATACCCATGATTTAGGAGGGGGATATAGTGGTGTGGATTTTAATCGGAGTGGTGTCCCTTTGCTGGAAATTGTAACTTATCCGGATTTGAGGTCATCGGATGAAGTTTTTGTTTTTCTGACAGAATTAAAACAATTACTTGAGTATTTAGAAGTGAGTGACTGTAATATGGAAGAAGGGTCTCTTCGAGCAGAAGCCAATGTAAGTGTTCGCGAAAAAGGTGCAGAACATTTAGGAGTTAAGACGGAGATAAAAAATGTGGCTTCGTTTAGTGGGGTTGTAAAAGCAATTGAATATGAAATAGAACGTCAAATACAGGTTTTACAATCGGGGGGCAAGGTAGTGCAGGAAACACGAGGTTGGGACCCTGACCGTGGAATAACTTTTTCACAAAGACAAAAAGAATCCGCTCATGATTATCGTTATTTTCCAGAACCAGACCTTGTTCCGCTTGCAATATCCAAAGAATGGATAGAACAGGTAAAGCAGACCATGCCTGAATTGCCTCAAATCCGAAGGAAGCGGTTTCAAGAAGAATATGGCTTATCGCTATACGATGCTAATGTATTGACTTCTTCTAAGGTTATGGCAGATTATTATGAAAAAACAGTTAAATTAGGAGTAGACCCAAAACAAACCGCCAATTGGATACAGGTAGAACTCCAATCGGTGCTTGCTTATGAGAATACAAGCATAGAAAATTCTCCTATAACACCCGAACATATGGCTCAATTAATAACATTGGTTAAGGATGAAGTCATTAGTGGTAAAATTGCTAAAGAGGTTCTGAGAAAAGTTTATAAAACGGGGAAGTCTCCGGAAGAGATTATAAAAGAAGAAGGTTTATTGCAGATTACCGATATTGAAACAATACGAAAAATAGCACGAGAAGTGATAGAAAAAAATCCATCTCAGGTGGAGCAGTACCGTAATGGAAAAGAAAAACTTTTTGGCTTTTTTGTGGGTCAAATCATGCGTGAAACAGAAGGAAAAGCCAATCCGAAGATGGTAAATGATATTTTGAAGGAAGAATTAAATAAATAGAAGGTAGAAGACATTGAGAAAGAAAACATCAACAGTATCAAATGTTAGAAAAACAATACGTTCATCTCTGACAATAGCGAGGGCTATAGCCCGAATAGCATCTGAAAAGAAAGCCAAAGATATTAAGGCATATAATCTGGAAGGTTTAACCCTTCTTGCAGATAGTTTTATCCTTTGCACTGTAACAAGTGAACCGCAACAAAAGGCTGTTTTTAATGCGGTGTATGAAGGATTGAAGACGAAGGGTATTGTCCCTCTATCCACCGAGGGTAGTTTTCAGGATAATTGGATGGTAATGGACTATGGTTCTGTAGTTTTTCACATCTTCAAACAAAAAGCACGCGATTACTATGACCTCGATGGAATGTGGGGAGATGCCCCTAAAATAGAATTAAAATTGAAAGAAGATAAAACAGTGGGAAAAGGGGATAAGGATTGAGTATATGTCGGATTCTTCCTATGCTCCAGACCGTTCACAGTTATATCATATTCGACTTGTGAAAATTTTAGGACAGGGAGGAACGGGAATTGTATATCAAGGAATTGATACCAAGAAAGGAAATGCGGTTGCAGTAAAATTATTCCGTGAGAATTTTTTCAGGAATAGACTGCATCTTATGGACCTTGTCCAGAATGTTAAGAAGTTTAAAAAACTGAAACACCAAAATCTTGTTCAGATATTTGATTTTATTGATGGGGATGAAGGTCGGTGCATGTTAATGGAGTTCGTAGATGGACCTAACCTCCGATGGTATCTTACAAATCGTCCCTGGAATTTGCAAGAACGAGTAAATATTATAATTCAAATTTGTATTGGTTTACAGTTTCTTCACGATAATGGTTTTGTCCATCATGATTTTAAACCTGCGAATGTATTATTTACACGGAGAGGTATTGTTAAGATTGCGGACTACTCTTTGTTCGGGAATAATTTTATATTGGAATTACTGGACCGAAGTGTCAGTCAGCAAATTACACCTATGTTTGTTGCTCCGGAAGTGATTCGCGGGGAAAGGGTAACTCCTAAATCAGATTTATATTCTCTGGGTGTTACAATGTATATGATGTTTACAGAAAAATTACCTTTTCCTGTAGATAATTTACAACAATTGTATCATTGCCATTTGAATTTATTGCCTGAACACCCAACAAATGTAAATCCCAAATGTCCATTTGCGTTAGGTAATGTAATTATGAAACTCCTCTCTAAAAAACCAGAAAACCGTTATCGTGATTGTGATGAATTACGAATTGCTTTGTCTAATGTAACTCAAAGTAGAATTTAATTAGACCCCTGTAATACCCCCTGTAGTTGTTCCTGTGTCTACATTTGTATTTGTATCTGTTGTTTCTTCGGTAGGTCCTGTTGCTTTCCAAGGTGCCTGTCTTGGTACAAGGAGAAGTCGGTCAATAATATCTGTTGTGGCTTGCAGTTTAATCTGGAAATTACTCAACTGCGCCAGCGCAGGTGTTATTGTAATCGGTGTAATATGTCTATCTTTTTTCATATATCCAATCCTTTTTATTAGGATGTTTTTATAAAAACAAACTCAACAATTTGGTCTGTCAATCTGACTAAGAAATCTTTCCATGCCTGGAAATTGCTTACCTGCATCTTTGCAGGTCTTTTTGTTAAAACCTGAACATGTTTCATTTTAAATTAACTCCTTTTTGTTTCAATAACAATACTAGTATTTTTATCAAAATATTACAGAAATGTCAAGTTTTTATCTAAGTAATTTTTATCTTATCTATTCTATCAATTTTTCCCACTGCGAGTAAAATGAATTAAGAAGTTCTTTTTTCGTTTTTAATTCATGACTGAGTGATTGAATTTTTTGAAAATTTTTCGGATTTATTTGAGAAAAGGAAAGTTCTAAATTTTCAATTTCACTTTCAAGGTTTTCAATTTGTCTCTCAATATCTTCTATCTTTCGTTCTTTTTTTCTTTGTTCGCGCTTTATTTGTTTTGCTTCTTCAAAGGAGTTCGGCTTTTGTGCTTTAGAGATAAAAATTGTTTCTGTGTTTTCAACATTGTTTTTTTCTCGCCATAGATAGTGGGAATAATTTCCCCAGATAAGTTCTGTTTTCCCATCTTTTAATACAATGAGTCGCTCCACGATTTCGTCCAAAAGTTCACGGTCATGTGTTATGAGAATAATCGCACCATCAAAATTAAGCAGGGCATTTTCTAAAGCCTCTCGAGAGGCAAGGTCCATGTGATTCGTTGGTTCATCTAAGAAAAGTAAGTTGGGCTTTTGTAGAATTAACTTGGCTAATGCAAGACGGCTTTGTTCACCACCACTTAAATTTTTTACCTTTTTGAAAACATCGTCTCCCTGGAAAAGGAAAGCCCCTAAAAAAGAGCGAAGGGAAGTAGGTATTACATCCGGTCGGACAGATAATGCCTCCTGAAGTATTTCGTTTTCGGGATTTAAATTATTATGATGTTGGTCATAATAGGCAATTTTTACATTGTGTCCATATCGAATAATGCCATGAGTTCCTTTATGATAACCTAATAAGTGTTTTAAAAGTGTTGTTTTTCCGGAACCATTAGGACCTATAATTCCCAATCGTTCTCCGTGATACAACTGGAATGACAAATCTTTATATAGAACATGATTATCATATTGCATACACAAATTTTCAGCGTAAACCACCAAAGAATTGCTTCGTTCTTCAGATTCAAAGAAAAAGTTGAGTTTTGGATTATATTGTTGGGGTTCTTCTATTCGCACGATTTTGTTTAATTGTTTAATACGGCTTTGAACCTGTTTTGCACGTGTTTTTTTATAGCGAAATCGTTCAATCCATTCCTCTTGTTTTTTTAATTCTTTTTCCTGTTGTTTATACATATCCTGTTGTTTTTCATATTGCTGTTCTTTTATTTCTCGAAAACTTTGATAGGAGCCCGGATAGGAAGTAATTTTTCCGTTTTCAAGTTCAAGTATTCTTTGAGGAAAACGGGATAGCAATCTCTGGTCATGGGAAATAATTACAATTGTTTTGGGGGATGATATGAGAAATTCTTCAAGATATTCTTTCCCTTCGATGTCGAGATAATTGTCGGGTTCGTCTAAGAGTAATACATCTGCATCTTGTAATAGGGACAAGACAAGAAGTAGCCTTGTTTGTTGCCCTCCACTGAGTTCGTGAAATTTTTTTGACCAGCTATCGTGCAGGAATCCTAAACCAGAAAGCACTTTTTGGGTAAGGGAAGAGTAATGATAGCCTCCATGTACCTGATAATAGGATTGGAGTTTTGAATACTCATTGAGCCATTCCGTATTACCCTTAGAAATTTGAACTTCGATTTCCTTTAATTTCTTTTCGATTTCTTTCAATTCCTTGAAAGCAGTTTCTGCAATTTCAAGTAAGGTTAAATCTGGAGGGAAATGAGGTATTTGTTCGAGATAAGAGATACGGATATTGCGTTGTCGTTCAATAATTCCTCGGTCAGGTTCTATTCGTTGAGTAATTAATTGAAAAATAGTTGTTTTCCCACAGCCATTTCTTCCTACAAGGGCTATATGCTCCCCTGCTTCTATCTGAAAATTTACTTCATCTAAAATGACCCTACCTGGGTATGCTTTGCAGATATTTTCAAAACGGATTAAACTCATGGAATATTTGTAGGTATATTAGATGTATCGGAATTGTTAGTGCTTTTTCTCTGCAAATCCCACAGTTTTGCATACTTTAAAAATACCGAGAAAGCGGATAATCCACATAGGACAAGTCCATGATAGCCATCCAGAAAGCCGTGTCGTAGAATATACATTTTGATAAAGCGTGAAATAGGTCGAATTGTTAAATCAAACCAATGGGCTCGTTTTCCCTGTTCATAAGCATCTTCTGCTCCCCATGTTGTAAATCGATGGGCTGTTCTTAAAAATTCATCAAAATTGCGATAGGTATCATGATACATAACTTCATGAATATAACCTATGGGACCTTCTACAACAACATGACTGTGAACACGTTTCTTTTTATATTTCCCTTTTCGTGTTCGGAATAGTCGCAAATTATAATCTTTGTGCCATCCGCAGTGTTTAATGAGTTTTCCGAAGAAGTAAGACATTCTGCGAATATTGTAACCATCGAGACTGTTCGGATCTTTTATAATTTCCTGTATTTTTTTCACAAGTTCTGGGGAGACCCATTCATCCGCGTCTAAAACCAGAGTCCATTCCGTTGTTATTTGTGGGATTGCCCAATTGCGTTGGTCCGCTGCATTGGTATACTCATGAACAACCACATGATTTGTATATTGTTTTACCAATTCTTCAGACCCATCATTTGTTTTGGGGTCTACAACACAAAAAATATCATCTGCCCAGGATACACTTCCAAGACAGCGGGGAAGACGGTCTCCCGCGTTAGGAATTAATATTAAGACAGTGATGCCAGGTTTTATACTCATTGTTTTTGCTAATTATCCCTTTGTTTTAAATAATTATTGTATCAATTTTTGATAAACCGATATGGTTTCATCAATCATCCTCTGAACTGTAAAATTATCTTCCACATGTTTTCTACCTTTTTCTGCCATTGCCATGGATTCATCAGGATGCGACAACATGTAAATAATGGCTTCTGCTAATAATTGGGGATTTTTATTGGGAACCAACAAACCTGTCTTATGATTAATTACCATTTCGGATACACCGCCTGCTTCTGTTGCGACTACGGGTTTTTTACTTGCCAATGCTTCAAGTATTGAGGTTCCTAATCCTTCAGACCAACTGGAAGATACATACAAATCAGATGTCCGAATAAGTCGAGGGACATCACTTCTATATCCTAAAAGACGGACATGTTGGGATAAATGAAGTTTTTCTATTTCTGTTTGTATATCATTTTGTAAAGGACCGGAACCCGCGAGGAGTAATACTATATCATTGAATATTTCTTTAACTTTTACAAACGCATGTAATAAAGTGATGTGGTCTTTATGAGGAACGAGGGCACCTGCATTCAAGAGAATTTTGGTAGTCTCGTCAATTGCGAGTTCACTTTTTTTATAAGGGGGAACATCAATGTGAGATAAATCTATCGAACTTCGAACAACCTGAATTTTGTTTTCGGCGACACCATGTTCTTTTAATATTTTTGCTACATAATACGATACAGGGATAATAAGGTCAATATGATTATATTTCCATTGTGAGAAAACATTTTTAGCAGGGGGAAAACTAACCCTTCGAGAAACGACAATTTTAGGAGTAGCGTAGAAAAAGGTAGAAAGGAGTGCTAAAGAGTGAGCGTGACTTGTATGAGCATGAATAATATCTATTTTGTTTTTCCTAGTAATGGTCGCTATTTTCCATGCGGAGTATAAATCAAGTTCTGAACGGAGGGGTAGAGTAAATGTGTTAATGTTGGGAATCTTTCTTATTCGGTTTATGAATTCACTATTTTCTTTTCCAATAGCATATACTTGAAAACCGTGAGAACAAAGTCCCTGCATTAACCAGCAGGCTTGTTGTTCTCCTCCTCTCCAACTCTGTTGTTCATCAATGTGCAGTATTTTCACGGTGAAATTCCAATGCTTTGAAGTATGCTTCTAATGTTTTATTAACAAACTGTTCTATGCTAAACATTTGGGTTGCCCGTTCGTGAGATTTTTTCCCCATCTCAATCCTTATATTCGGATTTTTTGCAAGTTCCTTGATTGCCTGAGCTAGCGGTTCTACAGTCCCTGCAGGAACAATTTTACCTTCAATACCATCATTTATAATTTCAGGAAGTCCACCGTAATTTGATGCAATTACAGGTTTTCCTTCCGCCATGGCTTCTTTTAAACTGAACGATGATGTGTCGCAGTCAATTGAAGGTAGAACTGCAATATCAAAGGACTGTGTGCAATATGCCATATCTTTACGATAACCTGCAAAAACAACTTTATCCGAAATACCTAATTCAACAGATAAATTTTTTAATTCTTTATCCAGTGCACCTGCTCCTAAAACAAGTACCTTTACCTCCGGACATTCTTCGGAAATCATTTGTAATGCTTTGAAAAGGAATACATGCCCTTTAGCAGGAGATAATCTCGCAGAGATACCACAAACGACATCTGTGTCTTTGAAACCGAATTCTTTACGAGATTTATTGCGATGTTCATCGTTGTAATAAAATTCCTTTATGTCAACACCATTGTGAATGGAACATATTCGGTTCTCAGGGAAGTGATTGTCATGAATTAATTTCTGGCGAACCAATTCACAAACAGCAATATGATAATCAGTACATTTTAAGTTTAGCCATCGGTTTAGTATGTGATTGCTGAGTGTATATGTATTATGACGGGTTCGCACAAGGCAAAAACGATGATGAAGCAGTTGATTTGTAATTGCGGAAGTCCAATGGTCTTGAGAGCCATTTGTATGGATAATATCAGGATTTATTTCTTGAAGGGTTGCTTTAAAGGTAATTATATCTTCAATCCATTTTTTAGGTCGTAAGCCTCCTGAGAAATGGAACCTATTCAAAGGTATATACTGAAATGATTGGGCAAGTTCCACAAAAATACTATTTTTTCGGCAAGCCACATATACTTCATGACCTCGTTTCCGAAGTTCTTTGGCAAGTCTGCAAACATAAGTTATTTGACCACCACCTTTAATATGGGGGTCTGTAATAAGGATTTTTAATCTTGGGTCAGAAGGAAGATTTGTCATTACAGACGGTAATTCCAGGGATTAATAGGGTTTTAATAATTGCTTATCTATTAACGATTCAGATATTATACTTAATTATTACGAATTAATTTCAGGATTGATTCCATTTATGTCAATATTTTCGACAGGTTTTTTTTCGGGTTCTATTTCTTCTTTTTGTGATACTTTTAATGTCTCGAGTATTTTCTGATTTACCGAATCAAGAAATTGAATGGCACTGTTGAGTTCTTGTTCAATAGATTCCAATGCTTCATCTTTATTTAATTTTATATTTCGTTTTTTATTCATCTTAAAATCCTTTTTATAGTTTTTAAGATAGACTGTCTGGCTCTATTTTGCTTTGAGAAAGGATTGCTTGTTTAGATTTTTTGATTTCTTCCCATAAATCTTTACAATTTTCAAAAGTACTGCCGAGTATGTTGAAAGATTTTTGTATGATTTCCTCATAGTTAACGGATTCCTGAATTTCAAGCAAGGAATATCGAGCCAAGCGAAGTAATGCAGATAATTGGGGGTCAATGGCATTATCTATCGGTAGATATTCTATGTCATATTGGCGCCAGATGGTATCACAAAGGACAGGGGGGATGTCCCAGTCTTCTAAAAAGATATGTGCTATATCTGTTTGTATAAAGCCGAACTGTTGTTGTTCGAGTTCTAACTGTTTTTTATGATTGTTGTGGGATTGATTCATAAGTTCAAAATATTTTTGAGGTATTTCACTAAGTAAAATGGATGCCCCAATATTAGCAAGAAGTCCTACAAGGAAATCTTCTCCCTCATAAGGTAATTTTAGTGATTGTGATAATTCTCGGCAGAAGGAAGCCATAAAAAGACTTTCTCGCCATAGTTTTTTGTAAAGTTCCTGATATTGTAAATTTTT
The DNA here is from genome assembly GCA_049968235.1 of Candidatus Hydrogenedens sp. Classification (GTDB taxonomy): domain Bacteria; phylum Hydrogenedentota; class Hydrogenedentia; order Hydrogenedentales; family Hydrogenedentaceae; genus Hydrogenedens. The sequence goes on from JBMFRC010000009.1 coordinate 17,383, forward strand.
AAATTTCATTAGGTCAAGAACTGCGGACCCGATAAGGATACATCGGAATTCACGAATGCCGAGTATAACAAGAGCCAGTTGGAGGTTTGTAACACGATGTTTAAGTCCATAATAGGGGGAATTAGCAATACGTAATAAACGCCCGGACAAATTAGGGTCTTGAGATATAATTTTGATGACTTTATCGTAATTTACAGAAGAGTCTGCGGTAATACGGAGTGCTTCTGACAATACAACAGGTACAGTAGGTAGTCCTTTAAATTTTTGAAGCATTTCTTTTGCTTTTTTCAAGTTAATATGTGTCTCCATAAAACATCCTTTTAACCCAGCCTTGTTAAAATTATCGGACATGTAGATGTGTGTATGACAGAAAAAGTATTGCTTCCCAATAGCCATTCGTGAACACGATTTTTTCCGAAGGCTCCCATAACAATTAATTCAGCGGAAATTTCACGAGCGGTATTTAATATTCCTGTTGAAGGAGAATTTTCATGAATTATGTGTGCTGAAAAGGAAACCTCATTGGATTTTAAATATTTTATTGCGTCATTTATAATTTCTTCTTCAGGTTTGTTCGCGACATAAACAACATGACAGGTAACATTCCATTTTTTTGCTAACTCTGTAGAGATACGAAGGGCTACTTTTGCTGAGGGTGAACCGTCATAAGCAAGAATAAAGGGTCCGCGTCGAAATTCAGACTGATTCGTTATAATAACCGGGCGCTTGGAACGACGAATAACTGCCTGTGTTGTCCCTCCTAAGAAACCTTCTGACCAGCGGGAATGTTCACCTGATTTGCCTATAATAATAATGTCGTATAGTTCGCTTTCTTCTAAAATTGTTCGTGAAATAATTCCCGTCTTTAATACTTTTTCACAAGAAATTTCGTTTTTATGACACTCTGTTTCACACAGGCTTAAAATTTGTTTCCCGCGTTCTTCTAACAAAGCATGTATCTGATTTTGATAATTGGTCCATGGGGTTACCCCTAAAATACTACTTACATCGCGTAAAAGAGGACCTTCTAAAAGTTTAATATCAATAACATAGAGAAATGTTAGTCCTCCATGAACATCTTTTGCCCAATGAATGGCATATTTTAGCCCCTTTAATGATTGTTCGCTTCCATCTACAGGGACTAATATTCTTCGGAACATCAGCGTTTTTTCCTTTTAATAAACTCTCCAAAGTTTTGTAAAATTTGCAATCCAAATTGTTGGCTCTTTTCCGGATGAAATTGTACACCAAAAACAGAACCATTTCCTACAATACAGGGAAAAGAAACGCCATAATCACAGGTTGCAAGAACAATCGATTTGTCAACGGGTTGCGGATAGTAACTGTGAACGAAGTAAGCAAAGCCTCCCTTACCTGATGGAAGTAAAGGATTGGTTTTATCAGGGACAGGTTGAACGAAATTCCAACCCATGTGAGGCACTTTAAGTCCCGTTTGTTCTGTAGAAGGAAATCGAATTACTCTTCCCTTAAAGATTCCTAATCCTTCAGAGCCACTTCCTTCTTCTCCATATTCAAAAAGAAGCTGTAGCCCTATACATATTCCCAATAAGGGTTTTCCTGCCTGGACAAACTCTTTAATAGGTTCAATGAATCCTTTTTGTTTCAATCCTTCGTAACAATCACGAAAAGCCCCTACACCGGGTAATATTCCTGCATCTGCGTTCTTCAGGTCTTTGGGGTTCTCTGTAATTACTGCTTTACAACCGACTTTTTCCAGTGCTTTCTGTGCACTGCGAAGATTTCCCATCCCGTAATCTATAATTGCAATCATGAATCGATTAGTCCTTTTGTCGAAGACCCATAACGGGAATAGTTCGTATTTTCTTCTAACGATTGAGCAAGTGCCCGAGCACATGCCTTGAAAATGGCTTCTACACAGTGATGTGTGTTTTTCCCATAACGTAATAGGATGTGTAAAGTTATTTTAAAATGATTTGAGAATGCTCTAAAAAATTCTTCGGTAAGTTCTACATCGAATGTTCCTAATTTAACACGGGGTAAATCTGCGGAAAAATAAAGATAGGGTCTCCCACTAATATCAATAGCAACTTCGGAAAGAGATTCATCCATAGGGATTACTGCATGTCCATAACGATTTCTTTTTTCTATATCAGGAAAGAGTTGGGCACAGGCTTTACCCAGACAGATTCCGACATCTTCTACTGTATGATGAGCATCCACTTCTAAATCTCCTTTCGCTTCCAATTCGATATCCATTCCGGAGTGTTTGGAGAAAAGTGTTAACATGTGGTCCAAAAAACCAACACCTGTATTGATTCTTGTTTGCCCGGTCCCCGGAAAACGGAGCAGTAATTTAATATTGGTTTCTTTAGATTTACGACTAATTTTGGCTTCGGACATAATTGAAAAACCTTACCGCTTTAGTTAAAAATTAAAGACTATCTTCCGTGTTGTAGTCGTTCCGCAAGGAAAGGATGTAAACTTGCTTCAAGCACTTTTCTTGCGGTAACTTCTATATTATACTCGACCCGAACCTGTGTGTAAATATTGGTCTCTGTATCTAAAATTCCAAAAGCGGCGCGCGAATCACCATCGCGAGGTTGTCCTACAGAACCCGGATTAATGAAATAGGTTTTCCCTCGCTTCATCTTAAAGGTTCCATCTTCATCGGGACTATAGGTTCCGTCGGAGGAAAGGATTACAGGTATGTGTGTATGACCATGAAAACACAAATCAGTATTTTGTTCTTCAAAAAAGTATAAGAAAGGGTGCACATCCTCCCATGTAAAAATGTATGTATTATGATTTTTAGGAGCTCCATGAACGCCTGCAAAATCAACAAAATTCAGTGTATCGGGTAGACGTTGTAGCCATTCTTTATTATCTTCAGTTAGTTCTTTTCGTGTCCAGAGAATCGCAGGAAGAGCCACCGCATTAAACCCCCATGGTTCTTCTAATTCACAGGCAACGGCATCATGATTCCCTAATATTGTAGGTATATTGCGATCCCTTAAAATATCAATGCATTCGTTGGGTTCTGCATTATAACCTACAACATCACCTAAACAAATTATCTGTTCAATTTTTTCTCTGTCTATTGTATCTAATACAACTTTTAGTGCTTCTGCATTAGCATGTATATCAGAAATAACTGCGTAAATCAAAAGAACAACTCCATTCACAAAAATATAATAGTTTACAGTAATATATTTTAATTATTTTGAGACCACAAGTTCTAATTGTAATATTTTGTAATAAACCTTATGTCAGTTTCAAACTTTGAGTGAAAAGGAACTTTTGATGAGTTAAGGTGTTTAGAAATAATGAAGTCTCAAATAGAGACAATGAATATTAAAACCAATAGAAGGAGTAGCAAGATGAAAGAGAAACTTGTATTAACACTGGTTGCCGGATTGTGTGTCGTTTTGATGGCACAATGGGCTATGGCTCAACCGCCTGAACAACAAGGGCCTCCACCTCCGGGTGCTATGGATAAAAACAGACCCGGACCGCCTCCAGGGCCTCTACCAAATCGTCCCGCTATGGAAGATGTTTTTAAGCGAGCAGATAAAAATGCGGATGGTAATCTTTCATTAGAAGAATTTTTAGAAATGCATAAGAACCGTCCTCCACGACCTCAGGGTCCGCCTCCGAAGGGTATGTCCCCCGATAGACCTCCGAAGATGGAAAAGGGAGATAGACCTTTCCGAGAAGGTGGTTTGCGTAAAGAAAGCGGCCCTCCCGAAGAAAAGCCCAATCGTCCTGAAAGACAGAGGATTTCTCCTGAAAAGATGAAAAAGCGGGCAGAAGAGGTTTTCAAAGAAGCAGATAAAGATGGTGATGGTAAATTAACGCTGGATGAGTTTAAGTCAATCAGACCGCCCCGTGGACCCAAACCTCCTTTACCACCGGACAAACCTGTTCCACCTGAGGGGAGACAGAGACCCATGGGACAAAGGATAATAGAATTACTGAAAGAAGCGGATACGAATGGTGATGGAAAAGTATCCTTAGAAGAGTTAAAGGCAGTTCGTCCGCATATGACTGAAGAGCGATTCCAATTGATGGATACCAACAATGATGGTTTTATTACAAAGGAAGATGTCCATGATTGGGCGGAGCGTGCTCAGGAAAGGTTTAAAGAAGCGGATACGGACAATGATGGCAAACTTTCCCGTGAAGAAGTGAAAAAAATGTTCCCGAATATGAATGATGAGGTATTCAATCGAAAAGATGATAATAAGGATGGTTTTCTAACCCTGGATGAACTGAAACCGAAATTTAGGGGAAACTAAACCCTCTTTTTTACCCTTTCTTTTATCAATAACTCCCCATCGGGGATAGAAATATCCCCGATGGTTTATTTTAATGTGTTATAAAAATGACCTGACATTTGACAGGCTCAGGAAATAGTAAAGGCAAGTTATGAATGGATTCTAAGACACCGAGAAAAAATTTTTTATAACAATATAGTATATACCTTTCAGAACAAAAATTTTGCTTAATCCTCTGAGTAATAATGATAGAGATACTATAAATAATCTTTGAATAAATCAGGTGCTTGGTTCGTAGAGTTAGATATCTTTTTTGCTGAAGGATGTGTTGATAGTTGTTCAATATATATGCAAATAAGACCTACAACAATAACACTAATAAAATTAGCTCCATGTGCTAATATAGCAATAGCCCGTGCAATATTAATATCTACGGTTGGGACAGTTAAGACTAATCCTCCGATAACTCCTGCATGGAACTGTCCGATAAATCCCGGTGCGCCAGGGACACTTATAAGAATAGATAATAATGTAATACTTACTGGAGGAGTATACCATGGGTATTGTATATCAAATGCTTTGAAAAGAAAAATATAAGATAACCAAAAAGTTCCCCATGTAAGACAGGAGAAAAAACCTGCTCCTAAAATGGCTTTTGGATTTTTTATCATACTGATAGCATCGCGTATATTTTCTGAAATTCGTATTATGAAATGAACAATTTTTTCTCCTAAAATTTTGTTACCTTTGTTAATTAGTGTTATAAACCTGCGAGAATATATATAAAAAAGAACGCAGGAAATGATAATTAGGAAGATAATTGTCATTGTTAGAAATGCAGTTTTTTGTATTAAATTGGCAGGTATCGTTATATTAAGAACATCTGGAGGAAGGATAATATCTTGTTTGGGATGGAATCCAATGAGGGCAAAAATCAGAACCATAAGTAATCCCAATAAGTCAGAAGTCCTATCCAGTGCAACATAGGTAAGGCTTTTCGACAAGGGTATTAGTGTAAATTTTGTTAGCATACCGGCACGGATTGCCTCACCAATTCGACCGGGTAGCAGAAAGTTTGCCATAAATCCTATTTGTGTGGAAGTGAATAAATGCCGGAATGAGACATTTTCACTACTGTTTACAATAAAATTCCATCGAATTACACGAGTAAAAAAACTTATCAGAATTGAAAAAATACATAAGGCAAACCAGCGTAAATGACAGGACTTTATTGCCTTCCATAGTTCTCCGATATCGGTAGTGCGAAAAATAATCCAAAATAAAAAAAGACCAATAATTGTTGCTATTAAGAAGCGAAAGATTTTCTTCATTAGTTTCCTGTAATAAATTTTTCAATAAAGAATAACTAAAACTTACAATTAATGCAAATTATACCCTTTAATCCATGTCAACCCCTGAGTGTGAATATGTCGGGAAGGTTCCATTCTTCTTGTAGATGTATAAGCATCATAAGCCCATTGAATTTTTTTAGGGGGGATTGATTTTTTTTCAGAAGATAGTTCTTTTGCAGCGGATTGAAATCCTTTGTACATATCTAAGGTGCAACTCAAACATAAATCACGGTTGGGGAGTGTGGGATATTTCCCACACATGGAGCAAATACGCCTTTTGACTTTTTTTTCTTCAGTACTATTTTCTTTTTCATCGTTTGTGATGGCTTCATTTTCATCTGGGGGCGTAAGAATTATTTTGTACTGTGTGAGTTCTTCCCTTTGAAGAGGAACGGTTTTTTGTTGTTTCTCCATACAGCGGGAACAAAGCGTTACCCCTGTGGTTTTAGACATCAATCTACCGCATTCGGAACATCGTATTAAATGGGTATTATCAAGCGACATTTGAAATTTCCTTAATTATTTTTTCTGTTTCTTCTTCTAATTTTAGAAGGTTACCATCATTATGAATTACCCATTGGGCGATAAATTGTTTCTCTTCGGGTATTCTTTGTGATTGAATTCGTAATCTGGCGTCTTCGTATGAAAGTTTTCGCAGATTCATAAGTCGTTGTATTCTTATTTCTTCCGGGCAAATAACCAGTATAATTCCATTGAACCACTCCAGCAAACGATTATTATCTTCTCCTATAAGTGCTGATTCAATAACAACTATATTCTGCCCTTGTTGTTGGGCTTGTTGTATCCTATTCATTATATCGGCAATAACCAGTGGGTGTATAAGTTCATTGATTCGTTTTCTTTCTTCGGGTTTGGAAAAGACAATTCGTCCTAATTTATCTCGGTCTATCTTACCGTCCTTTAATATGGATTCTCCGTAGATACTGATGATTTTTTCTTTAATTTCCGAATTTGCGAGGAAATAATGTCCGATTTCATCTGAATTTATAACATAAATTCCATGTCTCTTAAATATTTTTGCGACTTCTGTTTTACCACTGGCTATTCCGCCCGTAAGTCCTATTATTTGCATAATACACACCTATTTAAAGAATAACACATTTCCAAGGGGAAAAAATATTCATCTCTCATGATTTTATCAAATAAAGATAATTTGTATCATAAAGGTAAAATATTTTAAGGGAAATTTAATACAGGTATAATAATAAAAAGAAATTATTTTTGATTGAGGGCAAATATATGATTTGTTTATCTGGCTTATTTTCTTATGAAGCAGTTCCTCTAATTCGTGCGGTTAAAAGAATTTCTTCTATTCAATTTGAATGGTTAACTTTACCTGCTTTGTGTGATAGTTTTATTCAGAAAAAAGTAGATGCAATTTTGTGTCCTCCATTAATGGCTGTTATTTTCCCTGAAGGTATGATTGTTCCCGGAGTAGGAATTGCTACATCAGGGAGGATCCCTGCACCTGTTTTGTATTCCAAAAAACCGATTTATGAAATAAAAACTATTTTTATTAATGACCAATATAAGCACTGGGAAAATTGGTTCAAAGTTGTATGGAGCCTTTTAAATCGGAATTCTATTGAAAAATTGCTAAGTTTTAATAGGAAAGAGAGTGGAGATGAAGATGCATATCTTGTTGATTTTATTAAGGAAAAGAAAGAACAAGAGGGTATGTATTGTTATAATATAGGCGAATTATGGAAACAGGTAAGCATTTATCCTATGGTATGCTGGGTATGGTTGTGTCGTGGTGATTCTGACTATAGACAGATTCGGAATGTTCTCGGTCATATATGGGATGGCGCCAAAGAAAACTTGACAGAACTGAAACGAGGGATATTAAAAAGTGATGAGATACCTGAAGAGTTCATAACACAAATAGATGGTATTAGAGAAATATACTACAATCTTGCCTCATTAGAATTTGAGGGGATACATTGGTTTGTTGAACAGGCACGAAATTGTGGTGTTATTCCGCAAGATGCAGAGATACATATTTGTTGATTAAATATCTTTTTTATCCAATTCATCTTCTAAATACCGTACCATTAGCACCGCATTTTCCCGTGTCCTTGCGTAATAACCCACTCTTATGCCAATTGTATGAAATCCCATTTTTTCATAAAGGAGGCGTGCTGGATGATTCATCTCTCGCACTTCTAATATAATTCGTTGTGCTCCTTCTTTTTTAACCTGTTCAAAAAGGTAATTCATAAAGAATGTTCCCAGTCCCTTTCTCCGATGTGGAGGAGCAACAGTAAATTTTGTTATATGTGCTTCTTCTTCTCCTAACCAATAACCTGCATAGCCTATGAGAGAATCTTCAATAAAAAAAACGAAGAATTTTCCTGCTCTATTATTAATTTCAGGCAGAAATAATTCTCTCGACCATGCGTCTGGGTAAGACTCTACTTCCATAGCATGAACGCTGTCGATATGCTTTTCTTCCAGTAAAAAAACTTTAATTTTAATATTTTGTGGACTAATTATTATGTCGTAAGGTTCGGACATTTTTTTCTTTTTTCTTCGGGTTGAGATAAACGCAAATAAATAGGAAGAATCTCATCAATTTCCTTTTTATAGCCTTTTTGCCACAAAGATAGTGCTTCTATTCCCACTGCAGAAGCCCGTGGATGACTCCACCATGGTTCTCCAAATTTAGCATGGGGAAAGTATTCTGCAAGGATTTGCTTATATAATAAAGCACCTTCCCCCAGAAACATAATTGCGTAAGTATTGGTATATCCTTTTAATAATTTAATAAAGTCCTCAACACTTCCTAAAAAATTCTCATAAATTGTTTTACGCTGATTTTCTTCAAAAAAGTAAATTCCTGCAAATATTTCTTTCATTCGGGCATCCAGGATAGGACATACAACGAAGTTGTTAAAGGGTGCCAATTGGGTCATAGCGTCTAAGGAAGGTACACCAACGAGAGGTAGTCCTTTAGCAAGAGCAATTCCTTTCCATGTAGATAATCCTACTCGTAAACCTGTAAATGAACCGGGTCCTATAGAAATTGCTAATAAATGGATGTCATCGATAGAAATCTGAACTTCAGTAAGTAAAGTATCTATTAGTGAGACGAGTCTTTCAGAATGTCTTTTTCCTGCATTAATAGATATTTCTCCTAATAATTCATTATCGGATAGTATAGCAACGGTATTAACATCGGTGCTTGTATCTGCAGACAAAACTCTCATTTTAGTAAGTAATATTGATTGGTTTAATAGATATTTATTAGATATCCTGCAACAAAAGACTATTGCGGTTCTGAGTCAGAAGATGTTGCATTTATATTTTTAGATAAATCAACCAGGAGTTTTTTAAGTTCTTTACCTGCTTTAAATGTAACTACATATCTATGAGGTACATCTACGACAACACCAGTTTTAGGATTTCTTCCTTTACGCGGGGCTCTCTTTTTCACTTCAAATACACCGAAATTGCGTATTTCCCAGCGTTTCCCTTCGCCTAATTTCCTAGTGATAATTTCCAGTGCTTTCTCAATTGTTTTAGCAACATCGCTTTGTGTGAACCCTAAATCCTCGGATATTTGATTTACGAGGTCTCTCTTCGTTAGCGTGTTTGCTTGAACTTCTTTTTCCGGTTCCATAGTATGAACTCCTTTATTCAAGGTTGTTTTTTTCTAAATCCTTTTGTAAAATGTATTTAATCATTAATCATAGCCTTTATGCAAGTTTTACTTCGACTAAAAAATATTTTTAATGAAATTTTTTAATGGAGATTTTATTATGGGGAAGAAAAAACTTACTTTATTAGTGCTTTTAGTTTTGATTTTAGGGATTTATATAGGTGCAAATTTTTTTAATTGGGTAGATAAGATTTACAAAAAACCTATCCCGATTGGAGAGATAACGAAAGTCCCTGAGGGAGAAGGATGGATAGATTTGCTCTCCTCTGAAAATAGGAGTTATTGGAAAAATGTTACTGATGACATGCATATTTTTGAAATTCAAGATGATGGTATCTTACACATATTGGGTAAAACGTGGTATCCACTAAGATATGTGGGGTTTTCTCAAAGAACGTTTACTGATTTTCAGTTACATCTAGAATTTAAACTTACAAAAAGAGCCAATAGTGGCGTTTTCTTGCGTTCACAGATTAATGACCCTGTGTATCGTGGATTTGAAGTTCAAGTCCTTGAAGATTATGGAAAACCACCAAATAAAAACAGTTGCGGTGCTATTTATGATATTACCACGCCTATGTATAACATGTCTTTTCCGGTAGGACAATGGAATTCTTACGATATTACTGTTCAAGGTTCTGAAATACAGGTTGTGATGAATGGTTGGCTGATAGTTCATACTTTTTTAGATAAAATGACTACACCATTAGGGAAATTTCCAGTGGCATACGCATCATTACCTAGAGAAGGGTATTTATTATTACAAGACCATGGGGGAGAGGTATGGTACCGAAACATTCGTATAAAACCGATGAAGTAAATTGGCGAGTTATTTTGGGAACATCAAAATTTAGTAATCGTGTTTCAATGTAGAAAAAAAGAACAATATTATTACGAATCCGTATTTAAGAATGGGTATTGAGTTTTTTGATTACAGATGTTGGTAATCCTCCTATAACATCACACGGGGTAAGTGGAGATATCTATTATTATATTGAGTTTGCAGTTTGAACAGATTTGTTTACTTCCAATCATGTTGCTGGGGAGAATGCTTTTTTATAATCAACATGTAGAATTTTCAGATGAATATATTAAGTTCTATAAACCTATTAATATTTCAGTTTCATTTTTGTTCTAATTACACTTTATAATCGTATAATTGCTATGCTGATATGAAAAGTATCAGTATTTTTTGTTTTCATGAAATCTCGAATGATAAAGGGATGCTTCTATGTTAGAGTTTTTAAAAGAGAAAGATGTTCGTTCTCGTTTTAACTTATTGCCTGTCCGTGTTGTGTGGAAAAGTAAATCGTTACAAAATGTTGATTTGGATGGGTTATTTTCCAACCCTCAGAAACACATTTCTATTAAATTTGATGGGGAAGAACCACCGTCATTTGTTTTGGATTTTGGCAGAGAAATTTATGGAGGGATTCAATTAGGTCAGGGGATGGTCAAAGATAAAACTCCACTACCTTTGAAAGTCACTTTCGGTGAATCCGTAGTTGAGGCAATGGGAGAACCTGACCAGGATCATGCTATCCATAATAGCACCGTTTTACTCCCCTGGTATGGATATAATGAAGTAGGTACAACAGGCTTTCGTTTTGTTCGAATAGAAATGGCAAAGCCTAAAACAGAATGGCTTTGCACGGGGGTTAAGGCGATTGTTTTAATTCAAGATATAGAGTATTTAGGTAGTTTTAATTCAAGTGATGAGTTCCTAAACAAGATATGGAAAACAGGTGCCTACACAGTTCATTTATGCTTACAGGATTATTTATGGGATGGGATAAAAAGAGACCGTCTGGTATGGATTGGCGATATGCATGTGGAGACAGTGGTATTAAGTCATCTTTTTGGATATAATGCCACTATTGAAAAAAGTCTGGATTTTGTGCGGGATAATACACCTTTGCCTGGCTGGATGAATGGTATTAGTTCCTATTCGCTATGGTGGGTGATTATTCAGGAATACTGGTATTTTATGTTTTCCAGGAAAGATTATTTAGAACAGCAGAGAGGTTATTTAAAGGGACTGGTTCAACAAATGGTAAAATGTGTTGACGAAAGTGGCAAGGAGATTTTACCGGAAACGAGGTTTTTAGATTGGAGTACAGCAGATAATAAAGATGCGATTCATTCGGGACTCCAATCTTTATTGTATTGGGCATTTACTTGTGCAGAGAATTTATTACGAGAGTTAAATGAGACGGAGTGGGTTGCTCAATGTTCAAAGATAAAAGAACAAATGAGAAAATATCATGCTCCTGAACATCTGGTAAAACAGTCGCGTGCATTAGGAGTTATTGCAGGATTAGAAAATCCTGTTCGGGTAAATGATGAATGTTTTAAAAAAGAACCTTTGTCCGGATTATCCACTTTCTACGGTTTTTATGTATTGCAGGCAAAGGCAATGGCAGGAGATTTATCCGGCGGATTAGACCTAATCCGTAATTATTGGGGTCCAATGTTAAAGATGGGTGCGACAACTTTCTGGGAACATTTTGATATTCGCTGGTTAGAAGATTCTGTTCCGGTAGATGAGGTTGTTCCTCAGGGGCGAAAAAGTATTCATAAAGATTTTGGAGAACATTGTTATGTGGGATTGAGACATAGCCTTTGTCATGGATGGGCTTCGGGTCCCACAGCATGGTTAATGCAATATATTCTTGGAATTCGCCCTATGGCTCCCTCATGTAAAAAAATACAGATAGTGCCTTATTTAGGAGATACATTAAATTATGCAGAGGGAACGATGCCTACACCTTTTGGATTGGTTTCAGTTCGTCATGAGAAAGACAAAGAAGGGAAGATAAAAACGCAATTTAAAGCACCAAAAGAAGTAGAAATAATCATAGTAGGAAGTAAATAGAGCAATGAGAGGATAAAAAGTTATGTTGCAGGATATGGTTAATGCTACATTACTCGCAATTGTTGAAGGGATAACCGAGTTTTTGCCAATAAGCAGTACAGGACATTTAATACTTGCGGAAAATTGGTTTCCTTTGCAAGGAGATAAGACTTTTCAAGACACTTTTCTTGTTGTCATTCAGTTCCCTGCTATATTTGCAGTATTGCTTTACTTTTATAAAACACTACTACCCCCGTTGAATAATAGGGATGAGATGAAACAATGGTTTTTTCTCTGGGTTAAAATAGGGATTGCATTTATTCCTGCAGGAATTTTCGGTTTTTTATTGGATGATGTTATTGATTATTACCTTTTCAATACGACAACGGTGTTTATATCACTTATTATAGGAGGAATTGTTTTAATAGGGATAGAAAGATTACAAATTGGGAATAAAGGATATACTCAAGTAGCAGAATTAACAATAGTATTCTGTCTCGTAATAGGGTTATTCCAATGCATTGCAATGATACCCGGTGTGTCAAGGTCTGCTGCGACAATTATAGGTGCCATGATAATAGGTGCTACACGAAGTGTTGCAGTTGAATTCTCTTTTTATTTAGCTATCCCTACTTTATTAGGTGCCGGTGGATTAAAATTATTAAAACATGGATTACATTTTAATTCCAATGAATGGGCTTTATTATTTTTGGGTTCGATAGTTTCCTTTATTACGGCTTTTCTTGTTATTGCTTTTTTCTTGAAATATATAAAGACACATGATTTTAAGATTTTTGGTATTTATCGGATTTGTTTGGGAATTGTGATTTTTGCACTTTTTTATATACTATAAAAAACACCTTTTTCTTTCTTATCGAAAAAGGTGTTTAAATTAACTAATTCAGGGAAAGATTCGCTATTGAAGGGAACTATATAGTTTTTGTATTGTTGATTTTGGTTCAGAGGAGAGTTGTTTTTCGGCGAGTTTTACGACAACCTGTTCAAAGTCCGCAGGTCTTGCAGAGGTGATTTCCTGTTCAATCTGGGCTATGACGTTGGGGGGAAGTCCTTCTTGAAATCCCCAAACAGGCGTAATGGCTTGAGGTTTTAAATTCTGGAATACACCGATATTTTTACCATCAAGTGTTCTGTAATAAACACCCCATGAGCCTTTCATGAGACATTCTGCCCATTTGTTCACAGGAGTTCCTAATGAGTCCTTTACATTAATTTTTGCATAAAAATATTCCTGTATTTTTCCTATCTCAATTTCATCCAGATAAAGTCTTGTAAATTCATTTTGTAGTTCAGGTGTTATCCAGTTGGAAGATTCAGCCCTCTGCCGTAATGATTCTGCTCGTGTTAATCGTTCATGGACAGAATATTTTTCTGGAGTTAAGGGTAATGATTCCTTAATCTGGATGATGAGTTTATCAAGGTCAAGTAAAAAGGATTCTTTAATAGCAAGACTTCTTGCATTGGCCTCTTCAAGTTGTCCTACCTGATTGGTAAGTCGTTCTATCTCTGCTAAAAGCCCTGTTTGACGGGCTTTGATAATCTCCGTTTCATTAAGCAAATTATCGTATGCTTCTTGAGCCGAAACATATTGCTCATTTTTTGCTGCGATATCTGCTTCAACCGCCTGTAATGCGGATTGCCGTTCCGTTATTTTTGCGTTTACTCCTTCAAGTTCTTGCTGGGCAGATTTTACTTTATTTGTAATTTCATTTAGTTCACCTTGCAATCGTTGGATTTCCGCAGGGTCTAACTTTGTTCCGGGCGCACTTTCTTGCATTTGAGTATATTTTTTAATAATTTCGTCTCTTTGGTTTATTTGATTCTGTAAAGAGATGACTTCCTGTTTCGCTGGGTTCGGAATAGGTAGGTAATTGGAAAGGAATGGACCTGCGAGAATGCCAATAAGCAATGCAATAATTGCAGCAATAGGTGCCATCGGAATTTTAAATTTCCTTTTCTTTGCTGAAGGAACGGGTTCGCCTGTATCAGTAGGAGGCTGAGTAGAAGTCGTAGGAGCAATCGGTGGTGTGACAGCAACACCTGACCCTGCTGTGAATTCCGGAATAGGTGTTTCTAAACCGGGACCTATAGGTGCTCCAAAAATATCCGTTCCTAAACCTCCACCACCGGCAGGAGCAGACACTCCTCCTCCCGGAACACCACCAAAGCCCATGTCTGGTGAGCCAAAATCAGGTGACGGGGTTTGAGTACTTCCAAAAATAGGTGTTTCTATAATTTGTGTAGGTGCTGTGGCTATCGTTTCAGAAGGAGGTGCAGATTTTAGGTCGAATACGCCCCCTTTGCTACCACTACCAAAAGCACTATCACCTAATGGAGTTTCCAAACCTGATTCAAGACTGATAGGACCTGGACCTATTTCTGGAGTTTCAGGAGAGAAGTCACTATCTGCAGCAAGGTCCTGGAATGAGGATTTTTTGACTCCGGGTTGTGAAGGTGTCGGAATGGAACCTGATGCAGAACCACTTAATTTATCAAATTCTGTTAGGGATGTTTTAATATTCCCACCCGTTGGTTCAGGCACCACAATATCTATATCACTTATGGGTGGCAGTCCACCTTCAAAATCATCACTCCCCTGTGATTTTTTGAAAGCGTCAGAATCGAAAGAAGATAGCGGTGGAAGTTGACTACTTATGTCAGAAACTTCCCCTGTATCAAAATCGCTCAAAGGAGGAAGATTTCCTAATCCGGAATCTGCACTGGGAATTTCTTCCTTTTTCTTTTTTTCTTCGGAAGGGTTGTTTTTAAATTCAGCCATGTTTCATCTCCATAATTATAATTCGTTTGTAATCTTCTATTTTAGTTTATTTTTAAATTCTATCATTTTTTATATCTTTTGTCAAGAAAATTGTCAACAATTAATAATATATTATTAGTCTATTTTAACAAAAATTGCAATCTATAAACGAATAATTAAATTTAGGGTTTTACTACGCCAATAGTCAACAATATATTTGCATAAAGGCGTTGGTCCCCTGTAACAATTTGCAGACAGGTATCTGATGAGGATGCACAATCATAAAAGTCAAATCTTTCTAATTTAATCAATGATAAATGAGGCAGAGATTGACGAAATGCTTTGTAAATTTCAGGTTCGTCTCCGGTATTCGGTGTCATTACATACGCTTCTTCTATTTCTACTGCAGTAAGTAAAGTATCAAGAACCTCAGTTACTTTAACGAGTCCCGGAGCTAGGTTCAAGTAGACAGTTTCTGCGGATACCCCTTCTTTTGTACTGGCAGGGTAATTACCATCTGTGATTAAAATTTTTGAGCCATGACCAGCACCCGCAATAGCGTAAAGAATTTCAGGATGTAAAAGTCTGTGTTTAAGCATATCCATTCCTTTTATTTTATGGTTTTAGTTTTCAATAGGCATATATGAAGATACTGACAATTTTCCACCTACAGAAATTTTTTGTATCTCTTTTAATAATTTTTTGTCTGCAGTTTGTATTCTGGAAGAAATCATTTGATATGTTTTTATATCGCCTAAGGCAAGGGAAGACTGGGCAATATACCACAATGCTTCAATTCCATAAGGAACGAAGTTCTTCTGTTTTACCAGAAAACTTACGGGTGTTAGATGTTCGATGGATTCATTAAATTTTCCCATATAAAACAAAGTTTTGCCAGATGAAAGCCATGTCTCGATTTCTTCT
Organism: Candidatus Hydrogenedens sp.; assembly: GCA_049968235.1. GTDB lineage: Bacteria > Hydrogenedentota > Hydrogenedentia > Hydrogenedentales > Hydrogenedentaceae > Hydrogenedens. The sequence goes on from JBMFRC010000009.1 coordinate 33,227, forward strand.
TCATTCATAAAGGAGATTTGCTTCTCTGAAATTCCAGTTTTTTTCTTAATCCTATCATAAGTTTTTATCAATTCCTGATATTCCCTTTTTGCTCCGGGATAGTTTTTCATTATTTCTTCGTAAGTTACCGCGAGGTTATATCGAACGCGCGTTGTATTGGGATTATAATGCAATGTACTGCGGAATATAGTCTCATTATCTTTCCAGTCCTGATTGCGGAGATAGGTTAGATAAAAATAGGATAGGGTTAGAATAATGAGTAAAATATTCATCACAGGCAACATATATTTTGTGTGAGAATTTTGAAAGGATAAAGATTTTATAAAATAGTGAATTAATTCAAAAACACACCACCAGAAACCAATCATCGGTGTATACATCCAATGTTCTGCCTGGGGTGCGTTCAATGTGAAAAAACCGGAGATAGGAAACCATGTGATTAAAAACCATAGAATACCTGTCAATATCTGATAAAGGTTATTTTTCCATGCCCAGTAGCCAATAATACCAATAATTATTAAAAAAGAATATCCAGGTAGTGCTGTCCAATAAGGAGTGTTTTCAAGCGTTTGTTCCATATGTAAGCCAAAAGGAAAAAAAAGAATTCGAATATAAAAGGCGAAAGATTGTCCAATTTCTACAACTTTATCGCTCCATGTTTTTATAATAGAAACCGATTTTTCAGAAAAGTTTAATATGGACATTCGAAGTAGAATATAGATTGTAGAAACTATTATAGAAAGTAAAAGGGGAAACCACTTTTTTATCTGATACCCTGTTGCCGGCTGAGAATTCTGGATACGGGATGTTAGGGGTATTATGAACAAAATTAAAAGAGGAAAAATATTGCTGGATTCTTTGCTGAGTAGTCCCAGAGCAAAAAATAATGGACAGGCAATTAAATATAAATTTTTTCGTAATCTTTTTTCTTCCTGTAAATATTGAATGCATGAAAGAACCCCTCCTAAGAGGAAAACTGCGGACATCATATCTGCTCTACCACTGATATAAGTAACCGCTTCGGTAGGGATGGGATGAACAGCATAAACTACACTTGTCCAGAAAGAGACAAAAAAAGGTGCTTTTAATTTGCTTAATAGTAAAAATACAAGGATAACTACACACGCATGCCATAGACTATTTGTGATATGGAAAATTAAAGGAGAAATAACAGGAATTGAAGAATTTTCTTGTTCATGCTTATAGGATAACAGGTAATCTACCATAAAAGAAACAGAAACCAGAGGACGATAAAAATTGCCCTTCCCTCTTCCGAATGCATGTTGGTCTTCGAGAAAAAGCTGGAAAATTTTCTCAGGATTCTGCACATGTTTATGCATAAGTACTGACGAAGCATCATCCCAGACCCAGTCATTATTTAGTGTATTTGCATAAGCGAGAAATGTTATACAGATTAAAAGAAAACAATAAAAAATCTTTTCATATAAGGAAAGAACTATACCTTCTTTTGTTTGTTCAAAATGGTTACAAGTCTCTTTCGACAAATCATCAGTCATCTTTAAAATGTGTTTTCTAATCGATTTTATTAACCTTTGTTTTTGGGTCCGGGAACAACCCATGTATCATTTGCAGGAATGTAAAGTAGCTCGACGGATTGTTGGTCGCCGATTACCCGAACTATACGAAGTTTCGCTGATTCTTTTTGTTTTGTCTGTGGATTTACAGGCTCATAAAATTCTTCACCTTCACGGACTTTAAAATTTTCTGTTTTATTTGTTTTTGTATCCGTTACAGTAAGGAATACATATAAATCATTTTCTGCTTGAAGAAAACCTGTAACTTCGACACGAGGTCGAGAGAGCATAAGTTCTGCCCGTTCTTTTAATCGAGCATATTTCCCATCCGGTGCTGACGCGCCAGGCCTCAAAACATCATAAATATTTATTCCAGCGATAACTAATGCCCATCTCTGTTTGTCCCTTGCCTGCCTTATTGTTTCTTCAATGTCCGGCGCAATTCGACTCATGGCTATTTTGCCATTCTCAATGGCAGAATATTTCGCTTTGATACCGCGGAAATTATTTACAATTGTATCCTGCTGGTCCTGTGGAAGACGGCTATTATTCACAACCGCATCTATCCATGGTTGAATTGCAGAACGCATTTCAGATTGTATTTGTTCTGGACTTGGGGGGGGAGGTTCTTGTGGAGGAGGGGGGGGAGGTGGTGGTTTAGAGCAGTTTATAGTAGAAAGAGAAATAATTCCAATTGTAATAAGTATAAATGCATAAGAAAATCGTTTTAAAGACAGATTCCTTTTCTTCATATTTTGTCAATCCTCTATTGAAGTTTTTTTCTTCTATTTAATGTTATCATAGAAAAATGTTATATCACAAAATATGAATTGAATTTAGTAATGAAAGAATTGTATTGGGAATAAATAAACTTAACAAAAAATGATTTTATTATGTATAATTTTGTAAAATCATATGTATTTATAAGTCTTAATTATTTTTTAATTTAAGATAATTAAAGAAAGGGAACAAATGAGGATTTTAGTTGTTGATGACGATTTCGACTTAGCAGAATTGATAAAGACAAAACTACAAAGTGAAGGACATCAGGTCGATGTCATAAACACCGGGGAAGGGGCTTTTGAACGGGCGAAAAGTTTTAAGCCTGATGTAGTGCTTCTGGATATCATGCTCCCCGGTGTGACGGGTTATCAGGTATGTCGTAAAATCCGGAGAGACCCCGAAATTTACAAAACCGCTATACTTATTTTAACAGCATTAGGGGAAGAACCTGAAGTTTTGCATGGATTGGAACAGGGGGCAGATGATTATCTGGTTAAACCATTTAAATTAGAACGATTAATGGATAAGATTTCATCCTTAGGTGTATTAATAGCCTCTGTAAATAGTCGAAATCAAATAACAAATTTTCCCGGTACAGATGCAATCAAAAGGGAAATTAACCACAAATTAGCAAGGGGAGAACAAATAGCGGTTATATATATAAACATGACAGGATTTAAACCTTATTGTGTTTCACGGGGTCCGGAAGGACAGAAACGAGCATTAACTTTCCTTTCAGAACTTTTGATAGAGGTTAAAAAGAGTCTGGGTATATATGAATCTTTTGTGGCACATATGGGAGGAGAACATTTTGTTATATTATTAAATGCTTCGGATGCAGAAAAGTTTTGTGAAGCCTTAATTTCATATTTTGACCAGAAGAAGAAAGACTTATATACTTCGCAAGAATATGAACATGGATATATTCTCGCAGTAGATAGAAATGGAATGGAAATAAAATGCCCGTTGATGGCACTATCGTTAGGGGTTGTACACAACCAATTCCGTCCCTTCCGAAATGCGAAAAAAATGTTTGAAGTCCTTGCACAGGTTCGACAAAAAGCTCAGCCTGTAAATGGGAAAAGTGTCTATTTTATAGACCGCAGACATACAGACCGGTAAATAATCTACATATAACTACTAAATACATCAGGAGAAAACACTTTTTGTGTTGAATATCAGAGAAATTCGGGAAGCAGATATAGACAAAGCAGTAGAATCTTTAGTCTATGCTTTTTTTGATGATGGATTGGTTTGTTATATGTTTCCCGAAGAGAAATTTCGCAAAGAATTTATAACATGGACATATGAGCGTTGGCTTCGACTTTTAATGATATTTAACTCAGTATTTGTAGATGAAAATGTCCAAGGTGTTGCAGGTTGTATCCCACCCTCTCTATATCCCCATATCCCTTTTCGCTATATTATGCGGGCAGGATTTTTCCGGGCTATTCCTAAATTAATATGTCGAAACTTCTGGCGACCTTTGCGTGCCTATTGGGATAATCAGAACAGGACACGAAGTGAAGTAAAAGAACCTGCATGGATTTTGGACATTCTGGGAGTTCATCCCTCTGCACAGGGAAAAGGAATTGGTAGTGCTTTGGTTCAGCATGTAATTTCCTGTGCAAATCGGGATAAGGTTCCTGCTTATGTGATTACTCATAAAGAAAAAAATATTATCTTTTACGAAAAAAATGGGTTCAAACTTCTAAATAAGAAAAATTTCCTCCCTGGGGGTCCTCCCACCTGCTCCCTGATTTACAAACCTTTCTAAGAATATTTGCGAATTTATTAGACCGCAGAAAAGAAAAAATTTCCTTTGAAAAGGGAAAAAAATATCTTTGTTTTCAAATATGAAAAAAGTGAGTTTGATTAAGTAATTGATTTTTAAGTAGATATGAAAACTTATCTATGTGGCATATCATTTGCTAAATAAAAAAACAAAACCGAAAGGTAATTACAATAAATGGTCAATGGAATAGGAAAAATAAGTGCCGAAACAATGCTAATTTCTGCAATGAAAGTAGCAGAGATTAATCATCGGTATATTGCTAATAATATAGCCAATGCGGATACCCCTGGATATACGCAAAAGGAATTAGATTTTCAGAAATCTCTCAACGCCGTATTGCAAGGGCGAGGGGGTATCGTTCTCCGCACGAACCACCCTCGCCATATCCAGGTAGAAAAAGAAGGAGTTGTTGTAGAAAAGAGAAAGAATGTACTGAAAAACGATTTTAATTCTGTGGACATTGATGAACAAATTACAAAACTAACAGAGAATACAGGAAAAGTTACTGTTTATACTGCATTGTTAGCCAAGAGATTTAATCAGTTAACAACCATTATTAACGACTTGAAGAGATAAGATAATAGTATGCGAGTTGAAGGAATTTCTGCATGGGATATAGCCCTTAGTGGTATACGGGCTCAACGGCTGAGAATGAATATTATTTCAAATAATATTGCTAATGCGGAAACAACCCGAACTGAAAAAGGAGGTGGTCCATTTCGCAGGCAGATGGTTCTGTTAAAGGGTTATGAATTAGGCAAGAATGTAACATCAAAACAAGCAGGAGTAGAAGTAAAGTCTGTAATTTATGATATGTCCCCATTTAAAGAAGTGTATGAACCAGAACATCCCGATGCTAATAAACAAGGTATTGTAAAATATCCGAATGTCCAACTTGCGAATGAAATGGCAGACCTTGTGTCTGCACAACGAGCATACGAGGCCAATATTGCGGTTTTTGTGGCAAATCGGCAAATACGACAAAGAGCATTAGAAATTTTACAAAGATGAGTAATATAAGATTTTTTTATGATAAAATAATGATATGATATAGAGTAGAAACAAAAAATAAAAAGGAAATAATAACGAGGTAGTATCCCGTGGATAATATTGATTCTATTCACCAAATAGGTCCGGTAAAACCTAAAGTAGATATACCCTCTGTAAGTCCTATTAGGACTACACCGGTTGAAAATAAAACTTCTTTTAAGGATATATTAGTTGATGCTGTATCTGAAGTTCAGAAATTACAGGATGAAGCAGATACAACTATTAAAAAATTAGTTTCGGGCGAGATAAAAGATGTAACTGAAGTAATGGTGGCGGTTCAACGGGCAGATACTGCTTTTCAAACCCTGATGGCAGTTCGAAATAAAGTAATAACGGCGTACGAAGAGATAATGCGAATGCAAATTTAGTATTTGACATGAGGTCAATACCCTGTGATTTGAAAAATCAAATCCAGGAAAGAGCGGAGGTAAAAATTGAATAATTTCCCTAAAAAAATTTATTAAAAATTCTTGACATGATACACTATATATTGTATTATATAAACAAAAGTGATCTATTAGTTTGGTTTTGTTTGTTGTGTTACATTAAAATATATACAATAAGTTGATGAAAAATAAAAAGAAATATATAGTGTATTTATGGAAACGATTTTACAATTCATAAATGGAATAAGAGAATTCTGGGCTAAGTTAACACTCAGTGCTAAAGTTATTATCGGGGTTTCTTTCTTTATAGTTTTTTTAGGTCTGTTATTAATTATATTCATTGGAGCACAGCCCCAATATACGGTTTTATCTGCGGGACTTTCGCCTCAAGAGATTTCTAAAATAACAGATGTATTATCCCGTCAGGGGATTCGATACCAGTTAGGAGACAACAATACAAGTGTATTAGTTCCCGTAAATGAAAGAAGTAATGCACAATTATTACTGGCACAGAGCGACTTGCCTGTTGGAAGACCTGTTCCTCCGGGCTGGGAATTATTTTCCACAACGGAATTAATGACCAATCAGTGGTTGCAGAATGTAAAATTTATGAGGGCTCTTCAAGGAGAGATACAAAAGCAGTTAAATGCTTTTGATTTTGTAAATGATAGTTATGTTCTTATCCGTGAAGCAAAAGAAGAGTTATTTGTGTCGGAACAAAAACCGTCAGAAGCGGCAGTTACGCTTGATATAAATAGACCCCTAACCAAACAGGAAATAAAGGCTATAGTTAGTATTGTAGACCATGCTGGCGGAGCCAATCTTCACCCTGGGAACATTACCATAGTGAGCACAAAAGGAGATGTTTTATACTTACCTCCCCAGTCTGGATTTGCTTCTCTTGCAAGTTCCAAATTGGAATTATTGACCGAATGGGAGAAACAGCGAGAGATGAAAGTAATGAATAAATTGCGGGAATTAGGAGTTCGGGGGACTGTCTCCGTGAGTGCTAAGATAAACTTTGATAGTTCTGAAGAGATAGAAGAAAAAGTAAGTGAAGGAACTGAAATAAGCACTTCAACGACAGAGACAAGCAGTGAGACGAACGAAAAACCACCTGAAGGTGCTCCGGGTGTAGTTGCTAATGTCCCTGAAGCCACAGTTCCTGGGGCTACTTCTACTAAAGAGACGACGACAGAGGAAATTGCAAACTATGAACCCTCTCGTTTAACGAGAAAAAAGAAGAAAGAAGGAGGAAATGTTGAGAAATTCCTTGTGACTGTTATTGTGGAAGGAGATTATCAAGAAACACAGGATGAGCAGGGTAATAAGAAGCGAAATTATATAGGTCTTTCCGAAGAGCGGAAGAAGATGTTTCAAGATTTTGTGATGTCTGCAGTAGGTGAAGGAGAAGTCCCCACAGAGGTATTGGTTTACGACCAGCCTTTTGGCATTTCGGAATTAGAGACCGGAATTCCCAAATCGGAAGAAATGCCATTCCAGTGGAGAACATGGCTGACACCCGTTACAGTCATTATTCAACTATTCGTTATTTTTGTAGTCTTTCTATTATTAAGGTCGTTTTTAAGGAGTACAGTAGTGGAGAAGAAAGAAATAGAAGAAGAAGAGGAACCGGTTGAGTTACCGGGTGTTTCCAAAGAAGATTTACGAAGACAAGAAGTGGCTCGGGAAGTGGCTCGGGTATCTATCGAGGAACCCGAAACCGCAGCTGCTTTAATTCGTTCATGGTTATCAGAAGGAGAAGAGTAATACGGCACCGAAAAAAGATACAAAAGAACCTGAGAAACTAACAGGTCGAAAAAAAGCGGCAATTCTGCTGGCATGTTTGGGTCCAGAACATGCGAGTAATATTCTTGCTCATTTAAGAGATGCTGAAATTGACCGCCTCACGCTGGATATTGCTTCTCTGGGAACTATTGACCCGGAGATTAAGGCAAAAATATTTGATGAGTTTTTCCAGATGGTAGAGGCAAAACGGTTCGTAGCAGAGGGAGGAATTGAATTAGCCAAGGAATTATTAGAGAAATCCTTTGGTGCACAAAAAGCGGTAGAAATATTGAGTCGTTTACAAAGTTCCTTGCAGGAAGTTCCTTTTCAATTTTTAAAGAAAGCAGACCCATCACAAATCAGTAGTTTTATTCAGGAGGAACACCCTCAAACCATTGCATTAATATTAGCCCACCTCGACCCTAAAGTTTCTGCTCTGGCTCTCTCTTCATTACCTCCTGAGACACAAACCGATGTAATTTATCGTATTGCCACGATGGATCGAACCGCTCCTGAAATTATTCATGAGGTAGAACGGGTTCTGGAAAGAAAAATGGCAGCGGTTTTCACACAAGGATTTACTTTTGCTGGAGGTGTGAAAGAAGTAGCAGAGATACTCAATCTTGTTGAACGGTCTGCTGAAAAGAGTATTATGGAAAAATTGCAAGAAAAGGACCCGGATTTAGCAAATGAAATCAATAAATTAATGTTTACTTTTGATGATTTGATTTATGTTGACGATGCAGGTATTCAAAAGGCATTGAGAGAAATTGATTCTAAGGATTTGGCTTTAGCTTTGAAATCATCTACGGATGAAGTCAAAGACAAAATATTTAAAAATATGTCAGAACGTGCTCGGGAAATGTTGAAAGAAGAGATAGAATTTATGGGTCCTGTTCGACTTAAAAATGTGGAAGAGGCTCAACAACGAATTGTGGCAGTAATACGCCGATTAGAAGAAGCAGGTGACCTTATTATCACAGGAAGAGGAGAAGGTGGAGGCGAAGAAATTCTTGTTTAACAATCAGGATGGATATATTTATGTCTAAGGTTAAGAAAACACAAAAAGTTATTACTGAAAATACAGAAATAAAGTTTCTATCTCGTAATGATTTGAAAGAATTTCCGAAAGAAAAAGAGATTTCTGACGACCCTTTAAGCATGTATTCTCCGGAGGAATTGCGTGCTTTAGTGCTAGAACAGGCTCAACTGGAAGCGGAGGAAATGAAACGGAAAGCCTATGAAGAAGGATACAATGCAGGCAAATTACATGCTGAAAAGGAATTCCAACAATTCCTTGAGGAGATGAATAAAATTGTTCAAGAAAGTATAAAAACAATTACTCAAGCAAGAACCAGCTTCCTTGAGCAATTGACTCCTCAAATCCTTAAAATGGTTTTTCAAATTTCTGAACAGGTAATCTCTGCTCAAATCCAAATAAAGTCAGATATTGTTGAGGTTATTATAAGAGAAACATTAGAGGAATTAATAGATAGTCAGGAGATATATTTACATATTCATCCGGATGATTATGCATTAATTGAAGCGGAAATCAAATCGCAATTGGAGGGTGGTAGCATAATGCAAAAGGTTATTTTTGTCCCGGATGAAACAATAGAAAGGAGTGGATGTATTGCGGAAACTAAAACACAATTTATAGATAATCAAATTTCTTCACGATTAAAACTAATCATTGAGAAGATAGTTAACCTTGCGAGGGAAAATGGTGTTGACATTTAAGCCTTATATCGATATTGTTCAAGGGACAAAGCCATTTCAAATTTGTGGCAAGGTTAAAAATATTACGGGGTTAACTATTGAAGTTACGGGTCCAGAAATGAGAGTTGGGGACCTATGCTATATATCATCAAGGGACAGAAAAAATCTGATACCTGTGGAAGTGGTTGGTTTTAGAAATGACCATTATCTTGTAATGCCTCTGGATGAGATTCAAGGGTTAGGACCGGGCTATATTTTAATTCCAACTTTTCAGTCACGAAATGTCCCTGTTGGAGATGCCTTTTTGGGAAGGGTTATTGATGCTCTCGGTAATCCTATGGATGGAAAGCCTTTCCCTAAAGTTAGTGAAAAGAGGTCGCTATATACATGCCCTCCATCTGCAGTGTTTCGTCCTCGAATAACAGAACCATTAGCGACAGGGATAAAATCCATTGATGGATGTACTACCTGTGGTAAAGGACAGCGTGTAGCAATTCTTTCCGGAAGTGGTGTGGGAAAAAGCAAATTGATTGGGATGATTGCACGGAACACCAATGCGGATATAAATGTAATCGCTCTTGTAGGAGAACGAGGGAAAGAAGTTCGTGAGTTTATCGATTTAGATTTAGGAGAAGAAGGACTGAAAAGGTCTGTGGTTGTTGTGGCAACATCACACGAGTCTGCATTAAGACGAATTAGCGCTGGCTATGTAGCAACAACAATTGCAGAATATTTTCGTGACCAGGGTGCAGATGTATTGTTGATGATGGATTCTATAACAAGGTTTGCTATGGCACAACGCGAAATAGGTTTATCTATTGGAGAGCCTCCAACAACGAAAGGATATACACCGTCCGTGTTCAGTCTTTTGCCCCGTCTATTGGAACGGGTAGGGACATCAAAGAAAGGAACTATAACAGGTTTTTATACAGTTCTTGTAGAAGCAGATGATTTGAATGACCCCATAGGCGATGCTGTTCGTAGTATTACGGATGGGCATATTTCTTTATCACGGAGTTTAGCATCTCGTGGACATTATCCTCCGGTAGATGTTCTGGAAAGTATTAGCCGTTCCATGCTGGAAATTACATCGTCGGAACATCGTGTACTATCAAATAAAATACGAAGTATTCTGGCTATTTATCGTGATGCCGAAGATCTGGTAAATATTGGGGCTTATGTTACAGGGTCAAATAAGGAGATTGATGAGGCGTTACGGCTTATGCCGAAAATAAGAAAATTTTTAATCCAGGATTTGTATGAAAAGGTTTCCTGGGACCAAATTTTACCCTTAATGAAGGAGGCACTTGGTTAATTGTCATGAATCCGAGAGAGTATCAACGATATGACCCTTTATTAAGAATTCGTAAAACACAAGAACAACTGTGTGCACAGAAATTGGCAGAAACAATGATGAAAATAAAAAACATTGAACAGGAAATTAAAAACACGGAGCAATTGCAAAAGGACTATATGTCGCAGGTTCAGACCATGCAAAAAAAATCGCATAAAGTAAAAGAAATATCAGATTCATTTGAATATATAGTATTTTTAGGGAAGCAAAAGGAGTTGCTAGATAAAAAGAAAGGGGAATTGGAAGATATAGCCCAAAAGCAGAGAAAAGAATTAGAGCAAATTATGATAGAAGAAAAAATGCTCCAAAAACTAAGAGATAATAGAGAAAGAGTTTTCCGTAATTGGGTGAGAAAGGAAATACAAAAGGACACAGATGATTTAAGTGGAACACGATTTTCAATGAAGAATAAAGAAGCCATATGATTATAAATATATGGTATTGAAACATAGGAAACGAGAATATGCGATTTCTCTTGATTATTATATTAGCAATTATATCTTTTGTGGGGACACTGGTAGGAATATTAGCCGTTACAGGAAATCTATCCGGAGAATCTCTCCAGAAATTAGTTGCCCCTTCTCCTGCTACCCCAAAGGTAACAATACCCCAGCACAATATTCATGAAGATTCCATTGCTACATTGATTGAGCAGATTCAGAAGAAGGAATCTTTATTAAAGCAAAAGGAAGAGGAAATAAAGAAAAAAGAGGAAGAGATAAATGCAAAATCTCAAGAATTGCAACAAATGCAAACGAAAATAGAGTCCATACAAAAAGAACTGAGTTCCAAATTAGGGGAGGATAAAAAAGAAAAGGCAGTGCAAATGCAAGCCATTGCAGTTACGCTTAGTGGTATGAAGCCGGATAAGGCGGCAGAACGATTGAAAACAATGAATCCAGATGAAATTGCAGAAATTCTTTCTTATGTCAAACCTAAGGAAAGAGGGAAAATTGTAGAAGCCTTAGATGCTCAATTAGCAGCACAGGTACTTCAAGCTCTGCAAAAAGTGCAACCTCCTTCTCCTCCCTCCTCATAAAATTCATTCCTTAATAAACTAATCTAATTCGAATTCAAAACTTATTCCTTGATTTGGTTGAAATATTAACTCTTTTTTTAAGGAGAGGATTTATGATTGATAATATAATGAATGTTCTTTTCCCTGTAGTGTCCGGGGAAATCACAAAAACAGAACCAGGTGCTCAGGAGAATACAAACCCTAATGGGAGCAATTTCGGGCAGGTCCTGAGTATATTGATGGCTCAAATGGGATTAATAGCAATACCCGTTCAACAGGATGGTAATACTTCTTTGTCAGAAACAGAAATCCATTCAGATGCACAGGTAAATAATGTCTCTTCATTTATTACAAACCCGAATAATATAGAATTGCCTTCTACCATAGAAGGTACGGTTACTCAGGAACTAGTTCAATTACCGGATTCTGGTATCGAAATTGATTCTATTACAGGACAGGAAGATGTGCAAAACAAAAGTTTACCTGTTGTGGATACAGATGCAAAACAAGATAATCCTATTATTTATGAGTGTCAGGATGAATTGTTATTGCAATTAGGTACTAATATAGAACAGAGAATTGCAAAAGTACAATCTGGACAACCTAAGACAAAACAATCGGGTGTGGGAATAAAAACTTTAACATCTCTTAATTCCTCACAAAAAGGAAATTCATCCATTGGTAGTGAAAATGTAATTACACCGATGGATACAGAACAAATGGGCAAAATAGAGACGGTAGAATTACCTCAAATTACAGAAAAATTACACATTAAGAATATAGGATTATCTACCATTTTGAATCCTGAAGAACAGCAAGAACAGGTCCTCTTAAAATCAGGACAGGTATCAAATGATAAAAACATTCAGAATGGTGTGATGGGGACCCCGTCAAATACACAACAAAAATATACAGATATACTGGCAGATTTAAAACACGATTTACCAGAAAATATGGATGTAGAAATGAAAGGAAATATATTTTCTAAAGTTCCGGAAACGAAATTAATTTCTAATTCCGGTGAACAAACCAATTCAAGCTCTCAACATAAATCTGATTTGCCAAACTCAAATCCTCAATTAGGAATTTTCACCGAAAAGTACATGAAGATAGGAAGTGAAGGAGCCTCTGCTAAAACACCTTCTGTAATCCCGGCAGAATCCAAAGATGTTGTTGCTACATTATCCTCATTGAGGGCTGTTCTGACAGAACAGATAAAGTTTGCAGTTCGCTCAGAGACAAAAACGATTACTGTAAGATTAGAACCTGAGTCGTTAGGGCTCATGGAGGTTAAAGTTCAGGAATATTCCGGTAAAATTGGAATTCAACTTACTACTTCTAACAATGAAGTCCATAAAATTCTAACACAAGGTCTACCTCAATTAAGGGAAGCCCTGAAACAGGAAGGTATTTTTGTTAAGGATGTACAGGTTATTTCCACAGGGACAGCAAGCCTTATGTTAAATCAGGATTTCAGTTCACATTCCTTTTCAAGGGAACTTCACATAGAACCTGTCTTATCTCATTTTAATAGTAACACGCAACAAATAACAGAGGAAATAAAACCCTTAACAGATTACCATAATGGAACATTAAGTTTATGGGTATAGAGGAGAAATACTATGAATGCAATGGTGCAATTTAAATCAAATGTTTTGGGGATAAATTCTCCGACATCTGCTCAACGAACGGAAGTAATCAAAGAAATGAGTTCTTTGTATCAAGCGAAAAGAAAAGGATTACTTCAAAATTACCTAAAGAAAGTTATTGAATCAACAGATGCAAAAACTTTATCGGTTGCAAAGTCTGTTGATACGCCGTCCACCAGTAATAATACAGGGACAATTCGAACTCCATCAAGAGAATTAAGTTCAGATACATTTTTACAATTACTTGTTATGCAAATGCAATATCAAGACCCATTGGAACCTGTTCAAAATACAGAAATGCTTGCCCAATTAGCTCAATTTTCAGCACTGGAACAAACCATTAAAACAAATACAAATATAGCATTATTACAGCAAGAAATCCAGACTTTATCCCAGAATGTGCAATTTATGTCTATGAACGCCAGTCAACAGATGATTGGTAGATACATTGAAGGTTCTTCACAAGATGGAACATCTGTAAAAGGGAAAGTGGATGCGGTATCCATTGAGAATGGGACAGTCTTTTTAAATGTAGGTTCGGATAAAGTTCCTATTACTCAGGTTCAAAGTGTCCGAGTAGAACAACCCAATACAAAGTGACGAAACATTCATCTGAAATGAAAAGAAGAGTCCTAAATATAAATTAAACCAATAAACCATAAGGAGATATAACTATGGGAATGGCAATGTTAACAGCAGTAACAGGCTTACAGTCGCATCAACGACGGTTGGATGTAATTGCAAACAATATTGCAAATGTAAACACTGTAGGTTACCGTTCTTCTCGTGTTCTTTTTCAGGATTTGTTTTCTCAATTGTTAAGAGGTGGTTCTGCTCCGGTAGGGAATTTTGGAGGTTCCAATCCGCAACAGGTGGGGTTGGGTGTGCGTATCGCAAGTATTGATGTCAATCATCAACAAGGGTCACTTTTGTCTACCGGAGTTTCTTCGGATTTGGCAATACAGGGCAATGGTTTTTTTGTGTTGAGTGATGGACAAAAAATTGCTTTTACGCGGGATGGCTCCTTTGATTTAAACTCTAATGGGTTGCTTATTGACCCTGCTACTGGTATGCGCGTGCAAGGATATATTGCAGATGATACCGGTGTTGTCAATACAGACCAGCCAGCACAGGATATTTCCATCCCCATTGGAAGTGCAGGGATTGTTCGTTCTACTACCAATGTGTATCTTATTGGAAATCTAAATGCGAATGCTCCTACGACTCCTACTCCAACTACAGTAACAAGGACAGTAGAGGTTTACGATTCTTTAGGTACTGCACAATTGGTAACTTTATCATTTACGAAACAGGCAACCCCTGCAAACCAGTGGACATGGGAAGCTTCATACGACGGAAATACTGTAGGTAGTGGAGCATTAACATTTAGTACTTCTGGCACATTACCATCAGGCACTACAGGAACGATAACAATTCCTGGTGCATTAATGAATACAACAGGTTCTCAACCCAATGATTTAACATTCAATATTGATTTTAGTGAAATCACTCAATTGGCAACAGATAGTAGCACAGGTAGTGATGTTACAGTTCGTTCACAGGATGGTTTTCCAAGAGGTGTCCTTGAAAGTTTTAATATCGGTGCCAATGGTGAAATTGTAGGAGTATTCAGCAACGGACTTACCCGCGTTTTTGCTCAGGTAGCCCTGGCAACATTTTCCAATGTAGGGGGATTGGTTCGCGATGGGAATAACATGTTCCTTGAAACCCCTGCATCCGGGGTCGCTCAAGTAGGTCCTCCCCGTTCTGGTAGTAGGGGAACTGTTTCCGGTGGTGTTCTGGAAAGTTCCAATGTAGATTTAGGTACAGAATTTAGTTCTTTAATTGTAACACAACGCGGATTTCAAGCAAATGCCCGAACCATAACTGCTGCGGATACACTTCTTCAAGAGACCGTTAATTTAGGTAGATAATCTTAATACATGATTTCATTAACAAAAAAATCCTACTAATTCCAAATAAGGCTGAGGCTTGAAAACCTCAGCCTATTTTTTTAGTAGAATTGTAATAGCAAAGAGAGATTAAATCATGTTAAAATCAGAGACGAAGAGGTGTTTTATGTTGATGAAAAGAAATGAAAATTTCTATATGAATAACATAGAAAAGGGAGTTCTATGGATTTAGCAACTGTAATAGGACTGATTGCAGGTATATCTTTGACACTTATATCTATTCTGATGGGAGGGTCCATTACAATCTTTATAAATATACCTTCTTTCATTCTCGTTGTGGGAGGGACTATTGCATCTACACTAATTAATTATCCATTGAGCGATGTGTTAAAGGTCTTTAATACAGTAAAGAATTCATTCATTCAGAAACTTACACCTGTCGAAACTTTGATTGAAAAGATTATTGAATTTGCCACTATTGCACGAAGAGAGGGTATCCTTGCTCTCGAAGGACCTGCATCGGAATTAGACGACGAGTTTTTGCAACGAGGTATACAACTTGCGATTGATGGAACCGCACCCGAATTGCTTAAAGACATTCTTACGACAGAATTGGCGTTTATGGAAGATAGACATGCGTTGGGGCAATCAGTTCTTTCTGCGATGGCTGCTTATGCTCCTGCCTTCGGAATGATAGGAACATTAATTGGTTTGGTGCAAATGCTTGCTACAATGGAAGACCCATCTCAAATTGGTATTGGTATGGCTGTTGCAATCTTAACTACATTGTATGGAGCATTAATCGCTAACTTAATTATGTTGCCTCTTGCAGGAAAATTAAAAGTCAGAACCGCAGAAGAACTCCTTTTAAGGGAACTTATTATTGAAGGTATTTTATCAATTCAATCAGGAGATAATCCTCGTGTTGTGGAACAGAAGTTAAAAGCATTTATTGCTCCTGAATTGCGAAAACGGATTGTAACAGGGAAAAAGTAGGACATTATGGCAAAGGAAAGAAAAAAGCAACCTGAAGGAGAAGGGGGAGCCCCTGGATGGGTAGTTACTTACGGAGATATGATGAGCCTATTACTAACTTTCTTTATTCTCCTCGTATCATTTTCGTCTATTAGTGAAGAAGACTTTAAGAAAGCAATGGGCTCATTGGAAGGCGCTTTAAGTGTGCTTCCAAAGAATGCAGGTGTTTTAGATTTACAAATGTTGAATCGGAGAGAACAGCAAAGAAAAATGCAGCAGGCAGCACAAAAAATAGCGGAAGAATTACAAATTTTGGGACAAGATAAACAGGTCAAGGTAGAATATGATGCAAAAGGAGGAATCAAGATAACCTTTCCTGATTCTGTCTTATTTGATAGAGGAAGTGCAGACCTGAAACCCGAGTCTTTTCCTATTATTGAAAGTGTGTCAAAGACATTAGAAGAACTTACGGATGTCTTTGTAGAAATAAAGGGGCATACAGATAATACCCCTATAGTGAATAATCCTCGATATAGAGATAACTATGACCTGAGTTATTACCGCTCCGACCAGGTTATGCGTAAAATGCTTTCTATTAGTTCTCTTACTCCGGAGATGTTTGAAATTACTGCTTGTGGTTCAAGCCAGCCTATATCAACAAATTTAACTGAGGAAGGAAGAAAAGAAAATCGTCGTGTTGAGATTTTCGTGCGAGGTTTTGTGAGTGAGGAAAAGATGGAAATGATACAAAAGGGTATGCCTTGATTTTATTTTTCAGAATGTGTTTTTCTATTATTACAATGGATATAAACAGAATAAGGAATAATTTTTATGGCAGATGAAAAACCACCGGAACAACAGGAACAAAAGAAATCATCATCAAGCCTTATAAAATTGCTCCTGATAGGGGGGGCGAGCGTGCTAATTCCAGCAATTAGTGCAATTGTTGTATTTATGTTTGTTTTACGCCCTATGCTATTAACAGATGACACAGAAGGGAAAGATACACCTGCAACTGTTGATACTACTGATGCGATACCTGCAACGGCAGTGATAGTAAAGTTTGATGAGACACAGGCAACGGTAATTACACAAAAGTCAGATGCACCTGCACCCTTGCTAATTTATCAAGTTGCAATGTCCTGCTCCGGACCCGAGGTATCTGCTGTAATTGAGGGGAAAAAAGAATATTTTACAGCATTGATTAATAAAATACATCGGAATCGTTCACGAACCGAACTTAATGACCCCGGTGTCCAGGAAGCATTATTAAGACAGACAAAAAATGAGGCAAATCAATTGTTAAATAAGTTATCTCCCGGTATTCAGGGGTCTATTCTCGAAGTAATGTATATTAAATATACGATTGTGGACTTATAATAATGGCTATACAAAATCCCGAAAATATATCTGATTTTGTTCCTGATGAAGATTTGGAAAAGGAAACGTCTCCTTCCGCTGTTCATCTAACTCTAAATGATTTAGCAATGATTCCTATTAAGGTGAGTGCGGAGTTGGGAAGATGCTCTATAAAAATAAAAGATATTCTGAAATTAGATAAGGGGTCTATTGTTACATTAAATAAACAAGCAGGTGAATTGGCAGATATATTTTTTAATGGCATCCTTATAGGTAGAGGAGAGATGATAGTTTTAGCGGACACTTTACATATACGTATAGTTGAAATAGAGGGTTTTAAAAGAGATGAAGAATAGAAAAAATTTTTTTAGCGTAGTTTTCTTTTTATTCCTGCTATTCTATGGTGTTTATATTTTTGCAGAAAACAATTTTTCATCTGGGAATGACAGTGTTCTTGACAAATTAAAAGACCCTAAGCAATATGTCGAAAAAAATAATGAAGGCGGTGCCATGTCCACAAAAAATACGGAAGCAGTTCCGGAAAAGGAGAATAACCCCTCTAATACGAATACATGGTTTTCCCAACATCAGAAGGTTTGGAGTTCCGAGCAAACAACCACTGGGAATACAGAAGGAGAAAATGTATCTTCAAATAGTTCCAATACAACGGAGACTTCCTGGATATATTATTTCTTTAGAACACTTGTTGCTCTTATCTTTGTCATCGGTTTAATACTGGTATTATTAGGAGTACTTCGTTACTTTTCAAACAAAACACATCGAGGGATGAAATCTATTGGAAAAATTGTAGGTGTTCTTTATTTATCTCCGCGTACACGGATTTATTATGTTCAGGGTGCTGGGAAAGTGTTTGTTCTAGGAGTTTCGGGAGACCAGATGAATTTGTTATTTGTCTTTTCAGAGGATGAATTTTTCGCATCTATTGCAAATGAAGATAGTACAGAGTCTTCTTATTCTCAAAAAACATTTAAGAAGGTTCTGGATGATGTAGAAACGAGGATACAATCACAAAGTTCTTCTAAAATGCCCGAAGTATCAGAGAATATAGACGATGAATTGGCTTCTTTGAAAGTAAATATACAAAGATTACAGCAAGCGATACGAGAAGAAACAAATAATGCATCAGACCAGTAGAATTTTTAATATGAGGATAAAAAAAAAGAGTATTTTAAACAATAAAAAAATGGGATTTTTTTTTGTTTGTTTTTCCGTTTTATTGCTATTCGATTCCTTTGCGCAACCTTCTCGAAATTCAATAACCAATCCCACAGGCATAAATATTGTCGGAACAGCACAGCAAGCAATAGACCCTGAAAATCTATCTACCACATTAACACTGGTAATACTTATTACCGCACTTACATTAGCACCTGCAATTCTCGTATTAACCACATCTTTTACGAGGATAATCGTAGTTCTTGCTTTCCTTCGACAGGCATTAGCAATACAACAGACCCCTCCCAATCAAGTTTTAATTGGCTTATCTCTATTTTTAACTATGTTTATTATGATGCCAACCTATGAGCGAGTTAATCGTGAATCGATACAACCTTATATTCAACAGCAAATTAGCCAATCGGAAGCATTTAATCGTGCTTTAATTCCTATCCGCGAATTTATGTTCAAACAAACAAAGCCTCAGGAACTCAAAACGATGTTGCAAATATCAGGAAGGGGTAGACCCAATACCCCGGATGATGTCCCCACACATGTTCTTATACCTGCTTTTGTTTTGAGTGAACTTAAAACGGCTTTTATGATAGGTTTTTTATTATATATTCCCTTTTTAATTATTGATATGGTAGTAGCAAGTACATTAATGTCTATGGGCATGATGATGCTACCTCCAATTTTCGTCTCGTTACCTTTTAAGATAATTCTTTTCGTTCTTGTAGATGGATGGACATTAGTTGTAGGCAATTTGGTAAAAAGTTTCCAATAGAAGGACTATTTTATGGATTTAGCGAAAATAGTTAAAATATTTATAATTTTAGGGATAATTATCATTGGTGTCCCTATTTTAATTCAATTTCTCCCTGCTCCACTGAGTATGGAACGTATTATAGAAGGATTTAAAAAATCCGATTTAGGAGTGGTAGAAATACAGAATATTAATCCCCCAATGAATGAGGCAATTGCTCAAATAAGTTTTAAGGTAGGCGATGCTTTTGTGAATGTGTATCAGTATGATAATGAAGGAACTATTGCACGATATGCGGAGATGTATAAAAAAGACCCGGGTACTGCAATCGTTGAAGCATGGGGGTTGGCTCAATCATTAGGTGCAGCTCCTTCAAAAAACAAGCCGGAACGCGTAGCACGGCGCAAGATGTTTCTTTTAGTTGCACAGGGAGAAGATAAATCGCTATTAGAACATATCGTTAAAATTTTTACAAGTCTGTAAAATTGTATCAACAAAATTGTTTTAATTATTCATTCCCCGCTTCACGGGATTTTTCATAGGCAGAGATAATATCTTTCGCAATAAATTCAGGAACTTCATCATAATGGCTGAATTTCAGGTCAAAAGTCCCTCTACCGCCGGTCATACTTCTTAAATCTGTTGCATAACGGAGAATTTCTGATTCAGGGACCAATGCCCGTATCTGCTGTAGACCACCTCCGATAGGTTCCATACCTAATATTCTTCCACGACGACTATTTAAATCACCTGTAATATCGCCCATGAACTCTTCAGGAACAGTTACGGAAATCTCCATAATAGGTTCTAATATACATGGATTTGCTTCACGAACACCCTTTTGTATAGCAAGAGAAGCTGCGATTTTGAAAGCAAGTTCCGAAGAGTCAACCGTGTGATAAGAACCGAAAAACAAATCAACGACGATATCTACAACAGGATGTCCCGAAATTACACCTTTTGCCAGTGCCTCCTGAGCCCCTTTATCAACAGCAGGAATGTATTGCTTCGGTACAACACCTCCTACAATGCTATCAACAAATTTATAACCGGCTCCGCGTTCATTCGGTGAAAGTCGAAGATGAACATCGCCATATTGTCCGTGTCCACCGGTCTGTTTTTTGTATTTTCCCTGAACTTCTGCTTTACCACGAATGGTTTCTTTGTAGGCAACCTTAGGGAGACGGGTTTCTGCTTCTACATTGTATTTCCGTTTCATTCGATTTAATAAAATTTCAATCTGTAAATCGCCCATCCCACGGATTACATGTTCCCCGGTTTCATTATCTCTATAGTGACTGAAGGTAGGGTCTTCTTCTGCCATACGGTTTAGCGCTTCACCAATACGGTCTTCATCGTTTCTTGATTTAGGAGAAATGGCTAATTTAACCATAGAACGCGGTAATTCAATTGTAGGAAGTTTTATCTCATTTCCCGAAACAGTCAAAGTATCCCCAAAATGAGTATTCTTCAATTTTGTCATTGCTGCAATATCTCCGGGACCCACTTCGGCTACCTGCTTTTGTTCCTTTCCTATTAACATTACAATTTTACCAGAACGCTCTTTTGTCTGTGTAGAACTGTTATAAAAATCGGAATCTGACCGTAGAGTGCCGGAAAATACACGGAAATAAGTAAGATGTCCTACAAATGGGTCCACCATGGAGCGGAATACCTGAGCCACGAAGGGACCATCAGGGTTAGGCGTTATAACTACATCTTCACCAGCAGAATTCTTCGCCACAACAGTCCGTTCTAATGGATTGGGGAATGAGTTAGCTATAATGTCCAACAATTCTTCATGACCAATTCCTTTGGTAACACTGCCTGCGATAATGGGTATAATTTTTCCTGTGCTAATTCCTTTTTGAAGTCCTTTGTCAAATTCCTCCTGAGATAACTCAAAAGTTTCCAGATATTTTTCCATGAGTGCTTCATCTGTTTCAGCAACCACTTCTACGATGGCTTCTTTTGCCTTTTCTGCTTCAGCACCTAAAACAGATGCATCTCCTGTAACGATATTAACAACACCACTCAAATTTGCAGATTGTCCTATGGGCATTACAATTGGAACACAGTGTTTACCATAAGCATTCTGAATTTTTTCTACAACCTCATTAAAATTGGTATGTTCGCGGTCTAATTTATTAATAAAGATAGCCCGGGGAATTTGTCTCTTTTCTGCATATTTCCATGCTATATCAGTTCCTACCTGAACACCTGTAGTTGCATCTACTAAAATGACCAATGCATCAAGGACTGTGGAAGATGCACATAATTCCCCGATAAAATCTGTATAACCGGGATGGTCAATAATATGTATCCGTGTCCCTTTCCAGTCTAAATGAACTAATTTCATAGCAATGGAACACTTGCGTTCTTTTTCATCTTCCAGATAATCACAAACGGTGTTCCCATCTTCAATGCTTCCTAAACGACTGGTTAATCCTGCGGAATACAATATTCGTTCAATTAACATTGTTTTCCCAACACCACCATGTCCTGCAAAACCAACATTACGAACTTTTCTCGGGTCAAACTGTGCCATCGGATAACTCCATTCTTATTAGGGTTATAGGATTAAAAATTGAATTTAAAAAGAAAAAACTGCACGATTATCCATTTTCATTTAAAATCATAGAGTATGTATTATACTTATTACATATACTAATCCTCAAATTCACAAGCAATTAAAAATTTATAATAAATAAGGTATAAAAATATGTCTTCACCTTTTGTTTTAAGAAGAAATACAAAATCAATACTTTGTGTTGCTTCCCTTCTGATGGTATTCCTTACCCCGTTAGGATTTTCTGCTGAAAAAATACGACGACCTAATTTTGCCGAGACATTATATCCGGGAGACCCACCGGTACTGAAAGAAACCATTGAAAAATATTTTGCACAGGTTCCACCATCTCCGAACACAAATCAAAAACTGGTTGCCTGTATTGTTCCGCACTCGGGGTGGGGATTATGTGGAAACCTCATTGCACGTGCTTTTGCAGAAATTAAAGAAGAGGAATTTGATGATGTGATTATTCTAGCTCCTTCTCATACTGTCAAATTCGGAGGTTGTTCTTTACCTTCTGTGCAGGGTTTTGCTACGCCCTTAGGTGTTATTCGCGTTGATTATGGAAAATTAGAGCAGATGGCTCTATCTCCTTACATTGTGATGCAAGCATTGCAAAAAACATTTCGTCAGGGAAAGACTGCTATTCATGAAAATGAGTATTCTGTAGAAGTCATTTTACCTATGTTACAGTATAAACTAAAATCTACAAAGATTATGCCTGTTCTCGTCGGAGAATTTATTGATACTTATGGGAAGAAAAGTGAAAATGTTTTTAGAAATATCGTAGAGACTGTGCGGAGATTTATTACCGGGAAAACACTGCTAATTTTAAGTACGGATTTAACATCGTGGGGTGCATCATTCAATTATACCCCAGCACCTGCAGAACAAATGCTTGAAACTCAAGAGAAACTGGATAAGGAATTAATTGAACTCCTGATGAAAAAAGACCTATCAGGTTTGCAAGATTATTTTGAAAGAACAAAGAACCATGTATGTGGGAAAAATGCAATGTATTTATTTGTCGCCCTTTTGCCTAAGGATGCTCAAGGGACCTTTTTAGGTTATGAACAGTCCGGAAAAAAATTAAATGTCAAAGATACTTCAATAGGATTTACCGCTATTAATTATTATCGTTCTATTTCATCCGAAGTGCCTAACAACTATTAATCTATGGGTAAATGTGCAATATCAACTGTTAAAAAATTCTTTTATAAGTATATTTCGGAATATCTGTTCAAAATGAGAGCATGCTTTCTGAGCATTTGCAACGACCTGTTCATGAGTTAAGGGGAAGGATGCAAAACAATTATTCGTAACACAGGAAAACATGGATGTTTTTATTCCCAATTGTATAGCCCAATATAACTCCGGTCCTCCGCTCATACCGATAATATCACCCCCTAAAGATGTAAATAAGCGGAGTTCAGATTCCGTTTCGTAACACGGACCTGTTACCCAGATATAAGTGCCTTTGGGTTCGTAGAAATTAAATACCCACGACGGATACAGTATTGATGGGATTGGGAAAGAGTTATATTGAATAGAAATAAGTTTTTCGACTAAAACGAAATTTCCCACAGGTATATCTTTGTTCAATCCACCCACAGTATTTATTGAGACTAAATGTGTTATCCCTTGTTCTTGAAAATAACTCAAAAAGGATTTAAATTTTTCAAATGTATATCCCTCATAAGCATGTATCCTGCCACTACATAATATTGTAGGTATCGAACCTATAAAACCGTCAATGATTTGATATTTATGTCCTGCTATTTGTGTGTTGATATCCGGAAACACATCAAACAAGGATTTTTCGTGATAACGAACATCCAGAATGTTTGTAAAATCCAAACCAGAGCCTGTTATGATTCCTAATTTTATATGTGCCATGGAGAAGGTAAAAACAATTCTTGATATTTATTTAATGCATATTCATCTGTCATACCAGCAAGAAAATCGACAATATTTCTTTCCAGATAATCTTGTGTAGGTTCTTGTTCATTTTTGAATATTTCTTTGGGAGGATTACTCATAAAATAGTGGAACAATTCTTGAATAATTCTTTGGGCTTTATTAATCTCTCTTACTATTGGTTCTGACGGGTAAAGTTTTTCAAATAAATAGGTTCTTAATTCAACAATGGCATTCAATACATCAGGAACAATCTGTATATTATCCTGTGTTGAACCTTCAATAACTCCATGAACCATAGTATCAATTTGTTCGGATGTGGTTTTACCGAGAACGGAAATGGCTTTTGAAGGTAGTTGGTCAATTCTCAAAATTTTTGCACGAATTGCATCATCAATGTCATGGGTAATATAAGCAATAACATCGCTTAAACTAACAACAAGAGCCTCATAACTTATATTTTCCGGACAGGGTTGCCCGGAAAGAATGCATTTTCCCCGAGAATGATTTCGAATCCCTTCTCGAACCTCATAAGTTAGATTTAGCCCTTTTTTACCCTGTCGTCTTTGTTCAAGAACATCCACAACACGCAAACTCTGTTCTGCATGGTTAAAACCCGATGATGATAATTCATGAAGCGCCCGTTCCCCTGCATGTCCAAAGGGTGTATGCCCCAAATCATGCCCTAAGGCAATGGCTTCGGTTAAATCTTCGTTTAATCTCAGCACACGAGATATAGTACGAGCAATTTGGACGACTTCTAATGTGTGCGTGAGTCGCGTTCGGTAATGGTCTCCTAAAGGGGCAAGAAATACCTGTGTTTTCCGTTTTAATCGACGGAATGCTTTGGAATGGATTATGCGGTCACGGTCTCGCTGAAAACAGGTGCGAAAAGGGTCTTCCTTTTCCGGTATTTGTCTTCCTTTTGAATTGATAGCGAGACATGCTGAGGGTGATAGCCATTCTTTTTCTCTTGCTTCATATAATTCACGAAAAAGGAAAGTCATAGAAAATAGTCCTGTTCAAGAATTAGTTTATATATGAAGCGGAAGGAGATGTTTCAACAATGAACATTCCCTGAGCGGAAGAGAGTCCTAAATATTTTTGATAATATTGTTTTTCAACATGTTCCATAAAATAATCTACCTTTTCACGCGGAACAAGGTTAACAGTGCATCCTCCAAAACCTGCACCTGTAAGACGCGAACCAATAGCACCATATTTACGAGCAATCTGGGTAAGCACGTCCAGTTCAGGGATGCTTATTTCGTAATTTTTCGCACAACTGGAATGAGATTCATTCATCAATCTGCCAAAAGCATATACATCATTTGCCAATAATGCATCTCGGGATTGTTCTACCCGTCTATGTTCTGTTATGACATGTTGAATTCGCAACCTCAAAGGGAAACCCTTTTCAGGTTCTTCAATCTCACCTAACCACAACTCACGAACATCCTGAGGGGAAATATCCAGAAGATAGGCAATTTCTTTCAGCGAGAGATAGTCTTTAGGAATAGCCTGTTCGGTAACATCTAAAATTTCTTTGAAGGTAAGGCAGAGATTACCTGACCACAGGTCCCCCAGTCGTTTGATATGCAAGTCATTACCAAATTCATTTTGTAAATGCTTTTCTAAAATAGCACATGCCAGAGAACACATACGCGGTCCTGCATTATACCGATGCAGACAAGTTCCTGTTTTTTGAGCGCGTATGGTAGAATCGCAAACAATAAAAACATGGTCTTCAAATAAAGGAATAAGAGCAGTTCGAATAGGGAAAAAATCAATTTTACAGGCATGTCCCTTTTCCCCGTTCAATATAACTGTTTGGTCCATTCCTCCACCTTTAGTCCCTACAAAATGTTCGCCTTCCGCCATGAGTTCTGCCAATTCCAAACGTGATATATCTCTACCCAATTCCTTCCTCAATATTTTCAAGTACGCAAGTGATGCAGTAATAACAAGAGCGGATGAAGAACTTAAGCCCGTTGCAATTGGTAAAGTGCTATTTATAAACAAATTAAACCCCGGAAATGTCCGAACATTAAATTTTTTATTTAAAGCAGTAACTCCTGCTTTAATATAGTTATCCCATGAGCCTGTAGGTGAAGGTGAAATTTTAGGTTGATTTAAAAAAGACAGGGGTTGAAATCGAGGGTCTTCATTGAAGAGATGTATTTCGTTATCATCTCGTCGGGAAAAGGCACAATGAACCTCTTTTTTGATAGTTACAGGAAGCACAGAAAAACCATTGTAATCTGTATGTTCCCCAATCAGATTAACCCTTCCCGGAACTCTACAGAAACCAATATTTTCAGAATTAAATAAATGACCTGGTAATTTATTTATCATCATTGTTGTTGTTAAAGTATCTGACATAAAGGACTCTTCTCTTATAGAAAAATTTGTTATATTTTTGTTACGAAATGTATTCTTATATGAATATAGAAACTAATTATACAATTTTTTTAAAAGTAAAATTATTATTTTCTTTTGTCCATCCATAGAGAATTGTAAACAAAGATATTTTATAAGGTAAATATTAGTTGAAAAAAAAATTATATATCATTAGCCCCTTTCGTCTGATAGAGTATCCATGGAATTGGAAAGTATATTATTGTGTGGAACTTTTTTCAACTTTATTTCAGCAAGGCTACATTATTAATTGGATACAGCCCGGGAAGAACCTTATCAATTTTAGTTTGTTCCCCTCTCTTTCTCATTGGAAAAATTTTTTTGTGATTAATATTGGAAATTTTTTGACCTATCGCTGGCTAATGCCTTTTTTCCTGTCAAGGTTAAAACAGGTAAGCAAGGATATAAAACCATTTATGCTGATTGAAATTATCGATGGAAGCCCGTTTCCATTAAATATAGATGAGTCCTTTGTAAATATACCTATTATTTTCTCACTAAAAAAACAATGGATTGCATCGAACAATTTTCCAGGACCTGTTATTATTCCCGAAAAAAAAATGTTAGAAGATTTAGTCCTCAGGGGAGTACCCGAAAAATATTTGAATTATATTCCGATGGGTGTATGTTCTCATAAAAATGAAATAGAACACACAGAAAAACAACTTCAGAAAAGAATACTTATCTTCGATAAAGACCCTGGAAGACGGTTAAAGCCACTTGCAAAGCAAATAGAAAAGGACAAATCCGATTACGAAGTTGTTTATTTCGGTAATAAAGATTTAAATACTATCCCTGCAGATGAATTTTATGTCTGGTTGCATGAGATTATTAAGGATAGAAAAATTATTGTAGTACTAAGTAGAAATATGGAGCATATAGGGATGGAATTTATATCGCAAGGAGCTATCGTATTTGTTCCCGGGTCCGGATTCTTAGTGAAAGAAGAGAACAAAAATCTATTTTTTTATAACAATCCAATGGACATTCAAGAACAGATTTATAACTTAATAGAAACACAATCCACATTACTATCTAATAATAAAATATCTTTTCCAACATGGAAAGAACTGTCTATAGAATTGAGCCGGTTATTCGCAGAATGGATTAACGAATAAAAACTTTTTGGTTGGTATGTGCAGATTGATAAATAGCGTCCAATACCTCCATATATCTTAGTCCATCTTCAAAATTGGGATGGTATTCTCTACCCATAGACACGGCTTCAATGAAATCTTTTTCCACACACCAATTTTTTACATCGTAAAAGTCTTCTTCTTGAGGAATTATAATTTTTCTTTCCCCATTTTTGTTTAATTCATAAAGTTTATCTTCAATTACATCATAATAAAGTGTTTTATTCTGGCTATGAATTTCGACACTTTCCTGTGGATAGTTCGACATACCAGATATCGTTATTTGGACTGTGGCTCCGCAAACAAGTTCTAATTGAGCCTGTACCTGGTCTGGAATCTGTACAACAATAATTTCTCCTTCTGATGTTTTTCGCGTGGGAGTAAAAATCTGGTAACTTCCCCAAACACTCTTTGTCCACCCAAACCAGCGATGTATTAATTCAATATACATACCTAAAGTTAGCACATTCTGTCCAGATAACCGATGGTCTTTACGCCAGTGTAAAGGTTTAGTAGGGTCAAGATTGAAATCATTAAAACTATTTACCTTTACAAAATAGATTTCTCCAAGTATTCCTTCTCGCCTCATTCGAGCAATTGTCTTATCAAAAGTCATCCCGAATGGCACCGGACACAACCCAGCCACTTTACCCGTTCGAGAAGCAGTTTCATACATTTGTTGTGCTTCCAAAAGATTCATTGCCATACGAGCCTGACAAAATACATGTTTCCCTGCTTTTAATGCGGAAATACTCACCGGTGCATGAAGATAAGGCCAGGTACCAACCCAAACTATATCTATTTCCGGGTCGTTTACTAATTGTTCCCATGACGAATATACACGAGAAATTTTATACTCCTGAGCCACTTTTTTACTTGACTGTTCTGTGCGATTTATAACGCCGATAATGTTTACATGTGGTAATTTCATTAATCCGGGGATATGTCTCTCTCTGCAAATATTCCCCAGACCTACAAAAGCAACATTAAATTTTCTCATAGATTAAATTCTCAATAGATACATTTAGTTCCTTTTATTCATTAAAAATTCAGATAACCGTTTTGGAAAATCTGTATTCAAAAAATCCACGCCTTCATTATACAGAACTTCCCAACATTCCAGAGTTTGATGGGCTCCCCAAAAACGGACTTTTCTGCCTTGTTCATGTGATTTTGAGACAATCTCTTTTAATGTATTCAATTCCTGTGGAGGAATTTCTCCTTTGCCTTTCCATGAAAAAATAGATGACCAGTTATTACTTATCCAGGGAACAAGGTCATTAGAAGGATTTATTTCTAAATCCTGCAACCTCCCGTCAATAAAAACATAACGGTTCTTTTCTTTTTGTATCATTTCTCGCGGAACAGCACCAGAAATGACAATGGTTACTGCACCATCCACTTTTTTCCCATTTTCTATGCGAGTAAGGTATTTCTTATAAGGTAATAATTGTTCTTTTAAAAGGGTATATGTGCTTTCTGGCTCACTTTTTATATCTATCAATAACCAGAATTCAGAAGGGCTTACATACACATGTCCGTTATTTTTCTGGACACGCTTAAAAACGGGGTTTAAATACATATTAACAAGGTTCTTTTCGGGTTTGCACTTATCTAAATCATGAGCAACCAATAAATCACCATTAACGATATGTATATCCGCTTCAACACTACAAAAACCGTTATTTAATGCATCAAAAAGAGGTTGCGGGCGTAAATAATCATTATGTGAATGTGCCCGTTTTAAAGGAACAACATTTTTGTCCGCAGAACTGGTGAAGGGTATATACAAAAGGATAGAAATAAAAAAATGGATTAATATTTTTTTTTGCATAATATTCTTTTTGTTGTTTGTTATTCTGAGGTGTTTGAAACAGAATAAGGAGTTACAATTGCATTCGCAAGAGCATGCACTTTCTCACGATAATTCTTGGCTTTTCCCATAAGTAATAATAATTTTCGACTTTTTGCCGATATAGAGATTTCAAGAGTGAGGGAAGATGAATTGATTGGAATAGGATTAATTAAAGAAAAATTTGTTTGAATGGGAATACATGGACGATTTGCAAGAGAAAAAGCAAAGCAATAGAAGGCTTCAGTAAATGCAAAGGATAAATATCCCGGATGTAAAAAACCCATGCAATCTTGAAAATGAGGATTGCATGGTAGAATAAATGAAATACTTTTTCCTACTTGAACTCCAGCCACACTCATTTTCATTTCTAAAAAAGAATGTGATGGCCATTTCAAACTAAGCCCTTCAACTTGATATTGGTCAAGAGCCTTAAAAAATTGTTCACTTAAATTATCCACATCTCATATCCCATATTCAATATTTTAATTTTACTATGAGATGTAATTATAATCTATTTTTACACATTTGTCAAATATTTTATATCTTAGTTATATCAACCTCAGGAGCATCTATTTGTTCATAAACGGGCAAGGGTCCAATTAAAGGACGGAGATAATTGATATATTCCGCTGTTACTCCATTACCGGTTTCATTAATAAATGCATCGCTCATATATTTGGTCTTATTTGCAATCTCTTCTAATGCTTTTAATTCATAGCGAACGACATAATCTGCTATTCGTTGAATAGAGACGGAACCTGTTTTGTTTTGTCCTGCAGAGAATTGCACTGCTTTTTCACCAACTTCTCGGGCTTCTCGCTGGTCTACTTCACTTACACAGCCTAAGAAACTTCTCTGAGGATAGCCTAATGTATCTGCACGGGCTCTGACTTTCTCGATTTTTAATTCTTTAAATCTTTCTTTCAAATATATGACCAGGTCATCTCCTAATGCTCCTGTTCCTGATAATTGAACATGTCCAAAGGAATCCATTTCTCCTTTTGTAAAGCGTTCTGCAATTGTTGTTCCACTTTCATCGTGAACACCTTCAGAAACTGCAACTAAACAACGCCCTAAACGGTCATATACTTCTTTAACATCTTTAAAGAACTGGTCAAGTTTTAAGGGTCTTTCTGGTAGGTAAACTAAATGAGGACCATCGTCATTATACTTCTTGGCGTAAGCAGAAGCGGCGGTCAAAAATCCTGAATGTCGTCCCATAACTACAACAATGTGAATACCTGGCAGTGCTTTGTTATCCAGATTAATTCCTGCAAATGCTTGTGCCACATATTTCGCCGCAGAAGGGAAACCGGGACAATGGTCATTAAGGACGAGGTCATTATCAATTGTTTTAGGAACATGGATGAGTCTTAAGTCATAATTTTCACTTTTGGCAGATTCGTCGATAATTCTGCATGTCTCAGAACTATCATTTCCGCCGATGTAACAAAAATAACGTATATTATATTTTTTGAATACATTAAAAATTTTTTTACAAAATTCGGCATCAGGTTTCTTACGGGTCGATAACAAAGCAGAAGAAGGAGTTTTTGCCACTGCTTCTAATTGATAAGAGGGTAATTCCGTTAAGTCTAATAATTTTTCATCAACAATTCCCTGTACGCCATGTTTTGCACCGAAAATATGAGTAATCTGTGTATATTTTCTCGCTTCGGTGATTACACCAACTAAACTTTGATTAATAACCGCAGTGGGACCACCACCTTGGGCTACAAGTAAGTTACCCTTTAATGTTGACATGGAACTTCTCCTATTACTATGTTTTGCTTTAATTATTTTCGTTGGCTACAGAATAGGTTTATATTATGCCATGATTGGGACTAAAAATACAAAGAGACCAACGAGACGGTATCTCTTTATATGGTTGGAATAAATTATTTCAAGTCTTATGAAAGAACTTTATTTTCCTTTTGAAATTCATTTTCTAATTGTTCCAATGCATGAATACCAATTTCAAGGGCGTTTTTCTGCCGTTCGGTAATCACCCCTAATTGCTCTTGTGACAACAGATGTAGAATATTTTTTAAGGTTGTTATATAAGTATAAATTTGGGCTGTATGTTGAAGTGATAAATCAGATTGTAGGTCTTTTAATAACGATATTTTTTTATTAATTTCTTCCTCCCGTTTATGAAGTAATCGTGAAATTTCTTCTAATCTTTTATGCTCCCGTTTATCTATCATAATTCCGAAGAAATATTTTCTCTGATTTTGATAAAAAACCTGAATAATGAAATCAACCGGTATTTCCTCCCCTGTAGAAGAAAGAGCAATAGCATTGATAACAACATTACTTCTTGACCTCAAGGCTAAAAGGTATTCTCCTATTACCGTATCATCGAAAAATAAACTTCGAATACGCTGTCCTATAAGTTCTGAGGAATCCATCTGGAAAAACTGAGATGTATATGCATTGGTGTCTGTTATGATTTCCCTCTCATCAAATACTAAAATGGGACTCTGAATGCTATCTAAAATAGATTTTATTATTCCCTGAGTATATAAAAGTTCCTGTTGTACATAATAGGATTCTCTCCGTATCTGTTGAATGTAATTCAATAAGAAATAGCAAAAAATACCCGATAATAAAATCATAAAATTCTTCCAAAATAGGTAATATGTAGCGAATTCAAGCCTTTCCCAGAACCATATTCCCATAATGGTAAAATCTAATACAATAACACATATAAGAGTTACAAGTAATGGGTGAGGTCTTTTCTGAGCATATATTAAGTTTCCAAAGGTAAGCAGTGGATAGAAAAGTATCAATGGGCTATACTCTTTTTCTGTTACCACGACAGATGCTGTAATTGTAAGTAGGTGGAAGAAAAAATTCAGAGGATTGGAAAATAAATAATATTGTTTGAGATAGAAAATAATATGTGTAAAAAGGATATGCAAAATAATACATAGTAAAAAGATAGGAACAAAATATTGCTGTGAAAATGATTCTAATACATAACCTGTAATGACGATAATTAAGATTAAATATCTAAGGAACAGAGATAGACTTTCAATGGAGGTAATAATTTTTATATTAGGTTCATTAGACATTTCTTCTGGAACAGTTTCTGTTGTCCAGAAACTAAACATATTTTTTATATTTTTTATCGGTTTTTGAAGCATTATCCATTAACAAGTGATATATATTTGTTTTAGGTGTTTATTATATACATTTTCATGAAAAATATCATATCCTCCAGATGTTTGTAATTCAAAGAATATTTTTATACAAAGGTATTTATGTATAATAGCCATAGATGTATTTATTCATCACAATTAACGATATAGGAGACTTATTATGCCTAAAATCGCAATGATAGGAGCAGGAAGTATTGTTTTTTGCAAAACTTTATTTATGGACCTCGTTTCTGTACCTGCTTTTCAAGATGCAGAATTTTGGTTCATGAGTCCTACCCGAAAGAAATTAGAACGGATGAAATCCTTTGCTGACCGTGTGGTAAAAGATAACGGATTAAAGGTGAAAAACTATATTACTCAGGACCGTAGAGAGGCACTAAATCAGGCAGATTATGTAATTGCAATGCTTCAGATAGGAGGTGTGAATGCATTTAAATATGATTATGAAATCCCATTAAAGTATGGTGTTGACCAATGTATCGGCGATACAATGGGTCCGGGTGGAATTTTTAGGGCATTGCGAACAATCCCGGTGATGATGGATCTCGCTCGTGATATGCAGGAACTTTGTCCGCAAGCATATCTATTAAATTATGTAAATCCTATGGCAATGGTATGCTGGGCTTTAGGGAAAATTCCAGGACTAAAGTTTGTAGGTCTCTGTCATGGTATTCAAACAACGCTTGATTTGATTTCAGGTTATGTAGAGGTTCCCAAAAATGAAATTGATTATCTAGTAGCAGGTATTAATCACATGGCTTGGTTCCTGCGTATTGAACATAAAGGGAAGGATTTATATCCTCTATTTAAACTCCGTTGTGAACAACCAGAATATTATGTAAATGAGAAGGTTCGCATTGAGGTTATGCGTCATTTTGGTTATTTTATGACAGAGAGTACAGGACATTTATCGGAATATATACCGTGGTTTCGTAGCCATGAAAGGACATTAAAAACATATTGTGATGAACCTTCCTTTGGCGGAGAGTCCGGTGCATATTACAAATGGTGCAGACTAATAGCCGACCGACTAGAAAATGAAGATTTGTTAGTAAATGAACCGACAAGAATCACTCATCGAAGTGTTGAATATTGCTCCTATATATTAGAAGCATTGCAAACAGGGAAAACTTTCAAGTTTCAAGGAAATGTACGGAATGACCACTACATTACCAATTTACCAGATGGCTGTTGTGTCGAAATCCCTGTTTTTGCAGATAAAATAGGACTTCATCCAACACATATAGGTGCATTACCTCCTCAATGTGCAGGATTAAATTTAACAAATGTGAATGTCCAAGGTTTAACAGTAGAATCTGCAATTCAAGGAGACCCGGAACTGGTTGTTTCTGCCTGTGCTTTGGACCCCCTAACTTCTGCGTGCTTGTCTTTGAAAGAAATTCGTGATTTGGTGGCGGAAATGTTAGAAGCAGAGCAATCATGGCTTCCCCAATTTGCAGGGAAATCTCTGAAACCAACTCCGATAATATCCATTCCTAAAGATGTGCAGAGGGCAAAAGTGCCTTTGGACCCGGCTCTGGCTGTAGTTCATCGTTTTGGTGAATTAGCAGACAAGGCAAGTAAAACTACATCATAAGAAACAAAACAGGAGTGATACATATGTCTAATAACCGAAACAATGAGGGATTTAATAGAAGGAAATTCCTACAAAAAATATCAGGGCTTGCTTTATTAGGAAGTTCTACATATTTTTCAAAGGCATTTGCGGGAAATGTCGGCTTATCAGATGTAATACATATTGCTGTTATTGGAAATGGAGGTATGGGTACAAGACATATTGAAGCCCTGTCGGTAAACCCTAATTGCCACATAGTAGCCCTGTGTGATGTTGCAAAAAGTCGATACTATACCGCTATTGAAACAGTAGAAAAATTAACTGGCAAAAAACCAGAAGGTTTTCAGGATTTTCGTTATCTGTTAGATAGAGATGATATTGATGCGGTATTTGTCGCAACGCCCGACCACTGGCATGCATTACTAACCATTATGTTTTGCCGTGCTGGAAAGGATGTGTATGTAGAAAAGCCCGTTTGCACTACAGTCCAGGAAGGGCGTGCAATGGTAGATACATCTCGAAGGTATGGACGCATTGTTCAGGCAGGAACACAACAGCGTTCTATGCCTGTTTTTCAACGTGCAATGCATATAATTCATTCCGGTGGAATAGGAACAATAACTTCAGCCCGTGCATGGGTTGGTGTAAATGAATGGATTCCCGGGGAAAAGATAGAACCTATTCCACGGGGATTGGATTGGGATTTATGGTTAGGTCCTGCTCCGTATGTCCCATTTTCCAGAGAACGATTTGGTGGTTTTATGGGCTTTTTTGATTACGCGAGAGGAGGACAATTAACCAATTGGGGAATACATCTATTAGATATTGTTCACTGGGGGATTCAGCAATCTGCACCTTTAACTATTCAATCCGGTGGCGGTAGTTACCGTGTAGGTGCCGGTGCGGATAATTACGAAACGATAGAGTCTGTGATGGAATTTCCCGGGTGCCTTGTAACATGGGAACAAAGACATGCCAATGTACATGGAAATAAAGGCTATGGAATTGCTTTTTATGGAACACAGGGTGCCTTGTTTGTAGATAGAAATTCTTTTGTTATCCGATATAATGATGGCTCTCGTCCTCCTGAATTTATTGGAGAACCTGAACGTAGTTGGGCGAATACAGACCATCACAATAATTTCTTTGATTGTGTCCGTACTCGCTGTAAGCCCCATGCGGATATAGAGCAGGGTTTTCGTTCTACTACAACCGTGCTTCTTGCAGGCATATCTTTGCGATGCGGTAGAAAATTGGTATGGAATGCTGAGGAAGAAAAATTTATAAATGATGATGATGCGAATCGTTATCTTGCCCGAACCTATCGACCTCCATGGCATTTGTAAATATGTAAGAAAGGAATGGTAATCATGATAACTCCCTTATTAACAGCATTTTTTGTTATTTCTGTAATTCATGCACCTGCAGATTTTGACAGGACATTATCCATTGAACAACTGGTAGGAAAATTAAATTCAGATAGTCCGCAGGAACATGCAATAGCAAGACAATTATTGCCCTTGAAATCTCCTATGGAAGTTTTACCTAAAATTGTCCCTGCCTTAGGTTCTGATAATCCCGATATAAGTGGTACCGCAAAAAATATTTTGTTTGATATAACTAATCGTATGGCCAAAGCGGAACAAGCAGAAAAGATGCAATACATTAATATATTGTTAAATTATTTTGCGGATACTTCATTAAAAGATTTATCCCGAGAATATATTTTAAAATCACTATCTCTTATTATGGATGAAGAAACCCCTACTGAAATTCTCCAAAAATTTCTATTGGAACCTTTGTGGACGGAAAAGGTGCGAACCGCACTTGTTGAAAATGGAACACTGCTATCAGCAAAAATTTTATGCAATAGTTTGAACATTCTTTCAGACGAAGGGAAAACCGCTATCCTTCTGGGGTTATATCAGATGGATAAAATTCCATGTATAGAAGAGGTAGTTTCACTTTTAGATAGTCCCATGATGTCTATAAAGGTTGCTTCCGCACGAGTAATTGCAAATACAGGATTACTGCTTTATGCACCTAAATTATTTGATGTATGCAAATCCACTCCGGAAACAGAACCTTTATATCAGGAATTGTGGGACGCTTATATTCGTTTAGCAGAAAAATCCGCTTTGAATGGGGGAAACTGGGATTACACAATTTTTATGTATCGAAATGTTATTGAAAATTGCAAAATACCGGCAATTATAGAATCGGCTATTACAGGACTTGGGCGATATGGAGACGAAACCATTATACCTGATTTAGAAACGATTCTCTTAAATTCGGATAAAGAAATGTTTCATCTGTCTGCATTTCACGCAATAAAAATGTTGAATATACCATCTACTGTCCAACCCGTATTAGAGTTATGCTCTAAACTTACAAAAGAAAAACAATTATATTTGTTACCTTCCCTGGTTCAAATAAATGATGAAAGAGGGAAGACAATAGTTCAAAATTTGTTAGAAGAGTCAGGGAGCAATGGTAAGAGGATGTTATTAAATGCATTTTACGAAAATCCATCTTTGCTATATATTAATTATGTTCCAACAATAATGGGAAATCTTGAGGAGTCCGAAAAACAAAAATTGGTGGAATGTCTCTGGCGGGTTGTAGCCTCTTATCACGAAGTAGAGGATTCCGAAAAACAATTTATGGGAAAGGCGTATTTGTATCTATTTAAATTATGCCCTCCAGAAGAACGAGAAATAGTTATGGATAGGATAAAAAAGTTTCCTACCCCTGAAACTGTAGATGTATTACTTCCTGAATTGGGCAAAGAAGACCCCAAAAACTTACCTTTCCCCTTACTTTTTGAATTATATAACACACTAACCGATGATAATAAAGAAAAGCGAAACCAGATATATGAAATATTGAGAGAACAGTTGGCGACCGTCCCTTTGGAAAAAATTATCAGTAGCATAAGTAATTCAAAAAATCTACCTCAGTTTTGTTCCTTAGCCGGTTTTGTTAGTAAATGGAACTTACTGGGACCATTTCCATGGAATACACAGGAACCATTTGTTGAAAATTATGGCTTTCCTCAAACGATTTCAATAGATACTCCCTATAAATATAAAGACAAAGGGTATGACTGGAAAAAAGATGTTTCAGTAGAAGGTTGGGGATATGTAGGATTGATGGGTTTATGTTCACAATCTTCGATGGACTGTGAGAATATATGTGCCTTTGCATACACAAAAATTGATGTTTCTGAAGATACTTCTGCCTTTGCCTGTATAGGTTCTGATGACGGTTTCCGTCTATGGATAAATCAGGAAGAGATTGTAAATAAGCATGTGGACCGTGGTATGAAAGTAGATGAAGACAAAGCAGAGATTCATTTCAAGAAAGGAGAAAACACTATCTTGCTCCAAATAACCCAAATAAAAGGAGGATGGAATTTCTGTTTCAGGTTAACGGATGCTTCAGGAAAACCACTTATATTTAATATAAAACCTTTTTAGGAGAAAAGAAATGTTATATATAGCCCTATTCATTATGTCCAGTACGACTGTACTTGGTA
The DNA here is from genome assembly GCA_049968235.1 of Candidatus Hydrogenedens sp. Lineage (GTDB taxonomy): Bacteria > Hydrogenedentota > Hydrogenedentia > Hydrogenedentales > Hydrogenedentaceae > Hydrogenedens. The sequence continues at coordinate 70,669 of JBMFRC010000009.1, forward strand.
TGGATGCTGAAAATTATTTGTTCTTCCAACGAGAACGAATCGGGGAAGGAATCTATGAGTCTGCATCTATTTTTGATGTAAATAACAATGGCATTCTGGATATTTACTCGGGAGAATTCTGGTATGAAGGTCCCGATTTCAAAAAGGCACATCGCGTATGCGTTTTACAGCCAGTAGACGATTATTATGACGACTTTTCCAATTATCCGATGGATGTAAACGGTGATGGCTATATGGATGTTATTACAGGTGGATGGTGGGGGAAAACTTTACGATGGCGTGAAAATCCTCAAGGAAAAGATAAATTATGGACCACGCATGATATAGCAGAAGTAGGTAATATAGAGCGAGCTATTTTTTGCGATTTGGATAAGGATGGTATTGCAGAAATTATTCCTGTTACAAAGCCTGTATATATATTTAAATTAAAAATTTCAGATGATGGGAAACCTGCGGGTGAATTTATTAAGTATGAAATAAAAACAGATGGAGCGGGAGGACATGGTGCAGGTTACGGAGATGTAGATGGTGATGGTAATATAGACCTGTTGTACGCAGGAGGTTGGTTACAATCGCCATCGAATCCATTTGATATATCTTCATGGCAGTGGCACCCGGAGTGGAATTTCGGTTCTGCCAGTGTTCCTATTTTGACCTGTGATATTAATAAAGATGGAAAGAACGATATTTTGGTAGGTTCTGCACATGATTATGGTCTCTTCTGGTATGAACAAAAGTGTTCTTCTAATGGGAAAAGGATATGGGGAAAGCATGTTATTGATGAACATCGTTCTCAATATCATGATATTCAACTACATGATATTGATAATGATGGTGAATTGGAATTAGTTACCGGGAAACGTTATCGTGCTCATGCCTTCCATGACCCCGGTTCCAAAGACCCCTTAGGTGTATATTACTTCAAGATAATAAATGGAGAATTTCGTCGTTATACCGTTGATTATGGACCTGCAGGAAAAGCAAGTGGTGTTGGTATTTATTTCTGGATTGACGATGTTGACAAAAATGGGTGGAAAGACATCCTTGCCCCCGGTAAAGAAGGCGTTTTCTTATTCCGTAATTTCGGACCGATAAAATCTGTTAAAAAATAATCACAGAATGCGTAAACTCACGGAATCATTTTATAGACATAAAAGATTTGTAAAATTTATACTGGCGGTGATTGTTGCAATTCATTTAGGTCTGCTGGAATCTGCATGGACTACTCCAACAGCACCGGGAGCCGTAAAAGCAGAATTGGGAAATTTTGCTATTGCAGTAATTATGGTGATTGTTTGTTTTCCATGGGTATGGTGGGCTTTCGGATTAAGTATGCTGGAAGAATTTATTCAAGTGTGGATTGGCAATGAGGGCAGATGGGTTCCCAATTGGGATTGGCTATTTCATCATTGGTCAGCAGGCTATTTCGGTGTGAACCTCTATCCCGTCTTAACATTTCCTCTGGCGTCAATTCTTATAGAACGCGGTTATTGGATATTTATCAGATATTCAAAACATAAAGAATAACTAGGATAAGTTACAAAAATGTTTGTTTCACAATTTCTTTGACTACTACAATGTAGATAATTAAACGCAAAAAATTATTTTCTATATCATATTAGATGTTGGCATAAATTTTGTTCATAACTTTTCAGGTGTGAAGAAAATTAAATAACAAATAAAAAAGGAATGTATAAATGATAAAAAAAATCCTTCTTACACTTTTTATAATTTCTTTTTTAAGTGTTTTGTCCTATGGAGAATTGGTTTCTGTTGAAATTGGAGGAAAACTTGAGATTTATGGTTTGTATTACCATGGTTTTATTGAACCGTCTGACCGGGATAGGATTCCGTCATGGGCTTTATCAGGTAGGACCATAGGACCTGATGGAACATACTCCGCTTATAGGACAGGAAGCGATTCCACTGGAAGTTCGTATGTTGAACAGAGGACCCGTCTCCATACTCGTGCAATGATGACCGATAATGTTTCCGCTTTTATTGAATTAGATTCAATTGATTCATGGGGAGAAGATTTTCGTTCTCAAGACTATTTAACAGGAAGAGACAATAGAGGTAATACCATTGATGATATTGAATTATTTCAAGCATATATACAATGTAAAGATATAGGAACTGAGGGTTTGACACTTACTATAGGAAGGCAAGCCATTGACTTAGGTTCAGGTTGGCTGGTAGGTTCAGACCCGGGACCTAATCCATTTACAGGGCTAAGTTTTGACGCAATCAGATTACAATATGAACAGGAATCGTATATACTGGATGTTTTTTATGCAAAACTTCTTGAAAGTATGAATTCATTTAATCATAACGATGTCGATTTTGCGGGTATGTATTTTACCTGGAAGGAAATTATTGAAGGTAGTAGTATTGACCTTTATTATTTTCTGCTAAGGGATAATCGAAAGAATGAAGTGACCTATGGAGACATTTTCCTGGAAACATTTGAGCGAATTTTGGACAGAGATAATCCATCCACCACTTATATTAATACAATAGGCGTGCGATTTTTTGGTGAATACAACAGCTTTGATTATGAAGTAGAATTTGCATATCAATGGGGAGAAAGTTCTGCTTTTGGTAATTTGTATGTTCCGGTTGATGGAATTTATGGCGATAGTGGTGCGGATTGGGCATTACCTGCGGGTCATTTCGAAGTAGGATATACTATAGACGAGAAAAAATGGACACCCCGAGTTTATATAGGAGGATGTTATTATGGAGCAGAAGATAATCGTTCTTTCTCATTTGTAGATTGGTTAACGGGAATAGGTGTCGGAGAAGCCAGTCCTTCATTTAATCGCTTATTTACAGCAACCCGTGAAGATAATTTCATTGATTTATCCGGTATGACAAACTTCTGGCAATTGTATTCTGGGATATCTGTTGCACCTATCGAAAAAGTAGAAGTCGGGTTTGAAGTCGCTTATTTGCAAACAGTATCTGCTTTTGATAGACCTTATTCTTTTACAATTGGCAATGCAGAGTTTTATCCACTGAGTCCATTCTCATTTTTAACAAGAACGAATAGTAAAGATATCGGCTGGCAAACACTCCTCAGTCTAACATATCAATATAGTGAAAACCTAAGTTTTGAAACCGGCTGGTCTCATTTCTTCATTGGCGATGGACTAGTAAAAGGAACCTTTCTGGATAATTACGCTACCTCCTTTGTTTCTACTGTTAATGATGACGATGCCGATTTCTTTTATTTATCAACAACAATCGAGTTTAATACTTAAAACTTATCCTTAATAACAAATTCTTCATAGGGAAGTTGACCGGCACGAGGCCAGGCAGGTTTTATTGCTTTACCTACTGCGATCATCATAGCAATAACATGGTCAGGTGGAAGATTAATTAATTTACCCACAGCATCAAAGTCAAAACCTACCATCGGACAGGAGTCATATCCCATTGCTTTTGCGGAAAGCATTAATGTTTGCCCCGCTATTCCACAGGAACGCATTGCCTCATCTCTTTGAACAAGTTCTCGCCCACGATAATATTGGTCTATGGCTGGGATAACAAATTTTTGTATATCTTCAGGTGCATTTCTCCAGTATCGTTCAGGTTGCTTTTCCCATGATTTCACATCTGCACACAGCACAACAAGCAGTGAAGCATCGGTTACCTGGGATTGATTCCATGCAACCTCGCGAATCTTCTTTCGTAATTCAGGGTTCTGCACCAATACAAAACGCCAATTCTGGATATTGAAGGAAGTCGGAGACAAAAGCACCAAAGACATCAACTTTTTTATCTCTTCTTCTGTCATTTTGTGATTTGGGTCAAAATGTTTTACTGCCCTTCGTTGTTCAATGGCTTCAAAAACATTCATTATTTATATTCCTTTTTATACAGTTATAATTTTTGCATTGTTATGGTCTGGATTTATAACAAAATAAAAAATGTTTTTATTCAAAAAGGTCATTTCACAGTATTTTGAAAATAATCACAACATTTTTTGATTTTCTTTGTCATTAATGTTGAACGCTCATATCCGCCTCGATAAATATTTAATGTCTGTTTTGCCAATTCCAGTGGATTACTTCCTTCCAGATTATCTCGTTCAAATTTCGTAACAAGGGTAATAGGTTTTAAATATGAATTTAATTCCCCATAGATTCGTATTTGTTCGTCAATTTCGGATAATAATTTAACCTGTTCACGTGCTTTTATAATCTTGCTATCCGCTATAGTATTTTTTAATTGTTCTGTAATATGAATTCCCTGTTTATATTTTCCCGCCAATTCCTCAAAAGAATTTCGAAATTCCTTGTTCCATACCGCAAGAGTTTTTGCATCGGGAGTATTATAAAATTGGAAAAATTTGTGAAGATTATCCGATTCTGTTTGTTTATGGGGATTCACATTAAGATGTTCCAGCCACATTAACCGATAGGCAAAGCGTAGAAAATCTTTCTCATCAATTTCTCGACGAATAACGGGATAAAATTGCAGACAACCATCGGGAGCAAATTCCGAGATATGAACATTTACATTATCCATATCGGGTGTAAGTTCATGCTGAATTAATTGTTTCTTCTTACGCGTGGAGAAAAGCCAATCAATTGCTTTGAGGACCTGCTCAGGTTGTATCTTATCTAAAGGATGAACATCGGAAGACTTTGAAGAAATATCCATCTTAAAAGAACGTTCTCTCATTTCGATAGCACAATTTCCTACGCCATAGGGACCTGTTTCGCGAAAATGCACATAGCCAACAGACACAAGCATTACAGGACATTTTACTGCCGATGCAAGATGCATAGTGCCTGTATCATTGGTTACTAATAAATGGGAGCGTTTTAATAATCCTGCCAACTGTGGAATGGTCGTTTTACCAAAAAGCGGAATTGCCAGACCGGGAACTTCCTTTTGAAATCTTTGACCCAATTCCGCTTCTGATGGAATACCTACAAGAAATATCCGTGCCCTGCACTTTTCATGTAACTTTTTCCCTAATTGTGCAAAATATTCCGCAGGCCAACGTTTATTCGTTTCACTGGCACCCAGTTGCATACATACAACAAAATCTTCGGGTGTAATATGATACTCCGCAAAGAGATGGTCTGTAAATTCCATTGCATTAGAATTCACCTCAAAGGTGAGTTCTTTTACAGGTTCGGGTATCGGTTCATAGAGTTTGAATATATCGCATAAGTTCAAATCATTATAATCCCGAGAAAGAACGCTGGTAAAGAAGTAAACCGTCCACGGTCCCCGTAATGTGAATTGCCAATCTTCGGATAAATGTGCCCCGATAACTTTAGGAATTTGTGCCAATTTTAATAACAAAGCGGAAGATGTGCTGTGAGTTATGTTATAAGCAATATCAAAGTTCCGTTGTCGTAAATCAAGAATTAACTTTTCTACCTCTTTGTATGCATTTAAATATCGGTCTGAATCTCTCGCAATCATATCGGAGAAAATGGGGTCTTCTTGATAAATAATATAATCATTTACATCCGTATTGGCTTTAATAACCTCTTCACTCATTGCCCGTATCATAACAGTAATATGGGCATCTGGATATTTAATACGAATCTGACGGAATAGGGGGGTGGTCTGAATTGTATCGCCAATCCTTGCAGTTTGCAAAACAAGTATTTTCACAGTTATTTCTCCCGTAGCAGATTTTCACCAAAAATACGAACTTCATTCAAATACCAGAATACCTGAACAGGTAATGGAACATTATCATCCAGAATAGGCAAATGTTTATTAATTTCCTCCTGTAAAAAGGGTATGTCCTGAGGTAGTTTTGCAAGCCATTGTCCCAGAGGGCTATCTTTTCCATATCGTTCGATGATTTCTCCTACAGTTCTCTGTATACGCATTCCCTTCCTCATGATTTTTCCACCATAATATTCTTTAATATAATCCAACATTTGATTGGCACGGTGCTCATAAGTATGCTCTTTTAAAGCCCGTTTTTGTGCATTTTGGGCTATCTGCTTTCTTTCTTCTTCATGTTGCAAAAAATAGTCTATTTTATTCCGAAGTGTTTTTAAGTCTGTATAGGTAGGGATTTCATTTTGAGTATCAAATAAATTTTCTAATCCCTTACAGGGGTCGCAAAGTTGAAATCCACCTGCTGATGCAATTTCAAATACGCGGGGATTGATAGCATCAGCCTCCGGGTCAACTCCTTCATGAATGACACTGGAATGAAGGTTTAGGTTAATCTTTGACCCAGCCACAATTTTCATATATTCTTCTGTATTAAACCCTTTATTCCCTTCTACCACATGAGGGAGCAATTCTAATTCATTCCAGTTTACTCCCCATATTTTTAAGTTGTAATCAGTTAGTCCTTTTAACATCTTAATACGATTATAATATCCTGCCCCTGCAAAGGATAAATCACACCTGTATTTTTTCTCTTCGTCTGGACTTAAAGAGACAGGTGCATGAAGTTCCGGATCACATGCGGTAAATATAGGGAAATGGCAATTACAACCAATAGCATCCAATTTGTTATCAAACTCTCCGGGTTGAATATGAAAAAATAAATTATAAAAAGGTGCTATTTCTTTCCAGTAACTAAGGTGCCGCCAGTTCTCCACAAACCAGAATGCAGTTACAATTCCTCGTTCATTCAATCTTGAAACAAATAAGTTTGTAACGGGAGCCTGCGCCATAACAATACAAATCTCCGGCTGAAATTCTAATACTTGAGCCAGGCACCATTCAGAAAGAAACTTTGTATAGAAATCTTCAAGCGAATGAGCAATTCGGGTTGTTTTCAGAGTTTTGCCGATAGCATTAAAGACATTCCACGCTATTTCAGTATCTACAAGAAGTGTTTGATGACCCAATTTCCGAAAAGCCTGATTTAAATATCGAGTAATAGGAAGAGAACCTCCATACATAGGACCTACAATGGCAATGTTGAAGTGTTGTCGGTTGAAGCATTCCCGGGATATTCGTTTAATTAACATTTCGCAAAATTCAGGATAAATCCGACTTACAACAGGATGGAAAAAAGGTTGAGGTATTTTATCAAGATAATCATTGAAGAAAGAATCATTAAAAAGGCAATCTAATGTATCAGGAATGGCAAGTAATAGGTCATCAGGTAATAGATTATTTTGAATGGCTGTAAATGCTACGTCTTTATCGGGTTCAATGACAATAATTTTATATTCTTTCTGAATGAGTTCCTGGATATGATAACCCAATCCCAGCCCAACAACAACTACAGGCCGCTTTTTATCCAGAGAAGAACCTTCTACTAATTTTTTGGCTTCCTCTATGGGATTGTATTGGCTGTGATAAAGAAGTCCTGTTATACGAATTGTTTTTATACCTTTGCGTTTTTCGACCAATTCAACGCGTTCACTCCTATAATTTTCAGGAATTTCTTTTCTCCATTCTGCAATAGATTTAAACATCTTCATAAGATATGCCTCTTACTTCAATCTTTCATAATGATTCCAATCGTTTTAATTCCTTTCCCAGTACATTATCACTCCCAAATAACGCTATATGCTCCTTTATCATATTTACTGCTTCCTTTACCCTGTGATGTTGAGATAGGAAAGTCGAATACTTCAGGATAAGTGAAACATCTCCGGGGTAGAAATCTATAAACGCTTTAATTGTTTGTTCCGCAGATTCGATATAGCCTAATTGTTCGCATACATAAATATATAGGTCAAGAATCCCCGGATAATCATAACTGTTCGAAAAGGCATAATTTAAGTGTTTATAAGATTCGTGCATATTCCCTGATTGTAAATATCCCTGTCCCATGGCAAGGTGCAGACGAATATTCTCAGGTTCTTCTTGGAATACTTTTCCCAATAATTCTAACGCTGTTTGCGTTTGATTCATTGCTAATAATAGCAGTCCATAATCTATATGTAATTCATTATTTTTTTCAATTTCTAATGCTTTCAGATAACATTCTTGTGCTTTTACAAGGTTACCCGTGTGAGCATACGCTTTCCCTTCAATACTGTATCGTTTCCATAGAGGCAAGTCGCTTTCTGTTTTTGCAAGTTCAAATAACAGGTCCGTTCTCCCTGCTTCCAATAATTTGCGAACCTGTTCATTGATTTCATTTATATCCGAAGGGAGTTTTTGTGCAATAACGATATATTGGAAGGTGCGGAACACCTCATATTCTTCGTCGCTGATTTTATCAATACAAATTTTACCCATGTGTAAATTCCCATTTTCATCACGGGGTATTATGTCCTCAGATGCTATGGAAAGAGGTCCAATAGCATTAATCAGGAGACCTGTTTTACGAATAAATTCTTGTAAAGTATCTCTCGTGTAAAATTTCAAATGAGTTATATCCTGAATTCCGGAATCACGATAGTCCCACCTCCCAAGAGATAAACCAAAAATAACACCCCAATATTGGACATTAGGAATGCTGATGATAACATAACCATACGGTTTTAGATAACGAATTAAATTTCGCAATGCTTTCTCGGGGTGTTCTGTATGTTCTAATACATCACAACAGGTAATTACATCAAAATAATCATTTTCAAATGGGAAATCATCCTTCTCAATATTTCCAATAAAAACTTTATCTAAAACCTTTTTGGCAATTTCAGCAATGTCAGGTACAATTTCTATTCCTACCACTTCCTCCACACCCAATTCACGTTTCATTGCTAATCCAAAATTCCCTGTAGCACAGCCAATATCGAGAACCTTTTTTGTCCCATCGGGAATATATTTTAAGACCTCTCTTCTCTCAGAAGAGTAATAGTTTATAGGTTTAATTTCCAATCGTTTCGCTTTTGTTGTATCAATCTTGAAAATTTCCTCTACCTTCTTAATAATCTGTTGGCACCTATGGTAATAAGTATGACTCTCTAATACCTTTTGTTGTCCCTGCCTTGCGATTTGCTCTCGTTCCTCTTTATGCTCCAGATAATACCGAATTTTTTCAATTAAGTCCTTTTCATTTTCATAAATAACAAGATCTTTACCATCCTCAAACAATTCCAGAATACTATCTGCAGGGTCTGTAACTAGTAAAGCACCTCCTGCCATACCTTCAAATACTCTCATGTTTAAATCGTAATTAATTGCAGAATTCACAACAATTTTACTTCTTGAATACACTTCCCCCATTTCAAGAGGCCATTTTTTACCAATATAATGATTTGGAAATATTTCGGCTACTTTCATTAATAACCTTCTTCTTTTATCTCCTTCATCAGGCGATAAACTACCTACATAAGAAACATCTATGTCACGAGACAATTCTTTTTGGGGATATAGTTCAGGACAACATGCAAGAGGTAGCCAGAAGACATAACGGACACCCTGCTCCTTAAAAAGTTTGACATGACTTTGTTGAGCCAGAAACACAATGTCAAAATGCTTTGCTATTTCCAACCGTGTTTGAAAGTCCAGGTGGGTATCAATAAGATACGCCACACGAGGAATATTGAGCATGTCTATCATAGGGTCAACTGTTTTAAGACCGGAATCAACATAGATATAAAAATCTGATGGATATCCTGATGGAATACCTGCTAAAAGATTCTCTATGCGTTTATCGCCAAAGGAGGTAGGAATCCTTTGCGGAGGATATGGTGGAGGATTTTGAAATCCCCACTTATATAACAAATCTTCAGGACATCGAAAACCCGATGTTATAACATCATGGTCTTTTTCAAAGGCAAATTCAAAATATCGGGCTGTTGTGTGGGGTGAAGTTATATAATCTAATATAATGCGATAGTGCTTTTTCGCTGTTGATGGTTTTGTTATCTGAATAGAAGTGGTTTCTTTTCCACTTTGTTTCAATATTATCTTCTGCCAATTATCAACAAATTGAGATATAGGAAATTTCTTTTGAACAGTTTCTCTACCTCGTGTTCCTATTTCCCTGGCTAAGTCCGGATTTCCTAAGAGGAGTTCCAGATATTTGCGTAGCTGTGCTGGGTCAAAAGAAGTAAAGCCATCTACTCCATTTGTAATAGGAGAAGAACGATTGTTTAGAGCAACCACTGGCATACCACAAGCCATTGCCTCTAATGTAGAAAGATTATATCCATCTTCAAATTCCTGACGGGTGATATGTAATAGACAGCGGTTCAAACGATATGCAGACAGCAATTCTTCAAAGTTTATAGATGGCTTTGAATTTTCAACCCCCGGATTTTCTCCCACAATAATATTGGGTAATCCCTTGCAGAGAGCCTCCTGTAATGGGAAATCAAACATCCAGTTCCGCACCTGCATATAATTGCCTACTCGCAAAATTACTTCTTTACTCCCCGCATAGCCTCCATATTCTTCTATATCAATTCCGGGTAGAACCACATACCCCGGATAACCATAATCATCTCTTTTAGAAGGGGAAATAAATACGAAAGTGAATCGTTCAGATAGGATATTTATGACCTTCTCAAAATTATTAACAACAAAAACATCGTTCTTTGGGAGTGTTGTTTTCAGATAGGTTTTTCTGTTATGACATACAAGAATTTTAGGGCAATTTGCTTCGCGAATATCCCAGGCATTTGTTTCATTATGTGCAATAACAATATCATAATAGCCTTTAAAAACTCGTTCCCGCCACTCATTTTCAGGGACTTCATGTAAATTTTCAGGTATAGGTCGAAATTCCGTTTTCCACTTTCGAGCAAGCAGTCCCTCGCTATATAACCCCAAATCCATCTCAAACCCTGTTTTTGCCATCAAACACATGTAAGGCTCATGAAAATTAAAGGTTAAGATTTTAAGTTGTCCCATGTTTCCTTTCTATTCTTTTATCTATGAAAATTAAACATTTTAGGTTGTTTTAATAATATATTGGATTGCCAATTGTTTTAACTGACCCACGATTTCAGGTTCTTTTTCTGCAAGAGGAGCTAATTCATATTCCAGCAAGTCCCCAAGACCAATACAATCGTTATTTTCGAGAGATTTATATGCTTCCTCAAGAACATGATTCAATTCGTCATGATGTTCTTTTATCTTCCTTATAATAGGATTCTCTTCCGTTACATGGGAACTCAATATATTGATTATAAGTGCCTCTCTTTTTTTAATTTCACTCCATATCTCCGAAAGTTTCTGAAAAGGGTCAAATCCTTCATCCGGATTTTCACTCTGAAATACCCGAGCAATTTCACAACATAAATCACTTAATTCCGGTGAATATAATTCCAAATCCGCAATACCTTCCTCCACCAATTGGTAAATTGGATAGGTATTAATTTCTAATGTCCGTATATTAGAGATATTCATTTCTTGAATAGATTCTAATGACCTACCGGGATATACTTCTTGCTCATTAACTCTTAACTTTACCATTGCCAGTTGTTGACTATTAAGAAAATTCATAATCTCGTTCAGAGCCGATTGAAGTGTATCCGGCGAATTGGAAAATTGAAATCCTTTTACTCCATCAATGAGCACTTCCATCACGGGGGTCTCCTTTGTTGGGTTGGAAAACGGGAATATCCTTCGGGGGTTCTACCCGTGCTGCCTCTTCATTTTCCGCTTTGATTGATAGATATACCTCTTTCCGATGAACAGGAATAGAACGCGGTGCTTCTATCCCTATTTTGACCTGATTTTCCCGTAATTCAAGCACTTTGATTTCGATATTATCGCCAATCATTATGCTTTCATCTTCCTTACGCGTAAGCACAAGCATATTAGACCTCCTGTCTATTAGTTGGTTGTTCATTTTGGGGTTGCGCAAGGAACCATTGAACAGGGTAATCCGTTCTGTCCAATACCATTTGCTTTGCTAACCTTGTTTTTGTATTTATTACAATGGGGGCTCTTAAATTTGTCCGGATTTTGGTCGGGTCTTCCGGAACCACAAGTAATGTATATATGGAAATCTCCTGAGGAGAATCGGCTTGTAATTCATGTAAATCCTGGGGAGTAAAAGAAACCTGATAATCTGGCAAAACCTGCAAAGGTTCTAACAAAAGAAAAGCCAATGCACCATCTTCTATAGACTGAAGCCACCAAAGAGGGCTATCTTTAGGTCCTGGCAATAACATAAACTTCTGACAATTCTGAAATCCTAAAATAGGTTTTACAAATAGAAGAATTTGATTCTCATCAATTTCTATCTCACCGAATCGTGTTGTTTGTAGTTTCATATAATTCTGTTCATTCCTTTTTGTTTTCAGTATGCAATATTTTATTTTACAATAACAACTCATTATTATAAAAATGTGTAATATCAAATAAACATTTGTAAAATATATCGATATATAATATAATTTACACTTAAATGTTAACATCAAGGAAGTAGTGTGTTTGGAGAAGAAAACCAGATATTGATAAAGGAGATGTTAAGATGCGACATACTGAAAAAGTAAATGATTAAAAAGAATATAATGCGTTTAAAGAACTTATAAAAGAAAACTTATCAAGGCAGTGGATGATGAGGATTATGAACGGTTGAAGTTCATATTCTCTATGTTAGAAATGCTTTTCCAGATAAAGGAAAGACTTAATATTTCAGAGAAAGAGAGCAATGAGTTTGATGAACAAGAATTAGAAGTGATAGAGACGGAAACAGGCAAAGATGTTAAAAAGAACAGAAAGAAAAGAAGTAAACCCTCAGAGGATAAAAAGGATGAAATTCAAGAAACGAAAGAAGATATGGGTAAAGAAAATATAATTGAAGAAGAGGAAGATGTAATTAAAAAAGAAGCGGTAACATAGGAAGAGGAGAAATCATCAAAGAAAAAGCAATCTCCACCAGAGAAATTAGCTCGCGGTTTAAAAACACCTGAAAGAGCCTATGTCCTACCGGTAGTGGATTCCTTAATGGAATTTGGGGGAACTGCTCCTCGAAAAGAAGTTGTCACAAGGGTATTTGAAAAAATGAAACATATCTTAAAAGATTATGATTTAGAACCCATGTCATACAATAAATATGTCCCTCGCTGGAAAGATACTTTACATTGGGTAAGATTACACTTACTTGAAAGGGGAATCCTTGAGAAAGGAACTGAAAAAGGTATTTGGACTTTAACAGAATATGGTAAAGCCTATTACGCTATGCACAAAGATAGAACAGAAGAAAAGAAAGAGGTTGATATTCCTCCATACTCCGAAAAAAGTGAAGAAATGACTAGTGAAGGAACTTTTTCTGCTCCCGAAAAGCAGGAAGAAAATATAGAACATAACATTAGTGAACCAAGAGATATCTTAAATCAGTAGATAGAAATTATAGAATAAAAAATAAATCCCGATAATTTTACCTCTTTCCCAGAAATACAATCCTTTATTGACATGAAAGTATATCCATAAAAAAGCCTCTCGTAAAAAGAGAGGCTTTTTTATGGTGCCCGGGAGGAGAATTGAACTCCTACCCCATTTCTGGGACCAGATCCTTAGTCTGGCGCGTCTGCCATTTCCGCCACCCGGGCGCATATATTTGAAAAGTGTTTAAATTCTATAACAAACAGCAGAAAAATTTAAAGTTAAGGTTCCTTTTAATGTCAGACCTATCGTACTCGTTAGTTTCGTCAGATTTATCAAAGCATAGGTTCATGTCTCCCTTTACCAGGACCATTCGGATGACGAAGACAGAAATTCGTAGTCATGCCGGCAATAGAACCGAACTTCTTCCCACAATATTTGCAAATATATGTCTCTTTCTCCTCTCCCTCATAAGGTACATGTCTCCCCTTACCGGGACCATTCGGATATCTTATGCATGCGGAAGATGTTAAAGACTGGACACTGGTTGCTTGTTTCCCACAATATTTACAACGATAAATAGTAGTCATAATTATCTTCCCTGTTAATTAGAGTTTAATACCATGTTCTTTAGCAACGAGAATATTAGAACGGAGCAGTGCTTCGAAACTACCACAATCTGCCCACCAACCTTCTAAAACTTCATAAGTCATTGTTCCCCGTCGAATATACTCATTATTTACATCTGTTATTTCCAATTCACCACGTGCACTGGGTTTCAATGTCTTACAAATGTTAAACACATCCGCATCATACATATATATTCCGATGACTGCATAATGGGTCGGTGGAACTTTAGGTTTTTCTATAATCTCTTTCACTTTTCCATTCTCTACTATAGCAACCCCAAATTCCTGGGGATTGGGGACTTCTTTTAAAAAAATCTTTGCACCGCAATCTTGTTTTTCAAAATCATCTACTGCATTCTTGATACTACCCTGCGTAAAGTTATCACCAAGGATAACTACCACTTTATCTCCACCAACAAATGGTTCTGCAAGTTTAAGAGCATGAGCAATTCCCCCCTCTGTTTTCTGATAAGTATAATGAAGTTGATGTAATCCAAAATCTTCACCATTCCCTAATAACCGAAGAAAATCTCCCGCATTATTCCCACCTGTAACTATCATAATATCTTTAATACCCGCATCTACAAGTGTTTGTATAGGATAAAAAATCATAGGTTTGTTATATACAGGCAATAAGTGCTTATTAGTTACGCGAGTTAATGGTAATAATCTTGTTCCTAAACCTCCAGCCAGGACAACACCTTTCATTTAATTTCTCCTTATATCTAATTTACAAATTGCATTGTATTTGTCTTATCATTATACAATCTTTTATCTGTATTTAAAACTAATGGTATTATTTATCTCAATTTGATAAAAAAAGAATCAATAGGAGAATAGAAAATGAAGATGCTAAAAATTATCTTAACTTCTGTAATAATTCTTTTTATACTGACTACTTTTCTTACTTGCACTACAAATGGCAGAGAAGAAATTCAAAAGCGAATACCTGTTGGTAAATGTACACCTCCACCCCGTGGTGATGGTTGGATAAATTTATTCTCAGCAGAAAACCAATCTAAATGGGAAAATGTAACATCCGACAACAAAAAAACAGGATTTGAATTTATGCCTGACAATATATTACATATTTTTGGTTCTAAATCAGGAGGTTATATTGCATATATGGGTGAAGAAATAACCGATTTTGAGTTACATATTGAATTTCAATTAACACCAAAAGCGAACAGCGGTGTTTTTTTCCGTTCCGACCTAAAGGACCCTGTTCAGAAAGGATTTGAAATACAGGTTTTGGAGGATTATGGACAATCTCCTAACAAACAAGGTTCCGGTTCTTTATACGATGTAGCCACCCCTATGTTTAATATGTGCTTACCTCCCGGTGAATGGAATTCTTATGATATTACTTGCAAGGGGAGTCATCTCATCGTAATAATGAATGGTTGGAAAGTTATTGATGTTGATATTTCTCTTATGACAATGCCAATCGGAAAATTTGATACACCCTTAGCGCAACTACCTCAAAAGGGATATTTACAACTTCAGGACCATGGCGGTGAAGTATGGTATCGAAACGCTTATTATAAAAATATTGCAGGTAATTAATACAGGAATTCGAGATGTACTCTGGACAACAAAAATACTGGCTAACTCTATTTTTAATTCCGGGTATTGGTTCTACTACTTTTATTAAATTAATTGCCCGTTTTAGTTCCCCTTCTGAAGTCCTTACTGCATCTGAAAAAGCCCTATCCGAAGTAGTCGGGAAAACTTTAGCCCATAGAATAGCCCACTATCGGGAAGTTGTTGATGTGGATACCGAATTAAAATTAATAGAAAGTCATAATGTAAAAATTATTACTTTAGATGACCCGGAATACCCCGTTTCATTAGCAGAAATTTATGAACCCCCTCTCGTTCTATATTGTAAGGGAAATCTACTCAGAAGAGACCAATATTCTATTTCCATTGTTGGGACGCGGAAATACAGCCCGTATGGGAGTAAAGCAACGCGATTTTTTGCGCAGGGATTGGTAAACGCAGGTTTTACTATTGTAAGCGGTCTTGCTTCCGGTATTGATACCATTGCCCATCAGACTGCGCTGGATAATGGGGGTAGAACCGTTGCCTTTTTAGGTTGTGGAATTGATGTGATATATCCTAAAGAAAACGCGGATTTATATGAGAGGATACAAAATCAAGGAGTAATAATATCTACTTTCCCTATGCGGACAAAACCCTTAGGAAATAATTTTCCAATACGCAATCGCTTTATTAGTGGATTTTCACTTGGAACAATCGTTACAGAAGCAACACAGAATAGTGGAGCATTGATTACCGCACAACATGCAGTTGAGCAAGGAAAAACCGTTTTCGCTGTTCCCGGTCCTATCGGTTCGTTAAATAGTCAGGGACCGCATGGATTAATTCGACAGGGAGCAAAACTGGCAGAAAAAATATCTGATATTCTTGAAGAAATTCCTCAATATGCCCGTGAAAACATTACTGATGACCTCCCGAATATGGATAAAAAAATAACTCAGCCTGCTCATGAAACTGGAACAGAAAAAATCCAGTTCCCCTTGTCTATGGCAATAAAGCCTTCTGTGGAAACAACCCCTCCAGAACACGAGAGAGCAGAAAAGGTTCCACAACAAACCCATTTTAGCGAGGTTAGTTCACAAAGTCCACTAGAAGAGAAAATCCTATCTATTTTAAGTCCAGAGGGCTCGTATGTAGATGAGGTTGCCATCTCCTGTCAGATACCAATTTCCCAGGCACTTTCGACGCTGACCTTGATGGAAATGAAAGGTTGGGTTAAACAATTTTCTGGAAAAAGATTCGCGAAAGCATAAAAACGGAGTTGCTATGATAAAAACAGAAAATTTGACCAAAAAATTCGGCGAAAAAACTGCTGTTAATAAACTCAATATTGAAGTTCCCCGCGGAACTTTTTTTTGTTTTTTAGGACCCAACGGAGCAGGTAAAACGACAACAATTAAAATGTTGACAGGTCTAATGCGTCCCACTGGTGGCAGAGCGTTTATAGCAGGAATTGATATTCAGCAGGACCCCGTAAAAGCTAAAAAATATATCGGATTTGTTCCCGACCATCCCTTCCTTTATGATAAATTAACAGGAAGAGAATTTCTAAAGTTTATTGCAGGCTTGTATCAAATTTCAGAAAAAGAATTTAAAGAACGAACAGAAGAATTGGTCGGCTTATTTGGTTTAAATTCTGTCATAGACCAACTTATTGAAGATTACAGCCATGGCATGCGACAAAAATTGTCATTTACCGCTTGCTTTTTACATAAACCCGAAATCGTTATCGTAGATGAACCCTGGGTAGGTCTTGACCCTAAAAATATAAGATTTGTAAAGGACTATCTCAAAGAAAAAACACGCAGAGAAGGAGTAACGGTCTTTATGTCTACACATACATTAAGTATTGCAGAAGAAATAGCAGATGTTATTGGCATTATCCATCAAGGAAAGTTATGTGCTTTTGGCTCTGTAAATGACATAAAGTCCCTTTCCAATACACCCGGGAATCTGGAAGATGTATTTTTAGAGTTAACCAGGGAAATGGATGAAGTATAATAATATGAATCAAATTTCCGCTATCTTAGAAGCAAAACGGAATATCCTGAAACATCAAATATTAAGCATTCGAAAAGAATCAAAACTAAAAGTTACGGTAATCACATTCTCCGCTATTGCTATCTGGTTAGGAATTTTCTTCGGACTCTATGAAGGTTTTAACTGGCTATTAACATTCGGTTCACGAGCAGGGATAGAAGTAAACTTTGGTGAATTGCTCATGGCTCGGATGTTTATGATACTTATGAGTGCCGTTTTCCTGTTCCTTATATTTTCAAATATTCTCATAGCATTTTTTACTTTATATAAAGCCAAAGAAATTCATTTTCTTGTTCAAACGCCTATTCCTTTTCAACGTTTATTCCTTGTTCGTTTTGTTGAATGTATTGCGTTTAGTTCGTGGTCCGTTGCCTTCTTGGGTGTTCCTCTTATCCTCGCTTATGGATTGAGTCTGAGAACCTCTATCTTTTTCTATGTTGCATCCATCATATTTTTTATACCATTTATTATCATACCGGCAAGTTGGGGTAATATTATCACTCAATTTTTAGTGCTTATTTCCCCGAAAATAAAATTAAGAACGATGATTTTATTCGGTATTCTCGCAGTCATATTTCTATTCTGGTATCTAACCACGATGTTAAAAGGAACACGAATTAATGAAGATACCATTCTACCTATATTTCTAAGTGCTACTTCCCGTGTTCAGTCTCCCATATTTCCACCTTATTGGTTTTCCGAAGGAGTGCTTAAATCCAAAGACGGATTATTTTCTGAAGTATTATTCTGGTTTTTGCTCCTTATGTCCAATGCATTATTTTTTACCTTTTTATCTTCGCTCATTGCTCAATGGATATTTTATCCCGGTTTCTCAGGATTACAAGGTAGTGGACAAAGGAGAGTAAAACTTCCCAACAAAGGGATTTTAGGTCGGCTTGAATCTTTCTTAAATTTTATTCCTTACCCTTACAAACCTTTAGTTGTAAAAGATATCCGAATGTTCTGGAGAGATGCCACTCAGTGGTCCCAGTTTATTATATTTTTCGGGATTATGGCGATTTATATTGCAAACCTGCGTAATACTACAAAATACTTTGAGCAGGAAATGTGGCGTAGTTTTGTCGCCTGTATGAACATAGCATCATTAAGCCTTATCCTCGCTACCTTAACCAGCCGTTTCATTTTCCCGCTGATTAGTTTAGAGGGACATCGTTTCTGGATTATCGGTCTGGCTCCAATCACACTTCGACAGATACTCTGGCAAAAGTTTTGGCTCAGTGTAATGACTTCGGCACCCTTCACAGTGACCCTCGCTATTTTATCCGGATATATGCTTCAACTTGCTCCCCTCTATTATGCTATGACGATTTTTAGTATTCTCCTAATGAATTTTGGGCTTTCAGGTCTTGCAGTGGGATTAGGTGCTCTCTACCCTAGTTTTGAGGAAGATAACCCCGCAAGGATTGTATCCGGATTGGGTGGGACATTGAACTTATTGTTAAGTATATTCTATATAGCTATAGTAGTTACAGCCCAAACAATAATTCTTCAATGGCGGGTGCTTGAACAGTTCACAAGCCCCGGTTATTTCTGGTTCGCATTGGTATTTGTAATAATTTTAATAGTAACATTAACAGGGATAACCATTGCTCTTCCTATGTCTTTAGGATTAAAAAATTTGAAATCACTGGAGTACTGAGAAATGAAAACATTCACAATTGCTACTTCAAAGCAAACTCAATTTATACCTTTAGATTCATATATTCAACAATTTGTTCATGAAACCGGTGTAAAAAATGGAATTGTTTGTGTTTATATCCCACATACCACGGCGGGAATTACTATCAATGAAAATGCAGACCCGGATGTATTACACGATATCGAACAAATACTGGATAAACTTGTTCCCTGGTATGGAAATTACAGACATGTAGAAGGCAATTCCTCCGCTCATGTAAAAGCATCTATTATGGGGTCATCTGTCCAGATAATTGTTCAGAATGAGAAATTAGTCTTAGGAACATGGCAATCTATCTTCTTTTGTGAATTTGATGGTCCTCGAACACGAAAATTTTTTGTCGAAATAATACCTGCCCCATAAGTCTTATTTTTTAAGAAAGATTTTTGGAGATTATTTGCTGATAGCAATCCTCACATATTGTATGTGTAAGAGAAGGAATCTGTGTCTGTGTTAGCAACCCATATTTATTAATAACTTGTTCTAATTCTTCCCACTCTGCATCCATTCTGATTCTTTTACACCATGAACACATTGAAATAAATTCAAAAGACCGCACCGCTTTGGGGTCATGGATATTCATATAATTTTGTGGGACAATTTTTTTGCTTCAGAAATAAACTTTACAATATTACCATTTTAGGGTTTTATTGTCATTTTTAAAAACCTTTTGCATGTAGGGGCATCACAACGAAAGTCAATAGGAATTACATTACCTTTTCGAGCCTGGTTAATAATATCTAAATATATCTGTTTTACAGTCATATTTTGAATAAAATCAAATAAATTTTTGCCCAAAATCTTCTTGGATATAATTTCCTCCCCAAAATTATTTAAAGCGAAACGGTCCCATTCTTCATTGACAAAAATAATGTTTTTTTCTGTATCAATTTTATATTCAATTGGGTTCATGTTAGTCATCCTTTTATGGGTGTATAATACCCGGTTTATATAAATATTCTCTATATTTGAATTATGCCACCTTTTCTTTGTAAAATTAAACCACCATGATAATGGTGGCGGCATGGCGGCATGGCCAAGTGGTAAGGCAGAAGCCTGCAAAGCTTCCATTCCCCGGTTCGAATCCGGGTGCCGCCTCCATCTATTTCGTCGTGGGCGAGTGGTGGAATAGGAATACACGACGGACTTAAAATCCGTTGGCCGTAAGGCCATGCGGGTTCGATTCCCGCCTCGCCCACTTTTTTATTTTTACCTCTCTTTTTATATAATCTTTGACAGAGGGTTTTCCCAGCCTAACATATAAAAATTAAGTCCAAAAGGATATACCGAAATGGCAGTATGTTTTTTTAATACTATGAACCGAAAATTAGAACCGTTTATCCCCTTAGAACCACCTAAAGTAAAACTTTATACATGTGGACCGACCGTTTATAATTTCGCTCATATTGGGAATTTTCGTGCGTACATCTTTGAGGATTTACTAAAACGTTATCTCAAATTTCGCGGCTATAATGTATTTCATGTTATGAATATTACGGATGTAGAAGATAAATTAATACGCACATGTCGCGAAACAGGAAAGTCCCTCAAAGAGATTACGGATTTTTACATTGAAGCCTTTTTTAAAGACCTTGATACCCTTCAAATTGAAAGGGCAGATATTTATCCGCGTGCTACGGAACATATACCGGAAATGGTAGCGATTATTAAAAAATTAAAAGAAAAGGGACATACCTACGAACATGAAGGAAGTATTTATTTCCGTCTGAGTACTTTTCCAGAATACGGAAAATTAAGTCATATGAACATCGAAGAGTTAAAAGTCGGTGCTAGTGGCAGGGTAGATAGCGATGAATATACTATGGAAGATGCCCGTGATTTTGCACTCTGGAAAGCATGGGATGAAGAGGATGGCAATGTATTTTGGGAAACGGAACTTGGAAAAGGCAGGCCCGGCTGGCATATCGAGTGTTCTGCCATGAGTATGAAATATCTCGGAGAAAGTTTTGATATTCATTGTGGGGGTATAGATAATATGTTCCCCCATCACGAAAACGAAATAGCACAATCCGAATGTGCAACCGGGCAACCTTTTGTCAAATATTGGCTCCATTGTGCCCATCTGGTTGTTGATGGTAAAAAAATGTCAAAATCATTAGGGAACTTTTATACGCTACGAGACCTCCTGGAACGCGGTCTGGAACCTCTTGCTATTCGATGGGTACTCCTCGCTACACATTATCGCCAACCCAATAACTTTACCTTTGAAACGGTGGAATCTGCTTCCAGCAGTATTCGGCGAATACGCGATTTCCGTTTGCGTCTCAAAGAAATTAAGGGAAGTGGGGACGAACTAATGGAAGAATGTTCCCAATGTGAGAAATTATTTATAGATGCACTGGATGATGACTTAAATATTTCATCTGCTCTTGGTGTTTTGTTCGATTTTATAAGAGATGTTAATAAAAAAATAGATAACGGCGAAGTGGGGGAGAAGGGGGCTCATAACGCTATCAATCTTCTTAACAAGTTAAACCAGATAACAGGACTATTCAACCCAGATATGGAAGATGAAATTCCAGCTGAAGTATTGGAAAAAGTTATGCAGAGGCAACAAGCACGGAGAGAAAAAAACTTCACTCTGGCTGATACAATCCGCAATCAATTACTTGAACAGGGTTGGGTTATTGAAGATACACCTCAAGGTCCACGCGTAAAACGAAAATAAATACAAGACAGGTTCATATACCTCTTAAAGATGGAACTTTGTTCATAGTAACAGTGTTTAATTTTATAAAAGGTAAATAAAAAGAATGCGTTCCTTAGAGGATTGGGAATTGGTTGCATTAGCAAAACAAGGAAATCGTGAAGCGTTCCACAACCTTGTAGAACGATACAAATCCCCCATTTACACCCTTTGCCTCTATTTAACAAGAAATGTCCAGAATGCAGAAGACCTTGTGCAAGAAACATTTATCCGTCTATATAAAAATTTGAACCATATAGAACCTAAGGCTCAATTTAAAACATTTATCCTGGGGATTGCGAGAAATCTTGCTCTGAACCAGATTCGGAACGAAAAAAGAAAGAATAATTTTTTAGCACGGCTATTTAATAAAATAAATTCCAATTATGAGGAACAAGTAAATTATAAATCTGAAATGTGGCCTCCCGATGAAAAACAAGAATTTACCGCTGTTGTTCAGCAATGTATGTTAGAATTATCTACTGAACATCGAGAGATATTAATATTAAGAGAAACCCAGGGACTTGACTATGAAAGTATTGCTAAAATTCTGGGTTGCCGGGTAGGAACGGTTCGCAGTCGTTTAGCAAGAGCAAGAGCACAACTCCGAAAGATAATACTTGAGAAAGGGATAACAATACAATGACACATTTAACAGATGAACAAATTTCAGAATTACTGGATGGTTTCCGTGTCCTCAATCAGAAACAACAAGAACATCTACAATCCTGTCCTGAATGTATGAAAAAATTAAAAGAATGGCGAAGCATTTCCCAATGTGTTCAAAATCTACCCCTTCCACAAGTATCTGATGAATTTACATCTCGAATTAACTATAAAATAAATTCTATCCGGGAAGATACACCTAAAAGAGTTTTTCCATCAATCCAATGGAAATATACATTCCTTATCTCTTCTATTATGGCTATCCTACTTATTGTTTTTGGGAGTTTAATTATTAATTATAATAATTATGAAAATACAAACATATTAAATCATGGTAATGTTCAACCTGCTTCTGCCGTAGGTCCGATTGCTAGTAATAATGGTACATCCACGAATAACCTTGCTATAACAGAAGAAATTCCTGGTGAAGAAAATATATTAAATAGCATTAGCGAACAATACATCAATTCAGAACCTTTTGATGAAGAATTACATAACATTACTATCTCAGAGTTGCTTTTGTCCCTCGCAGAAGAGACAGAAGAGTATAATATTTCAGATGTATCTCTTTAATGCGAACAAATATACATATTGGAGAATGATTTTATGAAAAAATGTATAACAATAATCCTTTTTCTGATTGTGCTTTTATCCTATTCCAATATAGCAACAGCACAACCTCCTGACACAATGCGTCCTGATTTAGTAAACCCACCTCATCCGGAGGGCTTTCAGCAAGGTATACCTGCCCCACCTGGGGATAGGAATCCTCCACCACTACCAGGTCCTGGTATATATCCTGAACCCATAGGACCGCCTCCAGAAGGAGATTTACCTGCTCGGGAAATACTGGAACAAGTGCTTTTAGCAAAAGTAGCGAAGCAACTAAATCTCAATGATGAACAAACAGTTATACTCGTTCGGAGATTTTACGAGCAGAAAGAAGTCTTATCCGAAAAAATTCAGCAACGAAACAATTTAGCAAATGAATTACATAAACTAATCCGTGATAAAACGAAAGGGAATCCTAAAGAGTTAGAAGAAAAATTCTCCCGTCTCCTAAAAATGGATATGGAATTAGCAGAGTTAAGACAGAAATGGATTGATAATATTTCTATGGAATTACCTTTAGAGTCCAAAATCCAGTTATATCTACTTATTTCCGATTTCGAGAACGAAGTACGTAAATTTCTCCGTAAAGCCTACGATTGGAAACAAAATAGATTTCCAGATAATAGAGGTGGTTTAATGCCTCCGGAACAACGTCGCAGTAGGTCTCAAAAACCCAACAATAATCCCGATACAGAAAGTCAATAACTATACACAGTTTTTTTACGATTAAAAGGTAGCATAATTTTAATGGTCTGAATTACAGAACTTAAGATTTACCTTCTAATTTATTCTTTAGTGTCGTAAACACAATCAACCTATAAACACTGGAAACTAAAAGAACGGCTACTGTAATTCTTGTATCCAGAAGAAAAAAGTTTCCTACATTCATTTCTTTATTAAAATATTTTTTATATCCGAATTAATTATATAGACAATGATATACAGGGATATACAGGATAAAATCGGACCCGAAGTGGCATAAATAGTTTTTCTGGATTTCACTGAATATTAAGAAATTAGTAAATCTTTATCTACTATGTCGAAGGTCATCAAGACTGGAATCTTTGATAGCATTGTGATTACGAGGCGGAATATTGTAATCAAGAGGAGTCGGTGTCGGATAGTTGTTATCAAAACATGCAGTACAAAAATGTCGTTTGTCACCAAAAGTTGCTTCGAGAATAGCAGGAATTGTTAGATACGCAAGAGAATCCACACCCAGGTACTTCCGAATCTTTTCCACATCTACTTGATTATCTTGCTTCGACATCTTATAAGCAACTAATCGTTCACGATTCGGCGTATCAATCCCGTAATAACAGGAATTTATAATTGGGGGAGATGCAACCCGGTAATGGATTTCTTTTACCTTGCACCGTCGAAGCATTTTTATAATCTTACGGGAGGTTGTCCCACGAACGATACTATCATCTACCAGTACAATCCTTTTTCCTTTTACCGTATCCTTTGACGGATTTAGTTTTATCTTAACGCCAAAATCACGCATCTTTTGGTCGGGTTCGATAAATGTCCTACCCACATAGTGATTGCGAATAAATCCCATATCAAAAGGCAAGCCTGATTCATGAGCATATCCTAATGCTGCTGGATTGGATGAATCAGGAACAGCCATCACAAAATCTGCTTCAATAGGTGCTATCCTTGCAAGGGCTCTACCTAACTCTTTCCGGACCAAATCAACACTTTTGCCGAAGATTACACTATCCGGTCGTGCCACATATATATATTCAAATATACATTGTTTCGGAATAACTTTGCGGAAAGGGAAAAAACTTGTTATTTGGTTATTGGCTATATGAACTACTTCCCCGGGTTCAACTTCACGAATCCATTTGGCTTCTACTAAATCCAGTGCACAGGTTTCACTGGCAAAAACATAAGACCTCCCCTTTTTCCCTATCCATAAAGGACGAAAACCGTAAGGGTCACGAACAGCAATTAATTCATTATGATTCATTACAAGGACACAAAATGCCCCTTTTACCTGTTTCAAAGCATCAATTACCGATTCAACAAAGGTCTTCTTACCAGAACGGGCAATTAAATGAATAATTACCTCTGTATCTGAAGAAGATTGGAAAATGGCTCCTTTTTGTTCCAGTTCATACCGTAAATATGCAGCATTTACCAGATTCCCGTTATGACAAACAGCAAGGGAGCCGTTTACATAATTTACTAAAAAAGGTTGAACATTTCGTAAATTACTGGAACCAAAAGTAGAATATCGCACATGTCCAATACCAATATGTCCCTGAACACGTGCAAGTTTATGAGCAGGGAATACATCATTTACCAGCCCTACACCTCGATGAGCTGTTAATGTTGCTCCATCGGAACATACAATTCCCGCCCCTTCCTGTCCACGATGTTGTAGGGCATACAACCCTAAATATATCCAATTTGGGGCAGATTTATGATTATATATACCAAAGATACCACATTCTTCATGAAATTTATCTAATGTAAAGTTAAACATATTCCTTATAGTACTTCCTAACCAATTTTAGATTTTGATATTCAAAATTCTACAAATTTATGGAAGATTTCTTCCTGTTAACCGTGTAAATGCTTCAAGATATTTTTCTCGTGTTTTCGCTACAATATCCGGTGGTAATGGTGGCGGAGGAGAATTTTTATCCCAGTTTACCGATTCTAAGTAATCACGAATAAACTGTTTATCAAAACTGGGCTGACTTTTTCCGGGTTCATACTGGTCTGCAGGCCAGAACCGTGATGAGTCCGGTGTCAATATCTCATCTGCCAGCACTAATTCACCATCCAGTAAACCAAATTCAAACTTGGTATCACATAAAATAATTCCCTTTGTTATAGCATATTCATTGGCTCGTTTGTATATTTCGATAGCGATATTTCCTGCTTTCTGATTCAGTTCTTCCCCGATAATTTTTCCTGCCTCTTCCGACGATATATTTATATCATGTCCCACTTCTGCTTTTGTACTAGGAGTATAAATAGGTTCAGGTAATTTACTTCCTTCCACGAGACCCGATGGTAGTGAAATACCACAAACAGTTCCCTTTTCCTTATACTCTTTCAGTCCACTTCCGGCTAAATATCCACGGACAATAAATTCAACTGGCAACATTTTACATTTACGCACATACATAGATCGGTCTTTGAACATCTCAGGATGATTACGAAATTCCACAGGGAAATCTTCCAATTGTGCCGATATCAAATGGTTGGGGATGATATCTTTCATCATTTCAAACCAGAACAGGGACAACTGAGTTAATATTTTACCCTTATCGGGTATAGGTGTCGGATTTACCCAGTCAAATGCGGAGATTCTGTCTGTCGCGACTAAAAGAAGTTTATCTCCTAAATCATAAATATCTCTTACTTTTCCTCTACGGGTGGGTTCTTTCCCGTTTAAATTTGTCTCCGATAATGAGTTCATAAATTTTTTCCTTTTTTGATTTTAATTTTTTATTTATTGAAAAAATTTTTTAAATAAGGTTTATTTATTTCCAGAAGTTCATTTAATAATTCCCTGCATTTTTTTGCATCCGGCATTAAGGGATGACTTAATAAGGCTTGAAAAGCAAGTTCACGGTCTCCCTTTACTGCAGAATGGACAGTTAAAGTTTCGTAAGCCTTAATAATCTGCATCAAACCCCGAATCGAATGCTCCGGGTGCGATTGAGGAATAGAATGAGCACCATCTTTATCTATAATGGCAGGAATTTCAACAGATACATCATCATCAAAAGTGGGAATGGCTCCATTATTTCTGCAACATACAATTTGCCGCGATTTTTTGTCATTTTCTATAGCATCGATTACCATTAGTGCCGCAGTTGAATAGTGAGCACCACCTCTCTTACTCAATTCTTCCGGTTTCTCTTTCAATTCAGGATTGGAATATTTATCAAACAATTTTTTCTCAATCTCCAACACTTCTTCTCCCCGTGTCTTTTCTTTTTTCTTTAACTGATTCAAAACAGATTCTGTCGAATAGTAGTATTGAAGGTAGTAATTACAAAACATATTCAAACTTTTCATTGCTTCCAACATATTATTACGGGTTGTTTCGTCCTCCCACTCTTCTTCTGCATGCTCCCAGAATTTCTGTAATACTTCTTGAGTAATATCAACTCCCTGTTTTTTAAATTTACGGACCCATGATAAATGGTTCAATCCAACATAATCCAACTCAATTTCTTCCGGCTCTCCTCCTATATACTTTACTATCTCCATTATCATACCTATAGGCACATTGCATAGACCAATTGTCCGAATTTTGCTATATTTAATTACTGCTTCCGTATTAATCCCTGCTGGATTTGTAAAATTAATGAGGAAAGCATTCGGACATAATTGTTCCATTTTTTGAGCTATCTCTAAAATTACAGGAATAGTTCGTAAGGCGCAGGCAAATCCACCAATTCCTGTTGTCTCCTGTCCTATAATTCCATATTTCAGCCCCAATTTTTCATCATTTATCCGAGCCTGCATCTGACCAACCCGTATTTGCGTTAATACATAGCGTGCATCTTTTACTGCATCAGCAATATGTGTCGTCTTATATATCTTACAGGACGAACTATAACGCTGTGCCAATCTCTCCGAAAAAGAATGATTAATCTCCAATCTCTGTTCGTTTGTGTCCATCAACCAAATTTCATCAAATAAAAATTTGCCTTCTCTTGCAAATATTCCATCAATTAATTCCGGGGTATATGAACTACCACCACCAATTACTGCAAATTTCATATCCAATACCTTTACTTCTTAATAATTAAAAATATTAATGCCCGATTATAACTATTGAGTAAATTTTAGAATATAATATCGAATATGATGAGTTGGTTTAAAATATGACGCTCATAAAACAAATTGTATTATAAAAAGATAAAATTAGATGACAGAACAGGAATTTATTTTCAATCTACAATGGGACACATCCGATATTATCAGTATCCTTTTATTAAGTTTCCTGTTTTTTTGGGGTGTGTTCCTGTTATATCAAAAATGGATAAAAAACTACGATTATCCTCTCTGGCTAGACCTGCTATCCCTTATTATCATGTTTCTCGTCCTTGCGATTGAACTACTTCAATTCAAAGACTGGCTTCAAAATTACCCTCTCCTTTATGTCCTTTCAGCATTGGGACTGTTTATCACTGCATCTGCTCTCTACTCTCAGAGTTTTATTTCACTACTTACATTAATATTCTTAAGCATTATCCACCCCGGAGAAGAATCCTCACCTGATGTCCCTCGTTTTGGACCTGCAGAAATATTAGAACGACAAAACGATTGGAAAGGTGCGTTAAATGAATATTTCGTCCTTGCCCGGATTTATCCCCACCATCCATCTGTTCATCTGCGGATTGCAAATGCCTATATAAAAATGAAACAACCTGAGGAAGCATTACACTGGCTAAAAAAATCATTACAATACCTTAAAAAAGAAGAGGATACCTATCTAATTATAGCCCGATATTGTGATATTGCACACGATATAGGCGATATACCATCGGCAAAAGAGATGATAGACTATTTTTTGAATCAATATCCAGAATCCACGCATTCGCAGTCAATTTTAGAAAGAAAAAAACGAATGAAGGTAGATAGTCCAAAAGAAAAATCAATATTACTGGTCTCAATGGAAGATGTTCTACTGAATAGTAATGATATACAAGAAGATGAAAATGAGAAAAAAGGAAAGAAATTAATTTTAGAAAAAATTAATGAAGACCCCATTACAGGTAACTCTGCAGAACCAGAACAGTTGAACAACAATGACGAAAATAAAGAGGATAAAAAATCAACAATATCCCGCCTGGAACCCATGTAATATTTTATTGTATTCTAATTATCATTCCCCGTCATTGTTGATATATCTTTTTCGGGGACAGTTGCTATTGTGAGACCGGAATACCCTAATTGTAAAGCAAGGTCAAATACCTTAACCGTGATACGGAAAGGAACCTCTGCATCAGATTCTAAAATAAGTGTGGCAGAAGGATTCTTCTCCTTTATTTCTTTAAGCCTTTTTTCTAACTCTTCTATTGTTATATGTGTGGGACTTCCACTTTCTTTTTCTGCAATAAAAATATTCCCTTTGCTATCAATAATAACCCTATATATATTTATATCTTTTATTTCATCCGTTGTTTTACTCTCCGGCAGTTGCAACGAAAGCCCTAAATGAGGATTAAATGTCGTTGTAATAACTAAAAAAATAAGCAATAGAAACATCACATCAATTAGTGATGTAATATTTAAGAAAGGGAAGTCATTTTTGACAGGTTTTCCAAAAGGACCTTCACGCATAAAAAATTATCTCGCACTTCAAGAATTCCCAATATAACACCGTTTTATAGATAGAATCAAAAATTTAGTAAAGAATACAGATTAAAATTAAAAAATTTGGCAAAAATTTAATTTTTCTGGTAAACTTATAACGAAAGAGTGATGGAGGTAAGAAGTTTGACGTGAACGAGGTGTAAATGAAGAACATTAGAGTTTGTGTCGCAGACGATAATAAGGATGAAGTCCTTATATTATGCGAAAGTCTAAAATTACATAACTATGAAGCAATCCCTGCTTTTTGTGGAATGGAAGTGATTGATTTATGTAAGAGCAAGAATGTAGATTTGTTGTTATTAGACATAGGACTTCCCGATATAGATGGTATTGAAGTATGCAGAAGATTAAAAGCAGACTCTGATACCCATGATATTCCTGTAATTTTTGTAACAGCCAGAGGTTCCTCGCAAGATGTTGCTTTAGGGCATGATTTAGGTGCGGTTGATTATATCGCAAAACCTTATAATCTACCCATGGTCCTCGTTGTAGTGGAAATGGCTTTACGAACCCTGCATACCTCCGCTTATGTGGATAGCCCGGTCGAGTTCTGGGATGACCCTATCTATACAGACCCGTTAACAGGGCTGAGAAATTATCGTTATTTAATGGAACGATTGGAAGAGGAAATTGTCCGAACAGACCGACACAAAACACCTCTCAGTTGTATCGTTATGGATTTTGCCGACTACAATATTGACGAAGAAGAAACTACAGAACGAACAGAATTGATAGAAAGCGAATCATTCCTGCAAGATGTTGCCTTAGCATTAAAACAAAATTCCCGTAGTTGCGATATTTTGACAAGGTTCGAAGCATCAAAATTTGTCATTGTGCTCCCCAATCAAAATCTTGAAAGAGCAATAAAATACGTACAAAAAATATCACGAGAAGTTGAAAAAAACTTTTTAGAAGATGAAAAAACAGTTTCTTTACAATCAAAATTTGGGATTGTAAGTTGTAAAGATAAATGTATCCCCTCCGGAGAAGAACTTTTAGGTATTGCTATGAAAAATCTATTAAGAGCTTTTACCCGCCCCGGAATTAACATCGTAGGAAAAGACCTCACAGAGAAAAAAGAAGTTTTTCTCTAATTCTCACCCCAAATTATTTTGTTAGTTATCAAACAGTTCGTTATCTTACATTTGGTAATTCTGTAACTCATTGATATAATTCTACTTAATGATTTAATAAAATAAAACCTATTAAAACCAATAAAAGTCTAATAAGCGAAGTAAAAACTTTTTAAGTCAAACATTGAGGTGGATTTTTATGTTAAGAAAAAAATATTTCATTTCCATTCTTATCGTTGTTATTTTACTTAGTTTTATCCTCCCTTTATCTGCATTTGCAAAGACTCCAAGGATTTTAATGGTAGGTGATAGTTGGGCATGGTTTATGTATTTGAACCGTTCCCTGCGCGATGCTCTGGAAGATATGGGATTAGGTGAGTATGAAGAAATCGGTATTTTTACTACTGTGCCCGGGAGTAAAGCCTACCAATGGGTAAATTCAAAATGGTTAGAACAAGTAAAAAAAGAATTAGATAATTATCCTACAATTGACATTATTCATTTAAGTATTGGTGGTAATGATTTTCTAAATAACTGGAGGATTGATATGCCACCTGAAGCCAAAGAAGCATTATTCCAACAGGTTGTCCGTGATACAGAAACGGTCATTCGTGCTTTACTGGATATGAAACCCAATCTTCATGTGGCTCTTATTGAATATGATTTTATCAATAAAGGTAAAGGAAAAGCCCGTTGTCAGGAATTAAATATGGCAGGAGTGGAATTATCTCGCAGGCGAATGGAAATGTGTAAAAATATAGATAGATGCAGATATATTCAAACATATGGATTAATGCAATATAAATTTGGAGTAGCAAATGATATTCCCCCCCAAACAGTACCTCTTCCAGGACAATATCCTGATTACAAACCTTTTCCCGGTGGAAATCCTGATTATTGTAATGATGCAAAAGCCATGATGGATAATGTTCATCTAAGTAGTGAGGGATATTATCATTTGGCAAGATATTGCATCGAAGTAATTTATAAAGAATGGCTTACGAATACAAATACTCAGTTGACTATTAGCAAAAAACAATAACAAAAAGTGCAATTATTTTGAGAAAGGTCCTGGATTGTAATTATCCTCTCCGTTTACATCCAGATGATAACTTCCGCCCGGAAAATTAAAAAATTGGATTATGCGGAGTAATTCATTTAATCGTATTTTCCAGTCTTGAGGATTATAATCAGACTTATGAGATGAACAATTTTTATTTCCTTCAAAAGGAGCATACCCATCTTCTGTTCCCGATTCACAATGATACTCCCGTGCATTGTACAATTGAACTACACGGAGAACTTCTGAAAGGCTGATACTCCAATCTTTGTTCGTATCGGCACTATGATAGTCATTATTATTCTTTACGGTTATTTTCCCTGCATTGACGGATACATTCTGAGTGAGTGCTTTATTATCTGCTCCTTCTGCACTTACTCCTGTTATCTGAATTTCTAAATTATCGGCTAATCGGGTTGTGCTTTGTGCGACTAAATTTCCTAACAAGCCATTGGGAATAGGTTGTGTACCTCCATAAATAATAATGTTTATCTGAGAACCTGTTACCGAATACATTAATTTTTTCTCTGCACCTAAAGTTGAAGAGGGTTCTACTTCCAGCGGGAAAATATTGGATATATTGCAATTCCATTGTATTATCAATGTGCTTATATTTGAATTATTGCCATTCCAATTCAAAGATAACTGGAATACTCCAGGAGTGGCTGTCTCAACATCAGAGATGGTTAAAACTCCATCTGCAAAAATACTGAAAGATATAATTACACATGTTGAGAAAATAAAAATAAAATTCCGCACCATAACATTTTCCTTTACCTATATTTTTTTTATAAGATAATAATACCTTAAAATTTCTTAATAAAATCAAATAAATAACTCAAAATTTAATAATGCGTGAACGACTGGATGTCCTTTTACAAAAACGAATGAATCTAACACGAGCACAGGCTCAATCTCTTATTCGTTCAGGAAAAGTATTTGATAAAAACGGTACATGCCTTGATAAACCCGGAACAAAACTTCCCGAAAATATTGAGTTAAAAGTGATACAGGATAATCGTTTTGTAAGTCGTGGAGGAATTAAATTAGAACATGCATTAAATCATTTCAGGATAGATGTTCAGTCGGTCATCGCTATAGATATAGGTGCTTCTACAGGAGGATTTACGGATTGCTTATTACAATACGGTGCAAAAAAAGTCTATGCTATTGATGTGGGATACGGTCAACTGGCATGGGCAATAAGAAATAATTCTCGTGTCATTGTCATGGAACGATGCAATATTCGATACTTAGACCCTGCTCAATTATCGGAAAAACCCAATTTTTTTACTGTAGACTGTTCCTTTATCTCTCTAAAATTAATTTTACCTAAAATAGTAGAACTTGTAGATAATCAATCCTGTGGGGTAATATTAATCAAACCTCAGTTTGAAGCAGGACGCGAACATGTAGAAAAAGGCGGAGTTGTTAAAGATAATATGATTATTAAAAAAACGATTCATGAAGTATTAAACGAAGCAGAAAAACTTGGATTTGAAATTCAGGGAGTAGTTCCGTCTCCTATTAAAGGTCCTGCTGGTAATCAGGAATATCTGGCATATCTGACTTTAACAAAAAAGACAGAAGCACAGGATGGAAGTAATTCATGTTAGAAACCTTGTATATCAAAGATTTTGCACTTATTGATGAACTCGAAATTACTTTTTCATCAGGATTGAATATCCTGTCAGGGGAAACGGGTGCGGGCAAATCTATTATTGTTGAATCCCTACAAATGGCGTTAGGGGAGAGGGCATCCACAGAATTTATCAGAACAGGTGCCGAAAAAGCACGAGTAGATGCCGTATTTCATATCTCTAATGTGTCCCAATCTATACAACAGATACTGAATGAATATGAAATTGAATTAGATGATGACAGAATTATCCTTTCCCGTCTTATATCTTCCGATGGGAGAAGCAAAGCATGGGTTTCGGGAAGACCTGTGCCTGTCAGTGTCCTCTTAAATCTGGGCAATCAACTTGTAGATTTTCATGGACAACACGAACATCAATCTGTATTAAAATCCTCATGTCAGTTGGAATTATTAGATACCTTTGCAGATGCTATTACTCTTTGTGAAGATGTGCGGAAGAAGTTTCATGCTATTAAGGAGATAGAGGAAGAAATAACATCCCTTGAGGAGATGGTTCAACGACAGAACCGCGAGTTAGATTTATTAAAACATGAATTAAACGAGATTGAACAGGTAGCCCCATCTATTGGGGAGGATGAAAGCCTACGAAATCAACTATCTTATGCTATGAATCTTGATAATATCAGGAAGAATGCAAAAGAAATCTCCGAATTACTTTCCGGTTCAGAATTTAGTGTGATTGTTTTTTTACATCGTATACAATCTATGTTGGGTGAACTACAAAAACATGATACAACCTTTGAACCATTTTTTAATCGCCTTGAAGAAATTCAATGCGAACTGCAAGAACTATCCCGAGAATGTGAACGATGCTGTAGTCTGGTAGAAATTAGTGAAGAAGAAATTGAACGGTTAAATCAAAGACTTAACCAGATAAACCGATTGAAACATAAATACGGGAATACAATTGAGGAAGTATTGGAATATGCACAAAAAGCACGTTCCGTCCTGGATAAGGTTGTAAACAGTGAACAGCAGTTAGAAGAATTAAATAAACAAAAAAATAAACTCTACAAAGAAATCATGCAATCCGCAGAAGAATTATCCGAACGAAGGCAGAAAGCAGGAGAAACACTTTCCTCACAGGTAACACAATCACTTAAAGATTTAGCAATGAAAGATGCTACTTTCCATGTAGCAATAGAAAGATGTCCATTATATTCAAACGGTATAGATAAAGTTGATTTTTTACTAACTTCCAATATTGGCGAAATCGAAAAACCCTTACGACAAATTGCCTCCGGTGGTGAAATGTCTCGAATTATGCTCGCATTAAAAACAGAACTGGCTCGTGCTGACCAGATTCCTACCTTAATATTTGATGAAATTGATGCAGGCGTAGGCGGTATGGTCGCACGAAAAGTAGCCGAAAAGTTGGCAGAATTAGCCCGGCATCATCAGGTTCTTGTTATAACGCATATCCCACAGATTGCCATTTTCGGGGTTTCCCATTTCCAGATATGGAAAGAAAATGTAGATAACCGAACTGTAGTCCGTATTAAACATCTAAAAGGGGAAGAAAGAATTAAAGAAATTGCCCGCATGCTCGACGGCTCTGTTTCTGAAATTAGTTTGAAACATGCCAATGAATTATTAAAAGAAGTAAAACAGCAGAAAGGAGTAAAAACGAATGGATAAACCCAAAATTAAAATCGGTGTTATGGGCTCTGCTGGTGGAGAAATTTTACCAGAAGTAGCACAAAAATGCAGAATTTTAGGAGAAACAATTGCAGAATTGGGCTGTGTAATATTAACAGGAGGCTGTCCTGGTTTACCTCACGAAGCAGTCAAAGGATGTAAGTCCAGAGGCGGTTTAACAGTCGGAGTTTCTCCCGCATTAAGCGAGTATGAACATGTCCATGTCTACGGAAGTCCTCTCGACCATATTGACATTATGATATACACAGGCTCGGGCCTGATGGGTCGTGAAGTAATAGGTGTACGCAGTTGCGATATTATCATTATAGTAGGAGGTCGTTCCGGCACATTAGGCGAATTTTCCATTGCTTACGATGAAGGAAGACCTATCGGTGTCCTGATGGGTACAGGAGGTATTGCGGACCATGTCGATGATATTCTCCCTGTTATCGAGAAAAAAACAGGTTCAAATATTGTTTTTGACAGGGACCCAAAACGGCTTGTTGAGCGTTGTGTAGAATGGTTTAAAGCACATCCACCGGTTATAAGAAACAGGGAGTCCGCCTCATGAAAATTACATCCTATGGTGCTGCACAAGAAGTAACAGGAAGTAAACACCTCTTAGAAATAAATGGCAATAAAATTTTACTGGATTGTGGACTTTTTCAGGGAAGACGAACCGAAGCTGACCAAAAAAACCGTCAGAATTCTCTCGACATACAGAAGATTAATAGCATCATACTTAGCCATGCACACATAGACCATAGCGGTCTATTACCATTGTTCGGTAAAAAAGGATATAGAGGACCCATCTACGCAACACCTGCTACACGAGATTTATGTTCCATTATGTTAATGGATAGTGCCCATATTCAACAGAAAGATGCCCAATGGCTGTCCAAAAAGCACCTGACCTTTATACCACCTCTTTACACTTCAGATGATGTCCATGAAATTATGAAACGTTTTATATCTATTCCTTATGAAATGCGGATACAGGTCGGAAATGATGTCTTCCTGACATTCCACGACGCAGGACATGTATTAGGTTCCGCAATGGTCGAATTAGAATATCGAGAAACGTCGAAGTGGAAACGGTTCATCTTTTCAGGAGATATTGGTCGAAAAAATATGCCCATACTTGCAGACCCATGGGAACCCCCTCTTTGTGATACCCTGATTATGGAATCCACCTATGGTGACCGTGACCATGGTAATGTAGAACAGATGGATGCTAAATTAGAAGAGATAATAAAAGAGGCAGTTGCACAGGATGGCAAAATTATTGTCCCCAGTTTCGCATTAGAACGAACACAAGAATTTATTTACGCTCTACACCGATTGGAAACACAAAACCGAATTCCCGATATTCCTGTGTATGTAGATAGTCCTCTCACTGTGGACATTACAGAAGTATTTCGATTGCATATGGAATCCTTTGACGAGGAATTTAAAAAACAACTACGCGAAGCAGGCAATCCCTTTGACCTGAAACGAATCCGATATGTTCGTTCCCAGACCGAGTCTATGGAATTAAATAGTTTAAAAGGTCCTGCTATTATTATCTCTGCATCCGGAATGTGTGAATATGGTAGAATTTTGCACCATCTCCGAAAC
Source organism: Candidatus Hydrogenedens sp. (assembly GCA_049968235.1). Lineage (GTDB taxonomy): Bacteria > Hydrogenedentota > Hydrogenedentia > Hydrogenedentales > Hydrogenedentaceae > Hydrogenedens. The sequence goes on from JBMFRC010000009.1 coordinate 107,172, forward strand.
AATATCTCAGACCCACGCAATACCATTCTTATCATTGGTTTCCAGGCTGAATATACATTGGGTCGCAAGATTGTTGAAAAACAAAAACAGGTAAAAATTTTAGGTGTTATGTTGGAGTTAAAAGCACGCGTTCGAGTTATGAACGAATTTAGTGCACACGCAGGTAGGGCTGAACTCATTGATTTTGGTGCCAGATACGCAAATACAGATACAAAAGTTTTTCTGGTACATGGCGAAACAAAAGCAATGCAGGCTCTATACTCAGCACTTGAAGAAAAAGGAGTTAAAAATCTATCCATTCTTAAATTCTGCGAAACCGTAGAAATCTAAAGTATCACCAAATGTTCAATTACTTTATAATCATATTTTATCCTAATGTAGGGCGGAATATTTTTCGCATTTTAAATGTAGTGTTATTTATAATTATAATTATGTGTATAAATTTATATAGAATAATCTAATATAAGGGTTTTGTTATGAAAAAAATCTTTTTATTAATGGTATTGGTTCTCGGTCTTGTGTCTCTTTCCGGTTGTAATCCAGACACTCGTTTGAATGGTGTTTGGGAAGGTTCACAGTGGGAAAATGGTAAAGAGATGGAAAATAGTCAAATTACAATTGAATTTAAAAGTGGTTCTTTGAAAATTTCGCAGAATGTAGGTGCTATTAGTTTCAATTATCAGGGCTCGTATGCAACATATATCGAAAAGTTCCCTAATCAAATATTTTTTACAATTAATATAGACAATAATATAGCTATTATACGCAAAGGTATTTATCGTTTTAATCTTCCCATGTTTGGTAAAACACTCTATCTATCTGTAACACAATCCGATGAAGAGAACTATCCTCCCAAAGAGAGATTAAATCCCGATGTAGGACCTGTGTATGTACTGAAAAAGAAGTAAGGAACTCATCTTAAAAAGAAGCCAGGGGATTAATAGGCTTTTTATGTGTTTTATGTTCAATAAAACAACATCCGGGACAGGTTGCCCAAAGATGATTTTTACATGCCTGTCGGAATTGACGCATAACCGGATTATTCCATAATTCTTTTAAGGATGCGTTTTTGATATTTCCAATTTTACATATCCAGCAAGGATATACATCGCCTGTTCGTCCAATGAATAAAGTATTCCATGCATTTCTACATTCAAAATCATTTAAATCAATTCCTATTGTATAGTAGTCAATAATCGAAGAAATAGGCATTCGAGGAAGACGCAGTTGTATCCCTAATTTTGTCGCTTCTGTAATCGTTTCTGTTAACGATATTGTCAATTTATCTCTATCAATTTTGGGATACTGAATATGTTCCGCTTTATATACCGAAGGGTCTACATCCCCCAAACCGGGAAGGTCAAGAGATCTACTTTCTGTTACTAAATTCAGGACATCTGCCCCTAATTCCTTTATCAAAGCAGGCATTTGAGGTAAAATCTCCACATTATCCTGCTGAATAACGGTTGTTATATGTATCAATGGACACTGTTTTTTCGCCTTCTCACGATATTCTCGTAAAAATTTAATCCCTGTGATAGTTCGTTCAAAAGCCCCTTTCATCTTACGGATATTATCATGTTTTTCTCCGGGTGCTTCAATAGATGTCCCTGCAAAATTAAGTCCTTTCCCTCCCAACCTTCTGGGTGCTAATTCTACCAGTTCTTCTGCTCTTTCCTCCGTAATCATTGTCCCATTTGAAATAAAATGTGTTCTTGCTCTTCTACTTGCATAGGAGAACAATTCCATAAAATCCTTGCGTACAAAAGGTTCTCCACCGGTAAATGTAATCAAACTCCATGAATGTATTTGTGAAATTACATTTTTCCATTCTTCTGTAGTTAACTCTCCTTCCATTTGCTGTTTAATAGGGACATTTTCCAGCCAATCAATATATTGGCACATTTTACAACGAAGGTTGCAACGACGGGTAAGTTCGATATAGTAATGCCATGCAGGAAATGAATAACCGCTTTTAAAATAATTATATGGAATAGAACTATAAAAGCGTTGAAGTATATCGTAAAGTGAGGCAATACCCCAGCGTAATACTGAATTTTTACATTCCATAGTATTTCTCTTTTTTTTCTATTGTAACAAAGTATCCACAGACATTATTTCAATTGTCTATTGTAAACAAATAGAATTACTCAAATGAAAATATTTTCTTTGCATTTTGGTTTGTGGAATGAATTATATCCGTTATACGAACCTTTTTTATCTCTGCTATTTTTTCTGCTGTATAAAGTAAAAATTCTGGAACACATCTTTTCCCTCGAACAGGTTGTGGTGCAAGATATGGAGCATCTGTTTCGATAAGTAAAAATTCCAGGGGTACCCGTTCCACACAATTTTGTAATTCAATGGCTTTGGGGTATGTTATGTTTCCTGCAAAAGATATATAACAATTTAGTTGCAGAAATGGTTCCACCATATCCATATCACCTCCGTAACAATGCAGAATTATAGAAGGGACATTTTTATAATAATCGCATAGAATTTCGTAAGTATCCTTTTCTGCATTTCTGCTGTGTATTACTATCGGAAGGTTATGCTGATGTGCAAATTCAATTTGCTGAACGAATGCTTTTTTTTGAATATCCTTTGGTACTTTACAATGATAATAATCCAGTCCTATTTCACCAATAGCACGAATATACCCAGTATGTAAAAATGAACTTAGTGTTTCTAAATTCCCTTCAATAACTTTTTCTGAATAATACGGATGATAACCTACTGCATATCTTATTTTAGGGTGTTTTATTAAAGATAATGAAGAAATATTAAAAGGTTCCTCAATAATAATAACTAAACCCTCTAACATTTCAAGAGAAGCAGTAATTATCTTCTCTCTGTCCTCATTAAATTTTTCATCAAATAGATGACAATGACTATCTATGGGTTTTATTTGTATGTTATTCTGAACTGGCATGGATAGTAAAAATATCTGTTAGGAATCTTTATTGGTGGGGTCAAGGGGTTCATCTTCAAGTTCTTTTAACAACTTTATTTCTTCCTGGTCTAATTCTTCATCAATATCTGCCTCATCATCCCTGAAATATTTCAAAGGAGGATACATTTCATTTTCGTAGGATAAGCAACAGAGAAGGCGACCACATTGCCCACTAATTTTTGTTGGATTTAAGGATAGATTCTGCCTCTTTGCCATTCGCATAGAAATAGGTATAAATTGTTCAAGCCACTGAGCACAACAAAGTTTTAATCCACAATTACCAATTCCCCCGACCAATTTGGCTTGGTCGCGAATTTGTATATGTCTCAATTCAATTCGTGTGCGAAATTCCTGCGCAAGGTCTTTGACTAATTCACGAAAGTCAACCCGTCGGTCTGCTGTAAAATAAAAAGTAAGGCGATGTTTATCAAAAGTATATTCCGCATCAGCCAGACGCATAGGCAAATTGTGCTTGTTAACATACTTCTGACAGGTTACCAATGCTTTTTTTTCTTCTTGCACGATTTCTTTTAATGTTTTATGGTCATTATTATGCGCCCGACGAATCACCTTAAAAGCACTATGACGTTCTATTTCCACAGAACACGGTTCCGGAGGAAGAACACAGATGCCCCATTCCTGCCCACGGTCAGTTTGCACAATACAGGGGTCATCTCTTTTAATAATAATCTGTTCACTGCAAAGTACCTGTAATACTCGTCTCGGTTTTCTCATGCGTATTCTGGCTATATTTTGCATATATAACTACCTCTTCAAATTTTCGGTGATAAAGCAAAAAACAAATCTCGAACAACTTTTTCACGGCTTATGTTCCGTAACAAATAAGAACGAACTTTTCCCACAAAGTTTAGTCCTGCCTCTGCGTGCTGTTGATTCCATGACTTAAATTCTGAAATCATTTCAGGAAAATATAGCATATCAGAATTCTGAGTGTTAATATAAACCAGCACGTCACGCAAAAAACAAGTTATCAAATACAAACAAGATTCAAACTCATTAGCAACCTGTGCCTCTATTTCCGCATTTATTAATTGCTGTAGTGCATTTTGTTCGGCAGGGGTTAACTCTTTCTTATCTATATTTTCCGTTTTACTTGCCTCCTTTTCAATTTTCTTCCGTATCCCTGTAAGAAACTGTTCAAATTCTACGGTAAGTAGTAAAGGGTCCCTACCTTGTGCTAACTGCCGGAACAATTCCATTATTAAAGTCCGTTTATCGGAATCCAATATTTCTATGCTTTTAGATATCTGCCCTTGAGATAACATAGCAACAAGATAAGCAGTTTTTTCCGGAATTTCCTTGATTTGGTTTATAATTTTTGTGACGGTTTCCAGTCTCAGCCTTTGAAAACGAATGGGCTGGCACCGGGAGCGAATGGTTGGAAGTATTAACCCCGGATTCGAACTGAGTAGAATAAAAGTTGTTTCAGAAACAGGTTCTTCAAGTGTCTTTAAAAAGTGATTTTGAGCCGGTATCCCTATTCTCTCCGCATCTTCAAAAATAATAAATCGTCGACTACTCTCATAGGCTCTATACAGGGCTATCTTATTAACCTCTTCTATTGTATCTACACTAATAAGTCTTGTTTTCCCCATTGGTCGGATTATCATTACATCCGGATGAATGTCTCTTTCAATACGAGAACAAATAGAACAGTCTCCACACCCTTTTACTTCTGTATTTTGACATAAAACTGATTGAGCAAACGCCTTTGCAGTAACTTTCTTCCCAACTCCATCAGGTCCCCAGAAGAGATATGCATGAGAAATGCGATTGTTTTGGATAGAATTAGTTAAGATACGAATAGCAGTATTCTGGTCTTTTATTTTTTGAAAAACCGGAGGTATGCGTTTCTCAATATGATTACTTATTATTTCTGGCATAGTTCCCTTAAATCGTTTTGTATGATTAAAGCAATTGCATCTTCAGATTGCATCGCATCAATTATCATAACCCTCTGAGGATTCTCCTGTGCAATCCGAAGAAAACAATCACGGATTCTTTGGTGAAATTCCATATTTTCTGTTTCTAAACGGTCTAAGGTATTTCCGCGTTTACTTATCCGTTGTATTCCTACCTCAACAGGTAAATCAAATAAATAAGTTCTTGTAGGATAAATTCCTAATGTAGCAATCTTATGTATTTGATGTATAAGTTCAAAATCTAAACCTCGTCCTCCACCTTGATACGCCGTCGTTGAGTCAATATACCTATCGCATATTACAGTAATTCCTTGTTCTAAAGCAGGCAGAATAACCTCTCGCAGATGTTGAGTTCTATCCGCAGAAAATAATAACAGTTCCGCAATGGGATGCAATGGAATAGGATTATCATTTTTTTCGAGAAGAATTCGCCGAATATATTCACCTGCTTGTGTAGCCCCCGGTTCGTAAGTTCGCAAAACAGGATACCTTAATGATTTAAGATATTCTTCTGCTCTCTTTGCTTGCGTTGTTTTACCACAACCTTCAATACCTTCAAATGTAATGAAATGTGCCATCATTTGTTAAATAACCGTTGTCGTGAGTCGTTCCCTTGTTTAAAGAAATCCATTATCCGGTCAACCTCATTGTTTTGGAGAGATAACTTGAACTCTTCTAATTTTTTTTGAATCCCTTCAATGCCTGAAAGGATATTTTTTTGATTAGTTAAAATTATATCTTTCCATATTTCGGGTCGGCTCTCTGCAATCCGTGTAGTATCTCGAAAACCACCACCGATAAAATGATTAGGAGATTTCGTTTCCTCCGTAACTTGAGCCAATGCAGATGCTATAACATGCGGAAGATGACTTGTATATGCCATAAAAAAGTCATGTTCCTCCATATCCACTTCGATAACCTTTGTCCCCAAAGTATTCCAAAAATCCCATACGGTTTTTTTTACTTCTGTTCGGGCATTGGTCCCCTTTTCTAAAAGACAAATCGTATTATCATAGAAATCTGCTCTTGCATACTCCGGTCCATATTTTTCTGAGCCCGCAAGGGGATGACTACCTATAAATGGACTATTCTTATGCCAGATGGATTGTGCACACTTACATATATCTACTTTTGTGCTACATACATCTGTTATTATAGCCTTTTCAGAAGAAATATATTGGCCAATGGACTGGAGAATCTTTATGGCTGATTGGACAGGGGTACAAAGGATGATAAAATCTGCATTACTAATAGAAGGAAATAATTCTGTAGAGAAATTATCAATAGCCCCTTTTTGTAATGCTTTTTCTAAAGTAGAAATATTCCGCCCTATACCCATTACTTCATCAGCTAATTTTTTATTACGGATTGCCATCCCTAACGAGGCACCCAAAAGTCCTACTCCAATAATGGCAACTTTCCCGAAATGTAACTCCACTATTTGTTTCTCCAATTATTAGGAACCAAGTATCTGTTTCGCTTCTTTTATCGAAAACTTCTTTAAGTATAACGCTCTGCCAACAATAATCTCATCTACGCCGAAGGGCTGTAATAATTTTGCTTTCTGTATATCTTCCAGAGAGGATACACCTCCCGACATGGTAACGGGAATATGAACGGACTGGGCTATTTGTTGTGTAACTATAAAATTGGGGCCTTTCATCATACCATCCGAAAGAATATCTGTATATATTATACGAATAGCACCATACTCTTGTGCCTTTTGTGCAATTTCTATTGCAGAGAGGTTCGTTTCTTCTATCCAACCTTCAAGAGCGATTTTCCCATTTTTGGCATCAATGGCTACAACTATTTTGTCTTTCCATTTTAAAGTGGCTATTTGTAATAAATCGGGATTTTTAACCATCCCTGTCCCAATAATTACCCGTGAAGCACCTGCAGAAATAATTTTCTCTATTGTATCTACCGTCCGTATCCCCCCACCTACCTCATATGGAATCCCATTTTCCCCTAATTTTTCAAGAAAAGGTAAAATTTCACATCTCCCCGATTTAGCTCCATCTAAATCAACAATGTGAAGTATCCCTTCTTGAAGTTCGTTCCACCAGATTTTTGCTTGTTCGAGAGGGTCATCAGAAAAAACAGTTTCCTTCCCATAATCCCCTTGAACCAGATTGACACACTTTCCCCCTCGTATATCAACTGCAGGCACGATACGCATTTAATATTTGCCTGTTTTTAGGATGAAGTATCTACTTCAGAAATATCAACTGGTTCAGAATCTTTTTCATCTTGAGGAATGGATTCGCCTGCAATCGCAGATTTTGCAATCTCAACCAATTTGGCGAAGGCTTCCTCATCTTTTACCGCAAGGTCTGCCAGCATTTTACGGTCTGCATTCATTCCCGCCTTATGTAGACCAAATACAAGACGGTTATAACTCATACCATAATTGCGTGCCGCCGCATTAATTCGGGCTATCCACAAAGCACGAATTTCTCTTTTCTTGGATTTGCGGTCACGATAGGCATATTGTCCGGCATGGTCAACCGCTTGTTTGGCTGTTTTGAAAAGGCGATGATGGCTTCCACGATATCCTTCGGCTTGTTTTAATACTTTGCGTCTGCGGTCACGGGAAGCAGGATTGTTTGTTGCTCGTGGCATTGCTCTTTCTCCTATTTTGTAAAATGTTATGTTTATGTTCCGGAGGCATCTTCCGGATACATGAACACGAATTTATTAATTAAAACAAAAAAAATCCCTCTTTTATGCGTAAGGAAGCATCACTTTTACATTTTTTGCTTCTACAGATGAGACCAGTGTAGTCTTTCTCAGGTGTCTCTTCTTCTTTGCTGATTTGGTCGTTTTTAAATGCCTATTATAGGCTTTCTTTCTCAAAACCTTCCCGTTTTTAGTAACCTTAAATCTTTTTGATGCACTCTTATTCGTTTTTAATTTTGTCATGGATTAACTCCTTTTTATTTAAACGTATTACAATTAATACATTTCTGGATAAAGAAGTTCCTTTTAGATTTGTCGTCGTTTAATTTGATTTGCCCGGACTGAGAGTAATAGTTAACGACCTATCCTCAGGACGACAATGTTCGAGCGAGTATGTTTCTGAGCAAAGGTCCTTTGTAGATTCAATAATATTCTTTAGAACTTCGTAGGCAAATTCGGGGTGTTCATATTCACGACCTCGAAATACCACTGAGACCTTCACCTTATTTCCTTCTTCAAGGAACTCTCGTATATGTTTTAGTTTATATTCGAAATCATGTTTATCAATTTTCGGTCTTAGTTTTATTTCCTTCAGCACAATTACATGCTGTTTCCTTTTTGCTTCGCGGGCTCTTCTTTTCTGTTCATAACGGTATTTACCATAATCCATTATTCTACATACTGGCGGGGTAGCATTGGGTGCTACTTCTACGAGGTCCAGTTCACGCATTTCGGCTTCCCTCAGAGCATCTCTTTTGCTCATGATACCTAACTGAACCCCTTTATCATCAATTACTCTTACCTGCGGAGCCCTGATTTCTTCATTCACCCGCACCGTGTCTTCAGACGGCTTTGCTATCGTTGTTCTCCTTAATTTATAGTTTTATTTGCCTCAACTTTTGATAAAATTATACTTTAACAGTATACATTTTATCAAATTGAAATTGATACTTTGTAATAAGACCGACCAGTCAGACCTGTAACTTGTTTATCCCGGCTGACTTGTCCAACACAAAAACAAAGAAAAGGAGGCCATTATGAAAATATGTGTTTTAGGTGGATGTGGGGATATGGCAAAAGTCGCCCTCGAATTACTTGCAAAAGAAACAGATGCTACTTCCGTTACCATTGCTGACATCAACATAGAAAAAGCGAAGCAAATTGCGGAGAATCTCGGAAGCAAGTTCTCCGCAAAATTTGTTAATGCAAAAGACAAATCCTCTATTATAGATGCAGTGAAAGAACATGATGCCACATTGGGATTTATTGGTCCTTTTTACCTATTTGAAAAAGATATTATTCAAGCATGTCTCGATGCTAAAGTTCCCTATGTTAGTATTTGCGACGATTATGATGCGTATCTTTCTGCAATAACCCTGGATAACATTGCAAAAGAGAAAGGCATTACAGTTATTGCCGGATTAGGAAATTCCCCGGGAATAACCAATCTTTTAGCGAAAAAAGGCTATCTTTCTATGGACAAACCTGAACGCATTGAAATCAACTGGGCGGGCGGTTCTGATGAAGATATTGGACCAGCAAATGTAAAGCATGTATTGCATATCTTCAGTGGATATACACTACAATGGCGAGATGGAAAAGAAGTAAGAATTAAAACGGGCACAGAACGGAAAGTAGTGGACTTCCCTGAACCTATGGGAAAATTACCGGTCTATATCACGGGACATGCAGAGTCTGTTTCTGTTCCACGCAATTTACCCGGCTTAAAATATGTTTCACTTCACGGAGGAATTCACCCACCTTATATTGCCCGATTAGCCACATTTTTAGGTAAACTCGGATTAACAAATACTCCTCAAAAACGAGAAAAACTCACAAAAATTTTACTGCCTCTTGTTAATATGGGTATTTTCTCTAAAGGCGGTATTGACCAGTCTGTATTTCGCATCGATGTTTACGGTGAAAAAGAGGGAAAAACTGCACACCATTATTATTCAGGAGTAGGGCATATCGCTGATATAACAAGCATCCCTGCCGTTGAAGGAGCCCTTATGATAGCCAGAGGAGAACTAAATAAACCCGGCGTTCATTCCGCTGAATCAGCTATTGATGATGTAGATGATTTCTTAAATCGTCTTCAGAATCGTGGCGTAAAACTCTTCTATCACGAAGAATAACATTAAAATTTATCTATTCAATGGGTCAAACATATCCAACCTGTCCAACCCATCGAATGTGCTTTATCCGATATTCTCTACCTTTCCAATTTTTTATGGGAGAACCACCAATCGAAACATTCATAACCACCTTCTTTTGCTTTAGATAAACGTTCTTTGGCACTATGGGTATCCGTTGGTGGTGGTATAATCACGCGGTCCTTAATCAATTCATTGTTAGGCCAATTTTCAGGCATGGCAACCTTATACTTGTCCGCAATTTGTAACGCCTCTACAATTCGGACAACTTCGTCAATATTTCTACCTACCTCTTGCGGATAATAAATAATCAACCGTATCCTGGCTTTGTCATCCACAACAAATACTGCACGAACTGTATTCGTACCTTTTCCCGGATGGACCAATCCAAGAGTATTAGCAATGGCTCCATTATCTGCAATAATAGGAAATTGAATATCAATTCCTAACTTCTCCCGTATCCATTCTTCCCACTTTATATGTGAGAACACCTGGTCCATACTTAGACCTATCAATTCGCAATTTAACGTCTTAAACTTATCATACCGTTTTTGAAATGCAACAAACTCTGTGGTGCATACAGGCGTAAAATCCGCTGGGTGGCTGAACAGAACAAACCACTTTCCTGCAAATGCCTTTGGCAATTCCATTTTCCCATGTGTTGTCATTACATTCATCGCAGGGAACTCATCTCCTAATAATGGAATCCCTTGTTTTGTCCCTTCAGAACTATTCATAGACACTCTCCTTTCCTGAAAATAAAGTTAAATGTTACATAACACAATGAAAAATTATATGAGACCTCTGAATAAGTCATTCGAGTTAGCTAGTATGTATAAAGATATTATATACGAGAGGGGGTGAAAAAAAAATGAAACGAGATAAGAGAGAAAAGTGCTATAAATATAGCAGAAGTATTTTGGGTTAAATAACAAAGCAAGGGAAAAATAAAAATGAAGGAAAATCAACGTAGTATGGTAAAAAAGATAGAGCAAACAAGTTTTATAGATTACGAGATGTTCCATCAGAAACCGCCTCGTCGTAGATGTTCTTTGAGGCAGATGCAAGAAGTAATACTATGGAAGGAACTTGGGTAGAGGGCGTATAGGGAGGAGTATATAAGGTGAACAGGGGAGAACGAAGACTTACGTCCTTACTATTTTATGCATTATTGAGCAGTGCGTGATAATGTCTATGTGCTTTTGTGGCTATTACATCCAAATCTTTACCTTTTCTTTTCTCAGTATTTTCTTTGGTTGATTATATTTTTTCCCCACTACCAAAGAACACGGAGGTGCATGGAGGATACGGTGGGGTACAGTGAGACATAGGGAGAGGAGTATATCATTTCTTCTGAATGACTAAATATATTTGAAATGGATGTATGATTAGAGGTATGCATAGATACAAAAAGATAGAAAACGGACAGAAAAAACAAAATAAATTGATAAAAGTAGAAATACAGACTTTTGTATTTTAATTTCTCATCGGGATTTTATCTCGTAAAAATATATATAATTTATACCATTACCTCTTACACCACTTTTTCAGAGGTCTCATATCTTTTTTTGGTCCCTCAATGTATTCCGTTCCCAGAATACTCCATCCACATAGCCTTGAATTGTTCTATCAGAGTTGGCTAATTCTAATCGTTTTTCTGCTAAACAGCAATAAGTTTCGTCGATTTCTACCCCGCAATATTGCCTTCCTAATTTTTTAGCCACAACACATGTAGTCCCTACACCCGAAAACGGGTCAAATATAAAATCACCTTCTTTTGAACTGGCAAGGATAATTTTCGCTACGAGTTTCTCCGGTTTTTGTGTTGGATGGTCTGTATTCTCAGGCATAGACCAGAACGGCACAGTTATATCTGTCCATAAATTAGAAGGATATGTAAGCCGATAATTGCCATCGGTTTCTACTTTCCAATCTTTAGGGTTACCTGTTTCATCACGATAAGGTGCAATTACTTTCCGTTTCAGCATTACCGCTTTGCTATTAAAATAAAATTTATTTGAGACCGTTCCAAACCATATATCTTCCGAACAATTTTTCCAGTTATTCTTCGCACCTCTACCTTTTTCCCGTTCCCATGTAATTCGATTTCGCACCTTAAAATATTTTGACATAACTCGATAAATAGCGGAGGAAGATTTCCAATCTCCACAGATATAAATAGAACCTGTCTGCTTTAATATCTTTCTCAACGGTTTTAACCAGGAATCCATCCATATTTCATACTCTTCCGAAGACATTTCACGAAATTTATTCGAATTAAAGTCTTTATGCAAATTATAAGGGGGGTCTATAAATAACAAATCAACAAATGATTCAGGTAAAAAGTCAATAACTTCAAACAAATCTTGATGAAGAATTTTGTTGGTTATCTTCTCAACCGATACAGGATGGTTAATTCGTAAAATCTGTTTCGTATAAATCGATACTTCTTGTTTTGAGAGGGTTGTTGTCCTATTCCGTCCTGCTTTAAGATGTTTATCTACTGACATACCTACTTTTTTGTAGTCGTATTATATACGAGCAAATCCTTTTTAATAAATAATGGTGGAGGCGGCGGGAATCGAACCCGCGTCCGAAGATGTTTCAGTGCGGACCTACTACATGCTTAGCCCATCCTTTATAGATTCGCCATTGCGGAGCGCCTCAGGGCGGGCTCACCACAACCGCTATGCGGGATAGTTACTGCCTTTCAGGCACCGCAAATCCCAAAAGGACAGACCTGCTGGTTGACGCCCCAGTCCGTTAGCAGGCAATCACGGGTGGGACGCGCTGCGCGTATTAGGCAGCGAGGGCCAATTCTTGATTGGCAGTTGTTTGCGACCGGCTTTTAACGAGGCCAACCGGTCAACCTCGGCATGCATTCCACACCTCAACCATCCCCGTCGAAACCTTTTCGCCCCCAGCAACATCCTATTATTCAATTGTTGTATTATATTATACGATATTTGATATCTAAAAATTTACAATAAAGATAAATTTTTTCAATAATATATTATTCTATTACTTATGTTGTCCCTATCTTTCTGGCTAAGATAAAATTAGACATGTCGAGAGGAAGTGAAGTAATGAAAAATTTCTTCTCAAAAAAATCCTGCAAATCAATCTACTACCCTTTTGGATTCATTTTTTCTATCGTGCTAATTAATACGATTGCAAATAGTGAAGGAAATCAACCAACATCTTTATCTACAACAATAGACCCCATTACTCGTTATATTCACATTTCATATACAGTCCCTGCAGGTACACCCGGAGAAAAACAATCTTATGCTCATGATCTCCTATGGACAGACAACACATAGTCCTGAAACAAACCCATTACTACACAGGTTATACCGAAAGTAGAATTGATTATATTAAGTTAGTCCCCTTATCCACAGAACAGGTACAAATGTTAGAAAGCCAATTTGGAACACCCGACAAAATCGTTGCAGGCTATTTTGAACCTTACTCATGGGCATTCTTCGAGGATATACAGGAAAGCCTGCAACATCGAGAACCTATTTCCACATATAAGGAAGCACGAGTTAATATCGTAGACATCCAGGTGGGTCGCTTCGGCATGAAAGTCGTTTATGAATCACGCTTAACCGACCAATTTCTTTACAACACTATCGGCGACCCTATCGGCGGTGTTATCCCCCATACAAGTAATGTCGGAAAAATGCAACAAATGACCAACACATTACAAACCGAACTCCAATATGCCCACGAATTAGGCTTAACCGCACACGCCAACTTCGGAGCGACCTACTGCTATCCCGACACACCATTACAAAGTGATTTTTCAAAACAACACCCCGATTGGATGACGGACGGATTATTGAGATATGACATACCCGAAGTTCGTCAATATATCTTATCCTTACTAAAAGAGACGCTTGAAATTGGTGCAGATGGCATCTCCATAGATTTTTGTAGGTATCCCGGTGGTATTGACAAACCTGAAACTTGCAATCAATTCCTGCGAGAACTCAAAGCACTACGCGAAGAATTTGCAAAAAAACGTGATAAATCCATACCCTTATTACTCCGTTTCCCGGCGGAAGGTGTAAGTCTCTGGAAAAATTTCGACTACAACACATGGATTCATGAAGGATTAGTTGATTACCTCTGCCCAAGCAACATCTAGGGCAGACATATGCACTTCGACATCACCCCATACAGCAACGCCGTTCGTGGCTCAACATGCAAACTACTCCCCGTCATTGATGGATTAAGTTGGGGACTCGAAATACCCGCCCTATTCCTATGGCGTATCCATCAACTCTACCAGGCAGGCACCGACGGCATTTATGTATACCAATCCGACGCACGCATCTGCACCAATAAACGACCAGAAGACAGACGCTGTATACGACTCATTTCCAGTAGCGAAGCAGTTCATAACTGGTGGCAACGATACAACAAACAAAATCAACAATTTAGCAAACGCATCTGGATACAACCCTCCGAAGACGGAGACCTCGAATACCATAACTGGGAACGCTGTCGAATCTGGGTAGAAGGAATTACCCCTAACGAGGTCCAAATCCTCCTCGATGGACAACTCACCAATACTTATACTCAACCTCCCTAAATACTTGGCGGAGAAGATTACACCTACGATAACCTTATCACCCCCGGCACACACACCCTCACCATCCACGCCAAAACACAAGACACCACTCTATCCCAAACTTTCACCATCTCCGGCACAAAATAATAAGAACATTTATATTTCCGAACATCTTTCTCCCTTTTAAGAGATGAAACATTTTTTGTTCCTAAATTTTGTTTTATAAGGATAGAATTACACTATTAGAATCTACCCCATATTTATTGAAATATTGGTTTATATCCTTATAATGTTTTATTCGGTGAGGGTCCAAATAATACAATTCCCAATGGCTAAGACTATTTATTATATAGTCCATGATTCTTTCATATTCTCTTTCATTCCGAATCACGTGTTCGTAATAATTCCTTTGCCATGACTTCCTGTTTTCGTTTTCCAATCCAAAATTCTTATCCCCACATATATAGCCATTTGTTGTCATCATCTTAAATCACTGTAATACTTTTGACAGTAATACCTACGATGATACTTGTATTGGCAAATCCATGTGTTCACTTTAAATATTAATAACATCTACAGAATTTCAAAACTCGAATTTCAGTACCCAGGCGTGTTGGCATGGGATTTGGGCAGGGGAGACGCAAGGTGTAGTTATAACTATTTGCCCGTATTGGTCTTCCGCATTTACCGGAATGTCTGTGCCGAGTAAGGTTACTTTGGGCACGGTCTGGAACTCAGCTGGTTTGGGGATGGTCCATGTCTCGGGGGGCCATTTCAACGCTATGGCATATATTGCATTCCCTTTGCGTGTGAAACGGAAATTCTCCATCTTCGGTGCATCTTTCCATACATCCGTTCCGTAGATAGCATCACCGTTAACTTCTAACCATTTGCCCATCTCCAACAACCGTTCCTGCATTATCTCCGGTATGCGTCCATCTGCGGATGGACCTATGTCCAATAGTAGGTTACCACCCCGTGAGACATTATCTATGAGCAGGTGAAGCAATTCCGCGGTGCTACGGTAATTTTCCGCCGTCTCATTTCGGTTATAACCAAATGACCGACCCATACCCTGGCACTCTTCAAACAGTCCCTTTTCCATCAACGGACCCTCGGGGATATGTCCATACTCAGGTGTTGCAAAACCTCCATGTATATTACGACAATCTTTGCCCCAGCGGTCATTTACAACGATATCCTTTGGTGCGGGCGATTCATTAAACAGCCAAGCTAAAAACTCCGTGCTCCGCCAGACAGAACTCGGATGGTCCCACTCCCCATCAGACCAGAACACATCCGGTTGATAGCGAATAATTAAGTCTTTCATCTGCGGTAACATATGTTCCTCTACATAGCGATGTACATCCTGTTTATACAGCGGGTTGAACCATTCATATAATGAGTAGTAAAACCCGGCTTTAAGTCCAGCATTCTTTACTGCACTGATAAGGTCGCCTGCGAGGTCTCGATGCGGTCCGATGTCCATTGCGTTCCAATTCCAACTTTGCATACTGGGCCACATACAAAAGCCATCGTGATGTTTGGATGTCAAAACGACATATTTCGCACCCGACCTTTTAAATATATCTGCCCATTGGTTCGGGTCATATAATTCTGCTTTGAACATTGGTGCAAAGTCCTGATATTGGAATTTTTCACCATATTTCTCAACATGGAATTTCCATGTGGCACCCTCTTTATTTTGCATGTGATTCCAATACCATTCCGAATAAGTTTCCTTGGGTGCCCATGACGGGACGGAATATACCCCCCAGTGAATAAAAATACCAAATTTGGCATCTTCAAACCATTGCGGATTAGGTCGCTGGTCCAATGATTCCCATGTGGGCTCATAAGCAGTGGCAATAGCGGTCGCAATAACAAAGGATGTTAATAACATAAGATATGCTCCTATCGTTTAAAATTTATTTTACTTTTAATTCTGTTATAACAATGCTATATGGTGGAATTTCCATTTCAGGGAAGGCTTTCTTATTGATTTTTTCTTCCTTCAGCCAGACGCCAGGTTCAGTATCAGGCAGGTTAATGGACATTGGGTCTTTGCCCGTGAGTATCCATGCGGTTTTCGGTGGTGTCACCTCCTTGCCTGCTACACCTACATGGATATTAATTGCCCTATCCATGGGGTTTACCACAGAGAGAGTTAATATCCCCTCTTGCCCATCTTTCCAGGCAGAGAAAACATCAATTGGTACCATAGATACCCCTGCCTGATTGCTATCGGATAGCGGTTTTACCTCGACAGCTACAGGCACAGAACCGAAATGCTGACGGTACAGCATCAGGGTAAGCCCTGTCGTATCAAAGAAAGCAGTTGTTTTGGTAGTTTTAATGGCAGATATTACATTTACAGTCTGGGCATAATTTGCCATCGTTATTACATCACTATTGCGGAAAAATTCATGCAGACCAATAGCCACGCCTAAGGCATCTTTCAGGTGGTAAACACAACCTAACTCACCATAGACATGGTCGCCATACCAATAGTTCCATTCGTCCATTGCAATGGGCACAAATTTCTCCTTTAAAGCAGGTATCGTTTCCAAATAACCTTTATGATTTTTAACTTTGGCTTTTATTCTCTCGGCTAACTGGTAAACATGTTCAAGCACATCCTTTTTTTCTCCACAATAAAAGTGTTCACTTATAAAATCCATATTATTTGCACAATTTTCCAGCATTTTCTGGCTCCAGATACCCATATTTTCGCCTACACCCACTAACTTAATATTCGGGTCAACTGCTTTCATTGCTTGCGCAAATTCATTATGCCTCTTAACATAGTCATCCACAGGGATATGTCCCAATTGCCACTCGCCATACATTTCATTGCCAACGCCCCAGTAGGTAATTTTGTATGGTTCGGGGTTGCCATTATCGGCACGCCATTTGCCCATAGGAGTATCAACTGAGCCATTAGCATATTCGACCATATCACGTGCTAACTGCACATCGCCCAGACCTGTATTAACCACCGCCAACGGTTCTGTTCCTATTTCTCTACAGAATTGGATAAATTCGTCTATACCAAAATCATTGGTATCAATACCTCCCCAGGCTGGGTTCTTGCGTGTTGGACGTTTATCCGGGTCTCCAATGCCGTCTTTCCAGTTATAACCACTGACGAAATTGCCACCAGGCCAGCGATAAATGGGCGAATTAAGTTGTCTAAGCAAGGTTAATGTATCCGCTCTCATCCCTTTGATATTATCTCCAGGCATAAGTGAGACCGCACCAATGAATAGGTTACCCTGCCCTGTAGCAAGAATAGCAAATTGAGCAGGTTTGCCATCTTTATCCACTTTCAATCGGAATGTATATTTCTGATAATCCTGTGAAATATTTTGGATAATAGCGGGTTCGCCCAATAAAGTGTCGCCAGAACGAAGGACAATTTTAACTATAACATCCGTATGCGTCGATTTTAGCACAATCCTACCCACATATTCCTTACCTGCAACCACTTCTAATCCATCCTGCACCAGCCCCCGTTCATGCCTCTGATTTAGCAGTATAACAGGCGAATACCAACTCGTATATGGATGAATCTGATCAATAAAGAGCATCATGTCCGATGGGAACAATTTCCATGGGGAATCGTTGGTGTTGATGAGGTAGAAGAACTTGCGGTCTTCCAGCGTTTCTGCCCAGATACCACCATAAATACAGCGACCTAAATGTTCGATAAATTGACCGTAGATAAATGGATGTATCGGAGTGCCTTTCTTTGAGGGGTCGATAGAAATGTTCATATCACCTATCACCATATCTGATATTTTTTCTAATTTTATATCATCAAATATGGCGGAACCTTTCGCCAAACCCCAACCCCCAAAAAGGCAATTCACCATAATTCGTGTTTGTGAACCGACAAAAAAGGTAGATTCAACATATTTCCAATCATTCGTTCCGGATAATGCTTCTGTGCGAGCACCATCAATTCCATGAACATTGAGTAATGCACCCACACCATTTTCTAATTGAATGTTATCTGTTTTAATCCAGCCGGAGAGTTTGTATTGGGCAAATGGGTCAACATCAATTTCATTGAACCAGGATAAATCACCACCTTCGGTGGAAGAAATCTGGACTGCATTGCCACTTTTCCCCGGTACGGGATATTGGAATTCACCTTTACCCTGCCAGACCCTTGTCTGCCAGTTATCAGGGGCAGTTGAGCCCTGTTCGAAGGCTTCTTCAAACATGATTTGAGCAAAAACAAAAGGGGTTAAAAGGATAAACATTACGAATATGACTGAGTTTGGTTTCATATTTGTTTCTCCATGTTTGGATTTAATAATTGTTATGGCAAAAAAGGAAAGATAAATGCAAATAAAGTTGGGGGAGAATCGGACGGGTCGGACGGGTCAGACGGGGTGATGGTGAAATTGCTATTTTTGAGGTAGAATAGATATAATAGTGTTGTTTCGGGGCGTAGCGCAGTCCGGCTAGCGCACTTGGTTTGGGTCCAAGGGGTCGCCGGTTCAAATCCGGCCGCCCCGACCATGAAGTTAAAGGGTCAGACAAGTCAGACGGGTCGGACAGGTCAGACAAGTCGGACAAGTCGGACGAAAAAACACAAAATAGAAAGGAAGGGTTATGTCTGATGGGAGGTTAATTCCTCCACATGGGGGCTATCGGAGATTGCGGAGTTTTCAAGTAGCACAGGAGATATATGACGCGACGGTATTGTTTTGTTAGCGGTTTATTGATAAGAAGTCAAGAACATATGACCAGATGATTCAGGCGAGCAGGAGTGGGGTTCAAAATATTGCAGAAGGGAGTGTGGCGTCTGCGACATCAAAGAAGATGGAGATTAAGTTGACAGGTGTGGCAAAGGCAAGTTTGGAGGAGTTGTTGCGGGATTATGAGGATTATTTGAGACAACATGGTTTGAAACAATGGGGTAAGGATTCGCCGGAGGCAGGAAGGATAAGGGAGATGTATAAGTCGGACAGGTTGGACAAGTTAGACGAGGTGGACCCGTCAGACAAGTCGGATATTTATGGGATAAGGACAGCGTCGGCAGAGGTTGCGGGGAATACGGTGATTTGTTTGATTCATCAGGCGACATATTTGTTGAGGAAGCAGTTAGAACGTTTGGAACGGGAGTTTTTGGAGAAGGGTGGTTTTACGGAGCGGATGTATTGGGAACGAAAACGTTGGCGAGAGAGAGAGAAGAAAGAGTAGAGTCGGACGGGTCGGACGGGTCGGACAAGTCGGACATTTAAAACAGATAAAAATGAAAAAAAATAAACGAATCAAATTGAAGGCTATACCTCCCGTTAATTTGCCAGGATAATCCTTCCTATTTTACTATTTGAGTATTCTAATTTTATGAAATTAATAGAAAGGGATTGTCATGGAAAGAAACATTTGTCATTTCATTACGAATCATGAACAAAAAAGTCTTCGGGAACGTATAAGAGAACTTATTACTATCAGCAAAGAACTTAAAATTTTAGTGGGTTTCTTCTATTTTTCCGGGATAACAGAGTTGTATGAAAGTTTACAAAAAAATCCTAACATTGTGATTAAAGTGCTTATAGGTATGGATGTCGATAAATTAATTAATAAGTTGATTGAATATGCCAATCCAGACACCTCATTAACTGATAAAGATAGAATTGACTATTTTTTTAAATCATTAAAAACGGCTCTTACTTCCGAAGATATGGACCGTCCCGAGCCCTACCGACAGATTTCTTATTTCCTGAAACTCATCCAGGAAAATCGTATTATCATCCGAAAAACAAGAAAACCCAATCATTCAAAACTTTATATCTTCAAAATATCAGAAGGGCAGGATTTAATTCGCGATACGCTATTCATCACGGGAAGTAGCAATTTGACACACGCAGGTCTATCGGGACAGGGCGAGTTCAATGTTGAAATAAGTGATTATGGAACAAAAGAAGCGGAAGCGTTTTTTGACGATTTATGGGATGATGCAGTGAAAATCACAGAAACAGAGGAAACAAAAAAGAAACTAATCCAGATTATCAATACGGAAACAATGTTTGCATCGATAAAACCTTTTGAGGCTTATACCCTGGTCCTGAAATCCTACCTTGATGCAAATAGTATGAAAGAGGTTAGTTTAGAGTCCCTTAAAGAAACTATGGAGAAAAAAGGATATGTGCCTTATAAATATCAGATGGACGCTGTTCAATTAGCTTTATCTATTATCAATGCTTATGACGGCGTTATTATTGCCGACGTGGTCGGTTTGGGCAAAACGATTATTGCCTGTGCCGTAGCCCGACTTTTAAGAAAACGCGGAATTGTCATCTCTCCACCGGGGATTATGGGCGATGAGTTGAGGCAATATGGTTGGCGTAAGTATATCGAAGAATTTGGTCTCTATGACTGGGAGGTTTTTTCCAGCGGGAAACTTGATACCATATTGAAAACAGTTCGTAGATGTGAAGATATTGAGGTGATTATCATTGATGAAGCACATAAATACCGCAATCAGGATACAGAAAGTTACGAACTGTTAAAAAATATATGTCTGCATAAAAAAGTTATCCTTTTAACTGCAACTCCGTTCAGTAATTCTCCCAGTGATGTATTTTCATTACTAAAATTATTTACTGTTCCGGGCAAATCAAAGTTATCCCTGACTGATAATTTAGATTTTCTGTTTAATGAATACAAAAATACTTTTAATCAATTATCACATATACAAAAATACCATGATTCGCAAGATGCAGAGAAAAAACAAAAAGCACAGACCTATTATAATAAGTTATTCGGTTCAGATAATATTGATTTAACAACGGTAAAAAAGCGGACAAAATACCTTGCCAATACAATTCGCTCAATTATCCAGCCTGTGCTTATACGGCGAAATCGGATTGACCTACAAAATGACCCGGATTACCAAAACGAGATTAAGGATTTATCCAGATTAGAAAATCCGAAAGAGTTGTTCTATGAGTTAAGCCCGGACCAATCGCTGTTTTACGATAAAGTTATTAGCACTTACTTTGGTGAAAACGGTGCATTTTCAGGTGCTATTTATCGCCCGTATTATTACGAAGAAAAATCCGATTTGGAAGATATCGATGAGGATATAGAAACCAATGGTAAGGATGGGAAAAAAGTGGAGGAACAGAGAGAACAACTAAGCCAGAAAAACTTATATGATTTTATGAGACGATTATTAGTGAAACGATTTGAGAGTTCTTTCGGTGCGTTCCAACAAAGCGTTAAAAATTTTATTGAGATTCATAAAAAGATACTTCAATTCATTGAAAAAACAAACAAATATATCCTCAATCGCAAGTTATTGGAACATATTTATGAAATGGACCCGGATGAAATTGACGAGGAATTAGAACGATTTAAAGAAGAAATTGCAAAATTAGATAAACCCGACTCACATATCCATAAGGTTTATGATTTGAAGGACTTCCACTTCAAGGATGAGTTTATTAAAAATATTAATGATGATATTCAATTGTTTGAAGGAATTCTCAAAGAGATTGAAGACCTTCATTTGATACAGAAAGACCCGAAATCGAAATCTTTAGCAGAAGAAATCCCAAAAATTATCCAGAATAAAGAAGAAAATGAATCCAAACGAAAGATAGTTATCTTTACTGAGTATATAGATACAGCCCGCCATTTAGAAGAACAGATGAAGCACTTATTACCCGAAAACTTGAAAAATCGTATTTTAACAGTCATAGGAAAGCCGTCCGATGACCGTTATGAGACGCTATTAAAAAATTTCGATGCCAGTTATGAAAAGAACCAACAGGAAGATACCTATGACATTCTTATAACAACAGACCGACTTTCCGAAGGATTTAATCTGAATCGTGCTGGCGCAGTTATTAATTATGATATTCCGTGGAACCCGACACGGGTCATACAGCGTGTAGGACGAATAAATCGAATCAGTAAAAAGGTCTACAATACTTTATATATCTACAATTTCTTCCCAACAGAAACAGGTGCTGATGTTGTCAAAAGTCGTGAAATAGCCCAGCATAAGATGTTCCTCATTCATAATACAATTGGTGAAGATGCCCGTATTTTTGAGCCCGATGAGGAACCTACTGCTTCGCGATTATACACCAAAGTTATGACTCTTCCGGATGAACTCGAGCCAGAAAGTTTATATACGACCATAAAGAAGAAATATTACGAGATAAAAAAGAACTATCCGGAAGTCATTCGAACCATAGAGAAATACCCTTCACGTGTAAAAACGGCAAAGAAATACCACACCTACAACCTCGTTGTATTTTTAAGAAAAGGCAGAAGTATATTTGTAAAATATACCGATGGAACACCTGGCACAACCGCTGAAAAACCGCTTGAAGATGCATTGAATTATATCCAGTGTGAATATGAAGAACAACCCCTTCACATTTCAGACAAATTCTGGAATAATTATATATCTCTCATTGAAGTAGCAACTACGGATTTTTCAAGAGGAAGGAAAATTTGGACTGAGGCAATGACCAATATTAAAACAATATTGCAACAATTACCCGCAGAATTGGATGACTATAAAAGTTTCCTTAACATATTATCAGAAGATATTTCATACTATCGGACATTGTCCGATTATACCATCCGACGAATTCGAAATCTGAAACTGGATAAGGAAAAACAATTTAAAGAATTTAAAGAGGTCATTGATAAACTGCGAAACGATTTAGGAGATGATTACCTTACTAAAATTAAAAATGACCTAATATCTATTAAACCAGAAGTTATTATTGCGATGGAGAATCAACCTTAGACAATTATATAAAGGGGATAAAAATGAACCTGTCTGCCAAAAGACATTTAGAGAACTTTATCGGAGCAACAAATTATGATGGGTTACAAAAATCGCTTATATGCTTTTTACAAGAAAAGACGGAACACTTTTCAGAGATGCCTGAGGACTATTCATTTCATTTTCGGGATGATAATTTTAATGAAGTCCAAAAAGTTGGTGAATTATCTCTAACACCGTCGTATGCTGAAGAAGGAGATAGTACAGAAAAATTTATCGTGGTTACACTCCATACCACAGGGGGACTAACAGAGCGGAGTAGTAAAAAGCGTCAGTTCGACAAAGGGAAACAAATATTAAAAACTTTGTATCAGACAGGCAATTTTGACCTCATCGGCGGTTTTTTCATTTTTTATGATGACGATTTTAATTATCGTTGGAGTTTGATTTATCAAGAACCGGCGGGCAGAAGATTACAATATAACCCCTACAAACGATATACCTATTTCGTATCACGAAATTTGACAAATAAAACCTTCATTCAGCAGTTATGTGCGGATGAATCCTTTGACAGGTTAAATGACATCAAATCCGCATTCTCCGTAGAAAAGGTTACCCGAGAGTTTTATAACAAGGTGGCACAATGGTATTTCTGGGTGCTATCTGATGAAAAGATTAAATATCCCCCATCCGTTCCTAACCAAAACAACGGAAGAGAGTTGTTTTTAATCCGTCTCTTATCTCGATTGATTTTTATCTGGTTCATGAAAGAGAAAAAACTTATTCCGGGAAAATTGTTCGATAGACAGGAATTAAGAAGCTATCTGCATGATATTGAAGATGACGGAACTGCTTATTACAATGCCATCCTCCAGAATTTATTCTTCGCTACACTGAACACACCTCAGGACAGACGACAATTCCGCAATGATAAACAATATCAAGGCAAGAATAACGATTACATGAACCATAATAAATACAGGTATAAGGAACTATTCAAAAATGAAACGGATATAGAAGAGCTCTTCCAACCGATACCGTTCCTGAACGGCGGTCTATTTGAGTGTCTGGATAAAAGTAGAAAAGACCCAAAGAACCCGACAGAAGGAGAACTACGGCTGGATGGCTTCTCTTCATCGCATCAAAAACATCCTAATATTAGAAATATCTTCTTTTTCGGTGAGGAACAAACGGTCGATATTAGTAAATATTTTGGGGACAATTCATATAAATCCGCAAAGGTTTACGGAATTATTGAAATATTAAAGGATTACAATTTCACGATTGATGAAAATGTTCCCGGTGATGAAGAAGTTGCCCTTGACCCGGAACTACTCGGAAAAATATTTGAAAATCTGCTTGCCAGTTATAACGAAGAGACATCGACCACCGCCAGAAAAGCCTCCGGCAGTTATTACACACCCCGCGAGATTGTAGAATTCATGTGTCGTGCTTCTCTGGTGGAATACCTGAAATTATGCCTGATTAAAAAGGGCTCTGCGGTTGATGTTAACGAGAAATCGCTGGATGAAAAACTTCATCAATTATTAGACCCTCATCAGGAAGAACTGCCCGTTTTTTCCGAAACGGAAAAGGATACACTCATCCATGCCATTAACAATCTTAAAGTATTGGACCCTGCGGTAGGTTCGGGAGCCTTTTTGATGGGAATGTTACAACAACTTGTCCATATCCTATCTAAACTTGACCCACATAATGAGATGTGGAAACAACAGCAGATAGAGGGGGTAAAAAAATCTGTTTCCGACCCACAACTCCGGAATGAGTTAATCAACAAAATTGAAGAACAATTTCAAAAGAATGAACTGGACTACGGTAGGAAATTATATCTCATCCAGAACTGCCTGTTTGGTGTGGATATTCAACCTATTGCCATACAACTGGCAAAACTCCGCTTCTTTATCGCACTACTGGTGGATGAAAAGGTTGATAAAACACAGAAAAACAGCGGGATAGAACCTCTGCCTAATCTTGAAACAAAACTCGTCCCCGCAGATACTCTTCGTTCCTTAAACATAAAAACCGAAGACCTGTCTTCACCCGAAATACAGGAAGAAGAAAGGAAATTATTCGAGTTAAGAAAAAAATATTTTAGCGAATCAGACCAGAGAAAGAAAGAAACGATAAAAGAGGAGGATAAGAAAACGCGAAATAGAATAGAAGAATTACTTAAACAGGATTCTTTATATAATGATAAATTAGAAACTATCCTTGCATGGGACCCCTATGATGCCCATATTTCTGCGGACTGGTTCGACCCTGAATGGATGTTCGGCATCGACACAGGTTTCGACATCGTTATCGCTAATCCGCCGTATATCCAACTGCAAAAAGAGGGAGGGAAACTCGCTAAATTATACGAAAAACAAAACTACCAGACCTTTGCCCGCACGGGCGATATTTATGCCCTTTTTTACGAAAAAGGAATTCAAATACTGAGAGATGGAGGACATCTTTGCTTCATTACCTCAAATAAATGGATGCGTGCGGGCTATGGTGAAAAATTGCGGAGTTTTTTTACACAATACAACCCATTGCTTCTTATCGATTTGGGACCTGGTGTGTTTGAAAATGCTACTGTCGATACCAATATATTGCTGATACAAAAAAAGCAAACTCCAGCAAAACACCTCAAAGCCGTAA
>JBMFRC010000010.1:0-103467 GCA_049968235.1 Candidatus Hydrogenedens sp.
TACATAATTTATAATGGTCGCCAATAAATTGTCTTATATCTCGTTGGAATTCTGCTGGATTTTTTATATCATACTTTTCAAACTCTCTCGCAAATTCTAAAAATGTTTCATGATTTTTCCACCATGTATCATGTAAAGGCTTAAATTCTTTATATGCTTTTTCCTGTTCAGACGTAAGTTTTATACCTTCAATTAAATCAAATGCTTTTTTAAATTCTTCTTTTGCCTGTTCGAATCTTTTATACTGCGCAGTTCTTATCTCGTCAGTTGCTTCTGTGGATAACAATGAACTTTCACCTGCCAAAACGCGCGGATATTGGGCTCTTATTATATATGTATCTGTTAATGGTAATGAACGAGTTGTTAATGCATTAATAGTTTTTGAAATCTGCCAGACAGAGATAAGACCTACAAGACCTACTATGACTAAAATAAAAGTCAATAATCCGAAACCAATTGCAAGTCTCTTTCCAATAGTTAAACTCTTTTTCATAACTTAACCTCCTCTGTTTAAATTCAATTTTACTTGCTTTACAATCTAAAATATCATAATTTTATTAGGGAAGTAAAGTTTTTTACGGGATATTCGGTTTTTTTTTGAAATATTATTTTTTTACTTTATATAACTTAAGATTAATTCCTAATTTTTTTATTTTTGCTCTTAATGTGTTTGGATTTACACCTAATAGTTCTGCACATCCTCCTTTACCATCAATTTTCCCATTTGTTCTGGATAAAACATATTCAATATATCTTTTATTATATTCATTTAAAGGTATAATCTCTTCAGTTTCTTCCTTACTTTTATGCATAAATATTATTTGCTTTGTATTTGATAAACCCAGGGCATGTGCTATTTCTAACTTCTTACCATTCCCTAAAATAGCCGAACGGTCAATTACAGAAGCAAGTTCACGAACATTTCCCGGCCATGAATAATGACAGAGAAGTTCTATATCATCTTCCGTGGGATAGACCACCGGTAAACTAAATCGTTGTGCTGATTTCTCTGCAAAATATTTTGCCATTTCCGGAATATCTTCTTTCCTTTCTCTTAGTGGTGGTAATATGATAGGAAATGTTGAGATACGGTAGAACAAATCTTCACGGAATTTTTTTTCAACTACCAATTGTGCAAGGTCAGAATTGGTTGCAGTAACAAGACGCACATCTACATGAATAGGTTCTTTTCCACCTACCCTTTCAAACCAGCCATCCTGTAAAATTCGAAGTAGCCGAACCTGTGCATGCAAAGGTAAATCTCCTATTTCATCCAGAAATAAAGTGCCTCCATCAGCCCGTTCAAACCAACCGATATGTTTTTCAACAGCACCCGTAAAAGAACCTTTCTCATGACCAAATAATTGTGAATCAATCAACTCCGGTGGGATAGCCCCGCAATTAACGCGTATTATTGGTCCCTGTGCCCTATTTGAATTTTTATGTAATGCACGAGCAATAAGTTCTTTACCCGTTCCTGTCTCACCTAAAATTAATACAGGCAGGTCTGAACTGGCTACTAATTTAACCCGCTCCATAACATATTTTAAGCCTGTATTTTCTCCTATAATTCGTTCACCAAACGATTCCCTACCTAACTTTCGTAACAGGTTTATTTTTTCCGCTTCTTCCGCTTTCTTTAATGTCTCCATTTCGAGAATTCGAATATGATTTGCCAGTGCCACTGAAAAAGGCTTTTGAAGTATTTTTAGTATATCCTTAATTCTATCAGGAATTAGACCATTCTTTTTTAATACCCCTATCAAAATCCCTTCTATACTTTTATCAACTTCTAATGGAGATAGAAAAATAGAAGAAAACCATTCATGCTCATAGAAAGATGAAAGAATAGTAAACAGATAGCCAGGAAGAGAAATTTCCGTTCCCTGAAACACCGATTTTTCTACAGAAAATTTCTGTAATTGATTTATCATTTCCTCAGTTAAAGATATATGATTCATCTTGTGCATTTTTGTAGGCTTAGGTGTAGATATAAGTTCTAATATCTTCAATTTTCTGTGTATAACCAGAATATCTATGCTTTCTAATGTAAATATTTCTTTTTTTATTTCAGGAATGATTCTGATTAAAAAATCTTCTATTCTATTATGTTTTGCAACCTCTTTCCATATAGTCAATAACGAATCTTTGTTCATAGCCTATCCTTTATATATCGTGTTTATTTCCACCATATATTTCAGTATTATATTTTATATAATTCCACTAAATATTTCAAATATAAAAAGTTGATATTTGACAGTTATTTATATAGTAAAATATATCTCTATAATATTGGCACTTTTTTTGCTCATAACATAACATAAGTTAAGGAGTATTATATGTTTAAAAGGTTTATGTTTTTTTGCATAATAATTAATTTCTTTTTAGGATATTGCTTTGGTGAAACAATAGAATTATTAAATGTCTCTTATGACCCAACACGGGAATTATATAAAGAAATCAATATAGTTTTTGCTGAGAAATGGAAAAAGGAAAATGGAAACGAATTAAATATTAAAATGTCTCATGGCGGTTCTGGTAAACAAGCCCGTTCTGTCATGGAAGGATTAGAGGCAGACGTCGTAACTTTAGCATTAGCCTATGATATAGATATGATTGCAAAAATGAGGGGGCTTTTGTCTCCGAATTGGCAAAAGCAATTACCCAATAACAGTTGTCCCTATACTTCAACAATTGTTTTCCTTGTTCGAAAAGGAAATCCAAAAAATATTAAAACCTGGGATGACTTAATTCGACCTGATGTGCAGGTGATAACGCCAAATCCTAAGACTTCTGGAGGTGCACGCTGGTGTTATTTGGCATGTTGGGGGTATGCGTACCGCAAGGCAGGTATTGAACATGCACGAGACTTTGTGAAAAAGGTATATAAAAATGTCCCTGTATTGGATACAGGAGCAAGGGGTTCAACCAATACCTTTCTTCAAGGTATTGGAGATGTTCTGTTAAGTTGGGAAAATGAAGCATTTCTTGCAATACAGGAAACACAAAATAGTCTTGAAGTTGTTTCCCCTGGAGAAAGTATATTAGCAGAACCTCCTGTTGCTGTTATAGATAAATATGTAGAAAAACATAAGACAAGAGATATTGCACAGGAATATCTTAAATTTCTTTATTCAGACGAGGCACAGAATATAATTGTAAAACATTTTTATCGTTGTAGTAACACTGCTATATTTGAAAAATTTCAAAACAAATTTCTAAATGTTAAATTGTTTCGACTTGAGGAATTGTATCCCGGTGGATGGGAAGAGGCACATAAAATTCACTTTTCAGATGGGGGGATATTTGACCAGATTATGTTAGAAAGAAAGTAAAGGATGAAAAAAATATTAAATAAAAAATCTGTTCTACCCGGATATGGTCTTTCATTGGGTATAACATGGTTATATTTAAGTTTAATTATTCTCCTTCCACTATCCACACTATACATTAAAGTTTTTAGTGGGTCCTTAAATGATTTTATTTCCGCTGTTTTTTCGATAAGAGCCATAAAAGCATATCAGGTATCCTTCGGATTATCTTTTATATCCGCCTGCATAAATTCTTTGTTCGGATTTCTTGTTGCATGGGTTATTGTGCGGTATAAAATTCCTTTTAAGGGCTTCTGGGATGCATTGATTGATTTACCATTTGCTCTACCTACATCAGTTGCAGGAATTTCATTAACATGGTTATATGGACCTCGAGGCTGGATAGGTTCATTTTTAGAGTCGCATGGATTTAAGGTTGTTTTTACCCCTATCGGTATAGCAATTGCAATGATTTTTGTGAGTTTCCCTTTTGCAGTCAGAACAATAGAACCTGTATTGAGGGATTTAGACCCGGAGGTAGAAGAATCAGCCCGATGTTTAGGTGCTTCTCGCTTGAACATTTTTCAAAAAATCATATTTCCGACAATTCTTCCTTCAATGCTAACAGGATTTACACTGAGCTTTGCTCGGTCTATGGGTGAATATGGTTCTGTCATTTTTATTGCGGGGAACCAACCATTAAAAACAGAAATAGCCCCATTATTAATTGTAATGCGATTAGAAGAATATGACTATTATGGTT
Source organism: Candidatus Hydrogenedens sp. (assembly GCA_049968235.1). Lineage (GTDB taxonomy): Bacteria > Hydrogenedentota > Hydrogenedentia > Hydrogenedentales > Hydrogenedentaceae > Hydrogenedens. The sequence goes on from JBMFRC010000010.1 coordinate 4,075, forward strand.
CTGCTTCCATCGCTGTATTTCTTTTAACTGTATCTTTCTTATTACTTTTGTGCTTAAATTTTATACAATTCTGGAATAAACGCTACTCAGGGATTACATAAATTATGAGAATGAAAAGATTGCTTGTGATATGTTTCCATTTATTTCTTATTACAGTTGCTCTGTGTTTTCTTCTTTTGTTCCTTGTTATACCTCTGTTTGTAGTATTTTTCAATGCATTTATTCAGGGTATTTCTGTATATGCAGGTAATATTACTCGTAAAGAAACTATCGAATCTATTCTCTTAACCTTAAAAATATTACTCATTGTCTTACCTTTGAATACATTTTTTGGTATAGCATGTGCCTGGTATATTACCCGATATACATTTCGAGGGAAGAAAATACTTCTTACCTTTTTAGATTTGCCTTTTACAGTCTCCCCTGTTGTTGCAGGGACAATATTTGTCTTGTTGTTTTCAGTGAACGGTTTGTTAGGTAAAATTGTGGAAAAGTGGGACATTCAAATTATATTTGCTTTTCCTGGAATGGTTCTTGCGACATTGTTTGTAACTTTTCCCTTTGTAGCCAGAGAGTTAATACCTATTATGGAGGAACAGGGACAGGAAATGGAAGAAGCGGGAAGAATGTTAGGAGCCAATACATGGCAGATATTACTAAAAATTACATTACCGAATATACGTTGGGCTTTATTTTATGGTATGGTTTTGTGTTCTGCACGTTGTGTAGGTGAATTTGGAGCAGTTTCTGTTGTTTCAGGGCATATACGGGGAAAGACCATAACTGTTCCTCTGGAAGTGGAGATTTTATATAACGAATATAACCTGATAGGTGCTTTCTGTGTAGCAAGTTTACTTTGTGTTATCGGAATTGTAAGTTTAATATTCCGCAAGTGGATAGAAAAAAGAGACCCACTTTATTTATATATGAAAACACATAAATATGGAGATTAGATTTTAAAATGAGCATTGAAATAATTGGTGTTTCAAAGAAATTTGGGTCTTTTGTGGCTGTAGATAATGTAAGTTTTTCTATTGATAGAGGGGAATTACTGGCACTGTTAGGTCCTTCAGGTTCGGGCAAAACAACTATACTACGAATTATAGCAGGTCTTGAACGGGCGGATTCGGGAAGTGTTATTTTGGAAGGCAGGGATGTGACAAAAGAGGACCCTCGCGACAGAGGTATAGGTTTCGTATTTCAGCACTATGCCCTTTTCCGGCACATGACTGTATTCGAAAATGTGGCATTTGGTTTGCGAGTAAAACCTCGTAGGGTAAGACCCAGCGAATCTGAAATACGAAAGAGAGTGATGGATTTATTAACACTGGTGCAGTTAGACTTTTTAGCCAATCATTATCCCATGCAACTTTCTGGCGGTCAGAGACAGCGGGTAGCATTAGCAAGGGCTTTGGCAATCCAACCGTCTATTTTACTTTTAGATGAACCGTTTGGTTCATTAGACGCTCGAGTTCGTAAAGAATTACGAAGATGGTTACGAAAACTACATGATGAAATACATGTTACAAGTGTTTTTGTTACTCATGACCAGGAAGAAGCCCTTGAGGTTTCTGACCGCGTCGTTATTATGAATCAGGGAAGAATTGAACAAATAGGTTCACCGGAAGAGGTATATTTTTCTCCTAAAACTCCGTTTGTTTTCCAATTTTTAGGTGATGTTAATCTATTTCATGCCCGTGAATTGAGTAATGGAGAAATTGTATTTTTGCCGGATGATTCCAGAGGAGTAGAAAAAAGTGTTTTTGTTAGACCGAACCAAATATCCATAGCACTCCATTTATCGGAAGAAAATCCTATTCCAGCAACGATTCAATATATCAACACAGCTGGACCAATGGTAAAGATAGAACTATCGGATAAAAAAGGGAATCCTTTGTTAGCTTTTATTTCCATTGAAGAATTTCAAAAGTTAAACTTAAAAAAGAATATGAATGTTTTCTTAGGTGTAAAAGCGCATCACTTTTTTGATAATCTAACTAATTTTTAATTTAACGAAACTTTTTCGTATAATTAAGAATCTTCTAATAGTGCGCCTGTAGCTCAGATGGATAGAGCAACGGCCTTCTAAGCCGTGGGTCGTGCGTTCGAGTCGCACCAGGCGCGCCATTTTATTATGTCATTTTATAGACTTCCCTCAAACTCCAAACCAATAACTGTATCATAGGGGTCAGGTTCAATCTTGGGCAGTTGAATAATAATATTCCCTTTTTTATTTATAGTTTTTACGGATTCAGAAGGTGCTTTTAATAACCATGCTTTAACAGGTTTTTTGTTTGTTGGGATATTAATTTTACCATCAGGTTCATACTGGAAAACATGAGCATATAAGATAGTATTGCCATTTTCCATTTTCTTCTGGGTGTATCTGCCCCAGGACGGTTTATCAAATGGACTTGCTATAGTGCCATATATTGATTCGCTGTTAACACTCATCCATGTTCCTATTTCTTTTAATCTTTCAACAGATTCAGCTGGAAACTCGCCATTTGCCATTGGTCCTACATTGAGAAGGAAATTACCTCCTTTAGAAACAATTTCTACTAATAATTGAATTAATACTTTTGTGGATTTGAAAAATTTATCATATGCATTATAGCCCCAATGTTTATTCATAGTCATACAAGTTTCCCAATCGACACCGGGCAATCCTTTGGCAGGCACTTCTTGCTCAGGGGTTCCATAATCTCCAACATTTTCGCTTGTTGAAAGACCTTCCATCCCCGAACGACCTGTATCAACACGATTATTGATGATAATATCGGGCTGTAGAGAACGGACATAGTTGTACATATCCACACCTTTTTCATGTGTCCATGTGTTTTCCCATTCTCCATCAAACCATAAAATACCTAAAGGTCCGTAATTATTTACGAGTTCTTTCAATTGTGCTTTCATATATTCCACATAGCGGTTATAATTAGCATCTCCTTCCGGTCGTTGTTCTTTTTCCCATTCTCTTCGCGGGAGATAGTCCGGATGATGCCAATCCATTATGGAATAATAAAAACACATTTTAATACCTTCTTCTTTGCAGGCATCCGACAGTTCTTTCAATATATCTCTTTTGAATGGTGTTGACATTACATCCCAATCGGTTACTTTAGAATCAAACAAGCAGAAGCCGTCATGATGTTTTGAAGTAATTACAATATATCTCATACCTGCATTTTTTGCCATTTTTACCCATTCTTTTGCATTAAAATTAACAGGGTTAAATTGAGTAAGAAGTTTTTCATACTCCGGAAGGGGAATCTGTGCTTCGTGCCGTATCCATTCTCCATAGTGTGTTTTATCTCCCCATTTACCTGCAGGAATTGCATACAAACCCCAATGTATAAAAAGTCCAAACCGTGCTTCTCTCCACCATTTCATTCTCTGGTCTTTTTGTTCTTTGGATTCTTTTGTATAATCTTGTGCTATTGCGTTAAAAGAAAGTATTATAATACTCAAAGCAAGTATGATGGAATAAAGAAACATTTTTTGATGTGATTTAGTCATAATAGATTTCCTTTTACTCTTTATGTGTTTTATCCGATTAAAATACAATAAGACAAAAGTTGTTTGAAAATCAAAAATAAATTTAACAATATTTGAATATATTTTTTTTAGTGTTATAATATAAGAAAGAGTTGAATATGAGGGTTTATTTAAGTATTGGTAGTAATATGGGTAAACGGTTTGATAATATTACCCATGCCCTCAGAAAATTAAATGAAGTTTTCAAAACGAAAGTAAAAAAGGCTTCGAATATATATGAAACGGAGCCGGTAGGGAATAAAAATCAACCTACATTTTTGAATATTGCAGTGGAGATTGAGACGGAATTAAGTCCGCTTGAACTCCTGAGCGAAATAAAAAAAATTGAATATCAATTAGGAAGGACACATAGACAAGAACGGTGGATACCACGCATTATTGATATCGATATAATTTTCTATGATGATTTGATTTTCAATGATGTGCAATTAGTTCTTCCTCATGCAGAGTTTCGCAAGCGTCGTTTTGTTTTGCAACCTCTTGCAGATTTATGTAGCAGTAAAGTTGACCCCGTTACGGGTAAGACAATTGAAGAGTTGCTGTTAAACCCGGAAGTTGAAGGTAAGGTGGTAAAAACAGAGTTAAAAGTAACTCCTTGAACCGCTCCGCTTGGAGCCCAAAAGGGACCGGGACGGATTCAGTTTGATGAAGTCACGGTTCAGGAGGAAAAGATGAATAAAAAAGCAGTAAATCATTTTCTGGAACAAAAACGGAGAAAAGAAAAAATTGCTTTATTAACGGCATATGATTTTCCTATTGCACAATTGGTTGAAGAAGCAGGAGTAGATGGAATTTTAGTAGGTGATTCTTTAGGCATGGTAGTAATGGGAGGAGAAAATACTCTAAAAGTCTCAATGGATATAATGACCTATCATACTTCCATTGTCTCACATGCTGTAAAAAACACTCTCGTAATAGCAGATATGCCCTTTTTGTCATATCAAATTTCATCAGAAGAAGCATTAAAAAATGCCGGTAGATTAATATCTGAAGGAGGAGCACAGGCAGTTAAATTGGAAGGTCCTGTATCAAAATATGGTGAAGCCATAGAAAAGATAATCAAAACGGGAATTCCTGTGATGGGACACATTGGATTAACTCCTCAATCTATACTTGAATTAGGGGGGTATAAAGTTCAGGGGCGTTCTGAAGCCTGCAGGAAAAGATTAAAGAAAGAGGCAAAAGAATTGCAAGAAGCAGGATGTTTTTCTATTGTGCTTGAATGTATCCCTTCCGATTTGGCAAAAGAAATAACCGGAAGTCTGGAAATTCCAACAATAGGTATTGGTGCAGGACCCGATTGTGATGGACAAATACTTGTATGTTATGACATATTAGGCTGGGGAAAGGCTCGTTTTGCCAAAACATATATAAATGTCCGTGAAAATATGAAAGAGGCTTTTTCTACTTTCGTGAGTGAAGTAAAACAGGGTAAATATCCCGAAGAAAAGCATGGGTATACATAAGGAGAATAGGTATGGAAATTATAAAGACACCAGAAGAAATGCGTAATTGGTCATTGATACAAAAAAAGGAAGGGCATACAATTGGTTTTGTTCCGACGATGGGGGCTCTTCATGAGGGACACTTGAGTTTAATGCGGGCTTCTGTAGCAGAAAACGATGTATCCGTAGTAAGTATTTTTGTCAATCCCACACAATTTGCACCTAATGAAGATTTTGAGGCTTATCCGCGTTCTTTTGAAAAAGATAGTAAAATGTGCTTTTCTATAGGTATAGATATTATCTACGCACCCACGGTAGAGACTATGTATCCTGAAGATTATTCTACTTATGTGGTTGTAGAAAAGGTATCTGAAGGATTATGTGGAGCATCCCGTCCCCATTTCTTTCGGGGTGTGGCAACTATAGTTACAAAATTATTTAATGCTGTATTACCAGATCGTGCTTATTTCGGTCAGAAAGATGCCCAGCAATGTGCAGTAATTAAAAGGATGGTTCGTGACTTAAATATGGGCACAGAAATCATTGAAATGCCTATTATTAGGGAACCTGATGGACTTGCAATGAGTTCTCGCAACCAATATTTAACTCCTGCTCAAAGAAAAGAAGCCCTGTGTTTATCAAGGGGATTGTTCAAAGTTGAGGAACTTATTAAAAAAGGAGAAAAATCTATTGAGCGTATAAAAGAAATCCTTGCTTTAGAAATGGCTAATGTGGAAATTGACTACATAGAAATAGTAGATGCAGAAACAATGAAGCCAATTTATACCCTTCAAGGCGAAGTATTAATTGCAGTAGCCGCATGGGTAGGAAGAGCAAGATTAATTGATAACATAAAATTAAGAGTTTAACATTAGTGATATGGAGATTAAAAAATGTTCCTAACAATGCTTAAAAGTAAAATTCACAGAGCAAAAATTACCCAGGCAAATTTGAATTATGAAGGAAGTATTACTATAGATAAAGATTTAATGAACAAAGCAAATATCTATCCCTATGAAGCAGTTCATGTATTTAATATTAATACCGGAGACCGTTTTACAACTTATGCTATTGAAGGTCCAGCAGGAAGTGGGGTAATTTGTTTAAATGGTGCGGCTGCCCGTTTGGGACAACCCGGCGATTTACTTATTATTGTTTCTTTTATTCAGATTCCCGAAGAGCAGGCGGAAAGATGGAAACCAACTATTGTTCATGTTGATAAGGATAATAAGCCTATCTAATTTAAATTCTTACCTAAAATTCATTTTCCCCAGTATCCTTCTCTATGAAAGGTTTCTATCTTTTTTGTTATTATAAACCTCTATTATGTAATTTAAGGGTAATCAATGACACATCGAGAACGAGTAATACATGCTTTAAATTTTTTAAAAACGGACCGTATTCCTATGGATTTAGGAGGGATGGATTCCACAGGAATAAGTGCTTTTACATATCCGCATTTAATTCAATTTTTAGGATTAAAGGAAAGAATTCCTTATGTTCATGATACAGGACAAATGCTCGCTTTGCCGGACTTAGATGTTCTCGATGTTCTGGACTGTGATGTTATAACCGTGAGAATGGGATTTGCCAATGGTTATATCGATGATAATCAATGGGAATATTTTGATTTTGGGGGTAGATTACCTGCAAAAGTTATTAAAGCATCTCGATTTAAGATTTTAGAAGATGGAACTGTTATTCAACCCGAATATGGTTTAAGAATGCCCCCGGATTCGTATGTATTTGACTCTGAACATGGTGGACAACCTGTTTTTTTTGATAACGAATTGCCGAAACTTGATTTAGGAAAGATAAAGGAGGATTTGTTTAAACAAAAATTGAGTGATGAAACAATAAAAAGAGTATCGGAAATATGTAAAAAAGTGTATAAAGAAACAGACCGGGCTCTTTTTTTAAATGGTCCAATGTTAGGAATTGGTATTGGGAATTTCGGAGGGGTAGGTTATTTCCCATTACTATGTTTAACTGAGGAAGAAAAAGTAAAAGAATTACATGAACTTTTGTTAAATCACGCTATCTCAGAACTGGATAAATTACTTCCACATGTAAAAGATTACATACATATCTATATGTGTAATGCAGATGATTGGGGAACACAAAACAATCTTATCGCTTCTCCGGATATATTTAAACGGTTATTTCTCCCTTATTATAAAGAGTTTAATAAATACATACATACAAAAGCACCCCACATCAAAACTTTTTTACATAGTTGCGGTGCGGTTTACGATTTATTAGATTCCTTTATCAAATGTGGATTTGACATACTAAACCCTGTTCAGTGGACTGCAGGTACATATACTTATCATGAATGGAAAAGAAAATGTGAAGGTAGATTAGTTTTATGGGGCGGTGGAATTAATACTCAAAAGACACTTCCATTGGGGAATAAAGAAGATATTGTGAAACAGGTCTCTGAGATTGTATCCGTGTTTTCCAGTGGAAGTGGTTATGTGTTTTGTTCAATCCATAACATTCTTGCAGAAATCGAGCCATGGAAAATAAAAACAATATATGAAACTGCACAATCCATAAATGTATAAACATTGTATATAAATTTAGTTAACATTAGAAACAAGAAAAGCGTTTTATAAATGAACAACAAAAAAATAAACTTTGAATCATGCTCCGATGAAGATTTAGCCATTCTCTGGAAGGATGGTAACTTAAATGCGTTCGAAGAAATTGTTCGTAGGTATCAAGGAAAAGTTTATGCTACTGCTTATCGGGTAACCGGTAATCGAGAGGATGCTCTGGATGTGACACAGGAAGTTCTGGTCAAAGCATACGAGAAAATAAATCAATGGGAACCACGAGGTTCTTTCCTACCCTGGCTTTTAAGGTTAGCGGTGAATCGTTCTATAGATTATCTCCGGAAAAGAAAAAGAACCACCCATGAGAGTTTAAATGAAGGAATTGCTAAAGTTAGTGAAGATGAGATACACCACATTGCTTCGCCTACAAATCCCCTCGAATTGTCCCGTGCCAGAGAAATTGATGAAAAAATAAAAAAAGCTTTGACCAAATTATCAAAAACACAACAAACGGTCTTTGTGTTAAGGCATTATCAGGGTTATTCTTTGAATGAAATTGCGGAACATTTAGGGTGTACCGTTGGCAGTGTAAAAGTTCATTTGTTTCGGGCATTACAAAAATTAAGAAATGAATTAGGGAAATTGGAATTATGAAAGTAGAAATGAATTCATGGCTTTACTGCATATTTAATTCATGCAGTTACTATGAAAAATTAATTGCTTCTGCATGTTGTGATGAAATAAGTGATAAAGAACTGTCCGAATTACAAAAGCACACAGAACACTGTGAAAGATGCAAAGAGAAATATAATGATTTAATCCTTTTTTCTCAGCAGATTAACCATGTCAAAAATATTTTAAGTGTCACCGTAATTCCGGAAAATATAAATGTTATTCCCTATGTATTAGATAAAGTATCCGAAAAAAGAAATAAAACAACTTCTTTGCTTCAACCTAAATTAAAACTTGCATATAGCCTTGGAATTATCTGCCTCATTTTCATATCTATCCTTGCAAGTATATTTATTTTACAAACACGGTATAATAAAGGAAATAATTTTGCTTCGTTTACTTCTTTAGTATCTCCTATTAAGGAAACGGTTGCTTCGTATGAGGGTCCATTAGAAAAGCAAAAAGACAAATTAAGAGAAATTATTAAGAAAAATAGTGGTCAGTCTATTGCGGGGCAGGCACTCCTTCTTTTAGCCGATTTGGAATATTCTTCTTCAGAACATTACGAAGAAGCATATCGCTTATATTCTCAATTAAGAGATAACTATCCTCATATTTTCTCTTCTACACCGGAAGCAGTATATCGGTATAACCTTTTAGAAGAGACCAAAAGAGAAAACTTCAAACCACTATATACCTTGAATTCCGCTCTGGCAAGTAGTGACAATCCAATTAAGCAATTAGAAAAGATAGTAGCCAATTATCCGGGAACAATGGTTGCCAATTTGGCTGTATCTTCAATGGTCGATTGTTTAAGCGATTCAAATGGTATGCAAAATTCGGAAAAGACAGTGAAAGCATTGGAAAACTTGAAGGAATACTTAACAGAACCGACCGCTATTGCCCATGTTAATTATGTTCTGGGAAACCTTTATTGGAATCAGATGAGAGATTTAGAAAAAGCAAGGACATCGTTCCAATCTGTCATTCATTCTGAATCGAAACAATTATATCCTCTTGCAAATGAGGCGTTAACACAACTTGTATCCTCACCGTAATATCGTATATTTTCTATTTCCCTTCTTAAATATTTCTTTGCTTATAATTGTATCATCAGGTAATATATTAATAAATAAGGAACTCTTTTTGTCATGATAGAACCCAAAGGTTTTGAAAAGCAATTTATAAAAGAAGGTATTATTAGCGAAGAACAGGCAAAAAAAATCCGAGAAGAGGCTAATGAAAAAGGACTACCTATAAGCCAGATTTTAATACAAAAAGGAATAACAACAGAGGAAACTGTCTATTCGATTTTAGCCAATTATTGTGGCCTTAATTTCGTTATCGTATCAAAAACAGAAGTGCCTCAGGAACTAATAAAATCTGTTCCCGCTCGTTTCGCTACGCACTATGAATTTGTTCCCATAAAAGAAAAAAATAATACCTTAGTTGTTGCTATTTCTGACCCTCTTAACGCAGGTTTATTGGATGATATTCGACTTGTATTAAAGAAAAGGATTGAACCTGTAGTAACAACACCTAAAGAAATTCAACGAGCCATTAAAGAATATTACGGTGTAGGAGCAGACACTGTTGAAAGAATTTTAGTCAGTGAGGAACATACAGGAGAAGAGGTTAATTTAGAATCTACCGCAATTAGTGCTAATTTAGGCGATGAAACCATAGATGCATCAATAATTAAATTTGTAAATGAGTTAATCGTTGAAGCAATTCGAGCAGAAGCAACAGATATTCACATTGAACCCTATGACGACTATTTACGTGTTCGTTTTCGTATAGATGGTATTTTACATACGGTCCCCACACCACCCTCTATACGTAATTTCCATTCTTCTATCGTTTCACGAATAAAGATTATGGCAAATTTAAATATTGCCGAAAAAAGATTACCTCAGGATGGGAAAATTCTGGCAAATTTAGGTGATGGTAAATATGATTTACGTGTCTCAATCCTACCAACTCCTCATGGAGAAACAATAAATATCCGAATTTTATCGAGAACTTCTATGTTCCTTTCTCTGGATAAACTGGGCTTTTCAAATGATGATATTAAACTGTTTAATTCTTTTATTACGAAACCTTATGGAATTATCCTGGTCACAGGTCCAACAGGTAGTGGTAAAACGACAACCCTTTATGCTGCATTAGATAAACTCAATCGAACAGACCGAAAAATTATAACCATAGAGGATCCAATTGAATATCAAATGCCGGGTATTACACAAATGCAGGTTCATCCACGTATCGGTTTCGATTTTGCTACCGGTTTACGTTCTATGCTTCGTCATGACCCGGATATTATGCTTGTCGGAGAAATTCGTGATTATGAAACGGCAGAAATGGCTATCCGTTCCAGTTTAACAGGACATCTGGTTTTAAGTACCTTGCACACAAACGATGCACCCGGAGCAGTAACCCGGTTAATTGATATGGGTGTAGAACCGTTTCTTATATCAAGCACGATGATTGCATCAATGGCTCAAAGACTTGTCCGTAAAATCTGTAATGAATGTAAAACAAAGGACAATCCTGACCCTTATATATTAGAAGCTGAATTTGGTTATAAAAATAAAGATAACAACATAGTATTTCACAAAGGGAATGGCTGTGAACATTGTCGTTCTACAGGATATCGGGGAAGAATGGCAATTTGTGAAATTATGCCCTTTTCCCCTGTAATTAAAGAGTTAACTGTTCAAAGGGCTACTTCTGTTGCCATAAAGAAGCAAGCGTTATCCGAAGGCATGAAAACATTAAGAGCATCCGGCTGGCAGAGAATTATTGAAGGTTTGACTACTGTAGAGGAGGTACTACGGGTAACGGCTGATGCTGAAATTATGGAGGGGAGTCATGCCAACATTTGAATATGAGGTAAAAAAAGGACCAACAGAGATTATTAAAGGCAAAATTGATGCAGAGTCCCGAAAATCAGCTGTAAGTCGCCTTCGCGAATTAGGATATTTCCCCCTAAAAGTTGAAGAAGTTTATTCTGCAAGTTCAAATGAAAAAAAAGAAAAGAAAAAAATTACACTATCCAACTGGGATAGAATTAAATTAAAAGATAGAAATGTTTTTCTTCGGCAATTGGCAAATCTTTTTGAATCAGGAATGGTTCTTACTCGTGCTTTAAGAACTATTATCGAACAAACTCCCAACCGGGCAATGGTAAAAGTTGTGGAACAAATTTACGAAGATGTCCAGAAAGGAAGTAATCTGGCCGATGCTTTTGAAAAACACCCCGGGATATTTTCTCCAATGTATTGCAGTATGGTTCGCGCAGGTGAAACAGGTGGAATGTTAGATGAAGTACTGTGGAGAATAGTCGCTTTTAGCGAGCAAGAAGAGGAATTACGGGGAAAGGTAATTTCTGCACTAATCTATCCCCTTTTCTTATTAATCGTTGGAAGCATAGCCATTTTTATTCTGGTCTCTTTTGTATTCCCTAAATTTATTGCTGTTTTTGAAGATTTTAATGCTCAATTACCCCTACCGACTATCATTGTTATGAAATTTTGTGGTTTTATGGGGACATGGTGGTGGGCAGTTCTTTTAGCCGGAATTCTATTTGTATTAGCCATGTATTCTTACTTTAAAACAAGCGAAGGGAAAAGGCAAAAGGATACCTTTTTATTAAAATTTCCTGTGGTCGGTGGGGTTATCCAGAAATATGAAATGGCAAAGTTTGCACGAACATTTGGAACGCTTATGGATAATGGAGTTCCTGTTCTAACTGCCTTAAGAATTACCGCAGAAACGATGACTAATGCAGTAATTCAAGAAGAAGTTCAAGCTACTCATGAATTAGTAAAAGAAGGTGAAAGTATAAGTGACAGCCTAAAAAAATCTCCTCATTTTCCTCCTATTGTTGTTAGTATGTTTGCTGTGGGTGAAGAAAGTGGTAGAATCGGTGTTATTGCTAAAAGGATTGCTGATGCATACGATATAGAAGTAGATAGAGCAGTTAAAGCAATGGTTACTTTATTTGAGCCTACTTTGATTGTTATTATGGGTGTAATCATAGGTTTCCTTGTTATCGCAATGCTATTACCTATGCTAACATTAAGTTCTGCTATTGGAACATAAAATTAAAATCTCAAAAAGGGTGTCATATGCTTAAATTTTTGTTTTACATATCACTTTTATTATTGTTTACATCGTTTTCAATAGTTGCAGATGACCTCTCCCCTATTATTCCGTATGACCTTCGTTGTGAATACTTAAAGGAACCTGTAGGTATTGATACTTTAAATCCCTGTTTAACATGGAAATTAAAAAATAATTCTTTAGAAAAAGGTATTTTCCAAACGGCATATAGAATCATTGTTGCTTCAAATCTTGATAAGATAAATCAAAATGAAGGGGACTTATGGGATTCAGGAAGAGTCAATCAAAATAATTTACAAATTAAATATGAAGGGCATTCATTAGAACCCGGTATGAAAGTTTGGTGGAAAGTATGTGTTTGGGACCAAAAAAACCGTATTTCTGAATTTAGCGAACCTTCATCCTGGGAAATGGGGTTAATCTCTGACAACAATTGGACTGCTAATTGGATTGAACCTCCAGAGGAAATATATCCCAGAAAAATGAATGATAAAGAAATTTTTAATTTTAATCCCGCTTTATTGTTCCGAAAAGTTTTTCCTATAGATAAAAACATTGAAAAAGCGAGGTTATATATAACCGGATTAGGTTATTACGAATGCTATATAAATGGGATGCGAATTGGGGACCATCAATTGGACCCTGCCTGGACAAATTTTAGCAAAAAGGTTTTTTATTCTGTATATGATGTTACAAAATTTATCGCTACGGGTGATAATGTTATCGGAGTACAGGTAGGTTCAGGCTGGTATAACCCATTACCATTAAAAATGTGGAAAAGATTTAATCTTAGAGAATATTTAACGGTTGGTATTCCTAAAGTTAAAGCAATGTTAGTAATATACACAAAAAATGGTGAAAAAATAACATTAAACACAGATGAAAACTGGAAAGTAACCTTATCCCCAATTGTAAAAAATAATATATATTTAGGTGAAGAATACGACGGCACAAAAGAACCAACGGGTTGGATTGAGAATATACAGTTTGATGACTCAAAATGGAAAAATGCTACTATTGCCAAAAATATAAACTTAGGAAAATTATTATCACAGCCTATACCTCCTATTAAAATAGGTGAAAGGTATTTACCATTTAATATAAAGAAAATTTCTGAAAATAAATGTCTTGTGGATTTTGGACAGAATCTATCAGGCAGGATTTTTATGAAAGTTAAAGGAACATATGGGCAAAAAATACTGGTAAGGTATGGAGAATTGTTGTATCCCGATGGAAACTTAAATCCGATGACATCCGTCTGGGGACAAATTAAAAATTACCAAATACCTGAACTTTCAGAAGAACCGTTTACAGCAGAACAGAAAGACATTTTTATATTAAAAGGAGAAGGTGTAGAGACTCTAACCACCCATTTTACTTATCATGGGTTCCGTTACGCAGAAATAAATGGTATAAATGATATTTCGTCTATAGAAGAAATGTATGCAGAACGTCTTCATACCGCTGTGGAAAGAGACGGACATTTTGAATCATCGGAAGTTTTACTAAATCTTATCCAAAAAATGTGCAATGAAACATTGTTAAGTAATTTACATAGCGTCCAGACGGATTGTCCTCATCGTGAAAAATTTGGTTATGGTGGAGATATTGTATCCACCAGTGAGTTTGCTATTTTCAATTACGATATGTCCGCATTTTATAGGAAAGTAGTTAGAGACTTCGCTGATGAAATTCGTAGCAATGGTGGTTTTACAGAAACGGCACCCTTTGTAGGTATTGCAGATTGCGGGTTTGGAGAAGGGAGTGGACCTATTGCCTGGGGTTCTGTCCATCCTATATTACTATGGCATTTATATCAATATTATGGTGATAAAACGATTGTTCAAGAGCAATACCCATACTCTAAAAAATGGTTTGAATTATTAGTAAAAAGTGCAGACGATGGGATAATCAAACAATGTATTGGAGACCATGAAAGTATCGTTGATAAACAGGTGGAAGTCAGCGCTACCGCTTATTATTACTTAAATGCGATTTTATTGGGAAAATTATCCGCTATATTAAACCTACAGGAAGATAGCAAATACTATCAAAAAATGGCTGAGGAAATTAAGAACAAATTTAATAATAAATTCTTTAATCCAGCCGAAGGGAAAATAGGCATTGGTTCTCAGGCAAATCAAGCCCTTTACCACGCTTTTTCTATGGGAACACCTGACCAATTAACTATGGCTGGAAATTACCTTATCCATGATGTAATATCACGAAATAATAAACTGACCACAGGAATCTTTGGAACGAAATATCTTCTTAGCACACTTTGCGAATTGGATAGACAGGACTTAGCCTATAACATTGTAATGCAAAAAGAATGTCCCGGTTGGAGATTTATGTTAGAAAACGGAGCCACTACATTATGGGAACACTGGGAATTTAGTGATAACACTTTTTCTCATAATCATCCTATGTTTGGGTCTATAAGTGAGTGGTTTTATAAATATGTCGGTGGTATTTCCCCTTCGGACTCTGCCTGTGGTTTTGATAAGATAATTGTTAAACCAATGTTTTTATTACCCATCCAAAAAGTAAATTGTTCTTATAATAGTGTCCGGGGTAAGATTATCTCACAATGGGAAAAGAAAGACAATGAAATTTACTGGTATTTGCAACTACCTCCTAATACTGAGGGAACTGTTGTACTTCCCCATATACTTAAGAAAATAATTGTAGATGAACATGAATTACTTAATAGTACGGGTATATTTGACTATAAAGAAGAAGAAAACAAAATAAAATTCAAAATACAAAACGGCAATTACAATTTTAAATTATCAAGTTGATTTAAGTTAAAAAGTAAAAATTTCAAATCGAACTTTATTCTTTTTTTGTTCCAATTAAGCCATCAATAACAAGTTTTTTGCCATCCCACATACCCGTTTTTATCATACCTAAAACCATTATTTCTATGACACCATCATCATATAATTTATATTCCGCTTCTATTCCTTTTGGAGATAATTTGTTAACTACCCCCCCTTTTATGTGTAATTTATCTTTACTCAAAAATCTTATATCAAATTCCTCAAATCGCCAAAATGTGCCAATCAAACCTTTATGAAGTTCATTTAGATGCTCATTATTAATGACTTCTTCCCCCCCGTCAATTTCTTTCTGATTATATGTTCCTGCGGAGGGTAGTAATGGTTCTGTCTTTATATCTTCCACATTCTCTTTATCCTGGTTACATCCCGTAATAAGCCCTAAAAGACTTAATAATAAACAAAAAAATTTCATTATTTTTTTCATCTATTCATTCCTTAACTAAGATTTTATCTACTCATACAATCTAATAGTCTTCTTCCTATTTCATTATTTAAATAAAAACCTCTGGGTGTAGGTTTATATCTGCCATGATTATACTCTAAAAATCCATTTTCAATCAGGTTATTTAATGCGATACCAAAATCTTTGTCAATATAAGTGGAAAATCTATTGAAATAAGTTTTTTCATGGATTCCCTCAGAAAGTCTAAAATATTGAATTAAAGTTTCTAACTTTATCTCTTTATCTGTTAAATACTCCATTTCCTCTTTTTTGCCTGGATATTTTATATATTCTTCTATACTTGGGCTATTGGAACATCGTAAATTATCTATAAAAGAGAAAGCCCCTGTTCCTACCCCTAAATAATACTCATTATGCCAGTAGATTAAATTATGAATACATTGATAATCCTTTTTTGCAAAATTGGAGATTTCATAATGTTCGTAACCGTTTGATTTTAGATACATTTCAGCATATTTATATAAATCGAGACAAAAATCATCATCGGGCTTGTTTTTTATTTCCTTCTTATATAAAGAGGTTCCTTCTTCAAATGTTAAATTATAAGTTGATATGTGTTTAGGATTTAAATCAACAGCAATTTTTAAACTTTCTTTCCATTTATCCATAGTTTGGAATGGAATTCCAAATATAAGGTCAAGACTCCAATTATCAAAATAAGTTGAAATTATCTTACATGCATCTATTGCTTTTTTGGCATTATGTCTCCTCCCTAAATATTTTAGTTCTTCGTCAAAAAATGATTGAATACCTATGCTAATTCTATTTATCCCTAAATCTTTTAGTTTCTTTATCCATATTTCATTTATATCATCCGGATTTACTTCAATTGTAATTTCGGGTGAAATGAATTTAAATAATTTATTTACATGTGTAATAATAGTAGCAATTTGTTGAACTTTTAATAAGGACGGAGTACCACCCCCTATGTAAATACTTTTTACTGTAATTTGAAATGGATTATTTCCCATTTCATTAATTAAAGAAAGTATATAATTATCATGAACATTTCCATTTATAGGTATGCTTAAAAAATCGCAGTATTCACATTTCTTTTTGCAAAATGGGATATGAATGTAAATCCCTATTTCTTGCAGGTGCTTGTTTTTTAATAATTCTATGCTCGTTGTCATTTTTCTGTTCCATACAGATATTATATTATAATACATTCAGGAAATTATAAAAAGAATAGTTTTGTTTATTGAAATTCAAAAAGAGGTTATAATATGAACGCTGAATTAGTGATGATAGGAACAGAACTTTTATTAGGTCAAATTATAGATACAAATGCCAGTTATATGGGTTCAAAATTATCTGAAATTGGTGTGGATGTATATCGTAAAACAACTGTCGGTGATAATCAAAGCAGAATAGTTAATGTAATAAAAGAATCCCTCTCCCGATGTGATGTGATAATATGTAGTGGCGGTTTAGGTCCAACTGTAGATGATATGACGAGAGAAAGTATTGCAGAGGCAACAGGTAATGCTCTGGTTTATCATTCTGAATTATACGAAAAGATATTTGAAAGACTGGCAAAAAGAGGTATTAAAGTCTCTGAAAATAATAAAAAACAGGCTCTTCTTCCAGAAGGTTCTATCCCAATACATAATCCAGTTGGAACAGCACCGGGTTTTATAAAGGAATATAATTCTAAATATATAATATGTTTACCGGGAGTTCCCTTTGAGTTAAAGCCAATGTTTGAAGAAACAGTTATTCCTTTTTTATGTCAGAAATTTAATATTCAAGATCGTCTATATATAAGAGTATTAAAGGTTTATGGATTAGGAGAATCAAGAATCGATTATAAATTAGGGGAGTTGCTTTATTCCTCATCCCCTACAATAGGGTTACTTGCTTCACCGGAATGTGTTCGTATCCGTTTGGCAGTAAAAGGAAGTTCCGAAGAAGAAGCAAATCAAATATTGGATGAAATGGAAAACAAGATACATCAATGTTTACCGGGGTTAGTTCTATCAGGGGAAGATTATTCGTTAGAAAAGGCTTTAGACAAAGTGTTAACGGATATTAATAAACATATCACAATTATAGATGCACAAACAGCAGGTATGATTATTTACCGTTTAATACAATCTCGTTCGGAAAGGTTTATCTGTGGTGAAGTAGTTCCATCTATAAAATATGAGCAAGATTTAGAAAAATTATTTGATTTAAGGAAAGAATATCTGTTAAAATTTCCTTTTGCTTACAATTTAATAATATATCCTGACCTAAAGAACCGTACTACATGCGTTCGTTTGTCAGGAAATGAAACAGAAGAAATTTACTGGGAACTGCCCTTTTATGGGAAAGAAGAAAGGGACCGGGTAAGAATTTCAGTGATTTCTCTGGAACGAATTCGGAGAAAGTTGCTTAATATTGAGTTTAGAGACAATTGAATAGAAAACCCGGAATAACTCCAAAAAGAAGGAGTAATAGACTATGTTCCCGATGTTAGCAATATTATTACTTTCAGTTCAACCTATACAGCCTTGCATTGAGGGAATAGCTTCATATTATACTAGTGTACAGACAGGCTTCTTAACTGCTTCGGGTGAATCTCTAAAAGACCATGAATATACCTGTGCGATGCCTTTTGGAACTTTTGGCGATTATTACCTTGTTGTTAATGAAATTAGAGGGAAATCTGTAATTTGTAGGTTAAATGACCGTGGTCCTTATATTAAAGGGCGAGTTATAGACCTTTCCTATTCCGCAATGAAAGCATTAGACCGCAGGAAAGGTTTAATAAAGGTAAAAGTTTATCATTTAGGGAAAGGACCCTATATAACAGGTCCTGTAAAATTAGTTCGATAACTATTTTTTTAATTTAATGGTTCTAAGAATAATCCTACGGGGATATCATCAATAGTGATTTGTTTCATATCGGATATTTCAGTATCCGAAATATTAATAGTGTTTGCCAGCACTTCCTTTGCCAGCATATCTTTATATTCGGAGAAAGTATTTTGTAGAGAGTTATCGTTTGTTACCAGTGTTAAAAAGATCCTTTTATCGTAGGGAAGTTGTTTCGATTTGCGAAGTTCCTGTATTTCTCTGATTACGTCGCGTATCCATCCTTCTTTCTTTAGTTCCTCTGTAATTGTAGTTGTTAAAATAACCACCATATTTTTCCCTTGAGATGCTGTAAAACCTTCTTTGGGGATAAGTTTTACGCTCAAATCCTCTTCTTTAAGAGATACTCTCTCCCCTTCTATATCCAGCATATATTCACCATTTGTAGTAATATCATGATATATTTTGGCTCCATTAGCAGATGCTAAAGCGTTGGCTAATGATTTTACTTTTTTTCCTAACTTAGGTCCTAAAAGTTTATAATTAGGTTTTATCTCATAATTCACATAAAGTTCCGGCTGGTTTGAAAACTCAATTTCTTTAATATTTAGCTCTTCTTTTATGATTTCTATGTAAGAAATGACCTTATCTTTTAGTTCTGGAGATGATAAAATTATTTCACATTTTGCCAGGGGTTGACGAACCTTGATGTTAGACAAACGACGGGCACTTAACCCCAGAGTTACTGCTTCTCTTGCAAGAGCCATATTTTCGAGCAGAACATTATCTATTTCATCTGGGTTAGCAGTTGGATATGTAGACAAATGAACACTTTCTGTAGCCGTTTTTAGAGGCTTTGTAAGATTTTTCCATGTAATTTCCGAAAAGAAAGGAACAAAAGGTGCTGAAATTCGTGCGAGATTAATAAGACATTCAAATAATGTCCAGTATGCGTCTGCTTTTTGTTCTGTCCACACACTATCCCAGAAACGAGGACGACTTCTGCGAACATACCAGTTTGATAAACCTTCCAGAAAGTCAAAAATAGCCTTTGCAGATGGGTAGGTTTCATACTGGTCGAGTGAATTTCGAACCTGAATAATGGTTTTGTTCATTTCGTTTAGTATCCAGCGGTCTAATTCACAGCGTTCATTCCATTGCCGATATGCCTTCACCGGGTCAGTTGGAGAACTTACGAATTCTTCCTTAACCTCGTTGGGATTGGATGATACATCCTGAAGTAACTTTAAGGGTGCTCCTTCCGCTGTAAAACCATCCAAATTAGCATATATTGTGAAAAAACTGTATACATTATACCAACGTATTAAGAGGTCGCTCTGAAGTTCTTCAATAAGTTTTTCCTGAAATCTTGTTGTAGTAGTGGGAGAATTTTTTGCAACGAAACTCCATCGTAAAGCATCTGCACTATATTTATCAAAAACATATTTTGGCTCTTTATAATTTTTTAGTCTTTTTGACAATTTATACCCATCTTCGCCCTGAATATGTCCTAAACATACACAATTTTTGAATGGATGTGGATATTCTTTCTTATCTCCAAAAAGTATGGTACTAATTGCTAAAAGTGCATAAAACCAACCTCTTGTTTGGTCTATCGCTTCACTGATAAAATCTGCAGGAAAATTCTCAAGAAATATTTTTTCTGAATCTTCTTTATGGGGATATCCCCATTGAGCAAAAGGCATACATCCCGCATCAAACCAGCAATCAATAACTTCGGGTACCCTTCTCATACGTGAATTTGGGTCCTTGGGACTTTGATATGTAATAGCATCTATATAAGGTTTATGAACCTTTAAGTTTTCGTTTAATTCTGGATTTGCTTTTTTAGCATTTTCCCATACATCCATGCCTTGCACATCAGGTTTTGAAAGTAGTTCTTCATAGGATGAGATACATTCCATATAACCTGTTTTTTCGCAAACCCAGATTGGTAATGGTGTCCCCCAGAATCTTTCACGAGATAATGCCCAGTCAACATTTGTTGCAAGGAAATTCCCAAAACGACCATCCCGAATATGTTCCGGTTGCCATGATATTTTCTGGTTATTTTTCAGAAATTCATTTATAAATTCTGATGTTTTGATGAACCAACTCTGTCGTGCGTATTGAATAAGCGGGTCATTATCTGCACGGGGGCAGAAAGGGTAAGCATGGCGGAACTGTTCTTGTTTTAAGAGATGTCCTCGCTCTTTCAATATTCGGATAATTGATTTATCGGCGTCTTTACAAAACTTTCCTCTTAAAGGTTCACCTGTATATAAATCTTTCTCTGTAACTCTTTCGTCAAATGTGCCATCCGATTTAACAAAACAAAGAAAACCTATCCCCAGTTCTTTACATACTTTGTAGTCATCCTCACCGAAAGCAGGTGCGATATGAACCAGACCGGTACCTGTTTCTATGTCTACAAAATCACCGGCTATAATAACCCAATATTTATCAGAGGGTCCTGTCCCTTCAATTTTTTGAGGGGTATCATACTTAAATAGGGGTTCATAAGTTAAACCGACCAATTCTATTCCGCTAAAAGTCTTTTCGATTTTAATTTTTTCGCCCAATACCGATTTTGCCACGGCGCTTGCAATTATGAACCATTCTTTATTGCCATCCTTTTCCATCTCTACCAGTGCGTATTCAATATGAGGACCCACACAGATAGCACAGTTACTTAATAGTGTCCATGGGGTAGTCGTCCATATCAGAAAACTTACTTTATCATTTTCGGTAAACCCCATCTTTTCTTTACTTTCTTTTGTGAGTGATATACGAACTGTTATAGATGGGTCATCTGTTTCCCTATAGCCCTCACCTACTTCGCCGGCGGATAAAGCGGTACCACCCTGTGCCCACCACCAAACTACTTTATATCCTCGATAAAGCAATCCCCTATCGAAAAGTTGTTTTAATGCCCACCACACACTTTCAACATAAGATTGATGATATGTTACATACGCCTGTTCAAGGTCTACCCAAAAACCAATTCGCTCGGTCATTTCTTCCCATTCTTTCTGGTAACGGAAAACAGAATCAATACAGGCTTTGTTAAATGCTTCTATTCCGTATGCTTCTATTGCAGATTTACCACCGTCTATAATTCCCAATGTTTTACATACTTCAATTTCCACAGGAAGACCGTGAGTATCCCAGCCTGCTTTTCTTTCACAATAATAACCATCCATTGTTTTATATCGTGGGAAAATATCTTTTATAGTTCTTGTGAGGCAATGACCCGGATGAGGCAAACCATTTGCGGTTGGAGGACCTTCATAGAATACAAATTTTGGGGCATTTTTTCTCTGCTCTAAACTTTTATGATATATCTTCTTTTCTTTCCAAAACTTAATGATTTCTTGTTCTGCCTGAGCAAAATTAAATTGCGATGAAGGAACTACATCATCAAACACTTTCTTTTTCATGTTTACACTCCGAAAAAAACAAAAATATTCTGTTTTTTAATTAGTTATGGGGACAAAAATGAATGGTAGATATAATAGCAAAAATAAAACAATAATATCTATAACTCAATGTTTTTCAGTCATAGTTCGCCATTCACTTTGATATTTTTCATAAAGACCAAATACTTCTATAGGAATTTGCTTTTTTATGTATTCGATATCTGGTAATTCTGGGTCTAAAAATATGGCAGTATCGAGATAGCATACAGCAGGTTTCCATAATTTCTTATCAATGAAATATTTCGTTTCTTTTAAAAATATTTTTGCTAATGCTTTTTTACTATCCTGATTTTCAAATCTATTAATATTTGTTAAATTATATTTCTTGATAATCGGCATAATTTCGTTTTTCAATGTTTCGGGGTTTATAAAATCTTTATCTCCCCAGAGGTCAGTCCAATATAATCTTCCATCATAGCCTGAAGATAATGCATACCATCCCAAATTTTTCCATCGTGCAATTTGATGCCATTCCCGGTTTAATTTTACAGGAGATAAAATAAGGATAAAGAAAAGAATAAGTGCAATTATTAGAAGAAATATACGCATATATTTGTTTGTAATATATTTTTCAAAAGGATTTTCTGTGTTTTTTACATAGAAATTAAACAAACCGATGACAGAACACCAGAATAAACATCCTGTTGTGATATATCGTGATGATAAAGCCTGTCCCAACCCGAGACCAGACCTTCCCCATGCAAGTAAAATACCACTAAATATAACAAATAGAGAAAGACTTTTCCAGAAGTAATATTCATCCGCTTTTGAATTTAGGATTCTTTTTTTTAGTAATATTTGTTTATCTTTTTCAAATTTACATACCTGTATATTATCGATAATAATGTCTTTTGATTTATAAAGGAGTGCTATCCATAAGACAAGTCCTATTATTCCAAATAGATAGAATATTAGATTTATGTCAGGTAGTTTGTTCCCGTGCCACGGGGGAGTAAATATAAATCCAGATAAGGGGCTACCTATATATAGAATGAAATATAAAAATTTATGCGTTAATCCCGTATCTGTATTGGTTTGTGAAATAGAAGGTGTGTGATAGTTTGTAAAGTAGAATATTAAAACAGTTGTCGCACAAAGGACCCAAATAAGAATGTGCATGAAATTTTTTCTTGTTTTTGAAACTTTATAAATTAATAGAGGTAAAGAAATAAACCATATTAATAATCCGTTTGCAAAAGAATAAGAGGCTAATGTTGTCAATATGACACAAATAGATAATGTTAAAATGTTTATTTGATATTTCTGCATAATAAATAAGACAAAAATACAGAGCAAATTTGTGAGAAACATCGTTAGTTGTAATCCCCAAACCCAGTTTTCCATTTGTGACCAGGAAAAAAGCAATAGAGAGATATAAAAAATAGGAAGAACTTTTATTTTTTCATTTTTAAATTTTTCTAATTTTTCATAATCTGTATGTTCTTTGTTGCTGGAGATAGTTATAGCTGCAAGAATTATAAATTGAGCGATTACAAATATAAGACTGCAATAAAGAATAGACAATTCATTCCAGGAAGTTATTTTGGCTAACCCCAGAGTAATTATTCTTGGAAGGAAAGGTCTGTGATTATTTTGTAAAAAGAATAAATCCGTTAAAGAAAGTGTTCCCCGACTTAATTTATCGTATAAGGGGATATATAATACTTCATCCCAATACGGGAAACGATATCCATATTTATATATGAGAACAATGGTCGTAATTATCGGGAATATTGATATGAGTAAATAAATAATATATTTCGTATATTTCATATAGCAACCTCATTTATTTGTATATTTTATTCATAGGTTTTTATTTACCGATTATAAATGTGTAATGAATAAAAATTCCATCGTTTGAACTATTTTTTAATCCTTTGGTATTATTTTGCGTTAAAATATAATAAGATAGAATAAAAATACATAAAGGAGTGATAAATCAATGAATATAAAAATCACAGGTAGGCACATGGAAATGTCTGATGCATTGAGAAGTTATATTGAAAATGCACTTCATAAGTTAACCAACCATTTTGATAAGATTATAAATGCGGATGTAGTGCTGGATGTAGAAAAACATAGACACATTTGTGAAATAAATATAAATGCAAATGGTATGCGGATACATAGTAAAGAAATATCTAATGATATGTATGCATCCGTTGATTCAGTTATAGAGAAATTAGACCGACAGATTCGTAAATTTAAGGATAAAATAAAGAATCACAAACCGCGTAGTTATGAAGAAACACGGAAATATAAACATGTGATACTTGAAGTGAAGGATGAAACTGAAAAGAAAGAAGGCGTTCAAGAAGAGGAAGTGCCAGTAGTTCCTCATGAGATTTTACATAGAGAACAAATCGCGTTAAAGCCTATGTCTGTTGATGAGGCATTGATGCAAATACAACTTTTAGAGGAACCTTTCCTTGTATTTATCAATGTAGAAACTTCACAAGTAAATGTATTATATCCAAGAGGTAATAACACTTATGGATTAATTGAACCACAATTTTAGGTATATTTGTAATATAATAATAAAAATTAATAATATTAGGAATAGTTCTCTCAATTAGTGAGATTAGTGAATGTGGGAATATGATTTACAAATGAATTTTAGAAAAAGAGGGTCTATTCCTGTAGCCTCACTTTTTAAGGAATCTATTTCATCTGAATTGGGGTTGAAAATCATAGCAGGGTTTCAAGGTATTCGCAGGGAGGTATTTACTGCAGATGTAAATCGTCCCGGTTTGGCTTTAACAGGTTATTTAGAATATTTTGCGAATGACAGAATTCAGGTTTTGGGGAATACAGAAATACATTACATTGAACGATTATCCCCTGCGGAACTTGAAAATCGGTTGCAATACATGTTTTCTTTTGAAATTCCTGCATTTCTTCTATCTCGTTCCTTAGTTCCACCCCAAATATTTTTAGATATTTGTAATCGTCATGGGGTACCTGTATTACAATCAAACCTTACAACAGACCAGGTAATTAGTAAAACAATTTTATTTCTTGCAGAAAAATTTGCACCGGAAACGACTATACATGGGACCGTAGTAGATTGTTATGGTATTGGTGTAATCATTGTCGGTGAGTCGGGAATAGGTAAAAGTGAAACCGCTCTCGAACTTGTGGAAAGAGGGCATCGTCTTGTGGTTGATGATGTAGTTCGTTTAAGAAAAGGTATAGAGGATATTGTAATTGCTGAAAGCGACCCCCAGTTAGAACATTATATGCATATTCGAGGTATTGGTGTAGTAGATGTTTTATCTGTTTACGGTGCGGGTAGAATTCGTAGAAGAAAACAGGTTGGGTTGATTATCGAACTTGTTGAAAAGATGGAAGATTATCACATTATTTTAGATGTCTGGCCTGAAAAAGAGGTATTAAATGTAAAAGTTCCCTATTTGAAAGTTCCTGTAGGACCGGGACGAAATTTAGCCGTTATAGTGGAAGCAGCTGCGTTAAAATGTCGTATGAGAGAATTAGGAATAGATATAGACCAGAAATTTTCGGAGCGTTCTAAACAAGCCACCACCCATTATCCACTAACATGATAGGAAGTAGTATCCATGAATCCATTGAATCTAATTTTTGCATTACATTCACATCAACCTGTAGGGAATTTTAATTTTGTTTTTGAAGAAGCCTATCAAAAGGCTTATTCACCTTTTCTTGAAGTGCTGAAAGATTTTCGGGATATTCATATTACTTTACATATAACGGGACCTATCTGGGATTGGCTGGATAATAATCACCCGGAATTCTATGATTTAGTTGGATATTTTGTAGAAAATGGGCAGATTGAATTGATGGGAGGTGCTTTTTATGAACCTTTAATCTGTGCTATTCCTGAGGAAGACGCACTTAATCAGATTTTATATATGCAGAAGTTTTTTTATGAACGATTTGGTAAAAAAACAAGAGGTATGTGGATAGCAGAAAGGGTTTGGGAACCTTATTTCCCTAAGATATTAGCCCAGGCAGGTATAGAATATACAGCACTTGACGATACCCATTTTCTATGTGCCGGGTTAGAACCCAATGACATGTTTGGTTATTATCTAACTGAACATGAAGGTTTTATCGTAAAAGTTTTCCCTATCCTTGAAAAATTAAGATATACAATTCCTTTCCGGCCTATTGTAGAAACCATAGATTACTTAAAAGAAAAATCAAAACTACATAAAAATGCCTGTGCTGTGTTTCATGATGATGGTGAAAAATTTGGTATCTGGCCTGGAACATACCATAGTGTTTATGAAGAAAAATGGTTATATAATTTTTTTGAAACTGTTACTAATGAAAAAAAATGGTTAAAGGCTATTAGTTATTCTGAATATATAGACAATAATCCTCCTATAGGGAGGGTATATCTGCCATGTGCTTCGTATCATGAAATGATGGAATGGGTTTTACCCACTAAATCGCAAAAAGAATACATGAAAATAAAGAAAGATTTTCAAAGTAATGCAGAACTTTGGGAAAAGACTTCGCGTTATTTTAGAGGTGGTTTTTGGAGAGGTTTCCTATCCAAATATGAAGAATCCAATAACATGCAGAAACGAATGTTAAGGACAAGTCGCAGATTAACTGAATTAATAAACAAAGACCAGGGAAATGTTTTATTAAAAGAGGCACAAAGAAAATTATTTCAAGGACAATGTAATTGTGCGTATTGGCATGGAGTATTTGGCGGTTTATACCTGAATCATTTAAGAACTGCTGTGTATAGTAATCTAATTGAAAGTGATAAATTAATTGATAAATATCTAAATATTTCTTCTAATTCTTATTCTATTACAACGACAGATTTTAATTGCGATGGGAAAAAAGAAATAATTTTTGAAACGTCTGTAGCCAGTTTTTATTTCAGTCCTGAGGACGGTGGAACATTATTTGAAATGGATTACAAGCCTAAATCTTTTAATTGTATGAACACCCTTTCTCGAAGAGAGGAGGCTTATCATGAAGACCTTTCCCGTATGGATATATCTCATGATATAGAAGAAGAAGGACATAAAAGTATTCATGAATTAATAAAAGCAAAAGAAAAAGGTTTAGAAAAGTATTTAATCTATGATTCATACATACGAAGTTCTATGAGGGACCATTTTTTGCCATTAAATATATCAATAGAAGATTTACGAAAAAACAATTATACGGAATGGTGGTCGTTGAATAAGGGTATTTATACATATCAATACGACGGTTCAGAGATTTCTTTTTTAGGTGAAGGAAATGTTGCAATAGGTGATTTAAAATGGAATGTTGATGTGAAAAAGGTATTTGTTCCTTCTTTACAAAAATATGAAAATGATATGTTGTTTGATGTAAAATATTGCATTAAGAACAATTCTCATGGAGAATTTGAAGGATATTTTGGTTCGGAGTGGTGTTTTAATCTCCTAACAGGTTCTGCGGATGACCGGTTTCTGTATTCCAGAGATAAAGTTCTCTCTATGCGAAAATTGGGAGATATAGGAGATGAAACAGGGTTAAGCCATATTTCAATTAGAGACGAATGGCAAGGTTTGGAAATAGAGTTTCTTTTTGACAACGAAGCAAGAGTTTTTAATTTCCCGATAGAAACGGTAAGTCAATCGGAAAATGGTCAGGAAAGAGTATATCAAGGGAACGTATTAATTCCTTGTTGGAAAAAAGTATTTTATCCCGGTTCTACTATTGAGATAAATATAAGATTAACGGTTAAATCGGTATAATCAAATATGCATAATAATCGAACAGAAAAAATGATTAAAGTTGTTAATTCATTAGGTGTTCATGCACGTCCCGCTGCAATGATAGTGCGAGCCATGCAGAAATACGATGCTCATATATATCTTATTTTTAATGGAAATCGTCGTAATGCCAAAAGTGTATTGCAAATATTAAGTTTAGGTGTACCCAAAGATGCAGAAATTTTAGCAGTTGCGGAAGGGAAAGATGCATATCCGGCATTACAAGAACTGGAAGAGATATTTGAAAGTGGGTTCGGAGAAGAATAAATGGAAAAGATTTATCATGGAATACCTGTATCCCCTGGCATTGTTTGGGGTGAAGCTCTTGTATATGACCCGGGAGTTATCAATATTCCACGATTCAAAATTAAAAATCCCAGAGAAGAATACAAAAGAGTTCAGTCGGCGATAGATTTAACTAAAGAGGAATTAACGCTTCTTTACAAAAAGACCCTTGAAAATTCTGGGAACAAGCAAGCGGGTATTTTCGATGTACATTTAATGCTTCTTGAAGATGAAACAATATTAGTAGAATTGAAAAGGCGAATTCATGAAGAATTATTAAATGCTGAGTCCGTCTTGCATGACATTGCTAAAAAGTATTCGAAGGACATACAATCTACCGGCAATTCATTTATCGAAGAACGGTCAGCGGATGTGATTGATGTCATTGACCGGATTATTAGAAATCTTTTAGCACAGAAGCGACCTGACCTTGATAATATTAAGAAACCCTGTATTCTTTTGTCCGTGGATTTGCCTCCGTCAGAAACTGCGCGCTTGCATCCCGAAAAAATTCGTGCCATAGTTCTTGAGAGAGGTAGTGCTACTTCCCATGTAGCGATATTAGCGAGGTCATTAAAAATTCCTACAATTGTTGGTGTAAGTAATCTATTTAACACATATACGAGTGTTATAAAAGGGTCAGCCGTTGATGCTATTTCAGGCATATTGTATATTAATCCCACTTCTGAAACTATTCTGAAATTACGACAGAAGAAAATTCAACTATCGAGACGATTTTTACAATATGAAAAGAGAATAATATCTTATCCTTCCCAAACATTAGATGGTAGGCGAATATCTGTTCTTGCGAATATTGAACTTCCCCATGAAGTGGATGATAATGTAAAGCATTTATCCGCAGGTATAGGTCTATATAGAACCGAATATTTGTTCTTGAATAAACCGGAGCCTCCCACGGAAGAGGAACAATATAAAGAGTATTTATATGTTGCAAAAACATTAAATCCCTTACCAGTAATATTAAGAACTATTGATATTGGTGGAGATAAATTAGCAAGTTATACGAATTTTATAAAAGAACAAAATCCACAATTGGGTTGTAGAGCAGTTCGTTTTTGTCTTGTTCATAAAGATTTTTTTAAGACACAACTTCGTGCTATGTTGCGTGCTGCGACGATTGGGAATATTAAAATCATGTTTCCTATGATTAGTAGCATTGATGAACTTCGTGATGTAAAAAAAATCTTACAAGAAGTAAAAGACGAATTGACCTCGGAGAAAATTCCTTTTAACAAAGAGCCTGAAATCGGAATTATGATAGAAGTTCCTTCTGCTGTTTTAATAGCAGATGAATTAGCCAAAGAGTGTAATTTTTTCAGCATTGGCACAAATGACTTGATACAGTATTCGCTGGCTGTTGATAGAAATAATGAAAATATTGCTCATCTCTACGACCCAACCCATCCTGCAATACTTCGTATGTTGAAAATGACCGTTTCTTCCGCTATAAAAGCCAATATATTTTGTAGTATTTGTGGGGAAATGGCAAGCGACCCGTTATTTACAGAGTTTCTTATTGGTTTAGGACTGGATAGTTTAAGTATGTCAAGTGTATCTATTCCTCAAATAAGAGCGTTGATAACTAAAATCACATATACGGAGACGACAGAATTTTCGGAAAAAGTATTGAAATGTGCTTCTTCCAAGGAGGTTCGGAGTATATTAAAAGAGAGAATTAATACAAAATTTAAAAATATCGTTTCTATAGTTTAAATGTGTTTTGTTTATGCAATCTCATCCTATTCAAAAAAAGAAAATAACTATATTAGGCTCTACGGGTTCAATCGGTCGTAGTGCATTAGAAGTTATTCGTTCTTTCCCGGAACAGTTTCAGGTTGTGGGATTGTCAGCATATTCTAATATAGAATTATTAAAGAAACAGATACGAGAGTTTAACCCACAATACATCACTGTTTTTAATGAAAAGAGTATCCATGAACTTCGTGATGAATTTTCTAATTTAGTCATATATTCAGGGATAGAAGGGTTAAAGCAAATTTCCTCTATTAAGGTGAATATTGTTTTGTGTGCCCTTGTAGGTGCTGTAGGTTTGGAACCATTATTAACGGCTATAGAGAGTGAAAATGATGTTGCTCTTGCGAATAAAGAACCTTTAGTAATGGCAGGGGGATTGATAACTCAAAAGGCAAATAGTACCTCCGTAAAACTTATTCCGGTAGATAGTGAACATAGTGCTATATTTCAATGTTTAATAGGTCATGATATAAATACAGTAGAAAAGATATATTTAACCGCATCCGGAGGACCTTTTTATAATAGGTCAATAAAAGAATTGGAAAATGTAACTCCTGAAGAAGCAATAAAACATCCCACATGGGACATGGGTAAAAAAATTAGTGTTGATTCCGCAACGTTAATGAATAAGGGATTAGAAATTATTGAGGCGATGTGGTTGTTTGGATTGAGAGAAGATAAAATTGATGTGGTGATACACCCGCAGAGTGTTATCCATGGACTTGTAGAATTTTCAGATGGGAATATGCTTGCACATATGGGTCCTACGGACATGAAAGTACCTATTTTATTTTCTTTTACATATCCAGAAAGGGCGTTAAAACCCCTTAAAAGGATTAACATAAAGGAACTGTCTGATTTAAGTTTCGATTACCCTGATGAAAGAAAATTCCCTTGCTTAAAATTAGCAAGAACCGTTGCTAAAAAAGGGGGATTGCACCCCACTGTTTTAAATGCATCTAATGAAGTAGCGGTTCAGGCTTTTTGCGAAGGAAAAATCCGTTTTACGGATATATATAGAATTGTAGATAAAACACTTGAAGAACATTCATATACGAATTGTAAAGATTATACTTTAGAGATAATATTAAACATTGACCGGGAAGTAAGAAAAAAATCACTTGAAATAATCAAAAAATTAACATAAAGATAGGAAGATATAATGCTGTTCAGTATACTTGTTTTTATAGTTGTTTTGAGTATCTTAATTTTTGTTCATGAATTGGGTCATTTTGTATCTGCTAAACTTTGCAATATATATGTGGACCAATTTAGTATTGGTATGCCACCACGGTTAGTTGGTATAAAAATAGGAGAAACAGATTATTGTATTGGTGCTTTGCCTATAGGTGGATATGTAAAAATGGCGGGTCAGGAAGATGTCCCCTTAGATGAAAAAGAGCGAGAAGAAACTTATGGACATGTTCCACAAGAACGTTGGTTCAAGTTCCGTCCTCTCTGGCAAAGATACATAGTTATTATTAGCGGACCTTTTATGAATTTTGTTCTCGCTATTATTATTTATATCATTCTTGTTTCTAAAGGAACCTTAATGCCTGAAATGGAAGTGGATTCAAAGATAGGTAAGGTTGAGGAAAATAGTCCTGCTTTTCATGCTCCACTTTTTTTATATGATGAGATGAGAAATGATAGAAAGGAATACACAGGAAACCCTGAAGAAACAGGTTGGAAAACAGGAGACCGTATTCTCTCTATTAATGGGAATACTGTAAGGAAATTTAGTGATTTATTTGTAAATGCTACATTGGGAGGTTTTTCCGATGAACACAAAGTAATCCTTGAAAGAGAATATGTTGATGGGACAATTAAAAAATATATATCTTTTATAAAGCCTGAAATTATAGAAGGAAGTGAACTTCCTCGTTATGGCGTAGCTCCTTTCTATTCTGCATTATTAAAGGAAGTAATCAAAGATATGCCTGCCGAAGAGGCTGGTCTAAAGGAAGGAGATATAATTTTTTCTGCGAATGGGATTTTAGTTGACCGTACCACTTTTGTTGAACTTACAGAAAAAGCACCTGCCAATCAACCTATCTCCCTTATAATCATTAGAGATGGAAAAAAGCAAAATATTCAGGTTGTGCCTGTGACGGTAGGTAGATTGCGGGGAATTAGTCTGTTAGAAACATCCGGTTCCCGAGACGATAGGAAAGGGTTAGTTGTTGTAGATATAGAATTGGAAATGCAAAAGAAGACAGGTTTGCGGAGAAAAGATATTATCACTAAAATTAATGGGGAATATTTTTCTATTGACAAACTCCATCAATTTGAGAGAGAACATGCAGGAGAAACCATTGAATTAGAAGTGTATCGACCACCGGTAATATTTGGACTCCTTGAAAAGTCGTCTACATTAAAGTTAAAGGTTACATTAGACCCGGTACAAGCAATAGGAGTAGCCTTAGGAGAAAAATTGGTAAAGGTAGATTATCCTGTTTCGCAATGGTTGCCTGAAGCATTTAAACGAAGTTATGATGATTTAAAGCAGACGATTCTTGTCTTAAAGGGCTTAATCGTAGGTGCGGTTAGTCCTAAAGTTTTGGGAGGTCCTATCATGATTTTTGATGCTACTTCTAAAGCGGCTAATATGGGCATAGATTGGTTATTAGGTCTAATGGCTCTGGTAAGTGTAAATCTTGCTGTTGTAAATCTGTTGCCTATACCGATTCTTGATGGTAGCCTTGTCTTCATATTAACTATTGAATCTATAATGAAAAGACCATTGAGCCCTAAAATACAAGAGCGAATACAACAAATAGGTTTTGTTATAATAATATTACTTCTCCTATTGGTTAGTTGGAATGATATAAGACGAATTATAAGTGATATTATTCCCTAATTGTAATAACCATAACTAAAAATAAAAGGAATAAGAATGGGTGCAATTACATGTAAATTTGGTGGAACTTCACTTGCCGATGCTAATTGTATTAAAAAAGTAAAAGAGATAATACTTTCATCGAGTAATCGTAGATTTATTGTTCCTTCGGCTCCAGGTAAAAGGGATTCTAAAGATAAAAAAATTACAGACCTTTTATATCTCTGGTATGAAATTGCACGCGAAGGTTTGGATGCATCTGAACCTGAAAGAATTATCAGAGAGCGTTTTAATACGATTGTATCAGAACTTTCCTTATCTATTGATATAAATAAAGAAATAGATGAAATATCTAAAAATGCAGGTGTTTTTAAGTCACCCGATTATATGGCTTCAAGGGGAGAATATCTAAATGGGAGAATTATTGCAGAATATTTAGGGGCAACATTTATAGACCCTGCTAAATGTATATTTTTTAATGAATCAGGCTTTTTGGATACAAGAACATATAATATATTAGGGGAACAATTGCAGGGGTCAGGACTTTTTGTAGTCCCTGGTTTTTATGGTTCAATGCCGGATGGTAACATAAAAACATTTCCGAGAGGTGGTAGTGATATAACGGGTGCTATTGTAGCCCGTGCCAGTAAATCTATACTTTATGAGAATTGGACGGATGTTAATGGTTTCCGTATGGCTGACCCTAAAATCGTTCCTGATGCAAAAAGGATAGAGGAAATAACTTATCAGGAATTGCGAGAACTTTCCTATATGGGAGCAACGGTTTTACATGATGAATCTATTTATCCTGTTCTTGAAATGGGAATCCCCATACATATTAAGAATACACATGAACCTGAGAATCCGGGAACTATGATTGTTAAAAGTAGAGTGCCTAAAGGTCCGGTGTGTGGGATTGCGGGATTAGGTGGATTTAGTATGATTAATATTGAGAAAACCTTTATGAACAAAGAAAGAGGTTTTGGTCTAAAGGTTTTGTCCGTTCTTGATGAATTTGATGTTCGTTGGGAACATATGCCTACCGGTATTGACACAATGTCTGTAATCATCCGTAATAATGAATTAGGAAATAAGGGACAACTAATTGTAGATGCCATTAAGAAAAGATGTAATACAGATGAGGTAAACATTACAAAAGGTCTTGCAATGATTGCTACTGTAGGGTTGGGAATGAATCATCATATTGGCGTTGCAGCAAGATTATGTTCTGCACTTGCCCAAGCACAGGTAAATATTCGAGTTATTGACCAGGGGTCATCAGAAATGAATATCCTTATAGGCGTAGATGAATCTGATTTAAATAAATCTATCAAATCTATTTATGATGCCTTTGAAGACTGGGTGTAAATAGACCTGTATACATTATATTTCCCTTTAATAAAATCTAACTGAAAAGGCTTTTTATTTATGCGTGGAACTAAAATTATTTGTACTATGGGTCCGGCTACAAATGATGAAACTATTATTAAATCCCTTATCAATGCAGGTATGGATGTAGCACGTTTAAATCTTTCCCATGGGACACATGACTATCATAAAGAAATGTATACGAAAATTCGTTCCGTCGCTAAAGAAACAGGGAAAGATATTGCCGTTTTATTTGATTTGCAAGGTCCTAAAATTAGGACGGGGTTTTTAGAAAATCACCAACCCATAGAATTAATTCGTGGCGAACATATTATTATTACATCAGAGCAAATTATTGGAAATACAAAGATTATTTCCACAGATTATTCTCTTTTACCGGAAGAAGTAAAACCAGGGAATCGAATACTCTTAGCCGATGGTACCTTAGAACTTAGGGTAATTGAATCTCGCCCTCCAGAGATTGATTGCGAGATTATAAGAGGAGGTATATTGGGCGAAAGGAAAGGGATGAATTTACCTGAAATACCTATCAAACTTCCATCATTAACAGAAAAAGATTGGGATGACCTTGATTTTGGAATTAGTTTAGGTGCGGATTATTTTGCTTTATCCTTTGTTCGTACACCGGAGGATGTTACACAGGTCAAAAAGCGATTACAGGATAAAAACAGTATTGCGAAAGTTGTTGCAAAAATAGAACGTCCCGAAGCACTACGATGTATTAATAGTATTATAGAGGTATCGGATGCATTACTAATTGCACGAGGAGACCTTGCCGTAGAGACAATACTTGAAGAAGTACCATTAGTACAAAAAAGAATTATTCGTAAATGTAATCTTGCAGGAATTCCGGTTATCACAGCGACACAAATGCTGGAATCTATGACAGAACATCCTATACCTACGCGTGCGGAGATGTCTGATGTTGCAAATGCAGTTCTTGATGGAACCGATGCAGTTATGTTGTCTGCGGAAACAGCGACAGGTAAAAATCCCATATCGGCTGTTGAAGTAATGGATAAAATAATTCGTTGTGTAGAGAAAGACCAGAGTTATTTCGAATGTCCTTTTGATGAGATGTGTAAATCTCCATTGTTGAAGCAAGACAATAAAGAATTTCACAGTAAGATTGAAGATACTGCTATAGCCTCAGGTAAAGCGGTAAAACAATTAGTAATGGCCCTAAATACAAAGGCAATTGCCTGCTTTACCTATTCAGGATATTCTGCAATGGCAATTTCTAATTCGCGACCTAAGGTTCCTATTTATGCTTTAACTCCTAATGAAAGTGTAGCAAGACAATGCTCTCTATTTTGGGGTGTTCAGGCAATAAAACTTCCTGAAGTGCAATCTATTGAAGACATGCTTCTTACCGTTGAAAAAACTCTAATAACAAAGAAATTAGTTAAACGAGGTGATATGGTAATAATTGTAGCAGGCTATCCTTTGTCAGTTGCATGTCCTACAAATCTTATAAAGGTGCATGTTATTTAATGGGACTTTATGAATAGACAGGAATGGTATATATCTGCCTTTGAAGAATGGTATCCAATTATTTACCAACATAGAGATGCAAAAGAAGCCCGGAAACAGGTCACGTTTGCGTATTCAGAATTAAATTTGCATTATAACAGCAAAACTCTGGATTTATGCTGTGGTTATGGTAGGCATTTAGTTTTTTTGTCTGAGAAAATATCATTTGTAGTGGGTTATGACTTATCATTATACTTGCTAAAAACAGCACAGCGTCTTTTACCCAATAAAATATCTCTTGTAAGAGGGGATGTGCGATATTTACCTTTTTCTCCTAAAAGTTTTGATGCTGTTTTGAACTTTTTCACAAGTTTTGGCTATTTTGAGGAAGATAGAGAAAATGTTCGTCAGATAGAACAGGTTTCGTTTGTTTTGAAGAATAAAGGGAAATTCTTATTTGATTATCTAAATTCGATACAGGTACAAAAAATAAAAAATGTCATAACAGAGAAAACATATAAGACGTATATAATAAAAGAAAATCGTTGTTATGATGAAAGTAAAAAAGAACTTAGAAAAGATGTTTCTATTTATTTAAATAATCAACTAAAAAAATTTTATACTGAAAGAGTCAGGGTATATAGCCTTGAAGAAATATTAAAAATGTTCTCATCTCAAAATTTATGCATTCAAAAAATATATGGCAATTACAATAAGGAACCATATACGGAAGAAAGTCCAAGACTTATAATTGTCGGGGAGAAAAATGAATAATCTGTTTCAGGATTTTTTACTATCCAAAAATGAGTTAAGAGAGTTTTTTCCATGGCTACCTGTTGACGGAATAAAAAAAATAAATGATTATATCAATAATAACTACAAGTTTATAGAAAAAAAACATATCGCATCACCTGTGATAATAACGGGACAACAACCTGCTGTCTTTGGTGGACCTCTATATACTATTTATAAAATAATTACAGTTATTCAATTATCCTCATTGCTACATAATAATTATGGAATTAAAACTCAACCGATTTTCTGGGTTCATTCGTGGGACCACGACTGGGAAGAAGTCTGTTATACGAATTTTCTTACTTATAACTATGAAATATACCCGTTTAGGTTTAATCCTGATAATAATGAAAAGGGAAAACCTTTATATAAACTAAAATTGGACAAAGATTTTATAGAAGCACAAATACCTGAAATTTTCAAGAATGTTAAAGGTTCTGAATTTGCTTCTCGATGGCAGGATTTTCTTCTAAATTCAATATCTTCGTGTGACACTCTTTCGGATTGGTCTGTAAATATTCTAAAACAAATATTCAAAGATGAAAACCTTTGTTGGTTTGAACCCCATAATGCAAAGGATTTTAAAATTTTACAGCAGGTCATGGAAATATCTATTGATAATCATTCCTTATTATTTGAACATTTTAATAAAACAACAAGTCTTTTAAAAGAAACAGGTTATAAACCTCAGGTGCATAAATTACCTGACAATGCGTTCTTTTTCCTTGAAGAAAATAATTATAGGAGTAGACTTAAATTCCACGATGGCGTTTTTTATTCTGAAATATCAAAAAGAAAATATGCTGTTTCTGAGATAAAACGTATATTACATTATGAACCGGAACGCTTCTCCCCTAATCTTTTATTAAGGTGTATTTATCAACAGATGATTTTTCCCGTAGTAGTTTATGTTGGGGGACCTGCAGAAGTTGCTTATTGGGCTCAGTTAAAAGATTTATTTTTATTTTTTAACTTGCCTATGCCGATTGTATATCCTCGCAAGAGGTTAATATTATTACCTTCTAAAATAAAAAAATGGCTTTCAGAATTAAACATAAATGTATATAATTTACCTCAAATATACGATAATATAAAAGATAATAAATCTTTTGTTATATCAGATAGTCTAAATAGTGAGATAGAAAAAACTAAAATAAAGTTTATAGATAATGCGATGTCATTCTTTGATAATTTAATTACGATATTTAATGATAAATCTTTAGATAATTACCGCAAAACATATTTATCAAAAATGGAATTTGAGGCACAACGATTGATTGATAATTTCACCAAATTACAGAGAAATAAAAATGAGATATTTCAGAAGCATCTTACTCATATATTGAATACAATTTATCCAAATAGTTTAGAACAGGAACGGTTTTTTTCGCCCTTTTCTTTTATCCCGGAATATAGCCATGATTTTATTAAAATGATAATGAATAAAACAGATGTTATAGATTTTGATATAGGGATTGTAGAGATATGAATGATATAGATATTTTAGCATTCGGAGCCCACCCGGACGATGTTGAATTGGGGATTGGAGGAATTTTAGCAAAATGTGTCCAGAATGGTTTAAAAGTGGGTATTATTGATTTAACACGGGGAGAAATGAGTTCTCGTGGAACAGTTGAAGAAAGAAGATTAGAGGCAGAAGAAGCAGGAAAAATAATTGGAATATCTTTAAGAGATAATCTTTATCTAAAAGATTCAGAGGTTCAGAATGTTCCTGAACAAAGATTGCCTGTTATTTCTACTATCAGGAAATATCGTCCCAAAATTATTTTTGCTACTATGAATGAAGATAAACATCCTGACCATCACAATGCCCATTTTTTAATAAAAGAATCTAATTATTTTTCAGGCTTATTCAAAATCAAAACAGAATACGAACCTTATCGTTGTCCAACATTACTTTTTTACTACCCCTATTATGAAGTCCGGTCTCCTAATTTTATTGTTGATATTTCAGAGTATTATGATAGGAAAATAAATGCTTTAAAAGCACATCGCTCACAATTTTTTAATCCTGGATATTCAGGAAATAAAACTTTTATTTCTTCCGAGAGATTCTGGCATAGTATTCGGGACCGATGTGCGTATTGGGGAAGTAGAATTAATGTGTCTTATGCTGAAACGATTTTTAGTATAGAACCTGTAAATTTATCATCACTTAAAATAATTATTTGACATGAAAGATATAAAAGAAAAATTAAAGATTGGTATTAGTTGTCATACCTCTACAGGAGGTAGTGGGATTGTAGCAACGGAACTGGGTTTAGCACTTTCTTCACGAGGACATGAAGTTCATTTTGTAGCAGATAACATTCCGTTCCGATTGAGGGATAATATTGAGAATGTTTTTTGTCATATTGTCGAACCTGTAAATTATCCTGTATTAAATCAGCCTCCTTATTATCTGGCTATGGCATCACGAATTGCAGAAGTCGTAGAAGAACATAATATCCAGATATGGCATGCTCATTACGCAATACCTCATGCAAGTATTGCCTTACTTGCAAAAGAAATGTTACCGCCAGAGTTAAAATTCTGCCTTATAACTACTCTTCATGGCACAGATATAACGATTGTAGGAGCAGACCCGTCATTGTATCGAATAACAAAATATGCAATGGAACATAGCTGTGCAATAACTGCGGTATCTAATTGGTTAAAATATGAAACGGAGCGGGAATTTCAATTATCTAAACCTGTTCATACAATACACAACTTTATAGACCCTTCCCGTTTTCATACAAAAAATAAGGTGCGTATTCCTTTTATGGAGAAAAATAAAAAAGTAGTTATGCATATTTCTAATTTCAGAGCGGTCAAAAGAGTCACCGATGTAATTCGTGTTTTTAAAAAGATTTCCGATAAGATGGATGCTCAACTAATCATGGTTGGGGAAGGACCCGAAAAAGTCTCTTCCGTTGGGGTTGCAAGGCAATTAGGTATATTAAATAAGGTAAAATATATAGGTAATTATCATAATATTGAGGAACTTTTACCTCATGCTGATTTAGTATTACAACCCAGTGAGCATGAAAGTTTCGGAATGGTGGCATTAGAAGCCATGGCATCGGGTGTTCCTGTTATCGCTACCAAAAGTGGTGGGATACAGGAATTAATTATTGATGGAGAAACAGGTTTTTTGTGTGAAGTAGGAGATATAGGAACTATGGCTGATTGGGCTATTCAAATTCTATTTGATAAAAAATTAAAGACAGAGATTGGAAAAAAGAGTAAAGAGAGAGTAAAAAAATATTTTAGTGTTGATAAAATAATACCTCAGTATGAAAAGTTATATATAGACACAATAAATAAATACAAAAGATAATACTATGGGAAACAAAAACATCATAAAAATTGGTATCTTTTACGACGGTAATTTCTTTTTTCATGTCAGCACCTATTATAGATATGTTCATCCACCGCGTAAGAGAATTTCTATTGATGGACTGCATGAGTTTATTCGCAATAGGGTTGCGGAATTTGAAAATACAGATAAGCGATATGTCCATATAGTAACTTCTCACTTTTTTAGAGGCAGATTATCGGCTAAAGATGCGGAACTCGAAGGTAAATTGTATTCTGAACGTGTTTTTGAAGATATATTAATGAGTGAAGGTGTTGTTACACATTATCTGCCTATAAAGACAAGAAGTGAGAAACGGCATGAAACGGGAATTGATGTATGGTTTGCATTAGAAGCCTATGAAGCGGTTGTGCATAAAGAATTGGATATAGTTGTGTTAATCACGGGAGATGCTGATTTTATTCCTTTGGTAAAAAAAGCACAGTCAGCAGGGGCAAAAGTTATGATTTTAGGATGGGATTTTAAATATACCGATGAAACAGGGATTGAACAGTCTACATTAACATCAATGGAACTTTTGAATGTCTCCACCTATCCTCTAAAAATGCATTTAATAATTGAGGAAGGATTGCAAAAAGATGCTCCTGAAATCCTAAGTCTATTTTTTGAACTAAAAGAAGAGACACAGAATAACCATGTGAAATCCTATATGAAAGGAAAAATTCACTCGTTGAAAGAAGGATATGGATTTATATCATCCCCTGAATTTCCCAATAATGTTTTCTTCCATTATTCTGCTTTATCCAATCATAATTATCAAGATTTAAGCATCGGTCAGAATGTGGAATTTCTTATCCGGGAAACAGAAAAAGGAATCGTAGCACATCCTGTTATTGTAATTGATAATCCCTATAACGAGAATAATTCAATGAAGTAATTTTATTTTTCTTTTTCAAGTTCATCCTGCCAGGGAAGTTCTTCTATTTTCTCTATTTGTGTCCCTTTTACAGGATGCCATCTTTTGTTGTTGGGAGTAACCGATACCCATTCATACTCACCTGTGCCCGGATATAATGAATACAGTTTTCCACCTTTTGGCACATAATCAGAGCCATACCCACCTTTTCCTGTTGCTCTTCCGTAAATTAAATCTACCCCCTCAATGATGCCTGAATAATCATTTACATGGTCGTGTCCGCAAATACATGCTTTTAGTCCCGGGATTTTCTTTATAAATGCTAACGATTCACCTTGTTCTTTTTCGTAACATACATTTTCAAATTTAACACCTGATGCTATTTTATTTTCCCATATAGTATGGTATTGATATATAGGGATATGACAAGCCATAAATGTTGGAATAACATTTATATTTTCTTTGCACCATTGGTCAATCCATTGTCTTTGTTCATTCATTAATCCATATTTGTTGCTATTTAAGCAGACAAATCTCCACAATTTTTGATTGGATTCGTTTTCAATTATCACTTGGTAATTGCCTTCATTTATTCCACCTCGATACATAGAGTTTTTAGCGGAGGCTAATATATCATGTCCTTTGCTGTAATCTGATAACATATCATGATTGCCCCATGTATAAAACCAGGAAATGTTCAAAGAACCAAAAAATTCTACTGCTTCCTCTAAATACATTAAACCTCTTCCAAAAGCATTTTCATTCCAGACATCGCCAGTTATTGCTAATAGATGGGGTTGTGTAAGGTCTAATAATTTCTTAATAATATCTCGAGTTGTATTATCCACATTCTTATCTCTACGATAAGGATTAAAATGTATGTCTGTTATTTGTAATAATTGTATCGATTTTGGATTCCCCTGTATTTTCAATGTGTAAGAATCTTCTTTAACAGTTTCTGATTTTTGCATTCCAACGAGGATTTTCAGCTCTTTTTTCTTAGCCCATACTCTTTTCATATTTAAGACTGTAAATGTTCCAACTAAACTGGAAGCAATAAAAAATCTTCGTGTAATTTTTTCATTCTTCATATTAGTCTCCTTCTATTGTTTTTGTTTTTTTATAATATATGAAAATCTACCAAGAATAAAACCGGATATTTATATGAAACAAATTTTTTTACCTATAAATTCTTTAATAAGACTATCTATATATGATTTTGGTGTTAAAGGACCACCTATAATTTTTTGCCATTTTACAGGCGGGCTGGGAAAATTATGGAAAAATGTTATTACCCCTTTAAGAAATAATTATCATTGTTTTGCCTTCGATGCGAGGGGGCATGGGGATTCTTCCAAACCTTTAGAAATGAAATATTATGACTGGAATGAGCATCTCTCTGATTTAATTGCTGTGGTTAAATATATAAAAAAATTATCAAATTCAGATTGTATATTTGGTGTTGGGCATTCATTCGGTTCTGCCTGTTTATCTCAGGCTGTTATTAAAACTAAGAAATATATTTCATGGAAAAAAATTATCCTTATAGAACCTATTTTAGGTCCTGATACATTTGATTTTAGAAAATCTAAAATGTCTGAAATTGCACAAAAAAGACGCGGATATTTTGAATCGGAAAAACAAATTGATACAATATTGCGGAATAAACAACCTTATAGGAATTGGGATATTGAGTCATGGAATATATTTAAAGAATGTGGCTTTACAACTAATGCGAGTGGAAAATATTATTTAAAGTGTACTCCTGAAATAGAATCCTATCAATATCTTTATGGTAATCCTTTGGGCTGGTTTGAACAATTAAAAAAAATAGATATTCCTGTTCTTTTAATTTATGGTAAAAATAGTGAGCTGTTACCTTTGGGTATCTACCAGTTAGAACAAATAAAAAATTCTTATTTAATGAAAATTCCGGAAGTCGGTCACTTTTTCCCACAAGAAAAACCTTCATTCCTTGCTAATATAATAAAAAATTGGTTTTCCTTTGAAAATAATTGTTGATATTAGTATTAATTTTGATATAATAACAAAAAAAAAACAATAAAGGGTAATGCTATGCAAAAGTTAATTTATTTACAACCAAATATTTTTATTATTTTAATCCTTGTTTCTGTCTTCTCTCTCCGAGTTTTTTCTGATGAAACATGTGAGACAAAAAGTAGTGGTTTGAAAATAAGATTGGAATTGGGTTCATCTTTCAGGATTGCTCATGATAGTAATGATATTGATGGTTATTTAATTTCTTCTTTTGTTGATATCGGTAAAGAACTCTCCCCTCGAACAAATTTATCTTTAAGACTATTACCTGTTTTCGGTTATATTCAGGAAAAAAATATGGAAGATATAATAGGGTTTGGAATTGGCGGTGCTTTAAGAATTTATTTTAAAAAGAATCAGGAAAAAGGATTTTTTACAGAGATACATGAAATTGTTTGTTTGCATGAAAACAAATTTGAAGGAAATGATTCTAATGTTAATTTCTATTCGGCAATCGGCATTGGTTATCAATTCTGCCCTAACTGGGATATGTTATTAAGATTTGGTCATATTTCGAATGCGGGGATAAAAGACGAAAATGAAGGAACAAATCTTTTAGGTTTTGGCGTGGGATATACATTTTAGATTAATCATGAGTACTTAAAGGCTGAAAGTTAGTTATAAATTCATTTATCATGTTTAAACTATGGGTATAGGGAAAAACTCCTGAGTAAATAATTCGTTTTTC
Source organism: Candidatus Hydrogenedens sp. (assembly GCA_049968235.1). GTDB lineage: Bacteria > Hydrogenedentota > Hydrogenedentia > Hydrogenedentales > Hydrogenedentaceae > Hydrogenedens. The sequence continues at coordinate 47,305 of JBMFRC010000010.1, forward strand.
TATGTTGATTTTATTTTTTTCATTTTCTATTAGGACATAGATGGGCAATTCATAAGGTATATGGGAAAAATATCTTATTTCAAAGACTTCATCATTGGATAATTTTTGTGATTCTTTATAATCTATAAATATGATGTCATAATTTTCATGGAATATCTGTTCTTTTGCGAAATCTATATTACTTAAATGAGTAATCTCATGCCCCAATGCTTCTAATTCACTAACAATGGGGGCAGCTAAAATGCTATCACTTATAATTAATATTTTCAACATGTTTTTGAAATTTTCTTTTACTCTTATTATACATTAGAAAATTAAAAATATAACATTGTTGACAATTCATGAAATTAAAATATAAAATATATTTAATTAAATAATTGACATAAGGACTTTTAACATGAGTAGTAACAGAAAAAAGATAGTATTTGTGATTTTTATTCTTCTATTTGTTCCTATATATTTATATGGACAACAAGACAAACCCGAAAATAATTCTAAAGCAGAGACACCTCCTTCGGCAACATTAGAAAAAGAAGAAGGAAACCAACCAGCACCCGAAAGTGAAATAGTTTTACCCGGCGATATTATTTATTTTAAATCAGGAAAAAAAATGAGCGGTATACAGGTACTTCGTGAACTTCCTGATAAAATTGAAGTTCAAGTAAGTGAAAATGCAGAACCGTTATTATTGCCAAGACGATTAATAAAATCTATTGAATACGACAATATAGACCCTCTAAAAAATAAGATACAAAAAGATATTTTATCTTCTCAAAAACAGGATGAAAATGTAATTCCGGGCGAAGAACTATCTAAAGAGTTTAATCAAAAAATGAGAACTCCTCTTTCGGATAGTGTTATATCATATAAGGATGAGGGGTTGCTGAAAATTCTTGGTGAGTTGACGCAAAAAGTTGGAGTTACTCTTGAAATTGATGAGTCAATAAGGACTATACCCCCCGAAGAGAGAAAAAAGAGTTTTGATATACCAGCTGGAACATCACTTTATAAATTTTTACAAACAGATTTTTCAATGGCATGTCCTAATATCCAAATTACATATAAATACGACAAAATATTTATTTCTTTGAAAAGTCCTGGAACAAATAGCAATAATTCTCAATAAATTCTCTTCTAATATTTATTTTCTTAATATTACTATGCTTTCGATATGTGGTGTGTGTGGAAACATATCAATACCTATCACTTTTTGAATTGTCCAACCATTTTGATTTAGTTCTTTCAAATCTCTACACATAGTTACAGTTTCACAAGAAATATATACAATTTTATTTGATTCTGCTTTTGTTAAATAAGGAATTAATTTTTTTGCACCTGTTCGCGGAGGGTCAAGTAAAATTGTGTCCCATTTTTCATTCAATAAATATTTATACATTACCTTTTCATCCCCGATTACATATTTAAATGTTGAAAATTTATTTGCCATGTTTATAGCAATAGGGTCTATATCTATTCCAACGATATATTTTTCTTTGTCCAAATCTATTGTAAAGTTTCCGGTACCGCAATATAAATCCAATATTTTTTGGTCATTCTGGATAGTTTTTTGGACTTGATTTTTCAATATTTTGTTAAGTATAAGACTATTTTGAGAGAAACAACTATTTACGATAGGCATATTATCATATAGAAAGTAGTTTTTTGAAGTATTATTTATTATTATTTTATGGTAGTTATAATCATTTTCATTATTATTTTCACATATAATTGGTGGGTATAATATATATTCATTTGTTTCTGGATTTATTGTTATACATATATCATTTTTTATATTTTTTTGTAATAACTTTCTTCTTACTGTTTCTATTGTCTTATTTGTTATTACACATTGTGATACATCGACTATTTGTTTTGTATGGAACTTATAAAATCCTAAATTCTTCCCGTCGCCATGATATATAACTCTTGTTCTATAATGATATTGATTATTTTGGTCATAGATTATTTCAACATTAACTTTTTCTCTTGTCAAGCTTCTTTCGATATTTTCTTTCAGCAATTGCTTTTTATACTCAATTTGTTTATGATAATCTAACATTCCCCACATACAGGCTCCGCAACTACCCATTTGGGGACACAACTTTGTTTTTCTATATGGGGAATCTTTTATTATTCTTTCTATTTCTGCCCATACTAAGTTTTTTTGTTTTAGAATTGGCTTTATCAATAAGGTATCACCGGGATATGCGAAAGGAATCAAGTGAACCAATCCTTCCAATCTTCCTAACCCATATCCCCCATTTACAACTTTTTCAATCTCTATTTCGAACAAATTATTTTTTGCCATTATTTTTGCTCTTGAACCCATTTTTCATATTTCTTGTGAGTATCGATGATTTTATAATGTAATGTTAAAATTTCGTTTTCATCATAACAATCTAATGGACAAATGTATATTTGAGGTAATTTCATTATGGGTTTACTTTTGCAATTATCTTTTTTTTGTATTTTCATATATAAGGAATGTATTCCCATAGTATTTAAATATCTAATATCTAAATCCATCCCATATTCGTTATAAAAGAGAAGGGTATTCCTTTTATCGGTTTGAATATAAGATAATTCCTTATTATTAATACCGATTTCTTTTATTTCTATATTTTTTATTTCTTTATTAAAATTAAAATAGAAAGGAACAAGTTCAACATCTTCTGACAAAGGGTTGTTTGTTAAAAATTCACCTTTGATAAATAGAGCGGGAAAGTTATTTAAGCCATAGTAACGGATTTTCAATCGGTTTTGTTCAAAATAAAGTATTTGTAATATTCCATAGGATTTTTCATCATAATCCTCCGAAAAGTCTAAGTCTGTAATTTCATAATTTATTTTTTCCCCATTTTCTTTCAGAAATGAGATATTGATTTCACTTTTTCCAACCCATTCAAAATTATCCGGTAAAGATTTTATAGATTCAAGAGTACCTGATATTACAGACCATGAAATCTTTATTTTTGATGTAATTACTTCTGCTTTTATTCTATCGACACAAGATAAAAACATAGTTATATGATATTACACCATTAAATCAATTATAAGTCCTGCGGGATTATCCAGGGAATTCAATAGACCTTGCACAGCATTATTATTTATGGGGTGATCTATTTCAATATTGTTCTGTTCTTGCTTTAATTTTTGTATTTTTTTTAATTCATTTTCAATTTCTTTTAATCGTTTTTCAATAACTCTTTTTTCTTCTCCTTCTGCATTTTTTAACTTTATTTTTAAGATTTTTTGTTCTGCTTTAAGTAAATTTTCTTTTATTTTTATTGCGTTGCTCGTTTTTTCTTGGTTTGTATTTATTTTTTGTTCTTCATTTGTTAAATTCAGATTTTTATTTTTTTCTTCATTCTTTTTTTCTCTTGTAACAATAGTTGTGGTTCCTCCAACCATTGTGAGGAAAGAGCCATTTTTTCTCAATTTATACTCTGTATTTAAAAATACTACTTCTTTTCCCTCTATAAGTGCTTCTGCTTTTAATCTTTGTCTATTTCGTGCTTCTTGAGAAAAAACGGTAAAGGCACTCAGTGAAGCAGGAGTTGGAGGAGCCACACCGGGTTCTCCAGGGTCTAACCTATAGAATGTTAATGGATTATTTACAATATTTGTATTTAGGACATTCATAATATTTTATATCGTTTTTTTACTACATCATAATTATAACAAAAAAGATTATCCCTAATTGGTTAATTTTTATCCGATTTTTTCATTACTTATGTCCTGCAAACTATCTCCTAACAGATTCAGAAGGAGTAGTATGACAACAAAAGAACAACCTGGAAAAAGTAGTAACCATGGATATTCTTCCATTACTTCTACTCCCTCGCGAATTAATACGCCGAGAGAACACATTGGGGGTTGTACTCCCAAACCGAGAAAACTCAAGAAAGCCTCCAATAGGATTACCTGGGGAATAGTTAGTGTAGTATAAACGATAACAATATTTAATAAATTGGGAATAACATGCTTAAATAAAATACGGGGAGTTGAAAATCCAAGTGCTTTTGCAGAATATATGAATTCCTGTTGTTTGATGGAGAGAACTTTTCCACGAACAATTCGTGCCATAGTAAGCCATTCTACCGCACCTATGGCTATAAATAACAAGTAGAAATTTCTACCGAAAAATGTCATCAGAATAATTACAAACATTGTAAAGGGCATAGTATAAAGAATATCTATGAAATACATCATCCATGTATCAATCCATCCACCTATATATCCTGAAATAGAACCATAAGTAACCCCAATCAATAAGGCTACCATTGTTGCACACAATCCTACCCAGAAAGATATTTTAATGCCATAAAGTGTCCTTATAAATAAATCTCTCCCTAATAAATCTGTTCCGAACCAATGTTCAAAGGAAGGTTTTACCGCACTCAATTCAAGATTCTGTTCATCGTATGTAACATTTAAAAAAATTGGAATTATAAAAGAAGAGGTAATGATAATAAACAGGAGCAATGATGCCCATTTCCCTTTTTTATTTATATTTGGTTTAATTTTTTGAATTAAAGTTTGATATTTACACATTTTCATCTATCTTCATATTTACTCGTATGAAATCCTTGGGTCAAGAAAACCTTGAATAATATCTACAATTAAATTAAATAGGAGTATTAAAAGTGCATAGATAAAAACGATACCCATTATCATTGTATAATCACGGTTGAAAGTTGCTTCAACAAATTCTCGACCTAATCCAGGTATCTGAAAAATAGTCTCTACAATAAATGAACCTGTTAGTAGCCCTGCAGTAGCAGGTCCTAAAAATGTTACTAATGGTTGTAAAGCTCCTTTTGATGCATGAATTAATAATATTCTTTTTCCAGATGCTCCTTTTGCAATGGCAGTTCTTATATAATCTTTCTTCATTACTTCTATTATTCCTGAACGCATGATTCGTGTGATATATGCGGAATATACAAATCCTAATGAAATAGAGGGTAAAATTTTTTGTTGTGGGAAATCCCACCCAGCCACAGGCAGTATTTCCCATTGTAATGCAAATATAAATACTAAAACAGGACCTATAACAAAGGCGGGAATACATATTCCCAGAACAGCAAAGGAGGTAAGGCATGTATCTATCCATGTGTTTTGATAAAATGCGGATATAATACCGCATAAACAACCCACAAAAAGTGCAAAAATTAAACTATATATACCTAACTCAATAGATATGGGAAGACGCATTAAAATCCATTCTCGAATGGTGTAACTTGATTTGCGAAAAGAAGGACCGAAATCAAAATGAATAACTCCATATAAATATCTTAAATATTGTTTTATTATGGGTTCATCCAGATGGTAGTATTCCTCTAAACTGCGTTGAACCTCTTCGGGGACATTTTTATCTCTGTCAAAAGGACCTCCGGGTGCTAAACGTATCAGAAAAAAGGTAAGTGTAATTATTGCTAATAATACAGGTATAAAAAGTAATGTTTTTCTAAGTAAATATTTCCTCATTAATATTCTTTCTGAATTAATTTTGCAAGTTTTTTATCTTTAATTCCTGCCATCGGATATAACCAAGGACATTAGGAGTAAAATTTGATACTCTGGAAGAAATCAATATTTTCCATGTGTAAAAATATATGGGTATTATTGGTAATTCATCTAACAGTATTTTTTCTGCTTGAAACATAATAGCATTTCTTTTTTGTTCATCTGCCTCTCTATATGCTTGTTCTATAAGAGTATCAAACTGCTTATTTTCCCATCCTGTTCTATTGTTCCCACCATAACTTAAAAAACATTCGAGAAAATTTATTGGGTCAAGAAAGTCGGCAATCCATGCGGAACGAGCAATTTGATAGTCTAATTGATTCATCGAAGATAGATATACCTTCCAGTCTTGATTTAATAGTTTAATGTCGATATTTAAATGTTTTTTCCACATTCTTTGAATCGCTTCTGCTATGAGTTTATGGGCTTCAGAAGTATTAAAAAGAATTTCAATTGTCGGGAAATTTTCCCCATTGGGATAACCTGCTTCTGCAAGGAGTTGTTGGGCATATCCAGGATTGTAGGTAATATCCTGTGGAGATTTATAAATGCCCATTCCGTCAGGTACATAATGCGTTGCGGGTTGCTCTCCACCTTTCAAGACAAATTCTGTAATTTGTTGGCGGTCTATCGAATATGCCAGTGCTTTTCTTACTAAAGGATTATTTAAAACAGGATGTTTTACATTAACTCTATAGTAATATACGCCGATGTAAGGATGAAGGATTAAGGATTGAGGTTGGTTGATTTTATAGTATTCTAATTTTCTCAAAGGAATTGTGCTTGTTAAATCCAGATAATTTATTCTAAAAAGGCGTTCTTCTGTCATCTGATTATCTATGGGATAAAAAGATATCGTATCTATAGAAACATTATTTTTATTCCAATAAAATGGGTTCTTTTTAACCCGTATAATTTTATTAGGTGTCCATTCTTCTAATTGATAAGGACCATTACTTACATGATTGCCTGTGTGTGTCCATGGATTATTTCTTTCATTAATGATGCCGTATTTTTCTACTGTTTTTTTATGTATGGGAAACCATATATTATGTACTTGCATTTTCAAAAAATATGTGGTGGGGTATTCGAGTTCTATTTTTAGTGTATTTTCATCAATTGCTATAACTCCCACATTTGCGAAATTTTCTATTTGCCCTTCATAAAATTTTTTTGCATTTTTGATGCAAAAAAGGAGATATGCATATTCAGATGATAGTTTTGGAGAGAGTATTCTTTCCCATGAGTTTATAAAATCTTGAGCAGTAACAGGGTCGCCATTAGACCAACAGGCGTTTTTTCTTAGGTAGAAAGTATAATTCTTTTTATCGTCAGAAATTACCCATTTTTCTGCCACTGCGGGTATTGGCTCTAATGTCTTTGGGTCAAGAGATGTTAACCCTTCAAAAAGAGCACTTAAAACACGATGCTCCGTTACTCCTGAAACAGTTGCAGGGTCTAAATCCTGAACCTCTGCCCCATTCCCTACAAATAATTCGTTATCGTTTTTTGGTTTATATGATGAACAAGAGAGACAAATTACTACAAGTAATATTATTACAGATATGTAATATTTTTCATTGAGCATGTTGTTCGTTTATTTGTCCCACTTATCCCATGGAGCCGGATTTATTGGCTTATATTCTTCAAGTATAAAGGAATTTGCGATAACTTCCCGTATTTCTTGCGGTGATTTTAGGGCTCCAACGGCTAGTGCTTGAACACCGATATTCCCTAATACGGTTGCTTCTATGGGACCTGCTATAACAGGGATATTACATGCATCCGAAGTCATTTGACATAGAAGTTTATTCTGCACACCTCCACCAACAATATGTAATTTTTTTATCTCGCAATTTAATAATTTATTTAATGATTTAATTGTTTGCCGATAATTTAATGCTAAACTTTCGAGGGCACATCGGACAATTTCTCCTTTAGTTTGGGGGATGTTAAATCCTAATTCTTCGCATATTGTTTGTATGGCTTGGGGCATATTTTCAGGGGCTAATAGTCTTGGTTCATTGACTGGAATAAGAGATTTAAAAGGTTCGGCTTCTTCGGCTTCTTTTGTCATTTGGTCATACGAAATTTGAAGTCCTTCACGTTCCCATGTTCTTCTACATTCTTGAACAAGCCATAATCCAAATATATTTTTCAGGTAACGGATTTTGTTACCTACACCTCCTTCATTTGTAAACCCTGCTTCCATACTTTCTTTTGTAATATTGGGTTCATTGAGTTCTGTCCCTAATAATGACCATGTGCCACTGGATAAGTATGCCCAGGGTTCAGATGTATCTATAATCGGGATAGCAGAAACTGCACATGCGGTATCATGTGTAGCAGGGGTTATAACAGGTGTTTCGGGAGAAATACCTGTATAATGAGCAATTTCGGGGAGTAAACCTCCCAGTATTGTTCCCGGTGGAATAATTTCTTCTAATATATTTTCGGGTATTGAAAATTTTTTTATTAATTCCTTGCTCCAATTTCTTTGTTTTGCATCCAACATTTGTGTAGTGGAAGCATTTGTATATTCACAGGAACGAACTCCACTTAACAGATAACCGAATAAATCTCCCATTAAAAGAAGAGAGTCTGCTATTTTCAAAAAAGGTGATTTTGTTTTTATTAAACTTAGAATTTGAAATAATGAATTGAATGGTAAAAATTGTATGCCTGTAATTTTATATATCTCTTCTTTAGGTAGGATGGAAAAAGCATAGTCCATCATATCCTGTGTTCGTTTATCCCTGTAATGTACCGGGTTGGCTATTACAGAACCATCTTCGGCAATTAAACCGAAATCAACTCCCCATGTATCTACGCCCATACCATCTAAATCGGATGTATATTCTTTTGCACATTTTCTTAACGCAAAACACATTTCTTCATAAATGCGTGCTAAATCCCATTGACGAACACCTAACATTATTAAACCTTCAGTTCTGAATCGATGAATTACCTGTAAATCTATTTTATGGTCTTTTAATGTTCCTAATACTGCCCTTCCACTTTCGGCACCTAAATCAAATGCTAAAAATTGGTATACTTTTTTACTCATCATTAATACCCTTTCTTTTACGAATCTTTATTATGTCTTCTATTTTATTCATAATTTTAATCAATTACAACTACACCACTTCCATTAAGAATACCATTTTTTAATTTTTGAAGTATCTGGTTGGAATATACTAAAGATGTTTTTTCAACATGCGTTTTGATGGGTATATTCTTAACTTCTTCAAATAATTCCTGACCATCATTTCTTGTGTTTGCTGAGACAGAAATAATTTGTTTTTCATAAAAAAGATGCTTTTCATATTCCAGAGAAGGTGTATCTGACATGTATATACCGGCTAAAACGAGTTTACCTCCTTTTTTTAAGTATTGTAAGGATGTAGGGATAAGATTTCCATTTGGGGCAAAGATTATTGATGCATCGGGCAAATCTGGCATTTTTGATGGGTTATTATCTGTCCAATCAGCACCTAATTCTTTTGCTAATTTCTGGTGATTTTCTTTTCGACTTACTACAAATACAGAAGCACCTTTTGCTTTTGCAATTTGTAATATAATATGAGCGGAAGCACCAAAACCATAAAGAGCCACTATTTGTCCTTTTTTAATTTCCGATTTTTTCCATGCCCTATACCCTATTATTCCTGCACAAAGTAACGGGGCTGTTTTTATATCATCCAAATTATTCGGTAGTGGATAGGCATAATCTTCATGTATTAAGGTGTATTCTGCATAACCTCCATGTTCATGGTAACCCGTATATAAACTATGCTCGCATAAATTTTCTTTCTCTGTTTTACAAAAAGAACAGATTCCACAGGTTTTTCTTAGCCATGCAATTCCTACCTTATCCCCTATTCTAAATTTTGTGCATTTGTTCCCTGTTTTTTCTACAACACCTATAATCTGATGTCCTGGGATTATAGGTAATCTTTTGGCATGTAATTCACCTTCAATAATATGCAGGTCTGTTCTACAAATAGCACAACATATTACTTTTATCAACAGCTCTTTTTCATTAGGTTCGGGGATATCCCATTCTTCTATAGTTAATGGAGAAGTCTCAATAGAATTCTGTTCCCTTAAAACCATCGCTTTCATATTTATTTTCCCTTATACGGTAACATTTTCTGCTTTTTATGTATTATAATATAATAAGATTTGTAAGGAATAGACTATGATAAAACAACCTGTGCCATATAAAAGAATTATTTTTGTTTGCACGAATAAAAAAGAAGATTTATCAAAGCCATGTTGTGCTGCTAAAAAAGGTGAGGAAATAGCAACAAAATTAAAGCAGATTGTACGAGAAAGAAATTTGAAGGACCAAATTCGAGTTTCCAAATCAGGTTGTATGGGCAAATGTGAGCATGGACCGAATCTTATGGTTTACCCGGAAGGTATCTGGTATAGTAATATTAAAGAAGAAGATTTACAATTTCTTTTTGATGAACTACTAAAACCTTTATTATAATCATATCTGCTGACCCTAAATTATCTTTAAGATAAACTTTATGTTGTATGTATACTGTCAAAATTAAAATTTATGAATGCGGAGGGTTAGGATAATTGGTAATCCACCGGTCTTGAAAACCGGCGCCTTCGGGCTTGGGGGTTCGAGTCCCCCACCCTCCGCCATTTTTCTTAACATTTAGGAGGAATATTATGAATGTAGGAATTTTAGGATGCGGGACAATGGGACGGCTACATGCAGAAATGGCTGGGAAATGTGGTCTTAAGGTGGTCCAATGTTCTGATGTTAATTCTCAAAGTGGTAAAGCGTTGGCAAAAAATTTTAAAGCCAGATTCGTGAAGAATTGGGAAAATATTGTAGCAGATAAAGATGTGGATATAATCGCAATAGCCACACCTACACCGTTACATTTTCCCATGCTGGATATGGCAATAAAAAAAGGGAAATATATCTTTTGTGAAAAACCTCTTTGCAGGACTGTGGAGGAGTGCAAAAAAGTTATTCAAAAAGCAGAAAAAGCAAAAGTTAAACTTTTTGTGGGGCATGTTGTCCGTTATTTCCATGAATTTGAGGCAATTCAGGAACAGATTAAATCAGGAAAAATCGGTGATGTAGGTTTTATTAAAATGTATCGTGGAGGAATGCCACCGCAAGGTAAGAACAATTGGTTCTGTGATTTTTCAAAAAGTGGTGGGGTTACATTTGATTGTATGATACATGATATTGACTGGCTACGGTATATCTTTGGTGAGGTTAAAACGGTATATTGCCAAAATCTTATAGAAAAGAATTGTGCACCTTTAGATTATTCCCAGGTAACAGTTCGTATGCAAAATGGTGTTCTGGCTCTGGTTATCGGTACATGGGCTCATCCCTCGGGATTTCGCGTTAAAGTTGAAGTATGTGGTAGTGATGGTCTTATGTATTACGATAATATGGAAACCCCTTTAGAAGTTCAGTTAAGGGAACAAAGTAAACGGCAAGGAACAATTGTTCCCGAAAGTCCTGTAATAAAAAGCCCTTATCAAAAAGAATGGGAAGATTTTATAAACTGGATTAAAAACGGTAAAGAGCCACGCGTTTCTATGTATGATGCACTCAAGGCAGTAGAAATCGTAAGTGCATGTCTTCGTTCTGCAAAAATTAAACAACCTGTGAATTTATAAGGAGGAAATAACATGGTTAAACTCGGGATTATGAGTTTTGCTCATTTACATGCTTATAGTTATGCACATTGTGTCAATCTAATTCCTGATGTGGAATTGACTGCTATCTGGGATGATGATAAGGAAAGAGGGAAAGAAGCTAGTAAACAATATCAAACAAATTTTGTTGAAAATTTGGATGAGTTTTTAAGTCTTCCCATAGATGGTGTCATTATTACATCCGAAAATGTTAACCATAAACCTATGACGATAAAATCGGCAGAAGCAGGGAAATGGGTACTTTGCGAAAAACCCCTTGCTACAACTATTGAGGATGCTATGTTAATGATAAATACCTGTAGAAAAGCGGGTGTGGGTTTGGGCGTTGCTTTCCCTTGCCGATTTTTAACTCCCATTTTGAAGGCTAAGGAATATATAAAGTCAGGAAAATTGGGAACGATTCTTTCAATCTCCTGCACGAACAATGGTTCATATCCCGGTGGTTGGTTCGGTGATGTGAAACTATCGGGAGGTGGAGCGGTAATGGACCATACGGTACATGTTGCTGACCTTTTAAGATGGATGCTGGACAGAGAATTTGATAGCGTATATTGTGAATTGGGCAATCAAATGCATAAGGGAATTTTGGAAACGGATGACATGGGTTGTTTGCAATTAGAAATGGAAGGGGGTATCCAAGTATCTCATATTGCGAGTTGGAACCGGCCGAAGAGTTTCCCAACATGGGGCGATGTAACAATGGAGTTTATAGGAACAAAAGGTGTTTTATATCTGGATGCATTTAATCAGAAATTGAACATATATAGCGATTTTGCGATGAAAACGGAATGGGGATTTTGGGGAGATAATCCTGATTTGGGATTAATTCAGGATTTTGTAAAATCTATACAGGAGAAAAGAGACCCCATGTCAAAAGGAATTGATGGTTTGCGTTCTGTGGAAGTTACTGTATTTGCATATGAGTCGTATAAGGCTGGCAAAAGGATTAAAATAAAAAAAGCAAAATGTTAGATTGTTATGAAATTTGTTTTTTCCACTTGTAAAGTATATCGTAAAGAATAATTCCGAAACTGGTTGCAACATTGATAGTATTTTTATAACCGTACATAGGGATATGAATAATATCATCAGCAATTTTTAATACCTTTTCCTGAACCCCCATCACTTCGTTTCCAAAAACAATTGCTACAGGTGAATGCCAGTTGTAATCAAAACAGGATTTTGAGTTCTCAGTAATCTCTATTGCAACAACAGGAATAGATTTTTCTTTTAATCCCATTATACAATCTTTTGTCCGTTCATAATAACTCCATGGGATATATTCATGGGCTCCTAATGCGGTTTTTTCTATTTTCTTATGGGGAGGATGTGCAGACATACCACAGAGATATATATGTTCTACCGCACCTGCATCTGCGGTTCTGAAAATGGAACCTACATTATAGGCACTTCTTAAATTGTCCAGTATTACATGAATAGGATTTCGCTCTATGGGATGTAAAGAAGTAATATCCAATCCCTTATAAAAAGGTTCCTGAGGAGAATAAGGAATAGGGTCTCGTTTGAACTGTTCTAATTCATCCATATTTCTAGGAAAGTTTAAACCTTTATAAAAAGTGTGCTATAATTATTGAAATTATAGAATTTGGGCTTCATTTTACTAAAATCTCAACAATCAATTCACTTTTAATCTTTTAGGAGAATAATATGTTAGAAGATCGTGTTTTTAATTTTTCTGCGGGTCCATCTATGTTACCGGAACCTGTCCTTGTTAAAGCACAGCAAGAATTATTGGTATATCCTGGTGCTGGTGCATCAGTTATGGAAATAAGTCATCGTTCTAAATCCTTTGATGAGATTTTGGAAAGAGCAAAAGATTATTTAAAAAAATTACTGAATATGCCGGATAATTATAAAGTTATTTTCACGCCCGGTGGTGCAACCATGCAATTTTCTATGTTAGCAATGAATTTCCTAAATGGGGGTATGGCAGACTATATAAATACAGGTTCGTGGGCATCAAAAGCGATGGGTGAAGGGAAGAAACATGGAAATGTCCGCGAGGCGTGGTCAGGTAAGAGTGAAAATTATGTCCGTATGCCCTCCTCCTCCGAAATAAGTATATCTGATGAAGCAAGGTATGTCCACTTTACTTCCAACGAAACAATTCAAGGGATAGAGTTTTTTAGTGAGCCCGATGTCGGTGATAAACCTTTATTTTGTGATGCTTCTTCCGATTTTCTTTCTCGTCCTATAGATATAACAAAATACGCATTAATATATGCGGGTGCACAAAAGAATGTAGGTCCATCTGGTATTGCGGTAGTAATTATTCGCGAAGATTTATTACCGCTTGTTCCTGAAAAACTACCTTCTCTGTTAGACTATAAACTCATGGTTGAAAATAACTCGCTGTATAATACACCGTCTACATGGAGTATATATATTGTGGGTCTTGTGCTTAAATGGCTTTATGAGGATATTGGTGGTTTGGCAAAAATTGAGGAAATAAATAAAAAGAAAGCGGAATTGTTATATAAAGTTATTGATGACAGTAATGGTTTCTATAAGGGACATGCTCAAAAAGAAAGCCGTTCACGGATGAATGTAACCTTCCGTCTTCCTGATGAAGCACTAGAAAAAGAATTTATAGCCAAAGCAAGTGCAGAAGGATTAAAGGAATTAAAGGGACATCGTTCAGTGGGTGGGTGTCGTGCTTCTATTTATAATGCCATGCCGTATGAAGGTTGCGTAACATTAGCGGAATTTATGAAAGATTTTGCCCAGTTGCATGGCTAATAAATGCAGTTTATTTATTTCTTTGTATTAGTTCGTCTATAGTGTTAATAACAGTTTCGCCTAATTGTGGACCATAAAAAGATGCGGTTACTTCATAACCGCTTTGTTGATATTCTTTTTCCGTAAGAATATATCCTATTAGGTCGTTGGTAAGAGAGGTAACAACAGGTATTTTTATTCCTTGATTTTCTAATTTCTGTTTTACATTCATCCCTATTTCGGTTATAGGTTCGCCGGGGAAGGTGACTATTGCACAACCATTTATCTGTATGAAATGAAACGGTGCTTTTGAGGGAAACAGTTGGTTTATCATAGCATTGGCCATTTCCTCTGAAACTTTATATTCGTCACCTGCTATTTTAAAAAAATCAGGTGCAATTTTTTTAGGTGGTAATTCTTTCCATAGGACATCATGTTTTAATATTGATATTGGCTCGGGTTTTAATTCTTCGATTATATCTATTACGAGTTTTGCTAAACTGAGTCCATAGTTTTCCATTGTCTCCCATGCAGAAGCCCCTTTATAACCTGAAGGTGCGACATCACCCTCCGCACCGTTAGAAAACATACAGGTCGTTCCGGGATAAAAGGTTTCGATTGTTCTTTGTATTATTCCCGGATAACCTGCTGATAATAACATTTCATTAGGTGTCATTATTGTTTCATGTGCAGTAAAATTGACAAAAACTACCCATGGTTTCTTTTCCTTATCAAACCGTAATACGGTGAGATATGGGTCTGTGGGAAGTTCTTCATGCCTTCTATTTTTATTTAATCCTTTTGTTTCAATTCTTCCTGCTGAAAAGGTTACTGGTGATAGGTTTTTTACGGATTCCTGGATTCCTTTTGCAATTTGAGAAGAGATATACTGTAATACCTGTGCATCAAAAATACCTATGTTAGGATTGTTAACAATATTTCTTTCATCAATGGACATACCCTCAAGTCCTGCATGAGTATGGCTCGACATCATTAAAACATTATTTGGATTAACATAGGGCAGTTCTGCTTTTTTTATTGTATGTTCTACCAAACTCCAGGGTACATGACAAATATCTAAAGTGATTATGAACAAATATTCTTCTTCGTTTTTCAGTGTTAAAATCTTTGCCCATGTTTCATCATGAGTGCCTAATGCAGGTTTGCCCTGTCTTTCTCCATATCCTCCCAGTTGGGCTTTTAAACCTTCATTGATTGGATTTATAGAGACTCGGGCCACACCTGCATAAATTTCTGCAAAAGACATAAAACAATACCCTAATAAAAATACCGCTGTTATTACAAATAATGTGTATCTATTCATGTATTTAATCTACAACGAATGTAGCCCTTCCCGAAATGGAAGAAAGTTTGGTAGAGACTCGGAATAATATCGTATATTGTCCCGGTGATAAATTAGGAGGTAAACGGAATTGCTGACTGCTTACCCATGTTCCATCATTTCTGTTAAAAGAGGAAGATGATAAGTCTGCGATCAGTTGTTCGCCTTTTAAAAGACTTCTTGTTTCTGTTACTGAGGTTCCGGAACCGGTTCCCAATAAAGCATACTGGATTGTTGCTTCAATCATATTCCCGGGGGTAACCACATTGGGTAAAACTTCTGCGCGTTCAAAAGATAATCTTTCTCCCTGTGTAGGCTGGTAATTATATTCTTTGGAGGTCTCCTCTGCGGATTTTGCTTTTTGTGCTTTTATGTCATGAGCAACTAAACCTGCAATCCCACCGAGGACTGCACCTATTGCAGCACCTTCAAGTGTATGTCCAGATTGATGTCCTATAATAGCACCTGTTGCACCACCTAAAGCAGCACCTAATCCACCTGCTTCTCCGTAGGTTTGACATCCCGTCCCATAGAATACAATGGAAATAGTTAATATCATAAGTAAAAATAGTGTTAGAAACTTTTTCATAGTGTCTCCTTTCATGTTCTTCTTTTAACTTTCATCATAAGGTATATAAGGTATTATATTATTATATCTTAATGAAAGTATATATTCCTTACTTTCATCATCTAAATAAACGAATTCTACGCCGTATTTATTTACCATTTTTTGTTCTTTATTTATTATATTTGTTATATCCCAGCGAATGATACCTTTACCTGTTATAGGATGAACATTTTGATTTTTTGCTTGTATAGAAAATTCAACGATTTCATGATTTCCTATTTTCTCTTCTGTAGAAAATGAAAATCCGCCTCTTCCTATTAATATATTATCTATTTTATTTTCATCTAACTTTCGTATCCAACCAGAATATTGCCCCTGGTTTTCTATATCCATCTGTAGTCTATTTTCCAGAGGGGTACATAATCTTTCTATTGTAGTTGCAAGAAAAAGGAGTTGAAAAGGTTTATATATAACGGACTCTACCCCGAGTTGATATAATTCGTGAGCAGGCACATCATTATATGCGGTAATTGTAATAATAGGAAGATTGTAAACATCCATTTTTTTAACCATTTTAATAATTTCAATCCCAGAAACTTCGGGTAGCCGTAGGTCTGTAATAAGCAGGTCAGGTTTCATTTCTGAGAAGTTTTTACAAAAATCTTTAGGATTGTAAAAAGTACTTGTTTCATATCCCCTGCTTTCCAATTCTATTGCAATCATTTCATTCAGGTCTATTTCATCTTCAAGTATAAATATTGTTTTTTTACTTTTCATTTTTTATAATCTTATATTTTTTAAGGTTAATAACAAATCCTGTCTTTTTTGAGTTTCTATCTAATTCCAGTGTTCCGCCATGTATGTCCATAATTGCTTTTGAAAGACTTAGCCCTAATCCCGTACCTTTTCCTACTTCTTTGGTAGTAAAAAATGGGTCAATGATTTTGTCTTGTATATCTTCTGGAATTCCATGACCATTATCTTCAATTTCAATTCTAATGTTGTTGTCAATTTCAATTACCTTTATTGAAATTTCTGGGTTTATTACTTCTTCAATTGCATCCGCTGAATTATTTAATATATTTACAATTACCTGAGTTAACAATGCCGGAACTGCCTCGACATATATCTCTCTGTTATTGTTCTGGTAGGTAAATTCTATATTTTGCTTTTCTATTCTCGTTTAATTTGTTCAATTGCCTCTTCAATAATCTTGTCTAATTTAGATGGATGCAATGTATGTTTTGTTTCCTGTCTCGAGAATACTTTTAATGCTTTGACTAAATTTTCTATTCTTGTTACATTTTTTTGTATTTTATTAATGAGCATAGGAATATTCTTGATAGAGGATTCATTTGTCTCATTTATATATTTACTTAAATGTTGTGTGGTAAGCGAAATTACGGCTAATGGGTTATTAACTTCATGAGCAATACCACTTGCCATAATACCCAGTGAAGATAGTTTCTCTATGGCTTGTATTTTTTTCTCCTGTTCTTTTATTAATTTTTCCTTTTGCTGTCTTTCGATAGATATGGCTATCATCTCCGCCACTATTTTTAATGCATGTAATTCAGAAGATGACCATTGTCTCTCTTTAACACAATCATCAAAACCAATTAATCCCCACCATTCACCAAAAACAAAAATAGGCACAACCGCTATTGAAATAATATCTTGTGCTTCAAGTGTCGATTTTTCAATTTCTGGGAAATTTTTTACACATCCAAAAATAGGATGTCCATTGGATAACATTTGTACCCATCTTTTATAACCATTTTTTTCATAATTAAACGACTGTAATTCCGTATTATGAATTTGTGGTTTTATTTCCGGTGCAACCCATTCGTATAATTGGTCTGTTAGTATGGTGCCATTTTTTAAAACACTATTTTTAAATAGATAGGTTCTACTTACATTTGTTGCTTCCCCAAGGATTCTTAATACTTCATTAATTTCATCTTCCCAGTTTTTTGATGTATATAGGCTTGACGCACATTTGGATGCAGATTCTAATATTTTCTCTCTCATTTTTAAGTGTTCTTCCGACTGAACTCTTCTTACCATGTTCCCTACAGAATTGCAGAAAAAATAAATCTGATTGATTTCTTCATTATCAAACTTATTGTTAATTCTAAAAAACAATATTACATCTCTAATTAGATTTCTATCTTTAACGGGAATATATGAAATAGATAGGGATAAATCTGTGTTATCTTTTTTATATATCGTTAAGTTTTCTGTAACAGGTATCGAAACTCTTTTTATATTTGGATTATTGAGGTATTCCATTTCTAATTTTTCAATTATCTCTTTTATTTCTTTATTGATATCTTCCTTATAAAAAGAGATTTTATGTCGTTCATTTATCTCTGTTTCATATATACTTTTTCCAGCTTCGTCGCTAAATAATGTAACCGCACAGCAGCTTGTTAAATCGACAGCATTTTTTAAAAATTCAAACAATATTTCATCTGACGACTTTTCTCTTTGTTTCGAAATATCCAATATCATTCGGGCATACAAATGTTCTCTTTCTAAAAATTTTTCTATTTTTTTCCGCTGTGTAACATCCTGCCCAAAACCAAATATATACTCTTTATCCCCTCCTATTTTAAGATATACTGACTTTATTTCTTTATGGACAAGGTGTCCATCTTTATGCTTATGTATGGTGTTAAAAGGACTATCATATCCATTTTTTAAATCATTGAAATGTTTACTAAAATTTTCTTTTGTATATAAAATATCAATTTCAGGGACACTTAACTTACGAAAAGTAGGCAAATCGTAGCCGAGACTTTTTGAAGCGGATTCATTTACATAAGCAAACTTTCCATCTGGATAAAGCAAATAGAATTCATTCCCAGCATTATCAACAATATATTTAAATATTGTTAGATGTCCTTCTACCTCTTTTACAGATGTAATATCATAGAAAAATATATTGAATATATATCCACAATTGATTTTTAATTTATTTATATATAACTTTATCCACTTCTTGTTTCCTTTTTGGGTGGTTATAGGAAATGGATTTTCCAGTAGTTTATTTAGTTTTTTTTGGTTTGTATATAAATGAATTTGCGGAAAGAAATCTTTTAATAGAAAATTTCTATTACTATTTTCAGGTATTTCTAAAAACTTTAAGGCTTTGTTATTAGCAAATAATATTTTCCCTTTCTCTACTAATAAATATCCTAAATCCGTTTGTGATGTTAAACTAAATAAAGTAGGTATGTATTGTTCTGTTTTCTTTTCTTCAGTAAGATATTTATTACAGAGTGGATAGATAAAGGCGAAATTCTGGTAAGTTTCTTTTTTGTCTTTATTATTAGGAAATGATATAAGATTATGTGTAATATGAAAATTATAAATGTTTCGTTTTTTTGTTTTTATTCTATATATAGTTACAGATTCGCCTAAATTCCCTATACCACTTTTATTTAATACATTTTGAAATAGGTTCAGGTCATTCCTATGTATATTATCTATCCAGATATTAGGTGATATTTTATCCAGATTTAGGCAATCCTGAACGAAAGATTGAAATTCTTCATCGTAGCCTGCAATTTCTCCCTTTTGATTAAAGACAATAAACATGTGAAAATATCTCTATTTATTTTCAAACTCTGATAAAAACTTTTTAGCGTCTGATATATATCCCTTTATCTCTTCTCTTGTTTCTTTTATAATATTTTCTCTTATTTGAGGGAATATGTTTGTTAACAATTTTATATTAACTTTATTAAAGTCTCCTGCCATACCAAAATTTTCTACTCTTGATATTTCACTGGAAAGATGAATAATATATGTTTCTATAGGATATTTATTTGTTAAATTTTCGGGTTGGTTGTGATTTGTCATCGGAGCATACAAAGTTTCCGGAAGGTTCCATTTCTGTGCTAACCAGCTATTCACATCATAATATGTTAGAGATAAATTTTCTTTTTCTTCTTTATACAGTGGAACCTGATTATCTTTGCCTTTCTTAACTACGGTTTTATATTCTTCTTTTAATGCAAGTGCCAAACAATATTTACCAATATCATGCAATAATCCCGCAGAAAAAAGAGTTTCTGGAACTATATCTGTTTTAATTTTTGTTGCTAATATCTGTGCGGATTTTCCTGCTCCTAATGAATGAAGCCAGAAATCTTTGGGGTCGATTGCTAATTGCTTTTTTGTGGTAAATAAATCCAATATTGTAGTACTCAGTGCTAACATACGAACAGTTTCAAATCCCAAAACGACTATAGCCCGTTTCAAATTGTCAACCTTAAACCGAAGTCCGTAAAATGCGGAATTAGCCAATTTTAAAACTCTTGCGGATATTGCGGGGTCGTTTTCCATTATTTTTGTCAAATCTTCCGCAGAACTATTCTCATCATTAATAGCATCGATTAGTTTCGTCATTACCACAGGTAGGGTGGGTAAATCCTCACTCATTTCCAGTTTTTTTAGTATATCTTCCATATTCTTCTCTATATTTATTTCCTAATTATTATACACTAACAAGTATGCAATTTACATATCTTATTTATATCTATTATTGTTGCTTTTATTAAATCGCTGTTTATATTTTCTTCCACAGTTCGCTTTGCCTGTTTTAAGTTTTTATTAAGTATAGCATATATATGTTTTTGTAGTTCATCAAATTTTACATTTTTTTTCTTATGTTTCTTTATTGTTATTAATAATATACGGTAATCATTCCAAGTCCCCAGATAATTCTGAATTTCTTTTAAGATATTTAACCATGTATTTAATGGATTTTCGTAAATCTCTTTATAAACCTCAAACATATATCTTATTTTTTTTATTATAATTCGAAATCGGTGTATTTTTTCACTTAAAGGGTTATATATTTTTTTTATACACCTATATTCATCATTAATATTATTTAGTGCTAAATTGATTTTTTCCATTCCGTATCTATAAATACACCAACTTATAGGAGAAGACATTGGGAAATTTAAAGTAAATTTATTAATCCTTTCTTCTAATATTTGTTTTGCAATAAGACAGTTATTAATCTCTTTTTTTTGTTTTTTATCTATGTAAGTCAATAGATAATCGAAGGTATAGTTCGACAAAACTTTTGGGGTATTTTGTTTAATGGATGTGATTAATTGGTATAAAACATCGAGTTCTCTTCTTTTCCCAAGAAGTTTTGTTATTTTTTTATTTTCGTTGATGTATTCTTTTCTAATTTCTTTAGATAAGAAATGTTTGTATTCGGCAAATAAAGCCCTATTTCTTCTGGAAGTTACACGAATATCATGAATAGCATCTGGGTCTAAACTTTCAAGAAGGGGAAGTTTTTCTTTTATAAAGTTGTAATTATGCTCGATATATTTAAGAAAAATATCTTTTGAGACATTACAATATTTAACTTCCCCTTCTTGATTCATATATTATTCTTTTGGGGTTATTTTACAACAAATTTGTATGTTCCTGATGATAAGTCAAATACATCCTGTGTAGTTTCTGTTGTAACAGGTTCTACCTTAGGATTAGCCATTACTTTCATATTTTCTTTTTTGGGAACAACTACTTTTGCTTTACTATTGGGTGGAATATTGATAACCATAGTAAGCGAACCATCAGGATTTTTATCCCATCGTGATAAAACACGACCGCGAACTGTGTCAATGTATGCCTGAGCGTAGTTTAAAGGTCCTTCCCATGGTTTCGGTGCAATTGTAAAATATTTGTAGCCGGGTTCAGGTAAACGGCGGATTCCGGCGATTCCACCAAAGAACCAATCCATTACACTTCCAAACATTTGATGATTGTGGGAATTCATTTCGGGTCCTGTTTTATATTCCCATAATTCCCATAAGGTAGTTGCACCTAATTCAATCATATATCCGTAACTTGGAAAATCTTTTTGTAAGACAACCTTATATGCGAGGTCTGCCATGTTATTATCATTCAAAACATCATAAACATATTTGGCACCTAAAATTCCGCAGTATAAATGTCCATTGCGTTTTACTTCGATTTCCTCTTTAAGTTTTTTCAGTGCAAGTTCTTTATATTCACCCTGAGCAATACCTAAAAAGAGTGGGAATATTTGCTGGAATTGGGTTCCTTCATAAGGGGTTCCATCCTTATCTTTACCATAGCAGTAGTAGCCTTTTTCTTTATTAAAGTACTTGTTATTGAATGCTTCGGCAACTTTTTGTTTTTTATCATTAAAGTAATTTACATCGTCTTGTTTACCTAAAACACCGGCAAGTTCTTCTAAAACTACCGCAGTCCAGTAGTAGCACCCTGTTCCTATAGGTTCCATAGGTGATTTTTCGAGTGCTACCCAATCTCCATAATGACAATATTCCATAACTCCATCTTTTTCATCTTTTTCCATTGATTTAAACCAACGGACGAGATTGTTGTAGTGCAATTCTACAACACGGCGGTTTTGGTAGTATCTCCAGGAATACCATGTAATCAATGGATAGGCTATTGCCCATGGAGGGGAACCTTTTTTATCGCCCCATATATTGGCTGGGCATGTATCCGGAATATATCCTTCAGGACTCTGTGAATCTGCAATATCCCATAGCCATTTCTGGTAATATGCGGCGACATCAAAATTCATAATCGTTGCCTCAGAAGCAAGGTGTGCATCTCCCATCCATCCCATTCGTTCATCTCTTTGTGGACAATCGGTCGGAATGCTCATATTATTTCCTAGAATAGCCCAAAGGACTATGTCGCGTATATTATTAATGAGTGGATTATCACATTCGAAATGACCTGATTTTGGAAGGTTGGAGTGGAATATTTGTGCTTCTAATTTATCTTCAGTAAGTTCACCCGGATAACCTGTTATCTCCGCATAGCGATAACCATGTTGTGTAAAGCGGGGCATGTATTCTTCTTCTCCTTCTCCTTTCAGGATATATTCATCTGTTACTTTTGCACTTCGAATATTTTCTACATTCAAACGGCCATCTTCATATAACAGTTCTGCATGTCTCATTCTTATCTTTGTTCCTGCGGGACCTTGTGCCTTAATTTTTATTACCCCTGTCATATTTTGACCGAAATCTACTATATAAACTTCTTCATTCTTATCAGGTCCGCCATCACTTCGTTTTGTGATGGATTTGGGTTTTAAATAACCTACGACCTGTATTGGAGGCATTACCTGTGCTACTAATTTTTCAGGTATATGTTCAGACATGGCAACCGGTAACCAGTTGGAATCATCGTAATCTGCTGTATCCCAACCATTTTTCTCTAAACGAGCGTCATAGGTTTCACCGTGGTATAAACTTTCACTTACAATAGGTCCTGTGCTTGCTTTCCATGTATTATCCGTAATGATTTTCTCTTTTGTCCCATCTTCATAGATTACATGTAATTCTAACCAACCTGTGCATGTTTTTTTCCACCATCCATGTCCTAACATCATTCCAACTGCATTTTTTCCTTGTTTTAGCATTGGTGTTACATCATGGGTAACATACAGGGTTCTTTTCTCAAATACAGTATAAGCAGGGTCTAATATATGGTCACCCACTTTTTGGCCATTTACATGTAATTCTACATAACCGAGACCTGATACATACGCTCGTGCCTGTTTTACAGGTTTTGTAAGTTCAAAAACTTTTCTTAACATAGGTGATATTCTTTTTCGCTCATATTCTTTTCGTTTATCATCCTTTACTGGCTCATCATCTTTTTCTGGATGTCGTATCCATTTTGCCGTCATCTCTTTTGTTGGATCCAAAAAAGCAGTTTCAAAATATGCAGGTTCACTAAAACGCGTTGTCTCACCATTCTGGTAGGTAACCTTAACTCGCCAATAGTATCTTGTAAAACTTTCCAATGCAGGTCCAGCATATTCGATGTGGACGTTATCTCCGGATTCTATCTGTCCTGAGTCCCAAACATCAGGTTGATTCTGTAATAACTTTTCTGCTGATTTTGAAACCTGTATTTGATAAGATTTCTGAAACACCTCATATCCATTTTCAGGTAAAATCCAACTGAAACGGGGTATATTTGTATCTATGCCTATAGGATTTGTTAAATACTCAACCCTTAAATTTAAGGGAGGTATCTGGGAATGGGCTACTGTTGGAATTACAGTAATAAGCAAAGTAAGTGCAATGGAAGTGATTAAATAAATTTTTAACATATTGTTTCTCCTTATATTAAGTTTTTGTTTTTGCTTATTAATTGAAATACTCGGTTTTAAATTTTAGTATAACATTACCTATATCTCGTGCAGATATAATCTCAAAATAAATATAGTTTGTTTCAAATTTAATTATACCAAAACTTGCTTCATTTCCTCTGTCAATTGTTTTTTTTAAGTGTCCAGGATTAAAACAAATTTTATTATTTTCTTTTTTTATTATAGGAGTATGTGTATGTCCAAAACACTGAATATTACATTCTTTCCCACGACTTTTTAGTATAAGATCTATTGTATGAGCAAAGGCAATCTTTACATTATGGATTTCTTCAATAACGACTTTTGGTATTTTACCATCCTCAAACTGGTCACACCATAGACCGGGAACGACTTTAATGGGATAACCTGTAGAAATTAAATATTCGCCATCCTCATAGTTATCACCGAGATGATAAATTGTATGAACGTTTCCTTCGTGTAATAAATAAGCACAAACTCTTTCCATTAAAAGAATATTCCCATGTGTATCACTTATTACACCTATTGCTATATCTGACACAGTTGAATTTCCTGAACTTTTTTGTTATTGTTATAACATAACAATATTTGTTCATCAAATTAAAAAATTTTTAATAGAAAGGAGTAATTATGGGAACAAAAGGTAGAGAAATCGTAAAAATGGATGTTGAACATCTATTACTTCTTTTAAATAAAGCCTATTCTGATGAATGGTTTGCTTATTATCAATATTGGTTAGGCGCAAAGGTCGCAAAAGGACCTATGAAAGAGGCAGTCATGGCAGAACTTTTGCAACATGCAGGAGATGAACTCAGACATGCAGATATGGTAGCCCTGAGAATAATCCAATTAGGTGGTTCTCCCGTAGAAAGTCCGAAACAGTGGTATGAAATGTCTAATTGTAGTTATGACCCACCATCTGACCCGTATGTTCGCGTTCTTCTGGAACAGAATATTAAAGGCGAACAGTGTGCTATACAAACTTATAATGCACTCCTTGCGGAAACTAAGGAGGGAGACCCCGTAACTTATAATATGGTTTTACAAATACTTCAAGATGAAGTTATGCACGAAGAAGACCTTCAAGCTCTGTTGGAAGATTTGGACTTGATGACATCAAGAGGTTAATAAAATATTTCTTTATTTAATAGCCCTCTCTGTTGAAAATCGATGAGATGGGCTTTTAATTGTTGTCGTGCTAGAATAAGGCGTTCTTGCGGGATGTCATCGTAGGATTTTATTAATAACTCTTCAAAAGAAGTAATACCACTATTTATATTTTGAAGTATCTTTTCTTCTCGTTGTTTGCGATGTTGGGTTAGTATGTCAATAATCAGATTTCCTGACATATTGAACCATGGGACACCATGACCGGGAATTAACAAATCAATTTTTAATTGATTTAACTTATTTAATGAGTCCATATACTCGGACATTGACCCTTCCTCATCCGGGTCAATAACAACAGGTCCTTCTGAACTTATCATATCTCCAGCAATTAATGTTTGAGTTGTTGTTTCATAATAACAAAGATGTCCTTTTACATGGCCCGGAGTAGAAATAATATTTATTATCCACGGGAAATCCCTATCATTTAAGACAAACTGTTGCCCATCTCCTATTGTTTTATCGATAGGAATATTTCCTCTTTGGGCAGATTCAAAGGATGCGTATTTAGGTATATCAAAATGTTTTGATATTATATCTATCCCTTTAGCGTGGTCTGAGTGTTCATGAGTTATACAAACCCCTACATACTTTGAGCCTGTCCTAATAAAATGTTCTAACCAATAAATCATTTCTTCAATACTTTCTTCTTTCCCTTCTCCAGGGTCAATAATAATCATCTCTTTTTTCCCAATAACAATGGAATTCACATTTTTAAAAAATGTTTGTGGTGGTGCTGGTAATGGAAATATATGTACACCTGCTCTTGGATGAAAATATGAATAACCATTATCCTTCCATGGAATTTTTTTTAGGTATTGATAGGCATTGGGAAAAGAAAATGCTTCTATCTGCTCTAAAATAAATGCAACAGGTGTAGAAATAGATATTTCCTGCTTGTGCCAACGGTATAGAATGTTTTGAGGTGTATCCCATTCTATTAAATCAACTTCTTCATTCTTTTTACCTTCAATTACATAATATTCAGGTTTCCATTCGATAAAGAAAAAATAAGTTTCAAATCTTTGGGGTAAACCGGGTGGTGTAATCCACGGTCCAGAAAAAAAGTATTCGTCCAAATTTAATTTAAGATTAAATTTTTTTTGTACCTCTACAAAATTTATTTCTCTGTGATGGAACCGCTCCCATATTTCGTTTAACTCTTCATTAGAAATATTTTTCTTTATCTGTATAGGAAGATATCCTGTTTCCTCAAATGTTTCACGAATGGCTCCTACCAGAGCAGATTTAATTTTTTCACTATTAGAACCAAATACTTCACATTTCTTATCTTCTTCTTCGATACTACCACCGGGAAATGCGTGATGTCCCGGTAAAAAAGATAATGTCTCTCCCCTTTTTATAACTAAAACTTCTATGTCTCGTTTATTTTTTCTCCAAACAACACAAACTCCTGCAAGTTTTATAGAATTAAAACTCATTTTTTTAACTCCGCAATTTTTAATAAAATATAAGTTCTTATTAACTTATATTAATTCAACATTTTACAACATTTCCGAGGATTTAATAATGTATATTTCAAAAAGGTTTGAAAATTATGAACTATCCGGTGGATTAAATCCAATTGCAGAGGCACATCGATACTATATTTCACAAGGGAAAGAACTCTTTGACTTAACCCTTTCAAATCCAACAAAAGCAAACTTTTTGTATCCCGAAACTGAAATATTACAAGCATTATCTAAAAGCCAATCTTTATTGTATGAACCTACTCCTAAAGGCTCTTACGAAGCAAGAGAAACCATATCTCTGTATTATTCTTCACTTGGTTTTTCTGTCTCTGTGGATGATATATTTCTAACATCAGGAACATCTGAAGGTTATTCCTATATTATTAAATTAATTTGTAATCCTGATGATGAAATATTAGTACCCGCTCCTTCCTATCCATTACTCGATTTTATTGCTTCTTTAGAATTGGTTAAAGTTGTTCCGTACCATTTTGAAGAACAAAATAATTCCTGGTTTCTCTCCACAAAGAATATCATCAATTCTGTAAATAATAAAACAAAACTTTTATTTCTTGTACAGCCGAATAATCCGATAGGGAATATACTTTCTCATGTAGAAATTCATGACTTACTTTCTTTCGCTGAAGAATATAATCTTGTAATAGTAGTTGATGAAGTTTTTCGGGACTACCTTTTTTCCAATGAATCGCCTCATTTATTTTCTTCATCCCAGATACCTATTTTTACTCTTAATGGCATTTCAAAAACTCTTGCATTACCTCAACTCAAATTAAGTTGGTTTGTCTGTTCCTGTCCTGAAAACAGGAAAAAGGAATTATACGAAGGTTTAGAAATAATTGCTGATACATATCTTTCTGTCAATACACCGGTTCAAGTAGCATTAGCAGATTTATTCCAAATAAAAGATTCTATACAGATACAAATACAAAATAGAATATCCAATAATCTGAAGTACGCCATAACCCAATTTTCTAAATGTCCTTATATCACTTCTTATCCACCTCAGGGAGGTTGGTATCTTGTTATAAAAATTTCTAATACCATAGAATCAGAAGAGAAATTAATTATTGATTTGCTAAATCAGACCGGTGTATATGTCCATCCGGGGGGTATGTTTCGTTTTCCTGATAATAATTTTTATATGATTTTAAGTTTACTGCCAGAAGAAAACATATTCCAGGAGGGTATTCAAAGAATTATTAAGTATTTTAGTTAATCTCTATTTATTTAGGTACAGGGAAAAATGTTGACATAGCAAATTCTTCTTCAAATTCCGGGATAGTAGATAAGTCAATATGTTTAATATGCCTTGATATTTCTTTGATATTATCCCTCAATTCTTTGTTTATTAAAGCGTATTTTGCCCCTGCCAAACTACTATTGCCAATAAAATCTATTTTTGAATCAACAATTTCTTTTGGAATAATTCCAATCGTTTTCAAATTTTCTTTGTTCAGATGAAAACCAAATGTCCCTGCAATATATATTTTGTCTATTGCTGAAAGTCCTATTCCGGCTTTTTTTGTTAACAGTTTTATTCCACATTTTATAGCGGAACATGATAATTGTAATTGTCTTACATCACGGGCTGAAAGGAATACTTTTTTGTCTTTATTATGAAATACTTTAAAAATGACATTCGAATTATACGTTTCTACTCTTTTACGAATTTTTTCGGGGATATTCATGTTATTTGTTAATTCTGATAACATTCTTCCTGTGGTATCAATAACCTTCATCTTTAACAGGATTGCTAACAAATCTATCAAAGCACTTCCACACATTCCTATGGGTTCTATATTCCCAATTACCTTTATATCTATATCATCATCCTTAAATATTATTCTTTCTATTGCACCGATAGATGCTCTCATACCACACTCTATCCGTACACCTTCAAAGGCAGGACCTACTGCAGTGGATGTTGCCCATAGATTTCTTTTGTTAGATACAACAATTTCACCATTTGTGCCTAAATCAACAAAAATAAATGAATTCTCTTCTTTTAAGGCATTTATAGCCAGTAAACCAGCGGAAATATCTCCTCCGACAAAACCTCCAATTGCAGGGTAAATATACATTTTTGCTTCCGGATGTGTATGTATGCCTATTTCTTTTGTTGGTAGCGTAAGACTACTTATAAAAGTTGGCATAAAGGGATATTCGCCAAGTGATGAAGGGTCTAAATCTAACAACAAATGTATCATTGTTGTATTTCCTGCAATTACAACATCGTAAATATCATTTTGATTTATTCCTGCTTTCTCTATCAATTGCGCAATAAGGTTATTAATCCCCGATACAACACTTTTTTGCATTAATTTTTTATTATCTTCGGATTGTATGGCATACGATATCCTACTTATAACATCATCACCATATAATATTTGTGGATTCAGTTCTGATATATCTCCATGAATTTTTCCAGATACTAAATTTATAAGTTCTACTGCAATGGAAGTTGTTCCTAAATCTACCGCAATACCATATAAACCATTATATTCTTCTTCTCTTTTTATATCTAATATCTGATTTTCAGTGTATATTAAAATATAAGATTTTTTTATATCTTTTTTAATATGTGCTATTTTTTTTAATATCTGGACAGAAACATATTTCTCACCGATGAGATTAAAAATATAATCCAGATATGACTTTGACTTTTTTATTTCTTCTTCGATATGTAATTTTATTACATGAATAAGGGGGTTGACCTTTGTTTCAATTTTTATCTGGTAGGGTTTCCTGTATCTATATATTTCTTTTTGTTTATCTATATGTATTTGCGGTAAATAAACAATAATGTCTGTTTCTAAAATGAATTGACATGAATTAACACGCAAACGCGATTTTCCTCCCTCTAACTCTTGACTTCGTTTTTCTATATATTCTATTTCCACTAAACATTTTCCGCATATTCCTCTTCTACCACATGAGGAGGGAACAATATATCCATGTTCATATAAGGCATCTATTAAAATACTTCCTTTTTTTACTCTTATTTCTTTATTTGTTGGCATAATTTTTATTAATATATCACCCAAAATAGATTCCTTTCTTGTTATTCTCAACTTCTCACATTTTATATGATATTATAATGAAAAACCATTGGAATTCTTATAGTTTGGAATTATATTTATATGAAAGGTTTTTGGTATTTTTTGCCTGCACAATTCAGGTCTATTATATCCGCGTGGATAAATGCTCCTGTTTTTCCGACCATTTTACAAATAGAACCTACAAATCGTTGTAACCTGAAGTGTATTATGTGTCCTCATGGTTGTAATAAAATTTCCGAATACAATGATTTATCTTTTCCTATATTAACAAAGATTATAGAGGATATATTTGAATATAAATACTTAAAGGGTGTTCATATTCAAGGATTAGGAGAACCGCTTTTATATCCTGATTTGCTCAACGCCATAAGGTTTTGTAAAGAAAAAAATTTAGAGACTTATTTTAATTCAAATTTGACAATAATGTCAGAGGAAATAGCGGAAAAACTGGTTGAATTTCAACACGACAAAATTGCAGTTTCCATTGAATCGGTCAATCCAGAATTATATTTGTGGATACGCCCCGGTTCAAAAAATCATTCTCTTCATAGGGTATTGAATAATATAAATATTCTTGCTAAAACAAAGAAGAAAAAGAATTCTCGATATCCAGTTATTGCAGTCCATTCTATATTATTCAAAAGTATGATAGACCAAATACCGGATATGGTCCACACTTTAAAGGAAACAGGAGCAAATATGTTGTGTTTTCAACACTTAATTACAATTGGTATTCCTGATGATAAAATACTTCCCGATGGCAAACCTATCAAAGATGAGTGTGTCCAGAATCTTTCCATTGCTGAAAAAAAAGAAATATTACAATTAATTCGTTCATTAAATTCAGTAGATTTTGAAGTTATTCCTCCACATGATTTTGATTTTTTTGATGAAGTGTTACCACCTCATGAAGGAATACTTACATGTTTCGATTTGTGGGAAAAACCTACAATATTAGCAAATGGTGATTTTATGCCCTGTTGTTATACGCTCGGCTATCATCAGTTTTTAATGGGAAATATTTATGATACAGATTTTAAATCTATCTGGTTTAATGATAAATATAAGGACCTTCGATGGCAACATGTTAGTGGCAACTTAAATCCTGTTTGTGCTAATTGTAGTCAGTTGTATCAGGTAACACACCCTTCTTCAAAATTATTTTTCGAAGGTAAAGTAGAAAAATTTCATTTTTATCCTAATACATTTCTGGGAACTCAAAAATATTCTTTTTACTGATGGTTTAATATGCATATATGTCATATATATAAAGATGTGTTTCCTCCTATAGTGGGAGGAATAGAAAAGTTTATCTTTCAGTCTATTCAAGAACAAAAACAATGGGCAAAAATCACGGTCATCATTTGTAGTCGAAATATTCATTCCTTTATGGAGACAAAAGGTGGAGTAGATTTTATCTATGTAGGTGAATGGGGTCGTCTTCTGAGCACTCCCATTTCTCCCCTATTCCCTTTTTATATTAAAAGTATCAAACCCGATTTGTTTGTTGTTCACACACCCAATCCTCTTGGTGAGTTATCTGTTTTAATAACACAAAGGAAAATACCATATGTAGTTCGTTATCACAGTGATGTTGTCCGGCAAAAAATTGCTATGAAATTTTATGCCCCTTTCTTTTATAATTTTTTAAAGAAAGCGAAACTTATCATACCAACGAGTGATATTTACGCAAATAATTCACCTTTTCTGCGTTCTTTTTTGGATAAATGCAGAACGGTTCCTTTAGGTATTGATTTTCATCGTTTTTTACAATCTAATACGGAAAGAGTAAAAGCGATACAAATGAAGTATGGAACACCTTTTGTGTTTTTTTGTGGTGTTCATCGTTATTATAAAGGTATTCATATTTTGTTAAAATGTTCCCCATATATAAAAGTTCCTATTGTAATAGCAGGTGATGGTCCTGAAAGGAAACATCTCGAAGAAATGGCAAAGAGTACCGATAAGAAAAATATTTATTTTGTTGGTAAACTGACAGATGAAGATCTGGTCCAATATTTGCATGCATGTTCCATTTTTGTTTTTCCTTCTATAGCGAGAAGTGAAGCATTTGGTTTGTCAATTATTGAGGCTCATTCTGCGGGAAAGCCTGTAGTAGCAACAAAACTTGGAACAGGCGTTGAATGGGCTAATCTTGATGGAATAACAGGCATTAATGTGCCCCCAAATAATGAACATGCCTTAGCACAGGCTATCCAGTTCCTGTTAGATAATGAGGACATCAGAGAAGCCATGGGGAAAACTGCTAAGGAACGAGTTCAATCTGAATTTGACATAAAAGTAACTGCTCCTAAAGAGTTCGATTTATATCGGAGTGTAATTGGTTGATGGATATATTTTCTTTTATTTATGCTTTTGCTATATTTGTATCGTTTATATTGTCTATTTTTTTAACAGAATTGTTTCGTCAGTTCGCAATTGCTCATAACATATTAGACCATCCTCATGGGAGGAAAACACATAAACAATCTACTCCTTTATTAGGAGGAGTGGGAATATTTTTAACATTTCATATTACGCTCTTAATAATTTTTTTGATATATCTTTTTTCATCCGATTTCAGAGAAGCCTTACCCGGAAGTTCTATTTTTAATTTTTTGGGTCTGGGTTCTTTCCAAAAAGTTATAGGTATTTTATTGGGAGGAATTATTATTTTCTTTCTAGGACTTGTTGATGATATGACAGTTCTCAGCCCATGGATAAAATTGACAGGACAAGTCATATCTGCATTTATTTTGGCATGTTCAGGTATAAGAATAGAAATGTTCTATTTTTCTAATTGGATTTTATCCTATTTCATAACTATTATCTGGATTGTCTTATTAACAAACTCCTTAAATTTACTGGATAATATGGATGGTCTTTGTGCAGGTATATCTTTTATTTGTGCCATTTCTTTCTTTTTCTGTATTCAACCTTATGATGAATTTTTAATAAGACTCTTGTTAATGATTTTTGCGGGTAGCGTTGCGGGCTTTTTATTTCATAACCTTAATCCTGCCAAAATATTTATGGGTGATGCGGGCAGTATGTTTTGTGGATTTTTCCTTTCTACAATCAGTGTGTTAGGAACATTTCATCTTGAAGGAACACCCTCGAGAGTTGCTATTTTAGCACCTGTAGTTATTTTAAGTGTGCCTTTATTTGATACTTTCAGTGTAATATATCTTCGATGGAAAAATAACAAACCTATCATGCTGGGAGATAAAAGACATTTTTCACATCGCCTTGTAGAATTGGGAATGACTCAGCGACAGGCTGTAGAATTCATCTGGCTGGTAGGAACTATTTCCGGTATCAGTGCTCTTTTTCTTCCAATGTTAGGTTTTAATTTTAGCGTTTTAATTATACTTCAGGTATTAGGTATATATATTCTAATTGTATTGTTAATGAATGCTCCCAAAAGTACCAATAGTAAGTAGTTATAGAAATTAGGTTTGATATGAAAAAAAATAAAAAATTTTCTAAAAAGGTTAATCAAGAAGAAAGTCAAAAACTATTTTTTCTTTTCCAAAATAGTTTGGAATTTAATGAAAAAATTCTTGATATCCCTGTTTTATATTTTTTTATTACCTTTTTCCTTACTTCCCTACTATCAGTTACAATTTTATTACTCGCTTATTTCAATTTATTAGATGGTTTGAAACCCTGGTTTTTGTCCCATTTTGATGTATTAAATTTTACCAGATATTCCAGAGGAAATACAGATATTGGAATCGTGCTGGCAAGCCTTGTATCTGTTGCGGGTCTTTCTATAATTCATCCAATTTTCGGGATATGTGGTATCACATTGATTAGATGCTGGCTTGATGGTTACACTTATCCAACGGATAATACATATTTTGTCTGGACAATTATTTTTGTTTCGTTATCTTATATTATTAGAACATTTTTACAGAAACAAAAAATTAGGTTTGATATTCATACTATTTCATTACTCTTATTTGCATCTATCCTTATTCTAGTACTACCTATTTCCTGGCAGATTGGAAAAAGTTATCGTTATCTTATTCTCTGGGCATCTTATGCTTTACTATTCCTATCCGCATACGGAAGTATAAAAACAAGTTCACAAAAAAATATCCTTACCTGGGTAATTTTGTTAACTCTTGGATTACAAACATGGTATGCATTTTTCCATTTCCAATACGTTTTGCCTTTTTTAAGGAAAAGTCTTTTAATGGACCCAGCGCTACGAATTAAATTTTTTGGAACAGCGGAACTTTCTAAGGAACTTATTTACCGTTTTAATATAAATCGTGCCTTTGGAACAATGCTATTTCCGAATGCTTTGGGTGGTTTTATTATTCTACTTTTGCCTTCTGTTTTTTATTGGACTATCTATCATTTATATGTGTTATACAACGAATGGCAAAATCCCAAAAAGGAACTCATTAAAAAGAAACAGGAACGCGGAGTTTTAATACAAACGGCTATTATCTGGTTCGTTTCGACAATAATTATCTATACAACAGAACTTTTCCCCTTAACATACACCTTTGAAGAGAGTTCTAATATTGATGTTTATCTAACGGCTGGTTTTGCAGGATTAATGAGTTTAATTCCCTCAGGAATATTTGCATGGATATGTTTTAAAAAAGGATATAAAACGGGAAAATATTTTGTTTTTACTCTTATTTTTTCATTATGTTCATTCTTTTCCTTAATATCTCTATGGTTGACTTATTCAAGAGGTTCATGGTTAAGCCTTTTCCTTTCCATTTCTCTGTTGTCTATTCTTTTTATCTACTTTCGGTTTATTAACAAGCAAAAGAAACAAATTCTGCCATCTATAATTTTTATTTTTTTAGTAGTTATTTGTCTTATAACTATCACTGTATTGGGAAATATTGCATTTGCAGAAAATACAGAACAGGTTTCAACAAATAACGAAACTCTTTCTAATATGAAGAACACCAACAACAATTTGAGTAATGAGAACAAAGCAGCAGAAGAAATAATGGAAAGTGGGGTGGGCGTGTCATGGGAGCATTTAAGTGACCCTTCATCTTTTCGGTTACGTTGGAGTTATTGGAAGGTAGGCTTAAATATGTGGTTTCATAACCTTTTTACAGGTGTGGGTTTAGGGAATTTTGCTCTTGCATATCCTCACTACCAGTATTTAGGTGCTGGTGATGTTAAAGAATGTCATAATGGCTACCTTCAGATACTTTGTGAAACAGGTATTTTAGGAGGAATTTTCTTTTTGTTTTTCATAATAACCATTCTTTATAAAATAGGAAAAAGCATAAAAGAAAATAGAAATTATTACAGTATTGCATGGAGTATTGGGATTCTTGCATTTCTTATACATGCAGGTTTAGATATACATTTCTCCCACCCTTCTCTTGTAACATATTTCCTTATTGCACTGGCATTATTCTTAAATGAAATGAAACGAGAAGAATCAAATGAACAGTGGGACACAGAAGAAAAGGTAAAATTTTATCTTACGCCGTTATTTCTTGTGTTATTTTGTATTGTTATTTTTGCTTCTTCTCTATTTCCCTACACAAGAGACCTTGTACGTAGT
The DNA here is from genome assembly GCA_049968235.1 of Candidatus Hydrogenedens sp. Taxonomy (GTDB): domain Bacteria; phylum Hydrogenedentota; class Hydrogenedentia; order Hydrogenedentales; family Hydrogenedentaceae; genus Hydrogenedens. The sequence continues at coordinate 82,632 of JBMFRC010000010.1, forward strand.
AGAATGTCTTTTCTGAATGTTGGTAAAGATACAGAAATTCCACTTGTTCTAAAGTCTATTAATTACGTTTTTACAGATGTATTTGAATATGCCATGAAAAAATCTGATAAACAACCCAAAATGTCGGCTACAATTTTGAAATTTTTCTTTGTTGATTTAAATAAACTTCGAATGTTTGGGAATTTATATGTACCGGAAGGGAATGGTAGTAATAAAGCGACTATACTTCCTGAGGGAAATCCTGTTCCTGATAATGCGGTTTTATTAGTTAAAGAACCATGGCTCCTAATTAATAGAATTCGTAATTCCAGTCTTCATTATGCGGAATATTTAAAACAAATTGATAAAATTTTTCCATACCAGGAAGATATACCTAATTATCTTAATGAAATATATAAATTAATATTTTTATATTCTCCTTATGAAACTCATAGCGAAATTGTAAATAATTCTCGTGAAGAAATGCTTCATTGGGCAAAAGAAGCCATTCGTCGAAGCCCATACAATGGTGACCTTTATTATAATTACGGAAAATCACTCTGGTTCTCGGCAACAAAAGATTGTGCAAACCCGGATGAGAGAAATAAGTATATTAAAATTGCTATTGAAAATTTTGAAAAGTGTGCTTTGCAATGGAAAAATATACCTTTCTATTGGGATGAATATATAGCACACATGAAAGATGCTGTTGGTTTCTTTGAAAGTAATAATCAGATAGAAGAGAAAAATAAGATACTGGAGAAGATAGAAGAAGCAAGCCGATATGTAAAGATACTCAAGGAAGAAAGGGCAAAATTAAACCTGTGGTAAAATTCAGGATTTTGAATAATGAGTAGTATTCCTACGCAACAAAAACGAATTAATTTAATACGTGACATAATAAAGAAATATGAATGCGATGCTTTTTTAAGTTTTTGTCCTATTGATAATAGATACTTATCAGGCTTCTCAGGTTCTACTTCTGTTGTTTTAATTACTCGTGAAAATTGTTTTTTCCTTTCTGATTTTCGTTATAAAGAACAAACTAGTAATGAAGTCTTTAATTTTTCCATTTCAATTGTTTCTGGCAATCTTGATAACAAACTCTTAAATATTGTTAAATCAAACAAAATAAAAAAAATCGCTGTAAATACCGAAAAGATAAGTTTGAGACTATCAGAAGATTTGAGAAAAAAAGGTAGATTTGAACTTATAGATGCAAGAGAAGAACTTTCACAATTGCGCATTTTGAAAGACACCAATGAAATAGATAACATTCGACAGGCGTGCAAAATTACGGAAATGTCCGTGTTTCATTGTACTTCTTTTCTTAAAGAAGGGGTTACAGAGAGAGAAATTTCTGCAAGAATTGATTATGAATTTCGAATCAATGGTGCTGATGGTTCTGCTTTTGATACTATCGTTTTATTTGGAAAGAATTCATCTCTACCCCATGGTAAACCCGGTGATAAAAAACTTTCTATTGGGGATATCGTGTTAATTGATTGTGGGTGTCTTTATAAAGGTTATTGTTCTGATTTAACCCGAACATTTGTATATGGAGCCATTCCAGGAACATGGTTTACAGAGATATATGAAACGGTCTTATCTGCACAAATAAATGCCTTAAAGGCTCTGACGCCCGAAAAGAAAACAAATGAAATAGACCATATTGCTCGCAGGTATATATCAGGAAAAGGCATGGGAACATATTTTGGGCATGGATTAGGGCATGGTGTTGGCATGGAGATTCATGAACCTCCACGATTGAATACAGATAGTTCAACTACATTAAAAGAAGGTTTTGTGATTACAATCGAACCCGGTATATATATCCCTGGTAAAGGTGGAGTTCGGATAGAGGATACAGTTTTAATTACAAAAGATGGATATGAACGATTAACCACATCGGATAAGTACTTAAAAGTTCTTCCTCTTTAATTGTTTACTCTATAACTCCAAAACTTCTTTCAGGTAAAAGGACGAAATTATTTTCGGTTTTTATTTCTTTGCAATAGGTATTAGGCACTTTATTTTCGTTTTGATAATAATAAATGCGATTACAATCGTTTTTGTTTGTTAATTTTATTTTTTGTTGTTTATTAGATAAATTTGCCCAATACAGTCTATCCCCTATTTTTGTAATTTTGACAAAATTAGGATTTGAAGTAATAACAGGGTAAATCTTATCTCCCGGCTGTGTATAGTTTGTAAAGATTTTTAATGCATAATATATCGGGAATACTTGCCAATTTTTATCTGAATATCCCCATAAACCTATCCGCATAGGTTCTTTTAGTCCCGGATACCTCATTTCCTGTAAACACCATATACTAAAACCTGATACTCCTTGATTTAACCCATCTATTATTGCTGAATATGTATAAAGAGCACCCTCATATTCTTGCATAATTGGATTAATAGAAGGAGGTTGAAATCTATGGTCCGTTATACCAAATTCTGTTACTACAAAAGGCTTCTTCCTATTTAGTCTACTATTTTTTATTAATCCTATACGAGTATTAAATAATTCATTTGAAAAATGAGCGGTGCTAAAATGCCAATAGAAATGCGATGCCCAGACATCAACTGTATTGCTATAATCTTTATCCTTCAAACAGGCATCAAACCAATCTGTACCCATTGCATCATCACTACCAATTATTTTTAGTTTTATATTATTTTCTCTGAATTTCTCTTTTAATATCTTATGAAGTTCAGTAAATTTTTGAAATCTATTTTCATTTGCTTTAAAGAAATAATTCGGTTCATTTGTTAAAGTAAAATATTTTATATTAACGAATTTTTTTTGTTTAATAAGGTAATTTAAAAGTCCAATGATAGTATTTACTCTTTTTTCTGTATTTTCCCATGTATCTTTCATACCCCAATCGACACATGTTATATTTATATCTATATTCAAATCTTTATACTCTTGAAGTGTTTTACATAAACTTTGAATTCCATCACTATCAAATGTAAATGTTTTACCATCATCTGAAGGATTCCAATCTTTGAACCAAACAAATGTTCGAACCCAGTGAGGTTTTAATTCTTTCAGCCTATTTTTGCGAATTTTTATTGCTTCTTCATTTACCCCATCTTGTTGTAAATTATTCTTATCATAAAATCTACCATCATCTTCAGCACCAAATCCAATCAACCGATGTTCTAATGGTTTTTTACTAATATTCAGGTGTAGCACATCCTCATCATAAGAATCTCTTGGGGAAAAACAAGAAAAAATCGGTTCTTCACTTTCAATTTTTCCTTTATTATGTATGTAAATTGATACTCTTACTTTTTTCGTATTGGGAGGTGTTATTGCATATAACTTTATTGGTATACAATCTGGTGTTGGTTCTGTCAGCCTTTCTTCGACAAATTCTATTCTCTTCCCTTCTCCATCAATAAAACTTATACTAAGTCCACCCCCTATAGAATTTTCTTTCCAGACTAACCGCATTCGGGCAGTAGCATAGACAAACCGTTCCCCGTCAACTGGAAAATCAGAAGAGATATGGTGCCATTTATTTTCTTCATTGTTTTCAGTTACTTCTAATTCAAGTATTTTTTCTTTACCCAATGTTGTGATTATCTTCTTCTTTGTTAAGGAATCCGAATTGAGCCATTGTAATTCCTGGCTTCCAATTTCATTGGCATAATCAAAGATTACATGGACAATAAATATAAAAGTAAATAGATAATACATTCGATTATAAATTTTATTTGTTATTTTCTATCTTTCCACGGGTGAACAGGTCATATAAAATTGGGATTACTATCATTGTGAGAATTCCGCTTGAGGTAATACCACCTATACTTGCAATACCTATATCTGTTCTTATCTCACTTCCCAGTCCTTTTCCTATTGCAATAGGAACCGTACCTGCAACGGCTGCCAATGTAATCATCAAAATGGGTCTAAATTGTTCTCGTGCAGATTGTATCATAGCCTTATGTCTTGAAACACCTGATGCTACAAGTTGATTAAGTCGGTCAATAATAAGAATAGCATTATTTACCACAATACCGGACAACATAACAAAACCAAGTAGAACGAACATCGAAATAGAATAACCTGTTAGATACAGCGATATAACAACACCTATCAATCCTAAAGGTAAAGTTATTAATATAAAAAATGGTTGTTTAAAAGATTCTAAAATGGCTGCTAATACAAGTATAATCAAAACCACGGCAATGATACCTGCTCTTGCAAATTCTACTTGTGCTTCTACCATAACTTCGTTTTCACCAAAGAAATAATAATCATATCCCTGTGGTAAATTACCATATTTCTTAATTACATCCGTCAACTCTGCTACTGCTGTTCCTAATGGTTTTCGCGGTGTAAGTCCTGCAAATAATTTTTCTATTTTCCGTTTATTTTTACGTAACACATTTATGGGAGCTACTCTTTCTTCAACTTTTGCTACCGTTGTTAGGTTTATAGGTTTACCGGGTGCACCGGGCAACAAAAAATTTTCTACCTGTTGTTTCCCTTCTATTTCATTGAATTTGACAACAATATCATAATTTCTTCCCTCCTGTTTATAAACTCCGGCTGTAATTCCTTCAAGATTTCCACGAAGAAGCATCCCTAACACAACGGGTGGAATGTTTAAATCAGTTAGTAGAGGTTTATTCGGATAAATCTTTAGTTCGGGTCTCCCTAAACGAATACTTGTATCAATATCTTTTAACCCTTCTAATTTTTTTGCATACGGTTCTATTCTTCTAACTATCTTTTGTATTTCTTCTCTATCATCACCAAAAATTTCTAACTCTATAGGTATGGATTGTCCCCCTATAGCAGCAGGACTTCCCACTCTATATTGACAATCAGGATAATTTTCTAATAACTTTCTTATTCTATCTTTCAATGCGTCAATAGGCATATCGGGTCGTTCTGGTTTCTCATTGAAAACCAGAAGTATCTGCGCTACATAAACACCTTCCGATGTTTGCCCCATAATCCCCTGTATTTTACCTATAGAAGAAAGCACATGTCTCAAATAAGGTAACTCTTTTACTTTTTCTTCTACTTCTTTAACCCTTTTTATTGTATTTTTTAAATTATAATGAGTTGGGTATTCTAAGCTGATAAAAATAGTTCCTCTATCCGGTTCTTCAAAAAAACCAAAGCCCATCTTTTGAATCAAATTAAAGGTAAAAATAAATATGACTACCACACTAACGGTGAATAAAAAAGAAGCCCATCGCTTATGTTCAAAAAACTTTAAAATTGCCACATAACCCGTTCTAATAAAATCTAAAAAAGTATTAAATATTTGTTCAAACTTATAGATAATTCCTTTTTTAGTAGTAGATTTTAATAAAAGGGAAGCAAGCAATGGTGTCATAGTAAATGAGATAAATAATGAAACGGCTGTAACTATAATCATCGTCCATGCAAAGGGAGCCAGAAATAGACCTACTTGAGAACCCATCGTTGCGATAGGAAAAAGTACAACAAGATTTGTTCCTGCACTTGCAAGCACTGCAACGAATACACGGCTTGCTCCCTTTATGGCTGATTCTTTGGGGTCTTGTGTCCTCTGAAATTCTGTCATAATACTTTCTAAAACCACGATAGAGTTTGTAACGAGTATTCCCACGGATAACCCCATGGATATAAGGGTACTGATATTTAAACTATAACCTAATAAACTTATAAAAAATAGACCTACAATTATGGTTAACGGCATGGTAATTCCAACGATGAATGTAAGACGTAAATTATGTAAGAAGAAGAAAAGTATCAGAGCAGTAAGAATAATTCCTTGAATAATATCCCCTGTTGTGCTATCCACTGTTGCTTTAATAAAACTCCCTTCATCATTTACCCAGACTAAATCCATGCCTGTAGGTAAAGATGTTTGTATATTCTGAATAGCAGAACGAACTGCATTTACTACTTTTACAGTGTTTGCTTCTGCTCTTTTCACAATTCGAATATAAACACATGATTTACCATCAAGAAATGCAGTCTGTCTTATTTCCTTGGAGGTAAAAACAACCTTCCCAACATCTTTAATATAACATCTTGAACCTTCTTTAGATATTATAGGCAAAGTTTCTAATTGTTCTACCTGGTTATATTCCGCATCATATTTGACTGAATATTCCATACCCTCTTCTTTAATTCTTCCGGAAGGAATTAAGCGAACTCCTTTTTGAATGGCTTCTACAATATCTAAAGAAGTTAACCCTCGTGAAGCCAGTTTATCTCTGTCCAGAAGTACATGCACCTCTCTTTTTGCCCCGCCAATTAGCTCGACACTTGCAACGCCCTCGATTGTCGTCAACTTATCCTTTAACTGATTATCAGCATAATCATATAATTCATCTATGGGAATATCTCCTGTAAGGGCTAAATCTATTATAGGAACTGCATTAATATCGAATTTTAATACCTTAGGTTTTTCTGTTCCCTCTGGAAAATCGTTTTGTATAAGGTCTAATTTCTCACGGACATCGTATGCAGCGACATCAACATCAACATTAAGTTGAAACTCAAGAAAGGTCTGACAAACGTTTTCCATACAATTTGAAGTAACATGTTTTAATCCATCTATGGTAAAGACCGCATCTTCAATTCTTCGTGCTATATCTGTCTCTATTTCTTCAGGACTTGCCCCTGGGTATACAGTTACAACAGTTACATACGGGACATCTACTTTCGGGAAAAATTCTAATCCCATTCTGTAATAGGCATCTATTCCTAAAAAGGTAAGCCCAATGAATAGACATGTTGTGGCAACAGGTCGTCGAACAGATAGTTCTATTAAATTCATATCTATTTCTCCTCCAACACCTGCACAGTCTGACCATCTTTAATAAAGGATTGTCCCATACTTACAACTTTATCTCCTTCCTTTATCTCACCCTCAATGATTTCTATCCAGCCATCTGTCTCAAAACCTGTCTTTACAACCGTTTTTGCAGACTTTCCATCAATAATTTTATATAAATATTTTTCATTCCCTTGCGTGAGAATACATGGTTTAGGAACACCAATGTTTTCTCTTTGTTCTAATAATACCTCTATTTTAGCCATAACTCCTGGGACAACTTTTTCATCCATTTTACCCAGAATGGCTTTTATTTCAAATGTCCTTAAATTTGGTAATACCGTTGGACTCTTATAATTAACTGAGAAAGTTCCCATTTTAGTATCCTGTAAATACAAATCTAATTGTGTTTCTTTTTCTTTTACATGTAAATAATATTCAGCAGGTAAAAATGCGGAGACCTCTAATACTTCTGGATTATCTATCTTTACAACCGGTCTTCCTCCACCTATAAATTCATTCTGTTCAACAAATTTATAACTTACTTTACCCGAAATTGGTGCATATACTAATGAGTCTGAGAGATTTTTTTCTGCGATTTTGAGGGCATGTTCCGCTTTCTTTAGTTGTTCCTTTGCTAACTGACATACTGCTTCTGCATGTTCTAAACCTGCTTTTGATGCTTTGTACCTTGTTTCTTGAAGTTCATAAGTATCTTTTGAAACAGCTTTTTTTTCTAAAAGACGCTGAAACCTTTCATAGTCAATCTGTGCTTTATCAAACTGCGCCTTCATATTTGAAAAATTAGCATCCGCTTCACGAATAGCACACTTTGCAACATTCAGGTCCTGTTTAGCAATTTCAACTGCTTGTTCAACTCTTATTTTGTCTATCTGAAACAAGGGCGTCTCATTGGCTACAACGGTATCACCTTCATCTACAAATAAATCTGTAAGCACACCATCAATCCGAGCAGATACTACAACATGTTCCTTTGAATCTACAGTTCCCTGAACTCCAATTGTTTTAGTAAAAAGTTTCTTTTGAACAGTTTCAACCTTTACAGGAAATGCATCTTCTGGATTATTCTCTTTTTCGGCTAATACAATTTGTTTACCACAACTTATATTGCCTAAAAAAAGTAATAGGATAATAAATAATTCATAAAATCCCTTCTTTTTAGTTTTTATCATCTTTAGACTTCTCCTTTTCATGATGACTATCTTTTTCGTTTTCGTTATAAATTAAACTTCCTGAATATGTTTTTCCGGTTGAATTCCACAATACCGCAACTGCTATTTGTTCTTGAATTCTGGCGTTAATAAGATTTATTTCTGCAATACTTAATTCATTCTGGGCTGTTACAATATCTACTTCCGCAAGTAATCCTTCATTCCATTTATCATTTGCTTCTCTAAATTTCTCCTTATAATAGATATACGCCTGTTCTGCTAATTTAAGGTCTTCTTTTGCCTTTTCCCAATTGGCTTTTGCTCTAATTACTCCTGACATTAATGCTAATGAAGTATCTTCCCTTTCCAGAAATGCCTTTTCTCTCTTTTCCCTTGCTATCCGATATTGTTGTATATTTGCAAAGCCATTAAATAATGTTAATACACCTTGCAAACCGGATAACACAGACTGAGAATACATCGTATAAGAGTTGGACGTATACTGCCATTGTGAAAATCCACCTATTAAAGGCAAAAAATTAGTAATTGCAAGTCGTATTTCATCTTCACTAATTTCTACTTTACGGTCTTCTATTAAAACACGAGGATGATTTTTTAACGCGGTATAAATCAGTTCTTCTGTATTGTTTGCAGGGAGAGGTATGTCTACCTGTTTTGATAATTTGATTTTTTGAAGAGGTGAAATCCCCAATACTGTATTAAATTGGGCTTTTACTGTTTCTATTTCTTGCTGACATTGTTTTAAATCTCGTTCTCTTGATTGTTTTAATAAATATACTTGTTCTTTTTGGGATTGGGTAATCATTCCTTCTTCATAAAAAGCATTTATTTGTTCTGTTAATTTATCAGCATTATCTAATTGCAATTGTAAACTATCTTTCATGTTTTCTAATGCTAATATCTGAAAATATAAAGCAGTTGTCTGAAGGGCTATCATCTGACAGGTGTAATCTTTTACAAGATTACTTATATTGACACCTTTATTTCTCAAGTCATATAAAAACCATGTAGCAGGAGCAAAAATGGGCATCTGTAATTGAACTGTATCCATTCGAATAGTTTGGTCCTGCATGGCTGTTGATAAAGGACCGAGATTAACCACGGGTTTACGATCGTAATTAACAACCTGAAATTCTGCATTGATTTGGGGTAAAAAATTGGAAAAAGATATATTTTTTTCTAACTTTGCTATTTTTTGTTCTATCTCTGATATTTTTACTTGTGCATTATTCTGCAATGCTATTTGAATACACTCATCTAAGGTTAATTCCTGCTCTGTCTTGACTTTTTCTGGTGTTTGTTCCTCTATTTTTTGATTAAATTTTGAAAGAGATTCATCGCGATATTGGTCTGGATTTATATGAACACAGGATGTAAATATAATTGTCCAAAAAAGTAGTAGGGTTAATAAAAAAGTATACGTTTGTATGTATATTTTACTGAATTTCATATATGTTATTTATTCCTCTTTTAAGTCTAAACCTTTCAATATCAGACTGGTAATATGTTCTTGTAGTTGCAATAAGAATTCCTGTGTATATTTTTCCGCTATATCTAACGCTAATTTAATACCGGGTTCCGCAAAAACATAGAATGAAATTTCACCGAGAATAGAAAAAGCCCAGAACCTGCATTTTGCTAATGTTTTTGCTGAATTACATTTCTTTAAAACTTCAACTAAAGCATTTAATTCTGGAATAAATGTTTGGAATATAACATTTTCATATTTAGGAGGAGGTTCTATTAAACTTCTAAGAAGTAATCGTGAATACCATGCTGGATATTTATCAGAGAGATAATTTTGAACTCTTTCTTCAATCAATTTGCTGATTATTTCGATACACTTCTCTTTTGAAGAATAATTGATATTATTATCTTGCAATATTCTCTGTGCAAGTGGACAACGTACTTGCCACGCTACATATCGAAGAGTTTCAACATACAAGTTTTCTTTTGAGCCGAAGTAATAATTAATAGCAGCAATATTAACATCTGACTTTTCTGCTATCTCACGAATAGAAACACCATCAATACCGGAATTAGCGAAAAGTTCTCCGGCTGTTTCAATTAATTCAAGTCTTTTACCTGTCCATTCTTGATAATTTTCTAACATTTTTAGTAATTAATCCTATTTTAAAGATAAAATCATAACACAAACATTTGCTTAAATCAAACGATTGTTTGATTTTTGTTGTGAAAAGCAATTAGCCTAAACTAAAGTATTAGTTTAGAAATGATGTGTATAACCTAAGACGAGAGAAAAACCACCTGTACTAAGTTCTGTACCTTTTCCTAAATGAGATAGTAAATCACCTCTGCCTGTATCTTTCATTGTATTTTTTAAACCCAGCACTCCTGAAATACTTATTTCGTCATTATCAGTTATTTTTCTTGCTATTCCTAATGTAATATGGTCCTCACATAATACAGGAACTAATCCCGCTAAGAATACGTGGTCTTCTGTAATTGGAGAATTTCCATGACTGAAACCGCTCATAATCCTTGTCTTTTCGTTCATTCGATACTCTAAACCTATTTTTGTGCAAAATTGATTTACCCAATTAAAGCCACCATCTAATAAATTTCTACCATAGGCTGGAATCCCTTCCCAATTCAACCATTTGAAATCCAGAGTTAAGGTTAATTTATCTGTAAAATCATAAGCAACACCTGCGTTTATTATTTGGGTTGGTCGAGAGGATATTTAAGTAAATCATTGTATTTATGGAATTTTTCGGTCCAATGACGAGATGTATATGTTGCTCCTAATGCGAATTTATTCCATCTCTTGTAAATACTTATATTAAATCCAGCGCCTAATGAATCATCCCATTCAAAATCACCTTTTGTTGGTAATAAATTTAATGTAATATGGTCAGATTTAAAGCGAGAAATAGAGCCATGAAGTCCTAAACCTAAAGCCCAATCGTTATCAAATTTGTATGCATAAGCAACTACAAGGCGGGCATGCTGATAAAATAATCTACGGTCTGCATTAAATAGTCTTAATAATAAATTTCTTGAACTTTGGTAGTCTACACCTGTTCCACTTGGGACATATAAACCAAATCCCAGAGTACCTGTTTCCAGAGGTATAATCATACCGCCGGATGCAATATTAAATAACCCATCTCCATCTAAATCTTCCAGACGATTTCCTAGAATACCCCGAGGTTGCATTTCTATATCCGTTTTTACTATATACCAGTTAATATCTAATCGTTTATCTAACTCGACCATACTTGCGGGATTCATATAACACCAATATGCACTTCTTGGACTCGCTATTCCACTGGAGGCTCTACCTAGCTGGAAGGCATCATTCCCCAATACAAATACACCTTCATTTGCTGACAGGTTATTCATAATAGTGAATAAAAAAGAGGCAATTACTACGATAACCATAGGTGAGAATTGAAAACATCTTTTTGATAACTTTAGCATAACATACTACCTTTTATTGATACTATTGATTTAATTGTTTATATTTAATTAACATATTTATTTTATTATATGTTATATATTGTTATTATTTATTACAAATTAGATTATACCATAATACAAATCTATAATATCAATAACATGAATAAATAATAGTGTTATTTTTATTATGAATAGGGAGGGCTGTTATCTATTACTACTACCTTTTTTTAATTTCTTTTATTAAAATACTGAATAGAAACCAAAGAATTAAGAACCACCCCGCTACAGAACTTCCAATTAATATGGATATTAAGGTAATTCTTAATTCTTGTGTCACTCTTGTTCTTCCTTAATAATTCGCCAGTTTTTTTTATGAGGAACTAAAATGGGAACTTTTTCTTCAATCACAGGAGGTTTTTTATTTTCTTTTTCTTCTATGGATATATCACTATTATCTAATGAATTATTCCTTATCCTCTCTAACTTTTCCCGGATTTTTTTATTCTCCTCTTCTAACATGTTGATTTTATTTTTTAACTGTATATTCTCTTTTAACAATTCTTCTATTCGTTGTTCTATTTTTTTTAGATTATCTTCTAAGTTTTTATTTTCTTTTTCTTTTGTGGCGTTAATAGATTCTTCTTTTATTTCTTCATTGTTTTCTTCATCGTAATTTAATAATACATCATCAAACCATGCAGAACCTGTCCCTTCTATTGCGCAACGGATTACACAAAAATCTGCTTCTTCTGGTATTGTTGTTCTTATATTTAATTTTTTCCATTCATTTGTTCCTGACAAAGTTTCTGTTTTTTTCCCTTCAATAATCCGAGCAGGATTTTGTCTCCAAAACTGTAAAAGAAAATAGGCTTTATAAATATTGTCTGTTTTAATCCAACCTTCAAAATATACGTCTTTTCCTTTATAGGTATTAATGGGTATTCTCTGACTCCAATTATTTATTGGTTCTTTCTGATAATTGTTTGTGTTATTTAACAAAATTGATTTTCTGCCTGTAAGATATGTTGTTCTATCGATTTTTCCAAAAGAGCCATCCTGAGGCTGGACAAATAACGACCAGTGTAATAGGACAGATTTACTCTCTTCTTCAAATCCTGGATTTTTTATTAAATTTTCCGAATAAATAATAATATTTATAATAAAGAAATAAAATAGGGATAAAAGTAATTTTTTACTTCTATTATTCCTCTGTCTCATTATTATTTTTCTATTAATGGACACTTAAACCTTGCATTCTAAGTTTTAGGTCTTTAGGTGATGTAGCATAACTTAAAGCAGTTTCTGTTGAAATTCTTTTTTGAGACCATAAGTCAAACAAAGCCTGGTCGAATGTTTGCATACCATATTGGTCTTTCCCTTCCTGAATAAGGGACACTATATCACGGAAAGGTTTACCCTGTTCGATAAAGTCCCGAACGGCTCTTGTACCAATAAGTATTTCTGCGGCAACGCATCTCCCAATACCACTTGCCATAGGAACTATTCTTTGAGAAATGACACCTCGCAGGACACTTGCTAATTGTTTCCTGACAAATAAATGTTGATGGGGTTCAAAAAATTCTATGATACGATTTAGTGTTTCTACTGCGTCTACAGTGTGTAATGTAGATAAAACAAGATGTCCCGTTTCTGCGGATGACAAAGCAGTTCTTACTGTTTCTGTATCTCGCATTTCACCGATAAGTATTACATCAGGGTCCTGTCGAAGTGCTGCCCTTAAAGCATTTGCGAAAGAAAGTGTATCGTGTCCTATTTCTCTCTGCGTTATAATACATTGCTTATCTCTGTGAACGAATTCCAGAGGGTCTTCAATTGTTATAACATGGTCGGAACGTGTGTTGTTTATTTCATCTATCATTGCAGCAAGTGTGGTTGACTTACCACTTCCTGTAGGTCCTGTAATGAGTATTAAACCATTCTTTAATTTGCATAACTTTTTTAATATAGTTGGCAAATTTAATTCATCTATTGTCAATACTTTTAATGGAATTAATCTCATGACGATGCGGATATGTCCGTCATCACGACAAATATTTACACGGAAACGTGCTTTGTTTTCAAAATAAAAGGAGATATCTATTTCGAAAACCTTTTCATATTTACTAACATCTGTAGGAGATGCTAATTCATGAAGATATACTTTTAAATCTTCATCGGAAAGGATATGTTCCTCATCTATTCTTTTTAATACTCCATCAATCCTCAATATAGGTGGGTTGTTATACTTCAAGTGAATATCTGAGGCATTCTTTTGTATTGCCATTTCCATAAGTTCTTTTAACGGAATTGTCATCATTCCATCCTTGTATTTATAAAGTTTTATCATTTTATTATAGAATATCTTACTACAAAATGTAATTTTCTTTCAGGAATTTTTTATGTCTATCCGCATAATCCTACATTCGTTCTCTTCAGTAGAAGAAAATATATCTGCTGAGGAATTTCTTTTTCAACAGAAAAACCAGTGTAATGATGAAGATATTCTTCGTATCTGGGAAAGTGAGGTTTATTTTATTGTTTTAGGTAGTTCTCAATCTGTGGACGAAGAAGTCTTTTTAAACCATTGTCTTTCACAGGGCATAAAAATCATTCGTAGATGTAGTGCGGGTGGTGCAGTATTACAAGGTCCCGGTTGTATCAATTTCTCGCTTTTCTTAAATCTTGACAAATATCCACAGTTACGAAATATTCGTGCTTCATATGATTTTTTATTGTCTAAATTAAGTAGAGTTTTATATCAGGAGTGGCAATTGGAAACAACTATTGAGGGAATTAGTGATTTATGTTATATGGGCAAAAAAATTTCAGGTAATGCCCAAAGACGGAATAGTAAAGTATTATTGCATCATGGAACATTATTATATCGTTTAGATTATAACTTATTAGAGAACACTTTAAAAATACCCAGAATACAACCTGAATATAGAGCAGGACGAACACATAAAGATTTTGTGGGTATTTTGCCTCTTTCACGACAAGAACTCATAAATTGTATATTAAAAGCATTTGCATCAGATGGTTTCGATTCTACTTTTACAGATATAGAAATCGCAGGAATCAAACAACTTGTTCGCACTAAATATAGTAAAAAGGAATGGAACTTTAAGAGGTAGTCATCTAATTATTGAGCGGAAGTGAGGGATTCGCTGTAAAAGAAAAATCGGCTGAATATCCATTCTTAAGTCGAAAATATCCTGCAGATGCAATCATGGCTCCGTTATCTAAACAATATTTGAACTCTGGTAAAAATACATCTACATCTAATTCTTCTTTCAATCTTTTTCGCAGAAGAGCATTGGCAGATACTCCCCCAGCAACAACTAACCTTTTTAATCCGGTCTTTTTAAGTGCAATCTTTGTTTTTGTTAGCAGCACATCAATGGCACTCCATTGAAAACTGGCAGAAACATCGGCAATCCATTGTGGTGTCCTTTCTATTTCTGGGACATCTCTTACTTTATATAAAACAGCAGTTTTTAATCCACTATAACTAAATTCTAATGATTCCCTATCGGCAAGTCCTTGGGGAAAAGAATAATATCTAGAATTTCCGTTTTCTGCACTTTTTTGTATGGAAGGTCCTCCCGGATAAGGAAGTCCTAATATACGAGCAACTTTATCAAAACACTCTCCCACTGCATCATCCCGTGTATTTCCTATAATTTCATATTGATGTGGCATTTTACATTTAATTAATAATGTATGACCACCACTAACAACAAGAGACAAAAAAGGGTATTCAGGTTGATGTTCAAGTAGCATAGACGCAAAGATATGACCTTCAATATGATGAATAGGAATAATAGGTATCTTTCGACTCCATGCGAATGCTTTTGCAAAATTAACCCCTACTAACAAAGAGCCCATAAGTCCAGGACCCTGGGTAACTGCTACTGCGTCCGGTTCATTGTTAGTTTCTTCCAATACTTTTTTGACTAATCTTGATATGTGAATTAAATGTTGACGAGATGCAATTTCTGGAACAACCCCGCCAAAATCCGCATGAATCGGGACTTGACTTGCTAAATAATTTGTAATAACTTCCCGACCTTCTTTAACAATGGCAACACCTGTTTCGTCACACGATGACTCAATCCCCAAAACATATTTCATTCAAACATCTCCGATACATGTACTAATTCAAATCCTTGTTCTTCCATTCTGGGAAGTTCTTCTTTCAGCACTTTTATTGTGAGGTCTCTGAAATGACCTATCCCGATGGCTTTCCCATTTTTTTTCGCTATTTTTTTTAGTATTTCCAGACTTTCTTTTATCTTGGCTGTGGTATATTCATGGTCTAAAAACATATCTCTTTTCAACGTAGGTATTCCCTCTGCTTCTGCTACTTGATAGGCTTTACTTCCACCCACAACTAAACTATCAACAAAAAACATTTTTTTTTCTTTAAGGACTTTCATAAATGATTTTAGTGGCGCCTCTTTTAATGTAAAAACGCTTCCCGTGTGATTGTTGACACCTTTGGCTTCTGAAATTTGTTCCAATGCATTTTTTGTTTTTTCCTCAATTTCTTTTTCTGTCATATTAACAAGTAGTTCACACGGGAAAGACCCTTTTTTTACTCCTTGTTTGGTTTGCATGGGCATATGAAGCATTATTTCAAAACCTTTTTCTTTGGCTTTTTTAGCCAACTCTTTTGTATATCTCGTATCTGGAAGTATTGATATATTTAATTTATTAGATAATTCCAATGCAGGGTCTTCTTCTGGGTTGCGAAAACCGCCATCATCTAATATAATTGCGATTTTTGGTTTCTGTGTGTCTTCATTATCTATGCTATCTTTTTTTTTATCATTTAATTCCTGCTCGTTTTCTACATTCGAATTCAGACTATAAACTATTACGGGTTCGAAATATTCCTCAATATATTTATTTACATCGTATTTGGTTGATAAAGAAGTTTTTATTGTTGATGTCGTTTCGTCATTTAAACTGTCCGCAAACTTCTGGATACTAATTGTAAGTATATTTTTATTATTAATAAAAATATTGTGTTCCAGAATATTTTTTTCTTTATCTATATTCGTTTTTATATCTGAATTCGGAAACTTTTCTGAAATCAGTCTTTTTATATCTGCCAAAAAAGCATCATCATTCATATCGTTAGAAATAAACAAAGTATAATTTTTATGAAACCACATGCTATTACCGTCAGAAACAGGTTCGGGAAGGCTTTCTACAAATTCTGTTGGGGATATATAACGGGTTAATAATAGACTCTTTACCAATGAATATAAATCACCATCTTCTTGTTTTGTTGTTTCTACATTGCTTTGTTCGTTCTTTATATTAATGTTTATTTTTGCAATCTGTATACCGTCAATTTGAAGTAAAAGTGTCCGCGTTGTCTCCAAATTACTATCACTTGTATCTATCCCGATACCCGATTCATAAATCTTTTTCTTTAATATTCTCACTGTTTTATCTAATAATTCATCGGAAGGAATGTAAATGTCATATTCACCATTTACGAACATGTGCTTTTTTTCAATTAGCTCTTTATAGCCCTTGAAATTGTTTTCTAAATTCATTTCCTTAATGATATTTTGTATAACTTCGTGATACTGTTTTGAAACACCTCGAACATCAATAATGCGATTATTTTGATAGTTCAAATATATAATCAATATAAGCAATGATAGAATTGAAAGTGTTAAAGCACATAAACTTATAATGATAAATGGATTTATAATATTTTTATCTTTTTCCATTTGTCGGGTTGAATCCGCGATAACAGACATTATTAATACTCTACCATTTAACTAAATATTTATAGGAATATCTATCCATTCAACATATTCAATATCTTCTTTTAAGAATCTATTCCCGATTTTTTTAAACTTTTCTGGAGCGTCTGTAACAAAATACATGATTTTGTTACCATTAGATATTTTTATATCTTTTCTCATTAAATTGCAACTTTGTAATAAATTTACTACCTCTACTGCGGTTTCTTCTGCACTATCTACTATTTGTATAGAAAAATTATTAAATGTATTTTCTATGGTTTTTTTTAGTAATGGGTAATGTGTACATGCCAATAATAATGTATCAATATTCTCTTTTATTATCGGTGTCAGATATTCAGACACTATCAAAGAAGGGATTTCTCCTTCTATCCATCCTTCTTCAACTAATGGAACAAATAAAGGGCATGCTTTAGAAAATATGTGAACATCTGGAGCAATATTTTTTATAACTTTTTCATAAGATTGGCTACTGATAGTTCCTTCAGTTCCTATAATCCCCACTCTTTTATTCTTTGTTTTCTTTACAACTGCTTTTGCTCCCGGTTCAACAACACCAATAATAGGTATGTCAATTTCTTTTTTAATTGTATCTAAAGCAAATGATGAAGCGGTATTGCATGCAATAATTAGGAGTTTTATCCCTTTTTGAATCAGGAAATTTGTACAGGAACGGGCATATCGAATAACAGTTTCCGGCGACCTTGTGCCATAAGGAACCCTTGCGGTATCGCCTAAATAATAAAACATCTCATTAGGCAATTTCTTTTTTAATTCCGCAAGCACCGTTAATCCACCAATTCCAGAATCAAATACTCCTATCTTTAAATCGTTATGGTTCAAGTTAGAGTCTGTCATTTTTTTATTCATTACATATTAGGGAATAATCGGGGGTAAATGATTGAGACCAACTGATATGCTTCGGGAATTCTACCATAGGAACAGAACCCTCGATAAGGAATTTTACTCCTTTTACAACTGTATTTTCGGTTAACTCTTTTTGCATGAGTGAATCTACTATTGAATAAGTAAATAATGATTCAAATAATGTGGTGGTATTTTTCTCATATTTTGTTATGATGAGGGAAGGTAAATCAATAATCAATTCTCCTTCTGGGGTTAAAAAAATACCTCTCAGAGTAATATCTTCTGGAAAAGGTGGAACATAGGTTTCAACTTTTATGTTCTTCATAGCATTTAATATCTGTTTGCAGTTCTCTTGATAGGATGTCTTGCTTTCAATTTGAATTTCAAGCGGGTGTAAACAGGTCCCCTCTTTTGATAATACATATATAGTTACACTTTTATTCTGAGATGCCTGTTGCGTTGAATTATTCGGCAATTTTTGTGGAGATGTATTAACAATTGTATTGACAAGTGCAGAATTTTCCTGTATTAACTCATAAACCATAAACACTATTATCAAAATAGCAATTATAGTAATTGCAGACCATATAGTAAAGAATAATCTTCGTATTGTTTTTTGTTTCAATTCATTCATTTTACTTCTTTTCTTTTATACTGTTTTTTATATTTTTTATCGTATCTGTAATAATTGAGTATATATCTGACTTTTTATCCAGAAAAGTATCCCATTTTTCTTCTTTTAAATCATCCTTATATCTTGGAATAAGTTCCAATATTATCCCGGGAATATTCGTACAATCGCTCAAATATAAAGGGAAAGAGTATTTTTCAACTCTCATGTCTTTATATTTTTCCTTTATTGACTTAATAATTTCATCGGCAATATAGTTGTTTTTTGTGTTTAAATCATTATTGGAAAGTTTAGAAACAAAAATTACCAAACCTTCCCTTTCTTTCACCGGGGCTTCTGTATGGACACTAATAAAATAGTCTACTTTTTCATTTAGCATACCATTACATCTTTCTTTCATACCTATAAATTGTTCACTTACTCTGCTTAATGCTGTATTTATGTTATCTTTTTTCATTTGTTCATCAAGATTTGTGGCAAATAATAATGTTATTTCCTTTTCATATTTACCCGAAGGGAGAGTTAGGCCTCTATCCTCTCCCCCATGCCCTGCGTCGATAAAAATTTTATCTAATGTAAATATATTCTCCTTTTTCGGTGTAACAATTTCCTGGTCTGTAGAAACTTTTTCCATTAAATATTTTTCATTTATTTCTGTTTCATTTTCTTTGGTGTTATCAATAGGTTGTTCTTCAACAGTTTTTTCTTGAATGGTATCTTTTGTCTCTAACTTTCCGCCTGTTATATTCTGGATTAATAGTTTTGCATCATTTAGCTCTATCCATATTGTATCCTGCCATATTTTTATCGGATTTTGAAGTTGAATAAGTTTTGTTTCTGTTATATCGTTAATACTGGCAAGATTGTTCTGAAAATCTAAGTTCACATTTTTATTATTTATGGATAATTTAACAAGGTTATCTTGTATACTAATTGCTCCATTTATCTTCATGATTAAACTTGGAAGATGAATGTAAATTCTCCCCTCTTCGTAGTAAGAATCTATATTTACAGTTTGCTCCGAATCGGGTAGTGAAATTACAACATTTACAGCATAAGCAAGTTGTATTACAGATGAAAAAAACAAAATACACAATAATATTTTTTTATTCATTGCATAAAACCAGAACGATTTTTTACTTACTTTTTTCCAAATTGATGATTCTTTGTTTGATAATCAAACTTTTGTCAAAAGATTTTACATTTGATGAAAAAGGTTTTATTGTATTAATTAATATTCCTATAAAAATAACGAATAATATCAAAAGAATTATAATTCCTATGATTTTCCTTTTTCTTTCAGAACTCATTTCTCTTTTCTTTTTATTTCTAATATTTCATGAGTTGTCAATGATTCGCCAATTTTAGGTACTTTTCTTTCATTCAACTTAATCTGTGATTGTGCTTTAATAACTTCTGCGTTTAATTTTTCTAAACATGCCTGACATAATTTTTTTGTAGCACTTATTGCAGGTGCACCACACATACCACATTTAATATTCTCACCTAATTCGATGGAACTAACTAACATTCCAAGGTCTATCATTCTGTTTACAACCCGAATGTCCACCTGTGCCTTTTCTGCAATTTCTTCTGCATTAAGATTAGGCTCATCTGCGACTACTCTTCTTACTTTTTCCATATCCTCATCTTCTGCTTTTTGGCATATTGAACAGACAGGGGATGACTTCTTATTGAACATTTTTCCACATCGGGCACATGTTGCTAATGGCATATTATGTTTCTCCTTTCATTGAATACCACAATTTGATAGATGAAAAATCAATTTTTGCATTACCTATTATACTTGATTTTATAATTTTTCCGTTATTATTTGTAGAAAGAGCACAAACTAAAGACTTTATAGGAATCTGTTTTTCATTTCTTAAAGCCTTTGCGGGTTTGGGATACTCAACATTTACCCATACCATTTCTTTTATCCTTTTATCTATAAAAGGACCTATATCATCAATACCTACAATAGTAATCTTTGCTTCTGGAGTAAAAATATATTTGTCTTCTACTCCTTCTGGGGTAAGATAATTTTTATTAATATCCCTACTATTTATTTCTTTTGCTATTCTTTCTTTTTCTTTTTCTATTTTCTGCTGGTCACCATTATTTATCTTACCGTTATAACGCAGTCTATCCTGTATCCAT
>JBMFRC010000011.1:0-99250 GCA_049968235.1 Candidatus Hydrogenedens sp.
TCACCTTCTACTACTCCTTCGCCTTCCGGTGTTCCTTCTACTACACCTTCTGGACTACCTTCGCCTTCTACTATTCCTTCACCTTCAGGACATGGTCCCGTTGATACCACCAAATTCACGGTTATCCCCGGATTTACTTGCTGTCCCGCTGTCGGACTCTGGCTGATTACATTGCCCGCCGACACTATATTACTACATTGTGTGGTTACCGTACCAACCGTCAATCCGGCTCCGGTTATCGCACTCTCTGCAGAACTCTGGCTCATGTCTACCACATCCGGAACATTCACTAATAAACCACCCTGCCATAATAAATATGGATAACTACTATTTTCTACTATCCCCCAAACAGTTGTAAAATCCCAGCTTACATAAGTTGCCTGCTGTTTCATCTCCGCTGTCGTCTTACCTGTCCCTCCCGCTGAACTATTCCGACCGGATGTCTCTACATCCCAATAACTTTGACTCACGGAATCATAATTATACCCCACAAGACCGCCTACATAATTATCCCCCGAAACACTGCCCGCACTATAACTTTTACTCACGGTGCCATAATCATTCCCCCCCCACAAGACCGACAACATTATTCGTCCCCATAACAGATATATTTTCTAAACCAACATTATAGACATCTCCTTGACTTCCTATATATCCAAATAAACCAACATAATCCTGACCCGAACGATTTATATATAAATTCTGTATCTTATACCCTTGACCATTAAACTTACCGATAAAAGGATTGCTCTCCGTTCCTATCGGAACAAAGCCTGCTCCACTGTTCCAATTTATCGTATCACTCGCATCTATATCCTGCGTTAATTCATATTCGACATCCAACGGATAGCCCGCGTCGTTCCCTATCTTTTGCATATCCACTATATTATTTATCTCTATCACACTATGACTGCTCTCACTGATAAAAAGAATTATCGAAACCATGCACAAAAATACCTTAACAAAATTACTGCTGAGATTACGATTAAACGGATTGTACCTGTTTATGACTCTTTCCTTTTTGTTTCAGTTTATTTGTAGTTAAAAAACTGATTCTATTACCTTGATTTAAATTGCAACCATCATTCATATCCATTTCATTGATACACAAACAATTCAAAGAAAAAGAAATATCCTCCCGAAGAGTTTTATGGATGGAGTGGATATAACTATACCGATTTATCCTGTGATTATTTGCTCTCACTGAGAAATTTCTTAATCTGATATTAAAAAAATCTTTCTTCTCACTTTTTACAGTCCATATACTTATAGTCCTCCACTTTCTTATCGCATTCTCTAAATTATATTACATAAAGTAGATAAACAGGATAAAAAAGTATTTATAAATATACTAAACTACCTTACTACCTTTTATACCTTAATTTAAAACTTTTTGATTTGCCATGAATTATTTTTAATTATTTTTATTTTTTTCTATCTATTCAAAATTCATTATATTCCTTCCATTTTATAATTTTTTTTGGTTCCTCTACTTAAGTTTCTTTACTTATTTAGTTATTTTATAAAAAAGAAAATTATCCGTAAACAAATATACATATTGGCTATTTCTTTTGCAGATTTTTAAATCAAGGAACAGTTTAAAGGTGGTATAGATAAAATAATTATTTTTGTGCTGAATTTTTCAAGAGAATATTTTTAATAATAAATGTCAGCGGGCTAATTTTATTGTATTGAGACCTCTGAATAAAACAAATACTATAAATAGTATATGAAAGGTTATATACAGGAATAGGAAAGAGAAAAAAATGAAATGAAAGATGTATGTATTGTGTAAAAGGAATAGGTTAATTGTCCGGTAAGGAGAAAGGTAAATGTGCGGTATGATGAAAGAGGTAAAGCAGGTGAGTTTTTTAATTATGCACTGTCACAACAGAAACCGACATGATGAGAGAAATAATAGAGAGTGATGTAAGAGATAACCCGGTGGGAAAAATTGGAATGTAGATGAATAGAGGGGAAAACTGGGGAGAGTGTAGGCTTTCATCTTTACTATTTTGTGCATTATTGAACAATGTGTGATGACTTCTCGGTGGTCGATTATATTTTTTTCACCACGGAGGACACGAAGGGACATAAAAAGGCACAGAGGGGTACAAAGGATACGGAGGTATTTATTCTATGATTTATATTTTTCTTCTCTTTTTTTTCTCTGTATTTCTTTGTGTCCTTTGTGTTCTTTGTGTTGGATTATATTTATTTTTCACCACGGAGGGACATAGATAGGCACAAAGGAAATGCACGGAGAGGCTAATTATTAACCTGTGTTATTTTCACATATTCATGCCCCAAAATTCATCATTTTCTATCAATGGGTCTTCGGGATTGGGAACATGTAAGTAGGTCATCTCTCCATCGGGGTCGGGGAATTCTGTCAAAACGATGTTATCATAATCATATTTTACCAATGGATACCAGCTGAGTGTGTTCCAGCCTTTTACTGTAAATTTCAATCCTCCTTTGCGAACTGTATCATCCGGGAAAGGTCCTTCAATAGTTTTGGGGTCAATTGTAATCAGCCTTAAATCCTTATCTGCAAGTTGAGGGTTGGCTTTTTGACTCACACAGAAGACTTGCGGTCCATACATAATTGCAACTCTACCTGCCTGGGCTTGAATTCCACGAACGACACGCATCCGTAATCCTAAATCAATTTCTAAGACAGAACCTTTTTCCCATGAATTTTCTACTTTCCATATCTTCCCTGCTAAATCGTTTTTACTCATCCAATCCCCCTTGTCAATTCTTGCTTTAACTTCTTTACACCATGAGGGGACACGAAAAGCAATTGGGAACGCCTTTTCTTGTTGTATTTCATTAATCTTAATCTTCACGATTCCATCGGTTGGGTAATTTGTCTCTTGTTCTATTTCTATAGGGATATCATCAACGGTTAAAGTGGCTTTTGAGGAAG
Organism: Candidatus Hydrogenedens sp.; assembly: GCA_049968235.1. Lineage (GTDB taxonomy): Bacteria > Hydrogenedentota > Hydrogenedentia > Hydrogenedentales > Hydrogenedentaceae > Hydrogenedens. The sequence continues at coordinate 2,933 of JBMFRC010000011.1, forward strand.
TAAATAGGTTTATATAAATGGATTTATCGCTTGTGTAATATATCATCTGAGGTAATTCTGCAATTATCCTACGGAAATTACATGGACAGCAATAAGAATCCTGGTCGAAATATACTCGTTTCCCTTCAAATGGCGTATAGTAGCGAATCTTTCGACCATCTAACGATTGAGCACCGAATAAAGCGTTATAGATAGCACGCTCCATTAAATCGCCAAATTTTGAATTATTGGTTTCTCTGAAGCATTCATCCCACCAGCGGATTAAATAGGCTGTCATACATGTCTCACCGAGATTTGCACTTCCTTCCTGCGTATCATGCCAGCATTCATGCTGTCCGCAAGTCCCGGTGATAACCAGACCATTGTTTTTCAGTATAAAATCGAGAACCTTCTGACTGGGTTTAAGTAAATCCAAGTTTGTCTCAATTCGATTTAATTGCATCTTTGCCATGCATCGTTTCAAATGAGCATAGGCATGCCCCTGTATGTTTCCCCATCTGCCTTTTATAATGGGTCCATCCCACTGGTCTAATTTCATGTAGTTTTTAACGAAATCTAAATATTTTGGGTCTTTTGTATCCTCATACAGACAGAGCATTGCAGTTTCAACACCAGTGGTCCCCATCTCCCAGCATACATCATCATCGCCGGCGATGCGTCCCGGGTACGGACTCATATTTTGAATGAGATAATCGCCGGCTTTTTTGGCTCCTTCTAATGCAGATTCATCATCAAAGAACCGATATTCCATCACAAGCCCATAGATTATGTAGGCAACCTCATGTATATCCCAGAGTCTCCATACACGGGCACCTTCCTTGAATAAACCGATATATCCATCTTTTTCCTGTGCATCAAGCAATGTTTTAACGACATGTTTCTTGCGTTCAATTACCTTCGGGTCGTTGGTGTATTTAGCAAATCGAACCAACGCATCAATAGTTTTGCCTATTCCAACATACCCACCTTCTTCATTTTCCTTTTTTATAAATGGTTCCAAAAACTCACCATCAATATCCATTACCATTGTATTATTATATATCGTTATGTCTATTCTTCTGCCTATTTCGCCACTGACTTTAACAGCATCCAGAGGAATTGGCTTTAATATATCCTCAAAAGCACCCACTGTCATTAAAACAAACATCAACGAAATACTCATAAAATACATATCCTTCTCTTTATGGTAAATTTTGTGTCCTAATAAAATAGGATAACATAATAAAAAAAGAAAAGAATGACAGTCAAGTAAATAATTGAAATTTACAAAATCGGGAAAAGAATAGTGGAATATAAGCAAAAAAGGAAAGAGAGAGCGGAGTATGGAGAGGAAATTTTGTAGAGGTTATATAGGGTTTATCCATTAAACATCAGCAAGGAGTCAGCAGAAATAACATCCAATATATGCGGGTACTTTACCTCAAATACTCAAAATTCCAGACACTTTCTGGCAAATTATCATGGAGTCATTATGTTGAACTTTTATGAGCTTCTGATGATTTAGCACGCTCCTTTTATGAAAAGCAATATATAAAAGAAAATAATAATCTTCAAACAGGTATTCATTTCTATAATATTTAATACATGTTATAAAAAATATACATATTTCCAAAAGATGGATGTAGGTAAAATGTTATAGATATAATAGGGCAAAAAGATTACCCCCCTAATCCATCCCCAAAATAATTCCTTCTTATGTTGTAAAATCAGCAATTTGGGAACAGATTCTCGACATGTTATAGAATCTTGTAGGTGCGAAATATTTTTCGACCTAAAGTAGCACAAACATTCTTGTCTTTGAATGGCTATATGGTGAATATGAACACCTATAAAAATATCCGTGCTATTTCATAAATTATAAAACCGGTGGATAGATTACATCGGTTTGTTTATTGTTATAATTTTGTCAATAAAAAATAAATGTTGACCACAGAATCTCAATGGAGGAAATAGGAGAACGGTATGAAAAAAATCTTCTCTTTTTTTCATAAGTCCTTATAAGATTTAACAAACACCCGTAATATTAGAAAAGGAGGCTAAATTTTATGTATTATTTTGCATATGGTTCAAATATGAATTTATCGCAAATGAAGGAAAGATGTCCCGATGCAGAGTTAAAATGCAGGGGCTATTTATTGGGGTATAAATTTGTATATGACGGATATTCATATTCTCGTAAATGTGCTGTAGTTAATATAGTAAAAGATGCAAATGAAATCGTTTGGGGCGCTATTTTTGAATTTAACAAACATAGAAGCGTTAGACCACTATGAAGGTAAACCTAATTCATATCAAAGGAAAATATTTACAGTGATAGATGATAAAGATAATAAATATTCTGCATGGGTTTATTTTAGAAATCCACATAATATAGGACAACCAAGTGAGGAATACAAGAATATAGTATGTCAGGGAGCAAAAGAGTGTGGACTGCCTGATGAATACATAAAAAAAATACCTTGAATAATCTTTTTTATAAAAAGAAAATTGTTTGTGGCATTTTAGGGAAATAAAAGGAAATTAGTTCCGTTTATCGTGTCATAGAAAATAAAAATTATCATATAGCATTTAAAATTGGACAAAAGGTATCTCAAATTATGGAATTATATGTTTAGGATAGTTAATAAAAGTTTTGGGGAATTTTGTATTTAGGAGGGGAAACTGTATAACTAAAAAATCTGGCTCCGCGAGCTGGACTCGAACCAGCGGCCCGGTGGTTAACAGCCACCTGCTCTACCTCCTGAGCTATCGCGGAACCGATGGATTAATATCATATCAGAAATGGCTATTTTTTTTCAAACAGTATAATGAAATGTTATTCCGTTTTATAAGGAATTGAAAAAGATTGTCGCTCTCTGGGAGCAAATATAGGTGTGTCTATGTGAGTTTTTTGTTGATAGAATCTATTTTACTCTTATTCCAGTATTTTGGTTTTTAGGGTCTATTTTTTATTGTTTTGGAAGTATGTTTTTTTTTATGTTATAATTTTTCTGCTTTTAGCGGAGAGGTGACCGAGTGGCTTAAGGTGGCGCCCTGCTAAGGCGTTGTACGGCTTAAACCGTACCGCGGGTTCAAATCCCGCCCTCTCCGCCATTGAATATGATGACCTCTTATCCGATATTCCCTTCGGAGATTGAAGAGGGGTTTTATGATTATATCGCGTCGTTCGTTTTTAAGTTCGGTAGGATTGGGGGTGGGTCTTGTTTATGCTTTTCCTTCTTTAACGGAGGATTTCTCTACAATTCGCAGGTATCATGTTTCTATCTCTATTGATGCATTAGAACATGAACCGGATTTGTTTGATATTTTTAAAAGGAGTGGTGTTTCTGCGGTCTGGATTGGTGGTTATTTTTATGGGCATTGGTATTATCAACCGGAAGCAATTCGGGCATGGAAAAATAAATTTGAGTCCGCTGGAATATCTGCTTATGTAATTAATGTTCCACTGGGACATCCAGGTGATTCATTAGGCAGTTATTCAGGGGATGTACCGCTTACTCCGCCGACGCAATGGAAGCCGGGGGTTAGTTATGATATGAAAATGTATGCAGGGACTTCGCTTCATCCACCTGCAACCGAAGAGAATGCAAAGGCTTTAGAGGTATTGAATAGTCATGACATTAAAAAGATTTTCCTGGATGATGATTTCCGTTTAGCACGAAGTCCGGGAATGATTGGTGGATGTTTCTGCAATGAGCATAAAGAGACTTTTTTGAATAAATATGGTTATGGAAACCCAGACTGGGAGGGTCTTATTGATGCGGTTCAGAAACGAAGTTTAACAAGAATTTTAAGGGAATGGATAGAGTTTACCTGTGATGAACTAACTACCTGTTTTCGCACATTGGAACAACGAGTTCGTGAACTTGAACTGGGTATTATGGTGATGTATATGGGGAGTGAGAAAGCGGGAATACGATTAAAAGATTATCAGGGATGCTTATTCCGTGTCGGGGAAGGTATGTTTAATGACCATAGTTTTGGTAGTGAGAAAGGGAAATGCGATGAATTGTTTAGCGTTTTATTTCATCGTCGATTTGCAACACCTGAAAAAGCATTTAGCGAAACGACTGCATTCCCAGCGGATAAATTATCTGCAAGAAACATGTGTGCGAAACTGGTTATCTCAACGATTGCAGATGTGCGGAATACAATGTTTATGAGTGGTATTCAGCATTTTCCCAAAGGTCATTGGGATGTTCTTCTGGACGAGATGAAGAAACAAGCCCAATTTCATGAAACTATCGCAGGGCATAAACTTACAGGTCCGTTAAAACATTATTGGAGTGAGACAAGTAGATATGTTAGCGATGATAATCCATATAGTTTGTTTTTAGCGTTGGGAATTCCATTTGAGGTGGTTGAAGAACCGACTAATAAAGGTTGGACTTTTGTTAGTGATTATGATACAGATATTCTCGCACAGAAGGAATGCGTTTATATCTCACGAAGAGAAAAGGAGCATTGTCTAGAAATCCCAGAAGATTTAAATGCTCTTTTCAAATTTAAGCAATCCATTCTTCCACAATTGAAGAATATTCCATATATTATTGAAGAAAAACCTGTAGTCTGTGCATGGTATCCAATAGCAAAAAAAGTCATGGTCTGGAATTTATCTGAAAATAGAGAAGATTTCACATTAAAGAGAGATGATAGAGAAATAAATTTCCAATTGTTGGGGCTGGAATCATCTCTATTAGATGACTTATCGATATAGGGAAAACTCTTCTCTATAAAAACACCCAATTATTCACCTAATTTTAATTATTATAATTATTTATCCTTCTTAAAAATAATATTTACAAATATATCTATCTTAATTTTATATCATAATTATCCAATACTATTATTTTTATCCTTGACAAAAATAAAATTATGTGTTATTATAGTTTTGGTAATCGTTATACCAATATTTACTATTTATCATTTTTAATTTAACATTAAGGAGGCTTAAATATGCACAGAAAAGGTTTTACACTCATTGAACTGCTTGTCGTAATTGCCATTATTGGTATTCTTGCGGCAATATTGTTACCTGCTCTTGCTCGTGCCCGTGAGGCGGCTCGCCGTTCCAGTTGCCAGAATAATTTGAAACAGTGGGGATTGGTCTTTAAAATGTATTCCAATGAATCTAAAGGTGAAAGGTTTCCAAGATTATGTGCTTATTACGGAAACCTGGTAAACTGTGATGTAGCTGGATTTCCTGTAACTCATACCAACACTCTAAGGATTGCTGTGGGTCCTTATGTACCTTCGATATTTCCTGAATATTTAACAGACCCCAATATTACGCTATGTCCTTCGGATGCAGAAGCCAAACCTGGAGATTTAACAAATCCGATAACGAATCAATCGGAATTCTACCTTGCGTGCAATAATATGGAAAGAGGTATGTTCCGTATTGACACAAGTTATGCCTACTTAGGCTATGTATTAGACCGGTGTGAAGATACGGATGAACAAATGAATTTAGGTATGTTCGACCCTGAGTACTCTGCTTATAATGGTCCTGCCCAATTTGTAATGCTTGCAGCACAGTTATATGCAGCAGCAGAACCTGAGATTCCGGCAAAAACAGACCAGGATATTACTGTCGGGACACCTTATGGTAATGCAGGTAGTGCAACAGTATATCGGCTTCGTGAAGGAATTGAACGATTTCTTATAACGGATATTAATAATCCTGCAGCAACAGCACAGGCACAAAGCAGTGTGTACATTATGTTTGACCTCGTTGCAACAGCGACTCAGGGGTTTAACCATGTCCCCGGTGGTTGCAATGTGCTGTATATGGATGGGCATGTGGAATTTGTTCGCTATCCGGGTAAAGCACCTGTAAATCAAGGAATTGCCTGGGTCACAACTGCGGTTGGATTTTCGTAATCGGTGTATGATATAAAATGATATTATGAAAAGACGCGATTTTATAAAAAGGGCAGTGTTAGGTTTACTAACCTGCCCTACTGTTTATGCTTCATCAACAAAGCAGGTAAATGTAAGCAGAACATCGAAGACCAAAGCCCCAAAGAATTTTATCTTTATTCTAATGGATGATATGGGCTATGACGACCTCAGTTGTTATGGCAATACAAATTATACAACACCTAACCTTGACCAGATGGCGAAGGAAGGGGTTCGTTTTACTGATTTTTATGCCTGTGCCCCTGTATGCACTCCGACGCGTGCCTCTGTATTGACGGGATGTTATGCACAGCGAGTTGGTCTACCCCGTGTGTTAGGAAACAATGCACGCACAGGAATTAATCCTAATGAAGTAACTCTTGCAGAAGCATTAAAAGGTGCAGGGTATAATACTGCTTGTTATGGGAAGTGGCATTTAGGGCATTTACCTCCGTTCCTACCACCAAATCATGGTTTTGATGAATATTATGGTCTTCCCTATTCTAATGATATGGGTCCGGATGAAGATGAACCTAATGCACCTCCGTTACCTCTTATCGAAGGGACTAAAACTATCGAAGAGAATCCTGACCAATCTAAACTTACTACAGCATATACGGACAGGGCTATTGATTTTATTAAACGAAATAAGGATAATAAATTCTTTTTATATTTACCCCATACGATGGTGCATGTACCTATTTATGTATCGAAGAAGTTTGAGGGAAAATCGGGTGCAGGGTTATATGGAGATGTAGTTCAAGAAATAGATTGGTCTGTAGGCGAAATATTAAATACACTCAAAGAGACAGGTTTATCTGAGGATACGGTGGTCATTTTTACCTCCGATAATGGTCCGTGGTTAATTTATGGCAATCATGCAGGAAGTGCAGGTCCATTACGGTGTGGTAAGGGAACTACTTTTGAAGGAGGGATGCGTGTTCCGTGTATTGCATGGTCACCGCAATTCATTCCCTCCGGGAAAATTTGTAGCAAAGTAAGTGCTACTTTCGATTTTTATTCCACATTTATTCAACTCGCAAATGCAAATTACCCGAAAACGGATGTCCGTGATGGGAAAAATATATGGGATTTGTTGGTAAAACCGGACACTAACTCTCCTCATTCTTTCTTCTTGTATTATTTTCATAATGAATTACAAGCCATTCGTCAGGGCAAATGGAAACTTCATCTTCCGCATAAATACCAGGAACTTGATTTTCCAGAGAATGACAGGAAACGTGGAAAATATAAAGAAGAAAAGATTGAGTTATCGCTGTATGATTTAGAAATTGATATTTCGGAAAAAACGAATCTTGCAAGCGAATATCCTGAAAGGGTAGAACAATTAAGAAATATCGCTCTTCTTTATGATAAGGATTTAAAAGCAAACATCCGTCCTTGTGGGAAAGCATAAAACTTTATCTGAGTTTTTTCTTGTATTCAATTTATTCTCTTTATTTAAAAATCATAACGGGCTATTGGAAGTAAATCCTATAGCCCGTTATTTTCTATTCTATATATCTATTTATTTGCGTAAGCATGCCCTCTTGCGTATAACCGTCATTACTCCAATAATCGAGGATATAAGAATCATTACAAGCAATCCTGTGCTTGTAGTTGCAGGAATGCCTTTTTCTACTTCCAGTGTAGCAATCGTAGATGTAATCGTGTCGTTCTGTCCAGTTACAGAACTACCGCTATCCTGGACCACAACATAATATTGCCCTGAATCTTCATGTTGAGCTGGGTCAATTACCAGTAGAGGACCTATTGCACCGGGAATAACTTCCCATGCTTTTCCACCGACATTTCGATACCAGGTATAGGTCTTATCACCTAATCCACCGTTCACCTGAACAAACATTTCCACCCGTTCACCCGAAGTGGCTCTATATTCAGGCAATAGGTCTTGAATGAAAGATAAATGCAATCCTACTTCTATATTTGCTTTACGAGATTGATATAACATTGGAATATCATCTGTTACTTCAAGATAATATTTGTATGTTCCAACTGTCAACGAAGCAGTGTTAACCAATATCTCAAGGGTATTGCCAGCCACCACTTCTGTTCCACCTCCGGGTAGGTCGCGTTTCCATTCATAATAGACAGGTGGTAACCCACCTACGAAGTCAGCTGTCAACCAGAATGATGGGTCATTAATATACAATGATTCATCTTCTGGTTGTAATGTAAATATGACTTCACTACTGGCTACACGGAGTAGTACGGGGTCAGATGTAAGTGTGGTATTCAAACCTGTAACTGTAGAGGGTTGGTCAGAGATATATACCAGGTATTGATTTCCGTCATAGGTTACATCTACATTGGATAGGAGCAAAGTATTATTATTTACGCCTAACGAACCCATCCCGATTTGCCACCAATCATAATTATATGGTTCAAATCCACCTACTACTTCTACCTGGAATATTGCATCCTGCCCAGCATACAGATTTAAACTCTGCGGTTGCGTTACTATTTGTGGTGGGTCAGCCACCTTCACATTAGCAGTCCTCGATGTTACAGGCGGGTTCAATCCACCACTGGAATCGCTTACTATTACATAGTAATCGCCCTCATCGGTAGCATCAGCAGAGCCTAAATCAAGCACATTATGCCCTTCTTCAGGACCCAATATACTTTCAGTGCCTTTGAACCATTCATAGTAGAATGGTGGTTGGCCACCCGTTACATTAGTAATTAATTGCACTGGTGATTCACCTGTATATGCGCGCACATCAGCAGGTCCCTGAACATTGATAAAGTTTGTTATTGACAATTTAGCAATGCGAGATGTACCACTTTGCGGTGTGCCACTATCCGTTACCACACAACGATAATACGAATTTTGTAATCCAGATAGATGCGCACCTTCCGCAATTTGTATTGTTAAAGTTGATTCATCTGCACCCGATACAATTGAACTTGCATGTAACGGATGCGGTCCATTTGTCAATGTTGTCCATGGACCACCCTGGTCGGTTGCATATTGCCATTCATAATTTATTGTTGGTATTCCACCTGTCCTTTGAACTGCAAATTGTGCTTGATTGCCCACATTCTCGATTACATCTGCAGGATGTTCTGTGTCAACTACAAGATTTTCATACACATTTAACACGCCTGCATTTGCTGGATATGCATCCGGATCCGGTCCACTATCAACTGCTATACAACGATATGTACCTGTATCACCTACAACAGTGCCATTTATTGTAAACACGGAATTACTAGCACCGCTAACTATTGAAACTCGACCGCCTAAGTCGCCATCATTTAATGTTACATATCCACTTCCTGTATCCCTTTGCCATGTAAATGTATATGGAGTGGTTCCACCGGAAGCGGTTACAGTTACACTGTAATTTGAACCCTCATATTGGTTCACCGGACTTGGCGTCGGGTCAGTAATCACAAATGGATTTGTTATCAAAAGTGTAGCATTTTGAGAATCTTCTGTGGATGGAGCTCCACGATTTTCAGAGTCTGTTACGCGACACTTATATTGACCGGCATCAATTAGACCTAAATTCGATATTGTCAAAGTTGATGTAGAACCTACATTGTTTATAGATACTATCGCACCGGAACCTGATGGATGTGGTCCATCCACCAATGGGGTTGTATCATTCCATAACCATTCATAAGTATATGGGGCATAACCTCCAGAAATTGTAACACTGAATTGTGCAGAGCCTCCTGTATTCCGATGAATACTTTGCGGTTGTGCGGATATTGCCACTACAGGTTGAACATCTAAACTTGAAGGTCCGGCGAATACGGTTTGTCCGCCATCTGAAATGTTGATTGCGGTACCATAGTAATTACCAATCATAGTCTGGTCGAGATTGGGAATATTCACAGGATTGGAACCTGAGCCTACAGGAGTTAAACTTCCGCTTCTATCTATATACCACTGATATAAGTAATTGGAACCTGAACCACCGATAAATTTGAAACTATAGATAACATTCTCACCAATATATTTTCTTACTGGTGTTGTCAGGTCTACCACAGTTCGCATTACATTGGTATTGATTGTGATAGTTTTTGTTCCTGAAATTACCTGATTGGGTGGAGGAGGCGTATCGTTCGGGTCAGTAACAACACAACGATATTGACCATCTTCCTGACCGGGGATAGCATACTCTACGGTCAATTGATTAGTTGTCGCACCACTTATAACTGTTATTATAGGAGTATTATTGGGACCATCTGAGCCATTCACATTTCTTGGATAACTACCATTAGAAATATTTACCCAGGAACCACCTTTAAATATCTGCCATTGATATTGATACGGCGGACCATATCCACCACTGGCGTTAACGGTCATCCGGAATGAACGCCCAAAACCGATGTATCCATCTGTTAAATTGTTTGCAGTTGGACTGCTAAAATCATCTTCACTAAATGGTGAATCTCTCGGTGGGTCAAACTCTTGTATTGCTATATTACTCACGGCAAGTGGGTTAGGCCAGACATCAATATAATTTGTCTTTGTTTCTGTATCTTCTCCATATTGAGTAACAACTCTTAACCGAACAGTATAAACACCTACAGAATTGTATGTCCATTGGGGATTTGTAGGTGTTGTGTAATGAGCATCATCATTACCATCACCATTGAAATCCCAATACCAGTCGGTTATCTGAGTAGTATTTTCCGGTAACTGGTCTGGAATAGATGAATCTGTAAATGTAACAGTCAAAGGATATTGTCCCTGGGTAGGTGCTGCTGAAAAATCTGCTGTTGGTGGAGTATGCACTACAATATAATTTGTTTTTGTCTCATTGTCATTTCCTTCGGCTGTTTGAACAGTCAGAGATACTGTATATCTACCTGCAGTATTATACTGATGACTCGGATTCTGCTGATTACTTGTTCCACTATCACCGAAGTTCCATGCCCATGTTGTTTCTGCCCACAAGCCAAAAGTATCCGATGAATCAGTAAACTGAACGGATTGTCCTGCTAATATCTCCACAGGTGTCGCAGAGAAATCTGCTACAGGTGTCGCTACATTTTCATACGCTCCCATATCTACAGCAGAGCCATTTTTCCTCTGGAAATTACGAATATCAACTCGCCCGGGTGCTAGAGGTGGTTGAACAAGACCATCAGCCCCTGTATCTAAACATGGGGATATTGGTGATGGGAAAGTAACTGTCAAACGAAAATCATTATTCCCTGGATTCCGGAATAATGGGTCCGAATTAATATTTCCAGTTCCTACATGTCCTCCCTGTACATCAGAATACTGTACATCTGCATTTACATATCCAAGGCCGGGTCTAAAGGTTCTAATATGAGGATTTGACGGTACAGGATTATTCCACAATATAGTGTTATAAATTTTTGGGAAATTAACTCCACATCCACTATTCATTATAGTATTAGCATTATATAATTGAGGATTAGACAAATTAGCCGAAGTGTTATTATAAAAGGTACAATTAGTAATATATGTCTCATTTCCTATTTCTACATTTGAGGAATTGATTCCATTGTTAAAAATTCCAGCACCGCCACGAATCGGGGAAACGCCGGTATCTACTGTTTCATTGCACGTATTGCCACGGAAGACGCAATCATGGATTAATGCACTTGCCTTGTAAATATTAGAACCAACAGTCCCGGACATGTTTGCAATCGCACCACCTGCTGTTGCAGAAACATTATCGTAGAAAACACAATTACCTATCACTGGTGCTGATAACCAGTTATATATGCCTGCGCCACGCCAGGTATGGTAATCTCCTGCAACGCCCGAAGCACGACCACCACGTATGTGGAAGCCATCAATTACTACATCCGTATTGGGACCACTTCCCTTTCCTATGACGATTACATGATATGCATTCGTGCCACCTCTTGAAGTTCTTCCATCAATAGTCGTTACATATTGTGAAGGTCTTCTCTGGTCTCGAGAAGTCTCTGTTCCCTTAAATCCACCATAAAGATGGACATTATCTTCCATAACCAATGAGCCATCCACCAAAGCAGGTGCACCCCAAGTTGCTGTTCTTAGTTCATCGTAATTCCCCTGAGCCACCCAAACCTCCACAGGATTTCCAGGAGATGCTTGTGCATTAGCAGTGTCAATTCCTTCCTGAATTGTGCGAAATGCTTTAGCCCATGAACTACCATCCGGGGATGGGTCTGTGCTTGCTTTATTCACATATACTACTGCAAAAGCGTAGTTTGTCAGCAAGCATAAAACCAATAAAGACCACTTTAACTTGCTTTTCATCATATACTGTCTCCTCATAGTGTTTTTATTATAGATTAAAACGCATTTATTAGTTATTTCACTTTTCTTTACATTTTAATGATAATTTTTTATCTTGTCTAAATTATAACATGTAAAGCAATAAAAATCAAGAATATTTAATACTATATTTATATAAATATAGTGGGCTGAAAATTATTCAACCCACTATATTATCTTTATCAAGAAGATTCATTATGGTTGAGTACCGGGACAATAACCATCTTCACTACCTTCACACGGGTAATAACCACCGGAATTGAAGAATTGTATTAGACGGAGCAATTCACTCAAAGATATTACCCAATCTTGTGGATTATAGTCAGAAGCATGTGGGTTACAGGAATGGTCGCCGGGTCCGGGAGCATATCCATCTTCACCCTGTGGGTCGCAGTGATATTCATTAAAGTTGAAGAACTGAATAACACGCAATAGTTCCGTTAAATTAATCTTTCCATCTCCATTCTGGTCAGCATTGTGAGGAGGTATTTCTCCTTCTGGAGTCCCTTCTGGAGTCCCTTCTGGAGTCCCTTCTGGAGTTCCTTCTGGTGTCCCTTCTCCTTCAGGTGGAATTTGAATAAAGATAACACCGATTGTTCTGTTCCTGTCCATAGGAACCGTGATTTCAGGTTGCTCAATATTCGCAATTCCTTCTGTATCACCTGTCCATGCACCGAACATCCAGCCGTTAGCAGGCTGAGCAATAACAGTCTGAGTTTGACCCTCCAGAAATAGATATTCGTTACCTGGAAGTGGAGATGTAGTTCCCTGTCCTTCAACGACATTCAGCAGTAATTTATAATATACCTGCGGAGCAAATTTCGCTACTAATTGCATGTCTTCACTCAAAACTGTACCAAAAATAGGATTTGATGTAATTAGTGTGTTACCGGAATACCACCCTTTGAATACCTGACCTTCACCGGGAACTGCTGTTAATTGAAGCGGGAAATTATTTGATAGTAGATATACATCTGCTAATAAAATTTCTTCTTCGCCTATAAATACAGTTCCATCGCCTTCTATCTGGAAATCAAATTTCCTACCTTCATTGTCAAAATGCGCTATCATATCATAATGTCCGTTAACAGTAACTGTTGCGGAATACCAATAAACCCAAGTTGTCTCGGGATTATTATTAGGGTTCTTTATCAATTCCCATCCACCGAAATAATCTTCGGTTTCCGCATATAAACTTAATTGTTTGCCATTAATATAGCAATACGCTCCTGGTCTTGGGGATGTTTCTCCGGTTCCGTTTCCGGCAGTAGTAATGTTCACATTCCAATCACAAGGTTCAAATACCGCTATAATCGATAGGCTTTCCTGAACTTGAAGTATTAACACATCATCTGTGCTTATAATTTCATTATCATCAGTTATCCAGTGTTTTAACGCCCATCCTGAATCAGGATATGCTATATAGTATATCCATTCTCCACCTATATATCCGTAGATACCAGGGACGGGATTTGTTGTTCCATTACCCTGTGTACTTAACTCTATTGTATATACAGCATCTACGAAACGGGCTACAAGATTACGGTCAGAAGTTACCTGGAAAGAATAAAATGGCCATTCATTTACTAATTCGTTGTTTTCATACCAACCCGCAAATGCTTTTCCTGAATCAGGAATGGCTGTAAAGAATGCCCATTGTCCATCAAAGTAGTAATAATTTCCCGGTACTGGGTTAGTGGTTCCTGGTCCGTCCACAGATATTACTACGGTATAGTCCGTCTCTCTGAAATTTGCAGTTATTACTTTATTTGCATTCATCACAACCTGTATAGGATTATCTTGTGGATTTGCTCCTCCTATATCACCACTCCAACCATTAAATACCCAACCCTCCTCAGGATTTGCTGTAATAAGAACAACCTGACCTTCTGTCTTCTGATATATACCTGGGACGGGGTCAGTCGTTCCTGAACCATTTACATTTATAGTTAAAGTATAGGTTGGTACAGATGTAAAAACGGCACGAATCGTCATATCTTCTGTTATTTCTACATTTATAGGATTATCTGTTCCTAAATTATTACTATTACCATCTTCCCAATGGTCAAACAGATAACCTGCATCTGGAAATGCTGAAATGCTAACGAACGAACCCTGAGCATATTGATATGTCCCTTGATATGGAGATGTAAACCCGTTCCCTATTACTTCTATTTTTAATTGATAGCATTGATTGGAGAATATAGCACCAACTGTCTTGTCACTATCCATTACTATATTAGCAAAAGGAGAAGAGCCGAAAGACTGGGCATCTTCTGTCCATCCTCCAAAGCATGAACCTGTATCCGGTAATGCATATAAATATACCCATTGATTATCTTTAAATGAATAATTACCATTTCCATCATAGAATGGGATAATGGTACCTGTACCTGTGTTGGATGGGTCAAATGCAAATGTTAATGTATATGTGCCAGGGACAAAAACAGCCTTCACTAAAATATTTTCCTGAACATTATCAAAGAGATAACTATAACTATCTGTTAAAAATACATATCCTGCTTTTGCGTTCTCATCCCAAATTTCCCAGTGGTCAAAAGCATAGCCACTATCTGCTTGAGGATATGCTAAAATAATAAAATCACTATTGATTTCGACTGTATTTACTCCTACTTGAGGTAAAACCTTTCCAATACCTTCCACTTCAATGGTTACGGTTACCTCACATACTCCTTCACGAGTTACTACACCACTAGGTTTCACTTTTTGAACCAGTTGGTCGACTAAATAACAAAGTTCCGTAGGAACGGGATTGTACCTAAGGTCAATATAGTCACCATCACCAATTCCTTCGTTGTCTAACAGAAACCCAAAATTCTCTATGTTATTATTGTCCAGATAAACATATTTTAATGCGGTATAGTTTTTTAAAGGACTTATATCAGAAACCACGTTATTACTTAGATTTAACATTTCTAGAGTTCCTACAGGAGATCCTGAATTGCTTAACCCATATATATTGTTAATTTGATTCATTGACGCATCTAATGCTACAAGATTAGGCATCATTTCTATACCGGAAAGATTGGTTAATGAATTATCACTTACATTCAACCCTATCAAAGAATTAAAGGTAAATGGATCTTTTACTGTGAACAATGAAGGACCAATATTATTCCCAGGCAAATTTGCAATCGTTAAACCGTTTAATCCTACAAGACTGTTGATATTTGTAATACCTGTATAGGCACAAAACAACAAATATAAATTACTCCAATTTTGAACAACACCTATATCATTAATGCCAAGCCCTACTAAGAATGCAAAACGGGGATTTAACCCGCTAAGATTTGAAAGATCTGTTATATTTTCTTCAGCTAAACCTAATAATCCTGGGTTATCCTCATCTACATAAGTTATATTTGTCATGTTGGCTACATAAGTATCCAATTCTGTTTGTCCCAACCCACAATTAGCGGATAAAAATGAATTCAAGTTCTGGTCTACATTTCCCAGAGGGGACCAATCCGTAATTGGATTACTTCCTAACCATAACTGAGTTAGATTATTCAGATTGTTTAGAAAACTTATATTTGTAACATTCTCCAATCCCCCTATACTTAGTATTTCTAAATTTACTAAAGAATTTAATACAGCAAGGTCAGCGTCATCAAGATTATTCGCTCCCGTAACAAATGGGTCAAATTCATCATATAAAAATACCGTACCAAATCCTAAATTTAATCCTACTAAATTTGTTAATGTCGATAAGGCTGAGATATCCGAAATCTGGTTCATTCCTATATCTAAATACTGTAGTCCTGTAAGTCCTGACAAACTTGAAATATCTGTTATCTGATTCTTTCCTAATAACAAATATATTAAATTCGTTAAACTACTTAATGGTGATACATTTGTTATTTCATTCGAAACAAGATTTAATACGGTTAAAGAAGTACACGCCTCTAAACCTGTTAAATCGGTAATCCCAAGGTAGGAGGCATCCAATTTAGTAAAATCAGGGTTTGCTAATTCGGTATCTTGTGGAGGGTTACTCAAAGGGCTTCCGACCTGGTCTTCATATTGTATCTGAACTGCTGACAACAGATTCGGGTCATTAAATATTACATCTGCCGAAAAAACATTCAGAGAAAACAGTGCAAAAGCCATCACAACGACTAAAGATTGGATTTTCATAATACATCTCCTTAAAAATTTTAAATTTTAATATACATTCTGCCTAATTCTTATTATAATTTATACCACTTTTTTTATCAAATGTCAAATAAAAAACTCACATCTTTTCAACTTTCATATGAACTTGAGACAAACATCTAATCGTAAAAATTTCTATTTACCTCAAACAGTGCCTTTTTAATTATATGTACAGATTGTAATAACTTATCTATACTCTCATAGCCATAAGAAAGTCGCATTTGATATTTTCCTTTTTTTAGCATGTCTCTTTGAGAGGAAACACAATATATTCCTGGCAAATAAATAACCTTTGGTTTTTTTTCTTTTCCTTCGTAGTCCCATTCTCTAACACCTGAATTTCGTGATAAAAGTGTAAAGAGGCGTGAATTGGAAATGGTTTTTATTTCTTTAAAGGTTAGGTATAAATAAAAACCGGCATCTCCTCCTGTTATTGATTCCAGATAATTCCCAATTTGTTGATTAATTTCTCTTTTGAACAGAGTTCCTTTTTTTCGATATCCATCATTAACAGAGTTGAATTGTTTTTTGCCATATCTTTTAATAAGTTCTGCGGACACTTCCTGTGTTATTAATGGTGCACTGAAACCTACATCGCTATTCCACTGCACTAAGGCTTTGAGCAAATCACTTCCCTGAGGTCCTATGATAAAACCTACGCGTAATGAGGGTGCAAATATTTTTGATAAGGTACCAATCTCATAAACGGACGCATTGTTATCATAAATTGATGGTGAAACAGGCTTTTCTAATTCAGGATTATGGATAAGCCATTCATACGCAAGGTCAAAAATTATAGGAATATGGACATTATATTTTTTTGCCAGATTCTGCACACACTCAACAATTTCTCTTCGTCGCCGGTTAGAAATTACAGTACATGTTGGATTATTCACAGATACAAAATAACAAAAAGACACATGTTTTCCTTGCTTCAAATGTTTTTCAAGTACCTCCACCAGAATATTAATATCAGGACCTTCCATCTCTTCTTGAACAGGTGCAATTTCAAACCCATACCGTTCTAACGTTGAAGTATATATATAGTAGACTGGATCAGTCGTGATGACAATACCTTTCCTCAATATATTAGCCAAACCCGTCAATATACTTGTTGCGCCACTAACACCGATAATAATTTGCCTTTCATTAAAATTAGGGATATTTCCTATCCTGTGATCTTTCCACAATTCTTGATAAAACCATTTAATAGACTCTATCAATTGAACAGAGCCTTCGGGTCCACCATAATTTAGTAAGTGTGAAAGTCGTGTATCTTTTTTTGCAAGTATGTTAACAATTTCCGCGAATTCATCATAAGGGATAGTCTCTTCGTTAACATAACCGACACCAAGATTAATATCTATACCGGGTCGAAAATCCTTTGCAAATTCAGACATCATCAGACTAACAGGTGAAGGTTGAGAAGATTTTTTCCCATATTTAGAGAAGATGTGATGACTTTTCATACTTGCAATACTTCATAAAAGGGATATTTTTTAACCTGTTTTCTCTACTTTCTGAACCAATTCCGTTCTGACGGGATATGTTCGATTTCCATAACTTATATAATAATAGGGTGCTTGTTCCACAACATCATCGGCAGGTTGCCGTAGTCCACTTTTAAAATATACCATATACTTCTTTCCGGAATTTATACCTGCCGTTGAAATATTTCGCTTTACCGCGGTAATTTTTCCACTCATTCTACTTGCATAGTAATTAGCATCTAATTTTAGACCCAATTTTGATTTAACTAATTTCACATAGTTAATCGTCTCATCAAATGGAGGAATACCTTTATACTTTTTCACATTCTCTGGACCTGCATTATACCCTGCCAGAGCAAAATCAATGTTCCCATTGAATAAGTCTAACATTCTATTTAAGTACTGCACACCTCCTGCAATATTTTGGGCAGGGTCAAATATATCGGTAACGCCCATTTCAACTGCAGTTGCAGGCATTAATTGCATTAAACCACAGGCACCTGCATTAGAAACAGCATTAGGATTGAAAGCACTTTCGACTTCCATCACCGCCCATATCAATTTTTCATCTACCTGGTAATACTGACTGCACTCTTTTACAATTTTCTGAATTGCTTCAAAGTTATATACTTTTCCTTTATATAAATGTTCAAATTTCTTTGAAACATGAACCGGTTCCAAAGGTACTATGATTGCATAGCCATTATTCTCAGTAGAATCTTTTGTAATTGTTCCTTTTTTCGTTATTTGCTGGGTGTTGGGAGATTTTTTAAAATACACCTCTTTATATTCACTTTTAGAACGATATTTTTGGGGACGATTTGTAAAAACTAATGTGCCATCCTTCCGTTGAAATTGATACAATCCTTTTTCTCGTGAGCGGTCTGCATAGGCTTCTTTTAAATCTATCTTATATATTTTCGTTCCCTGAGAAGAAACACCATCTATCTTTTGCTCTGAAGAAACATGGGGTTCCGTGAAAATAGGATTAGAAAAAAGCAACACAAAAAACAAACTGGTTATAGTTCTGAGAAATATCTTTTTCTTCTTTACGAATAACATTCATTTTTCCTGACAAAATTTTATATTCCTTTATAATAATAGAAAAAAGTTATTATTTCTGTCAACAAATTATTAGAAAGATTTCATTTTTCAAGTTTTTCAAGAATCAATCCTTTTACTTCTTTTGATGTTTTGTTATCAATGGATATAAGGCTATTTCCTTTTACCAAAATATTTCCCTCCACTTTTTAGATATCACAGTTTTTATCTACCGTATCAAACTCTATAGGCTTTCTCATGTATTCATCCAGTATTACACAATTGCGAAAAAGAACATTTCCAATATCAGAAGTTATAGATTTCCGCCATTGGTTGATTTTGATAGGATAACCTTTTTGTTTATCCGGTGTATTGAGGCACACACATGAATCAAATATTACATCGAGACCTTCGGATGATTTATCAAAGACTACAATCCCCCCTCTTTTTGCACCCTCAATAAAACAGTTTTTAAAAATCAATTTACCTTGAGGTCCATCCTCTGAAACAGCCCCTATTGCAATTCCATGGTCATAATCACCTTTCATGATACAGTTTTCTATATTTATAGAAACCGGGGCGGTTGTTTTCTTAAAATTTTTTAGATACACCAAAACCCCTGCACCTTTATTGCCACTGATATAACAATTTTTCATCGTAATATCTGTCAGTTGTTCATCAGCCCCATTAGGTTCAAAGTCAATTCCTGCTTGAGGTGCCGTTCCTGATGTATTCAACAATGAACAATTTTCAATAGTTAAATTTTTAGCACTAATAACGCTAATCCCCTGACGATGATTATCATCACATATAACATCTTTTATAACTGCATTTTCACAATAATTCTGTTTATGAGTGACGCCTATATAAATTCCATCTCCTCCGCTACTTTCACATCGAATTCCTTCAACAATAACATTCTTACAACCTGTCATCGATAAAACCATTCGCCATTCTGCGGGTTCATATTCTTTTTTATTCTGGTAATCCTTTTTATGCATTCTTAAAATCGCGACATAACCTGAAATCACTAGATTTTCAACATCATCAGCAAAAAACAATGAATCACCTCTGCCCTTAAACTCTCCTTTTTTAGCAAGAATAACTACCCCGGGTAAAAATGTAATTTTTTGATTTGAATGTAATTTTATTGGCTTAACAATCCACGGAACACCCATATTTGGGACTATGATTTCTTTTGCTCCTGAATCTATTGCTGACTGTAAACAAACTGTCGCGTCATCGGCATTAAATCCCCACCATGCAGGGCTTGCCCATGTAAGAGTCCCTTGTTGAACCTGAGAAATTGCATCTTGATTTGCTTGATGTAATGGAAATTGTATTTCACTGGCATATGCGTAAATATTTAATAAACAAACGAAACCGGACAAAACTACCGTACATTGCTTAGCCATTTTCTTTTCCTCTCAAATTATGGTTTAATCCTGAAAATAACCAATAAAATATGGTAAACTAATACCCATCTTAATAACAATCTGGGAGAAATACAATTTAAGGAGAAAGATTATGAAGCATAATATATCTATTGACATATCTTTATGCCATGCTAATAAAATAAGTCCTGCTCATGGTTTTACCGATGATGAATTACAAAATTTAGGCGAATTAATCAAGCGGTATCACCAATCTATATTGCAAGAACGAGAAGAGAAAAAATATGGTTTCTTTGAACTTTATAAGGACAAAGTAACCCGTGAAAAGATTAAAAATATTTCATCTGATTTTCTAAATCGTGGTATTGAAAATCTGGTAATATTAGGGATTGGCGGTTCCGCTTTAGGCATTACAGCACTGAACACAGCACTCAATGGTTATTATTACAACCTCTTGTCTCGTCAGGAAAGGAAGGGTTATCCCCGTCTTTTTGTAATGGATAACATTGACCCAATTACATTCAAACGAATGATGCATTTATGTCCACCTCATAATACATTATATAACGCTATTTCAAAATCAGGTGAAACAGCGGAAACAATGTGTCAGTTACTTATAATATTAAAAGAATTAGAAGAAACATTAGGACACGAAAAGATAAAAGAGCATGTTGTTATTACAACAAGTCCAAGAGGTAAAGATGCTCCAAAAAGTTTGTTACATCCCATTGCCGATAAATATGGTATTACTCAGTTTGAAATCCCTTTAAATGTAGGCGGTCGATTTTCTGTATTCTCTCCCGTAGGTCTATTCCCGTCTGCAATGTTAGGATTTGATGTTGAAGCCCTTGCCGAGGGATGTGCGGAGATGGATATTTTATGTTCAAAGAGAACTTTTCAAGAAAATCCCGCATACCAATTTGCAGGCGTTCATTATATCCTTGATAAAAGCAAAGGTAAAA
The DNA here is from genome assembly GCA_049968235.1 of Candidatus Hydrogenedens sp. Taxonomy (GTDB): domain Bacteria; phylum Hydrogenedentota; class Hydrogenedentia; order Hydrogenedentales; family Hydrogenedentaceae; genus Hydrogenedens. The sequence continues at coordinate 24,174 of JBMFRC010000011.1, forward strand.
AAATATCTGTAATGATGCCTTATTCAGACCGATTAAAAGATATTGCGGATTGGTATTGCCAACTATGGGCAGAGAGTTTAGGTAAAAAAGAAGATATTCAGGGAAATATAGTTTTTAACGGGCAGACACCTGTCAAAGCATTAGGAGCAACTGACCAGCATTCTCAGATACAACTGTATCGGGAAGGACCAAATGACAAAATAATCAATCTAATTTCTGTGGAAAATGCCGGAGAAACCTTACCCATCCCAGATATGTTAGCCGAAATTCCCGAACTGGAATATATACGAGGTCAAAGTATGAATGACTTATTATTTGCAGAGTTTCAGGGTACAAAGGACGCTCTTACACTAAGTCAGCGTCCTGTTATTCATATACAAATGACGGAAATATCTGAATTCACGGTTGCACAATTATTATATATGTTAGAAGTTGCCACAGCCATGGCAGGTAAATTATATGCTGTAAATGCTTTTAATCAACCCGGTGTTGAAGAGGGTAAAAAAATAGCCCGCCAGTTAATGCTGGAAATGAAAAAGAAAAAAACATCTCAGTAAATTAAATACAGTGATTGAAATTAGAAAATTTATTCACTATGTTGCACTTTCAATGAATAACATAAACGACGAAATAAGAACGAACAGTCAAAACCAACAATGTGTTGAAATACCATCAACTTTCGATTATATTTTTTTTATAAGAAGGAAAAAATCGTTTCGTTATTTGATTTTTTCAGTTGTAATATTAACCTTTTGTTTATGGTTTTCAGACCGATATTTACGCTTTGACCTGGATGAGACCAAATATCGTGTTGCACTAACACTGGAAAAAGAATCTGCTCGCCCTATAATGCGAAATATCGTCCAAAAAGTATTATCTAATCCCACTCTTTTGGATGACCCAAGATATTCTCAATACTTAGAATTTCTTGCTTTGATTGAAGAAGATGATGCTGTTCAAAAACTTTTTCAGGATATTTATAACCTCAGCAATATAAATACTTCTTTTTTAACAAATTATGTAACCAGACTCTATTTCCTTGGGAATTATAATAAAGCAAGAGATTTGATTAAAGAGGCACAGAATCTTCCCCTTAACAATTCTTTATTAGGATATATAGAATCTGCAATGGTTATAACACCGGGTACAACAGATGAAAAGACCCTTTCCGAAGGTATATCCATTATTGTAAAAGAGAATCGAAGTGGAAATCCCATTATTTTTCCGGAACCTTACTGGCATAATACCTTACCTAAATATACTTATTCTTATTACATGCAGAAATATAATATCCTGAATCACTGTTTAGCACCTTTATACAAAATGTTTTCTGATATACTCAAACAAACGGAGACTGACCTAAATCAGAATAATGTTCAAAATAAACAAATATGGCTGGAAGAATTATATCGAATGGGGAAGAAAATAGGGATGAGTTTAAGTCCCGATGATTATTATTCAAGTTTACCTATATGTATCTTTTCTCTAAAACTCCAAAAGGATATTCTCTCAACATATAATAAATTTTCAAAATCAGTCAGTTCACCAATTCTTGAAAAAGAAAAAGGCAAATTAAATAAGATATCAAATTTATTAGAAATGTCAGAGCAACTGGAAGAGAAAAGAAAAATTGAATTTGAAAATAGCCGAGAAAATAGAACAAAAACAATTGCTTTCGTCCTTTTAGGGCTTATTAAATTAATATTTATTTATTTCATAAGTAAATTATTGTATTCCTTACTATTTAGGTCCCAACCGAACTTACTTTTTCTTATGTTTCCAGGTTCTGTTTATATCTATATTTTTGTCTGGTCTTTTGTTGTATTTGTATTTTTATTCTATTCATTATACTTCAATAAAATTATCGTAAAAAGTTTTTTTATAATGAGCATCCTTTGGAGTTTATTACTAATTTCCCCGTTTTTTGTATTAATCTCCTCTTTATTTCGTAGAAAATTGTGCAACGATGTTTTCATAGACATAGGAAAAAACAAAGAAACTTATAAATCAGAATCTAAAAGGAAGTATTCTTTTCTTCTTTTATTTATATATTTTACAGGTAAACTAGCAGGCATACTTTTAGGTTTTTATACCACACTAATTTGTATTTTGTTTTTAACATTTCGTATATTTTATTTTTCATATCCATTTCAATTGAATTTAATTTGGGACTTAACAAGAATTGAAGAAATGGAATTAATAAAAGATTTTTTGTCCTTTATTCATTCTTGACATAGATTACCAAAATTACATATAATAAATGCTAATCTAATTAATAATGTTAAATATGAAATTATTACTAAACAGAACCCGTATTCGTTAAGGAGGTTAATATTATGAATCGTGAACAAAAAGCGTTTACAACATTTGAAGCGGCAAGGATATGTCATGTAACCCACCATAGTATAAAGAATTGGATTCGTCAGGGTCTGATAAAAGCATCGCGAACACCTGGAGGACATTATCGTATTCTTGAAAAAGACCTGGATGAATTTAGAGAAAAGTATGATATGTTTCCAAGGGACAAAAACGCCAAAAAGTATCGTATTATGGTGGTTGATGATGACCCCGACGCGATAAATCTTATTGAGAACATGTTGGGTAAAGATGAGTATGAAATTATAAAAGTAAATAACGCTACAGAAGTTGGCTTAAAAGCAATCCAATTATCTCCCGACCTTATATTGCTTGATTTCTTAATGCCAGAAATCAATGGTTTTGAAGTATGCCGTGCATTAAGGAGTAACGATATGACTCGTTTTATTCCGATTATGGCGGTAACATGCTTAACTAAAGATTCTGACATTGAACGGATATTCGCTTGTGGTGCGGATGAATATCTTGCAAAGCCTTTTAAAGTTGACCAATTATTGGAAAAAGTTAAAGAGTTGGTTACTAAAGGTCGACCCGTCCAAAAATAACATTTAAGAATAAACATATATTGTAGGATGCCAGGGGAAATTATTCTCTCTTGGCAAATACTTCATGGAACAAAAGCAAAAATATCGCACAAGTATTGAACGAAAATTTTTCATAGCGATATTTTGGGTTGGCATAATTCCCATGACGCTAACCTTGATTGTGGCTTATGTTTTTGCCAGAGAAGGACAGTGGATAACCACAAAAAGGAATTTGACCACTGCGGTAAAAATTACAACTGAAGGGGTAAGGCTCTCTTTATCTACTCGTTTAAGTTATTCTGCACGGATTGCCACAGAACCTATTTTTTCTCAATTCTTCCATGCACCTAAGGAAGAACAAGAACTTTTAATAAAGCAAATCTCTGAGAAACTATTCTCTATTCAATCCTATAGCGAAGGAAAATCATTCGCATTCGCAATTGTTGATAAAGAAAATAACTTACTCTTTTCAACTCCGTCATTTAAAGCAGGAGATTTGCTTACTTCCAATTGGCAAAAAAAAATAAAATACCCATATATCGTTGCCATATCCACACCTCCTCAGGCGGAGAGATATTCTTTAACTGTAGCCATTCCTATAAAAGATAAAAATGATGAGATATTGGGATTTCTTCTTGAGGTACAGGAAGCCTCTGAACTGATTCGTTTTGCTTTAGGACAGACATTTGTAGATTCTCCCCAAAAAGAGAACATCTATTATATGATTGTTTACATGAGAAATAGTGATGGTATATCTGTTTATTATGATGATAAAGGAGATGGAACAAAAGCAAATATAAATTATGAAATTACTGATTCACGATTCACACAAAGATTAAAGAGAATATCCAATAAATCGGAGGGGTTATTAACACTACTACGATTTTCCAGTCGAGGGAAAGTTGCACCTGTTTTATTAGCATATGAAAAGATTTATCCGGAATACGATATATATTTCTGTGCCTATAAACATCTTAATGAAATTTTTTGGTTTATTCATATTGGTTCTGTTGTATCATTAATTATTGCGGGTCTGGTTATACTTTTCTTCTCATTGATAGGTTATCGTATTATTCATAAAAATATATTACAACCTTTAAGTTTGATTAACGAAGGGGCACAAATAATCCGACAGGGGGATTTGGAACTTAAATTAAAGATTCAAACTGGGGATGAGTTAGAAGAAGTTGCTATTTCTTTTAATGAAATGGCAAGTGCTTTGCGAAAAAACATCTATGAATTAGAATCTTCCGAAGAACGGTATCGTAATCTTGTGAATTCCATGAGAGATGGGATATATCAGACAAATAAAGAAGGAGTATTAACATTAATTAATCCTTTTGGTGCAAGAATATTAGGTTTTGATGAACCTGATAGTGCTATAGGAACACGAATTGAGAATTTGTTTTTAAACACAAATGATTACAAAACATTCTGTTCTGAATTAGAAAAAAATAATTATTTGAACCAATTCCGCGTATGGATAAAACCCATTCGAGGTGAATTGATTTGTGTAGAAATATCCGCAGGCTATTTAAAAGATGAAAAATCGAATATTATAGGTATCGAAGGTATTTTCCGTGATATTACACAAAATGTCTTACTGGAAAAGGAAGTCCATGAACGAGCGGAAAGATTACGAGCAGTAAATATTATTGCGAGGACGATAAATTCCAGTCTGGAAGCGGGTAAAGTTTATGAAAGTATTGTCAATGAAATAAAAAGGTTAGTTTATAACATTGATTATGCAGTGGTTGCTTTCCCTCCGGAAAAACAGGGGCATCCGCAATGCTATGAAGAGGATTCTTGTTTTGAAATCTTAACGCTTCTACCCAATTCCAATACCAAACCTATAATAGGACATTTCTGTTGTGGGGAAAAAGTAATAAAAGAGAAAAAGACCCTTGTCTTTGATTATTTACAATCTGAAGAAGAAACCATAGCTAAAGAATTTCCATCGGACATTGTAAGTCTTATTGTAACGCCATTATTCGCAGAAGATACTGTGATTGGAGTTTTAGTGTTGGGTTCCAAAATTCCCAAAGCATTTCTACCCCATGACATTGAAATTGTAGAAGAGGTATCCACACACATTGCAGTTGCCATTCGCAATGCCCGGTTACTAGAGAAACTTCAGAATACACTTGATGAAATCAATAAAGCTAGAGAACAATTAAATAAAGCAAATGAAGAATTAAAAACTCTCGATGAAATGAAGACGAATCTTCTTTCCAATGTTTCTCATGAATTGCGAACACCTCTGGTATCAGTAATGGGATATACCGATATGATTTTGAAAGGGAAAACAGGACCTATCACAGATACACAAAGGGAATATCTCTCCATCAGTCTCAGAAATGTTGAAAAGTTAGTAAACTTAATAGAAAACCTTCTGGATTTTTCTAAACTTCATAAAGGGAAAGAAGAACTTGTATTTAGCACTTTTGATATTGTTGAATGTGCAGAAAGCGGGCTACAGAACATTCGCCCTATGGCAGAACCCCGAAAAATACAATTAATTTTAAATGCAGAACAAAGACCGATACTGGTAGATGGTGATAAAGGAAAAATAATTCAAGTTTTTAATAATTTATTGTCCAATGCTGTAAAATTTAATAAAAATGAAGGGTCTGTAGAAGTCAGGATAAAAATAATAGACGAAGAAGTAGAAGTTTCAGTTGTAGATACAGGGATTGGAATTCCTCCCGAATCTATAGATAAAATTTTTACCCGATTTTATCAGGTAGATTCCTCATCTACGCGGAAATATGGAGGAACGGGAATAGGACTTTCTATTTCTCAGGATATTATGCGTCTTCACGGGAGTCGAATTATATTATCAAGTAGTCCGGGGCAGGGAAGCACATTTTCATTTCGACTTCCTCTTCATGGGACACACCCTGAAGATAGTCATATTTATGCTCGTCACATTACACCCGATGAAACTCACTTACTGGTAGAATTAGTTACTCAAGATAGGTCAATGAGTGCCCAGATTCGCAATTGGTTATTAGAGGAAAATATAGATATCCTTCACGCAGGGCATCCATCAACAGCCATATCGTTGGCATTAAAGTATAATCCTGATTGTATCATTATTGATTGTGATGAAGGACCTATGGCAGAGGTTATGGTAAGTGAAATTTTAGAAAGTCCTGGGATTGTTGAAATACCCATTATCCTCATAACAGAACAAGAACAATTATATACTACTTATTCGGACAAAATTATCCATCGTTTACCTAAACAATTAAGAAAAAGTATTCTTTTAAGTGCCATTCGATATGCTATACGGACTTTACCTATAGAAGCATCTGAATTAGGGAATTCAATACTATGTGTTGATGATGATTTAGAAGTTCTTCAATTCATAAGAAATTGCCTTGAAAATGAAGGTTATAATGTTGAGGTAGTCACATCAGGAGAGGAATGTATTGAGAAAGCACAAACAGGTCAATTCCGCCTTATTTTATTAGATATTGCTATGCCCGGACTGGACGGTCTTGAAGTATGCCGGACAATAAGAACAAATCCAAAATTAAAAGGGATATATATCCATATTGTTACAGCCAAACCTATAACCGATATAATAAAGAGAACTTATGAGGTTGAAGCGGATGGTATTTTACAAAAACCATTTAAACAAGAGGATTTATTAACTATTGTAAAAAATTACATTCCTCCGGAAAAAAAATAATAGTACTACTCCATGTAAGAATCGAAAAAGCGATATGAGGGTTCAATTTCCCTATCACGAGTTCGTTCTGTATCCAATATGGGGTTAAATAAAACTTGTATAGGTCCTTCCAGTTTCCCTTCTAACCATCTTGCTAATAGTTCTAAACCTTCTGATGCCGATTCACGAACAGGTAACCAAACATGGGCTGAAGCCTCATGAAGAACGTAGCCTTTACTTTCATAGGTCCATGTTAGAACTTCACAGTCTTTTTCGATGGTTCTTCCTGCTCTTTTAAATCCCTCCCGAATGGCTTCACCATTTTCTGTTCCGCTACTATCAATTAATGCAGTAATGTTAGAGTCCGATAGAAGTTGATGGATTCGTAGTGCAACATTTCTTGCACCAAAGTTTACATGTTTTATATTTCTTTCAGAGAAAGGCAGGTTTGCCTCTTCCAGTGCTTTCTTGTAACCTCGAATTCTTTCTACACCGGGTTGATATTCATGAAAAGCCTGCAATAAAGCGATATGTTTATGCCCTTTATCTATTAAGAATTTTGTACTTATATAAGATGCTTTTTCATAGTCAACTGTGGCATAGGATAAATCTGGAAACGATTCCAATCTACCAAAGGCTATATAAGGAATGCCTGAGGTATGAATTCTTTTTGCAATCACATCAGACAATGAAAAAGGACCTGCAATAATACATGACTTAAAAAGATTATCGAAAACACCTCGGGCATAATTTTCTATTTTTCCCAGTTCATAAGGGGACATATCAAAGCAAATATACTCCCCCTTTTTCCCAAATATTCGATATAACTCCATAAAAAGCCATAGAAAAAAGTTGGGGCTAAAAGGGACAATCTCTATGGGTGCAGGAAAAGTAACTCCAACACATGCAGGTTGATTGGCTCTCAATGAACGAGCAAAAATATTGGGATAGTAACCTAATTTTTCAACTATTTCAAGGACTTTTTTCCGAGTTTCTTCTTTGACGCCGTCTTTAAAATTAATAACCTTACTTACTGTTTTTGCAGATACACCCGCCATTTTTGCGATGTCATAAATGGTTATCTTCTCGAACATAGGAAACTCCCTTTTAGTAATCGTTTACTATAATTATAGCAAAAAATTTTTTTGTTTTCATTTATTTTTTGATTAATTTTATATTAATAGAGAAAAAATAAAAATTAATTTGATATTTGTAAACATATAATATATAATATAGGTATAAAGTAAACGATTACTTCAATGGGCGAAGTAATCAAAAAAGGTTTATTAACAAAAATATAAGGAGTAATCCTATGAAGAAAAAAGGTTTCACACTCATCGAACTGCTGGTCGTTATTGCAATCATTGGCATCCTCGCTGCAATATTGTTACCAGCACTGGCACGGGCACGCGAAGCGGCAAGACGCTCCAGCTGCCAGAACAATTTAAAACAATGGGGTCTCGTTTTCAAAATGTATTCTAACGAGGCGAAGGGAGAACGGTTTCCTCCCATTCAGGCAGGTGGTTATAAGAATGTAAATGGGCAACTTAAACCTGTTTTAGATGCAGGACCCAATGTATTTGTTCTGTATCCGGAATATCTGACGGACCCCATGATTATCTTTTGTCCATCGGATGCAGAATTAGGTCAATCTATTGCCAAAGCACATCTCAATGGGGATGTTAATCAAGATTGGTGTATTGGTTATGCGGATAGCAATGGTGGAAATTGTGCGCGTGCCATTGACGCGAGTTATGGCTATTTAGGTTGGGTTTTAGATAAAGGGAATTGTCCCCCGCAAGACCCCGTATCTACGCTTAGCAGTTTTACCTATTTAGGCACGATTGCGTCATTCCTTGGTGTAACAATTGACATGAACACCGAAGTTTCTACACAAGTTGGTTCAGCACTGGATTATTTGGTTCAACAAATATTGCCATTATTGAGTGGAAGTAGTATTCCCAATGGAATTCTTCCCATAGCTGACAATGATATACCTGTTCCTAATGGTGTAGGAAACGGTGGTGGTTCTACTGTATATCGTCTTCGTGAAGGTATTGAACGTTTCTTGATCACAGACATTAACAATCCAGCAGCATCAGCACAAGCCCAAAGTTCCGTATGGATTATGTTTGACCAGTTATCAACCAATCCTGCGGCATACAACCATATTCCCGGAGGTTCAAATGTGTTATACATGGATGGTCATGTGCAGTTCCAGAGATATGGTGAATGTGAACCTGCTCCTGTGAATAAGCCTATGGCAGTCCTTGTGGGTATTTTGACCTCCAATTAGATTTAGTATTTCTATAAATCCCACAAAAAAGCGTCGGTATCTAATGGATATCGACGCTAATTTTTTTAGTTGATGGACTATTAATTTTCAGGGTATATATCAGGATAACTTGAATTATAATTAATAGAATAGACTCGCCCTTTTTCAGATATGGACAACCTTCCTGCTTCATTTATTAACTCATTATAAAATGAATTTTTAGGTGTGGCAATAATACCGAGATTATCTATTCTTTCCATTTCTTCTAACTGTTTCTGCTCATCATCACTACTATCAATTTTCTTCACACAATGCACTAATTCCTCTATTGAAGTATAGCCATATCCAACAGGTTTTAATCCGGGACCGTTCCACGGCACTAATCGGAAGTAATCCGTATTGATAGTAAAAAACTTTTTCTTAGGTTCTATCAGTTCTTCTCTAATACTGTAACTTACACCACGGAATTGGTCATCGTGTTTCAAGGTTGTTGTGCAATTTTCATTTTCAAAGTATAATTCCAATCCTTGCTGGTTACTACCGCCTCCCATGTCGGGATAACCCAGACCATTGATAACAGATAGGATACCGCCATTTTCATAAATTACTCTACCATGTGACCACAAATAACCTATATTACCATTAGGGAATGGCTTTCTAATACCAACCACAGAAACAGATACCGGTTTTAGCCCTGTAATAAAAGCAACAAGGTCAACATAATGACAGCCAACATAAGTAAAAGGGTCGGAAATATCACAGGTAAACCAATTTTGAAAATTACTGTGGCGATAGTAGTAAGGCTCAATCATCTTTGCCTCACCAATGACAAATTTGCCAAATAATCCATTTTGATAATTCTTTCGTGCCAAAAGGGAACGAATATCAAACCGTTTATGGTATTCGACCCCCACAAAAAGTCTTTTTTCCTTTGATATTTTTTTAATCTCCACAAGTTGCTTATATGTCTGAACAAGGGGCTTAACGCAAATTACATGCTGTTCATGAGCAAGTGCTTCCATAATAGCGGGATAATGCAAGTGGTCTGGCAAGGCAACAAAAACACATTGACGGGGTGGTAGATTTTTTATTGCCTCTTTGTATAAATCCGGGTAATATTCATTTTCGGGTGTATTCAGAGGAGGGAAAGGTATAAATGTTTGTTCGGGGAAAGCCTCCTTAATAAATGGGCTTTCCTGTAAAAATTTTAAGGGTGTGGTATGTCGGGCACAAATAGATATTTTTCCTATTTCCCCTAGTCTTTGTAATTGATATAGACTTGGGAGAATCTGGTCATGGACAATCATTCCTCCACCTAATATAAGAATATCTTTTCCCGACATAACATAAATCCTATTATTTATAGTTCTGATAGTAAGTTATTGTTATTTCTTTTTGAAGTATTTCCAATTCCTGTTTCAAAATATCCCTTACTTTCTGGTGAATAAGTTGCTGGTAAATTCCTTGTTTCATCTTATCAAAAGGAATTGTCCCCGGTATGTTTCTGGAAATAACTTTTAAGATATTCCATCCATTACGGGTCCGAAATGGAGGAGATACGGCTCCCACAGGAAGTGTTATAAGGTAATGTTTTACTTCGGGTAAAACCTGTTTAAGGGACATCTCATAGTAGCAATATCCCTGTCTTCTCGAGAAAGGGTCTTCGGAAAGTTGTTGAGCGAGAAGGAAAAAATCTTCACCATTCTGAATACGCTGGTATATTTCATTTATCTTTTTCTCTTTCTCGGGGTCTCCCGTAAAATCTATAATAAGGATATTTGAAAAATCATAAGTTTCTGTAATTCTTTTTGCCCATCCAGATTTAACATATCGCTGGTATGTGTCCTGTATTTCTTTATCAGAAACGGATACTGTTTTTTCTATTTTTTGAATATATTTTTCAACGATATGTTTCTTTTTAATCTGGTCTTTAATATATTCGTCTGTGAGATTGGATGTTTTTAGCCATCTTTGATATTCTATATCTCCCCCCAATAGAGAAATCCCTTCTTTGTAAATACTGTCAAATTCTTCATCCGTACAGGTAATATTGTTACGGATAGCTAATAGAAAAATCATGGTTTGTTCAACAATTTCATCCAATACTTTTCTCTGGAAGTTCTGAACATTTTGAGGAGAAAACAGAAGATTTCTTTTTCTCAATTCAATTTGACGATATTGTAAATATGCTTCATAATCGGCTTTTGTAATCCTTTCTGAACCTACCTGGACCATTACTTCATCTTTTAATAAAGATAAATCCTCAGTTTCTTTTAAAGCAAAGACAGTGTTAGAAGTTATAATGATGGAGATAAGATTTGAGAATATAAAAAACCCTATTCTATTTATCACATTGTAATACCTGTTTTATGTTATTCAATTAATTTATAAAGTAATAGGCTTTCTAAGACGGGCAGATTTATAAATTTTTTCAATAAGTGCAACTGCATTTCTTCCTTCCCTACCGTCTACAGCAGGTTTACGACCTTTTATAATCGCATGGGCAAAATCTTCAATCTGACGCCGATGTCCTTCAATTTTTAAGGCAGATAATGGGTCACCGGCACCTGAACCCAACTCTGATTCTTTAGCCATAGATTGTTCCACTTTTGTATCAATAGGCTTTTTCTTACTAAATCTCCAGAAAACTAATTTTCCATCTTCAAGCACGGCACTACCTTCAAAACCATGGATTTCTACACGAGCAGGATGACCGGGCCAGATAGCGGTACTTCCTTCAATTACACCGTATGCACCGTTTTGAAATTCAAGAGTTGCGGTAGCCAGGTCTTCTACTTCCAAGCCTTCATGAGCAATACATTGCGTTTGGGCATATAGTCTCTTTACCGGACCCATAAACCAGAGGAGTAAATCGATTTGATGAATTCCCTGATTCATTAAGGCACCTCCCCCATCCAATTTCCAAGTCCCTCTCCATGAGGCACTAGCATAATATTCTTTAGAACGGAACCATTTAATATAGGCATCACCTAAAACTAATTTGCCAAAGCGATTTTGTTCTATAGCTTGCTTGACTAACCGAGAACCTTCTGCAAAACGACTCTGGAAAATACAACCTAAAAGGACACCGTATTTATCTGCGGCTTTTATAATACGGTCAATCCGTTGTGTAGTAACTTCCAAAGGCTTTTCCGAAAGGATATGTTTTCCAGCCATAGCACAGTTTTCAGCAATTTCAGCACGCAGACCGCTTGGCACACAAATACAAATTGCCTGTATATCTTTTCGTTCTAACATTTTTTTATAATCGGTATAGGGTTCTGCATTATATTGGCTTGCCAGTTTTACCGCATTCTTTTCAACAACATCTGAAACAGCAATTAATTTTGCATTAGGAATTGCATTTATTGCAGATGCATGAACAGGACCGATATTCCCACAGCCAATAATTCCAAATCCTACTTTCTTCATTTCATACTCCTCCAATAATTTGTTTATACATGTTAAAACTTTTACTTTTTGAGATAATATAAGCGGACTACATCGTAAATTATAACTATGATATAATAGCAAATCCAACCTTATGTATTACGATGTGTTATCTATTTTTGTAAGGATATTTTTATGAAATTGTCTCTGCAATTTGGTGCAGGAAATATTGGTAGAGGTTTCTTAGGTCAACTTTTCTTTGAAAGTGGCTATCATACCCTTTTTATAGATGTTGTCCCTGAACTTGTGGAACACATAAACAAAATAAAGAAATATCCCATCAAAGTTGTTGGAGATATTGAATACACTATATTTGTTGAGAATGTATCTGCTCTTTTACTTACCGAAAAAGAAAAAGTGGCAGAAGCGGTTCAAAAATCGGACATAATTGCTACAGCGGTAGGGGCAAAGGGAGTACCGGCTGTTGCGGAAATTCTTTCTAAGGGAATTGCAAAAAGATTAGAGGAAAAAGTTATAAAACCCTTAAACATTATCATCTGTGAAAACCTCCCTGAACCAAAGAAGACTTTTTATCAGGAAATAACCTCATATCTCCCGAAATATCTATTAGAACCTTTTGAAACATATATAGGATTGGTTGAGGCGTCTATAGGAAGAATGGTCCCTATTATTACAGAAGAGGATAAAAAGGAACATCCTTTGCTGGTTCGGGTTGAAGAATACTGTGAACTTCCTGTAGATGCAGATGCTTTCAAAGGAGATATTCCCCAAATTAAGGGGATGAAATTATGTCGTCCTTTTTCCGGATATGTTCATCGTAAATTATATGTGCATAATCTTACTCATGCTGTATGTGCCTATCTGGGAAGGTTAAAGGACTATAAATTCATTTGGGAAGCCATCGAAGATAATGAAATATATACGATAACAAAGGATGCAGGGATAGAAAGTGCAAAAGCCATTCATAAATTAGATGGACTTCCTTTTTCTGAACTTGAAGAGTATATCAATGACCTATTGATAAGGTATAGGAATAGACATTTAGGAGACCAGATAGAACGCGTGGCAAAAGACCCTATTCGTAAATTAAGTGAGGGAGAAAGATTAATCGGTTCTGCTATGTATTGTTTAACTGCGGGAATAACTCCTTTAAATATCTCCTTAGGTATAGCAGGTGCTATATTCTACAATGGTAACGATGAATCCTCCCAAAAATTGAAGCAGATAAGAGATTTGAATGGTGTTCATGGAGTGTTAAAAGATATATGTAAAATAGATGAAATACATCCACTATTTAATCTAATAATAGAAGCAATAAACAAATTAAAAAATAAAAACTGGTTATAAAAACATCAACAGAAGGATAAAATCATGTTTGAAGTAAAAATGCCTAAGTTAGGACAAACGGTAGAAGAAGCAATGATTGTCCAATGGCTCAAACAAGAAGGTGAGGAAGTTAAAGAAGGAGAACCCTTATTTACCGTTCAAACCGATAAAGCAGAAATTGAATTTGAATCACCTGCAAGTGGGACGCTATTGAAAATATTGGTGGAAGCAGGTATTGAGATACCTGTGTTAACAGTAGTAGCCCTCATAGGGGATAAGAATGAAGCCATTCCTTCGGAATATGCCCGGGGAGGTATATCGGAAGCATCCCCAAAATTGGCGGATAAAGAAAAACTTGAAATAAAAGAAGAGACACCTACCACAATGCCTCCTGCCCCAGTTGCAACAGGTCAATCGACCACAATGTCTGAAAAAGTTATTGCATCTCCGAGAGCAAAAAAGGTAGCAGAAATTCATAATATTCCTTTGCAAAATGTTTCGGGTTCTGGAGTTGGTGGGAGAATTATGTCTTCCGATGTTGAAAATGCTATACAATCGCAGGTTAAAGCAACACCTGTAGCACGAAAATTAGCAGAACAGGGAGGAATTAATTTGCACAATGTTACAGGTTCAGGACCTCATGGGAAAATTATGAAAGAGGATGTTGAAAAAGTAAAGACATCTCCTCCCCCGGAAACCGCTACATCTACACTGCCTCCCACTATGAAAAAGATACCTCTTACACCCATGCGTAAAATTATTGCAGAGCGTATGGGACAAAGCATGCATATTGCACCTCATTACTACATAACCGTTGAAATAGATATGTCGAATGCTAAAATTTTACGCGGAAAACTACCCTTTAAGGTATCTTTTAACGATATTGTTCTTTATGCTGTAGTAAAGACACTTCGCGAGTTTCCATCCGTAAATGTGCAATGGGGGGGCGATTGTATTATTCAAATGCCGGATATTAACTTAGGGGTTGCTGTTGCTTTACCGCAAGGTTTAATTGTTCCTGTAATCCCAAAAGCACAGGAATTATCTTTAGAGGGGCTTTCCAAAAAAGCAAAGGAACTCATTACCAAAGCACAAAATAACAAATTACTCCCGGATGACTATACAGGCAATACATTTACAGTGTCTAATTTGGGACCGTATGGAGTAGACCATTTTACTGCGATTATAAATCAACCTGATAGTGCTATTCTGGCGGTTGGACAGATTAAAGATAGACCGGTGGTTGTTGATGGGGGTATATTTATTCGTTCTATAATGAAAGTTACTATGTCCTGTGACCATCGGGTTATAGATGGAGCATTGGGTGGTCAGTTTATGGGCAGGTTCCGTGAAATATTGGAATTGGCAGATTTTATGTGATAACCCAAAAAGAAAAGGAGAAAGAATAATGGCTGATTATGATGTTATCGTAATAGGTGCTGGTCCAGGAGGATATGTTTCTGCAATTCGTTCCGCACAAAGAGGTGCCAAAACAGCAGTGATTGAGAAAAAATATTTAGGTGGGGTATGTTTAAATATTGGTTGTATCCCGACAAAAACATTAATAAACACTGCGGGTCTCTACCGTAAGTTGAAAAAAATAGACGAATTCGGTATTCATGTTGGTAATGTCCAATTAGACCTTAATCAATTGAAGCAACGGAAAGATAAAGTCATTTCTTTAAATACCGGTGGTATTGAACGACTTTTCAAATCTTACCATATTGATTGGATTAAGGGCGAAGCAATCATTCATAAACCCAATGAAGTTACTGTTGATGGTAAACAAATTACCTCTAAAAACTTAATAATAGCCACGGGTGGGAGGCCTATCGAATTACCTATTTTACCTTTCGATAAAAAACAAATTATTGATAGTTCGCAAGCGTTGGAATTAACAGAAATACCCGAGCGAATTGGTATTATAGGAGCCGGGGCTATTGGGTGTGAATTTTCTAGTATCTGGAATAGTTTTGGAGCAGAAATACATCTTATTGAAATGCTACCGCATATTCTTCCAAAAGAAGATGAGGAACTTGCAAAAAGACTTGAATCTATATTCAAAAAGGAGGGTATTCAGGTTTATACAGGTAGCAAATTAAAAGGGGCAAAAATAAATGATGGTGGTATTACTCTTTCTATTGAAGGAAACAAAAATGTTGAAATTACAGTTGACCTTGTTCTTGTATGTGTAGGGATGCGATGTAATTCAGACTGTATACAGGAACCCCTTCGCAGTGCACTTAAAATCAATAAGAAAGGTGGAATTACAGTAAATGAGAAGATGGAGACAGGGGTTCCGGGTGTATATGCAATTGGTGATGTTATTGACCGTACATGGCTGGCACATGGTGCTTCTAATGAAGGTATTGTAGCGAGCACAAATGCTACAGGTGGAAATAAGCGAATGGACTACCGTATTCTCCCAGCTTGTACCTTTACATTTCCGGAACTGGCAAGTGTTGGATTAACAGAAGCAAAGGCAAAAGAACTGGGTTATTCTGTTAAAACTGGGAAATTCCTCTTTTCTGGAAATGGTCGAGCACATACCATCGGTGAAGCAGAAGGTATGCTGAAGATAGTAGGTAATACTCACACAGATGAAATTTTAGGTGTCCACATTTTAGGACCGGAAGCAGGTGAAATAATAGCAATTGCCAGTGTTGCCATGAAATTGGAAAGCACTGTTGAAGAATTAGCAGAGACTATCTTTACACATCCTACTTTATCCGAAGTGTTAATGGAAGCCAGTGAGGACTATTATGGAATGAGTATTCATAGTCCTGCGAAAAAATAGTTATATAATGTAAAAATCATCATCTTTTTTTGGGTTGATAATATAAATCCATTATAATGAATACATGACGAATATGAATGAGAATTCAAAAGCACATTTTAGAAGAGACGATGTATCGGTCTGTCTCTTCTTATTATTATTCCCTCTGGTAGTATTGGTAATTGATTTTTCACAAAATCAGATACCTGGGAACTATACTTCTTTATATTATAGCCCACTATGGGTAGAGGGAAAATTAATAAGCAATGGGAGTTATAACAAAGATACACTTACGGATAGTTCTAAATATCTATCCGATTATTTTTATATGTCTCAAGTAAAAAGTTTATCATCCCTATTGTGGGATAACACTTCGGGAGGAGGTATTCCTTTTCTTGCGAGATGGGAATCTCGTTGTTTTTCTATTTTTAGCATACCTTTTTATTTCCTACCTTTATGGAAATCCATTTACATTAGTATATGGTTAAAAATGATTATTGCGGGCATTGGAGCATATCTACTTGCACTATCCATAGGTTTCTTACCATCTATAGGATTATTCGTCGCGATACTATTTCAGGTCAGCGGACATTTATTTTTCAATCCCATACATCCTATAACAGATGTCATGGTTTGGTTTCCTTTATATCTATGTTTTGTAAATCTTGTTTTTTATCATTCATTTCGTTATTGGGTGTTATTATGTATATCTATTGCTTTTATGTCATTGGGGGGTAGTATTGAAACATTAGTAGTTATTTTTGCTTTCACTATTTTATATATTCTCGTTGCATATTTCTTTGCTCGACCTGAAAATATCGTTTATTATATCCCCATTTTATTTGTTCTCTTTGCATGGATAACCGCATATGGACTTATTTCGTTTCAGATATTCCCTTATATGGAATGGAATAATCACAGAGCAATTATTTCATCTATCTCCTCTATTCCTAATCTGGTTTACAAAGATTTATTAGGGCTATTTTTCCCAGCAGGAATCTCTGCAGAACATTCACATCTTATTCCCATTGTTTTGCTATGCTCTCCTGGCATCTGTTGTATTCTTTTATTGCCATTATGGCTCAGTGCTCGTTCTCTTATTCACTCAGAAATGCGAGGGAAAACAGAGGCGTTTTTTGTTACAAGTTTATTTCTATTTGCAATTTTCTGTCTTATTTCTTGTTTGGACTTACAATTGCCCTATTTCAACAATATATCCCTGATTCATGTGGGTTGGTTTCTCATACTTTCAATGGGTTATATAATTGGAATGTCTATAGAATCTTGGAATTTGTTTTCTCCTGATGAATGTCGTCAGTGTGTGAAAAAATTATTAGTTTTTGCTGTAATATTCTGGATTTTATTATTCATGTCAGTTCTTGCAGGGAAATTATATGGTATCATAGGAACAGAATGTTTCTGGAAAGAATTCGGAATTGCATTCTTCTTTTTACTATTAGTATTTCTATACTTGCTTTTTAGTCTTTTTTATCCTTCGCCCCGAAATTCAGGATATATACTAACCCTTATTCTTTTGCTTTCCATTATCGTTATATATCGTCCCTATCGGATTACAACACCGATAGAATTATTAAAAGTAAATGAAGAATCCATTAATAAATTAAAACAATATGGGACTCGTTTTGCAGGACCGGAACCTTTACAGAACTTTGTTTTCTCCATAGAGGGATTAAACATGATGGTTGTCCCACCGGAGAAATGTACCAAAAGATATTCCCTTTTCATGGAAAAGGCATTAGAGGACCCAAAACTCTGGTTTAGAACCGGAACTTCTTGTTTCCTTTTTACATCCATTGAAAATTCTAATCCGAATAATTCTTTTTATAAAATAAGGTCCGAATTAAAATTAGCAGATATGTTCTCATCTGGAATGGCTATATTCAAATCCAACAAGAATGCTCCACGGGCATTTGTAATTTACAATGGAAAAACCACTGATACTATAAATCCTGATTTGCTTTCTTCGGATCTTCCTCATCTGGTTGAAAACGCTCTTATTCCCGAAACAACTTCTGTTACAGAACTTCCGGCGGTTGTCGAAGATATTTCTCCCACGCATGTCCGTATCAAAGTAGAAAAGACCAAACCCGGTATACTTGTTTTAGCAGATACCTATTATCCGGGATGGTCTGTTAGCGTAGATAATATGGTCAAAGATATTATACCTGTTAACATTGCCTTTCGTGGAGTAGAACTCAGCGAAGGGGACCACCAGATTGATTTTGAATATCAATGTAAAGGTTTCTGGTGGGGTTTAACTATAAGTATTATTGCTGTCATTCTATTTCTTGGGATAATACGGTTTACTTTCCGTTTTTCCAGACAATTAATCTAATATTTTCATATAACTTTTTCTTCTCTCCTATCCACATTGAAGATTATTTCATTATTATCGTTTGTATCAATGTGGACATGATCACCTTCTCGGATGCCCTGAGAAAGGATTTGCATTGCCAGAGCATCCACGACCTTACGCTGGATTAGGCGTTTTAATGGTCTTGCTCCAAAAACGGGGTCATAGCCTTCTTCCGCGAGTAGTTCTTTAGCACTATCACTTACAGAAAGTCTGATTTCTCTATCCGATAATCGATTTATAACCTGATTTAATTGCAAATCAACAATTTGTCGTATCTCTTCTTTCTTCAACGGTTGGAATAGAATAATATCATCAACACGATTTAAGAATTCAGGACGGAAATGATTATGAAGAATATTTGTTACATACTCAACCTGTTTCTCATAAGGCATGTTCGTTTTCTGGAATACTTCACTGCCTAAGTTTGATGTCATGATAATAATTGTGTTTCTGAAATCTACTGTTCGACCTTTTCCGTCTGTTAATCGTCCATCATCAAGCAATTGTAGAAGGACATTGAATACTTCGGCGTGTGCTTTTTCAATTTCATCCAGAAGAACTACACTATAAGGTTTTCTTCTTACTGCTTCTGTAAGTTGTCCTCCTTCTTCATATCCGACATAACCGGGAGGTGCACCAATAAGTCGTGCTACGGAATGTTTTTCCATGTATTCGGACATGTCAATCCGTATCATTGCCTGTTCATGGTCGAACAATAACTCCGCTAAAGCACGTGCCAGTTCTGTTTTTCCCACTCCTGTGGGTCCAAGGAAAATAAAAGAACCTATAGGACGATTGGGGTCTTTCAGTCCGGCTCTTGCTCTACGGACAGCATCGGACACAGCACGGATACCTTCTTTTTGTCCTACTACACGATGAGAGAGTCGTTCTTCCATATTTATTAATCTTTGCATTTCACCTTCCAATAGACGGTCTACGGGAATTCCTGTCCAACTGGATACTATTTTGGAGATATGTTCATCGGTAACTTCTTCACTTAGAAAACTTCCGTTCTTTTGTATTTCCTCTAACTCTTTCTTTCTCAATTCTAATTCTTGTCTTAAGTGGTTCAATTCTCCATAGATAATTTCTGAGGCTTTTCCTAAATCACCCTGACGCTGTGCAATTTCAGATTGTCGTTTTGCTTCTTCAATGCGGGCATTAATTTCGCGGATTTGGTTTATTACCGCTCTTTCTGTTTGCCATTTTGCCTTTTTAGCGTTTAATTCTTCACGAATTTCGGCAATTTCTTTTTCGATGGCTTCTCGTCTTTCGACACCTGACTTTTCCGTTTCTTTTTTTAATGCCAGATGTTCTATTTCTAATTGACGAATCCTTCTATCAAGCACATCAATCTCGTAAGGCATACTATCAATTTCTATCCGTAATCGGGAGGCAGCTTCATCAATCAGGTCAATCGCTTTATCCGGCAAAAATCGGTCTGTGATATAACGATGGCTTAAATAAGCAGATGCAACAATGGCATCATCACGAATACGAACTCCGTGGTGTACCTCATATTTTTCTTTAAGACCACGGAGAATAGCAATAGTATCCTCAACATCAGGTTCCTCTACAATAATTGGCTGAAATCTTCTTTCCAATGCAGGGTCTTTTTCAACATGCTTCCGATATTCATCGAGGGTTGTTGCCCCTATACAATGGAGTTCTCCGCGTGCTAAGGCGGGTTTTAACATGTTGGATGCGTCCATTGCTCCTTCGGCGGAACCCGCACCTATAAGTGTGTGCATCTCATCAATGAACAGGATTATATTCCCTTGAGACTCCTGGATAGTAGAAAGAACCGCTTTAAGTCGTTCTTCAAATTCACCACGAAACTTACTTCCAGCAATAAGAGCAGATAGATCTAAAGCATGAATTCGTTTGTTCTTTAATGATTCAGGGATATCTCCCGAAACTATTCGTTGTGCTAAACCTTCTACTATGGCTGTTTTTCCGACACCGGGTTCGCCAATAAGCACCGGGTTATTTTTTGTTCTTCGGGATAAGACCTGAATCACTCTTCGTATTTCTTCGTCCCTACCAATAACAGGGTCTAATTTTCCTACCCGGGCTAACTGGGTTAAATCTCTACTAAACCGTTCCAGAGCATCATAGGTAGATTCCGCATTGGGGTCATCTACGCGTTGATTTCCTCTTACTTCTTTCAACGCAGATAATAGGGAAGTTTCCGTAATACCTAAATTTTTTAAGATTTTTCCTGCATGGTTCGTTTTTTCTCGAACCATACCTAACAGGACATGCTCGGAACTTAAATATTGGTCTTTTAATGTTTGGGCAAAATTCCATGATGTTTCTAATACCTGTTGAAGTTCATAGGACAGATTGGGATTATGAAGACCCGATGAAATATGTGGAAGTTTCTCCATCTCTCTATTTATCGAAGCATTTATCTGTCCTTTTGAAAGCCCTAATCTCTGTAGTATTGGAACAACTGCTGAATTTTCTTTCGTGATTAATGATGTTAGTAAATGTAAGGATGTAATTTCAGGATGTCCTTTATTTGTAGCTAAATCAAGGGCTTCCGATAATGCATCCTGTAAAGGTATAGTTAATCTATCAAATCTCATAATTTATTACCTCCTTCTTTTTATTTATTTTTTATTAGCAATTGGTGTGCCAGATTAAAAAGTAGATTTTCTGCTCATTTTACATAATCTTTGTTTCAAAAAGAGATTTGTTTTGTAACACTGTTCCAGTTTAAAACAAAAGAGGCAAACCTTTTTGCAAAGATTTGCCTCTAATAATTACGACCTATTAAATTAGAATTTAAGGACTGTCATCCAGAAGATATATCCTGCATCGTTATTGTCTGAACCGCCAGAGAAATCTGTCCCATTTCCTTGAATATATGCTCCTTGTGCTAATCCATCACCAACGAATAGGTAATTTCCATAGAGCATAAACCAGAGGTCTTTGGAGTAGTTGTATCTAATCCATGCGGCGATTTCCCAACCTATATCACTTTCTCCTTCGTCAGTCCAGAAACTAAGTAATGGTGCTGCGTAGAATTTTCTCCCCAATACCTTAAATGTTTTGGGTGGGTCAAATGGAGAAACAATCCCATCATAAGCACCGTGCACATGGACTAAAATTTTATCTGTTGGTTTGACTTCAAACCCTAACTGAACCTGCCAGTAGTTTGATAACCAACCATTATCATTAACAGTGGGCAAATAGTTTTTATCGGAGAATAGACGATTAAATGAATGACTTGCTTCAGGTTCATAAAATGGATTTAACCAATCCCAGAAATCAATGCTTCGGTTGTCATGCCCCTGGAAATATACACCCAGAGTATAGATTCGTGGTGTCCACTTTATATCCTCAAAGGTATAACCCACCGTCAGTTCTGCACCTAAATCACCCCAATGGGCACTATCATCACCATAAAGGAAGCCACCTATGGGCTTAAAGGTTGCACCTAAAGAATCTGCGTCACCAAACTGGTATGCCAATTCTAAATCATAATCGAAACCAGTGGATTTTCCAAATGCACGGACACCTACTGTATGTAATTTTGTAACGCCATAATCATCACGACCGACTATATCTTCAGCAAATTCCATAATAGGATTTCCCGTAGTGTCGTGTGGACTTAAGCCATCTCTGAGAAAATACCAGTACGCCGAAACTGTAAGTGGTTTCCATCCTGCATAAGTCCCATAAATACCATAGAAATCTATATCCCCATCCTGTTCAATCTGGAATCGGTCATTAACTTTGGATGCGAATGCATCAACGGTCCAATCTCCTTGTTTATAAGTTAACCGAATGGCGTCATAGGAAGAATATTGTGATGGTGTTAACATGTTGGTTACTAACCAACCTTTGCCCATAATTAAATCCTGGCGACCTACGCGTAATGTTAAAGGAGATCCAAACAACTCACGAACTTCTACATAGGCTTGTTCAATTTCTACATCATCATTAGAATTTGCTCGTGTATCTACTCCTGTAACATAATCTCGCGAACGGAAATCTTCACCCCAGATATGCCAATCATAAAATTCGATAAAAGCAGATACATTATCCGTAAAATCTGCTTTGAAATTCAGTAACACAGAAGTTTCATACCTTGTCCAATCGGAACCCTGGTCATCCCATTTGTAAATAGAAGAAATCCGATTTCCTCCGACAGGTCTTTTTGGAATAAACGCAGGTGGTATCCTTTCCGTTCTCGGTGCAAATGTGTTTATATACCAGCGTCCCCGAATTCTCAATTCTCCCCCAACTGAGACGCTTTGTAATTCAGCAACCGCTACGGATGTAATTGTTACACATAGAATAAATACACATATCCCCTTTGCCAAAAGAGATTTGTTCATTTAAGTACCCTTTCATTTAATTATTAGTTTTATTGTTTTTTTTATAACTTATCAATAAATCACAATTTTATAATCATAGTAAATAAATAACAAAAAATTCAAATAATAACGAATATTTTTTAATATTTTTTTGTTTTTAATTAGAGAATTAGGAGATAGAATATGGTTGCAGTAAATTCTGTTATGTTACCTTTAGGAACTGAAACACCGGATTTTTGTTTAAAAGATATAACAGGCAAAATGGTACAAAGAGATAATTTTCGAGGACAAAAAGGTCTTCTTGTTATGTTTATATGTAATCATTGTCCATTTGTAAAACATATTCAAAATGAATTGGTAAAACTGACCAATGAATACCAGTCTAAAGGAATAGGCATTGTCGGAATAAATTCTAATAATACAGAAAAGTATCCCGAAGACTCTCTGGAAATGATGAAGGAGGAAGTTGTAAAAGCAGGATATACTTTCCCCTATTTGTATGATGAAACACAAGAAGTAGCAAAAAAATACAAAGCAGCATGTACGCCTGATTTTTTTTTTATTTGATGGAAACTTTAAATTGGTATATCGGGGTCAGTTCGATGATTCACGCCCGGGCAATAACAAACCCGTAGATGGCAAAGATTTGAGAAATGCATTAGATTGTTTACTGGAAGGAAAACCTTTACCGGAACACCAAAAACCCAGTATGGGATGCAATATTAAATGGAAACCGGGAAATGAACCCGAATACTTTTTGAATCGGTAATTTATTAATCCTTTACCAAAATTTTAAAAACTCATAGTTGATATTTTTATAATTGCTTCCTTTTTATAGTATATTTTATTAGTTAACACCTTAAAATTAAAAGGAAGCTTTTATGGAAAATAAAAGGGATACATTACCCTCAGGGGATTCTTTTCTTTATTTATTCAAATTGTCCATGAGAATTCTTGCCTTTGCCTATTTTTTAGGTGCCTTGTTTTTTTTCTTCATACCGGATGGTGTCAATTATATCCTCAATTTTCTTCCTATCTTTTTGAAAGTACTACAACCTTTACCTGAAAAAAATACCGATTATTTTTGGTTACCTCTGGTGGGTTCCCTTATGCTGGTATTGACCTATATTGCTTATCAATCATCCAAAGACCCACAAAATAAAATTCTCCTAAATGTTCACATCTTATCAAAATTTATCTCATCAGCAGGCTATCTCTTTCTATTTTTATCTGATAAACTTATTTTTGGATATTTAGTGGGTTGTGTATTGGATTTTGCTATTTGTATTTATGTTTTTTATCTAAAAATGAAAATCCATCGATTAAATAGTTCTTTGTAATATCATTATGAGATTCCCTTACCGAATAACAAATGAATCCTTTTTACTTCCTTATTACAAGAATAATGCTTATGAAGTTTGGTATTGGAAACTGAATCCTGTTGAGCAAGACTGGTCGTTTTGGTTTCGTTTCACATTATTAAAAAATGCTACAAAAAATGTAGCGGAAATATGGGGGATTTTTTCAAAAAAAGAAATTCAAGAAGGTAATTCAAAAGCATTAAATATAGCCATAAAGGAAACCTTTCCTATAGAAGAATGTTATTCTTCATCAGATAATAGCATCACTTTACATGATAATTATGTAAATTTTCATTCCTGTCATGGACAAATAAAGGGGAACAATGAACAACTTGTTTGGGATTTAAGTCTTATGCCTGTAGAGCCACAGGAATCTTATAATTTTGTTCCCTTTCTATTGTGGGAAACAGGAATTGTAAAAAACTATGCAGTAACAATTCATGAAAAAATTCTTTTTAATGGAACTATTCGGGCAAATCAGGAAACCTTGCAGGTAAATAATGCTTTGGGAATGCAAGGACATCTTGCTGGATTAAAACAAGGACACTCATGGGCGTGGGCTCATAGTTGTATTTTTGTTGATGAGGATAATGGAGAATCTGTTCCTATAATCATTGATATTTTAACAGCCCGTGCTCGGATTGGAGGAATAATAGTCTCACCACCACTTACAACATTATATCTGTATTATGAAGGGAAATCTTACCCATTAAACTCTATACAATATACAACAAAGAATAAATCAAAATATATTCCTTTATTCTGGGAATTCAGCACATCTACAGATAACATTCAACTTTATGCTTCAATTGAAGCAGATATATCAACGGTTGTTGGAGTAAAATATGAAGATACAGATAGTAGTGAATTATATTGTTATAACACCAAAATGGCGACTATGAAACTCATTATTTATGATAAAGAAGTTAATAAGAAACGGAAATTTATCAGTCTCAATAAGTGTGCCTTTGAATGGGTGCAACGAGAACTCTGGGAAAAAGTTCCTATTTCAATTTGGTAAAGAATATTATGCAATCATTTATTAAAAAAAATAGTTATGCTATTTTAACCACATTACTTAATGACGATTCTTATTGGATTGAAAATGTTTCAATGGATGCATTCTGGGTAGAATTTAAAAAGACTCTGGATTCTTTACCTAAATTAAATCGTCTGGGTCTTGTATTTGCTTTCATTTTGATTTCGATAATCCCTCCTCCCTATTCTTTTTTTTCCCTTATGTATAATTCACAGTTCCCCCTAAGAAAAAAGTGGCTCGAGTCGTGGGAACAATCAAAATGGTTATGGAGAAAATCGTTGTTTTTAGGAATACGCATTTTAATTATCGGGAGTGCACTTCAACTTCCTCAAACAATGATACATACGAATTATCAGGAATTATTATCAGAAAGAGAAAAGCATTCTTGTTTAAAGATAAGACAGATAACCGATGAATGAGTATTTATTTGATATTTATAATCGTCCTAATGTGGTTAATTTAGTTACAGATGAAACCTCAAATTTAACGAACTCCATTTTTGACTTTATTGTTATTGGCAGTGGAGCAGGTGGAGCGGTCCTTTCAAAAGAACTTACAGAACAAGGAGCCAAAGTAGCACTTATTGAAGAAGGTTCCATTCCCTTTCCATGGGCGACATCTGCTTTTCGCTCTTTACTTAAACTTTATAGAGATAATGGATTTACAGGTACTATTGGAAAGCCCATGATACCCATTCCTCTGGGTCGCTGTGTGGGGGGAACCACAGTTATTAATTCGGGGACCTGTTTTCGTGTTCCACAAAAGGTATTAAATTTGTGGGAGTCGGAATTTGGTCTGGCAGAAGTAACTAATGAAAATTTACAGGACTGTTTTACGAAAGTAGAAAGGGAGATACATGTTGAGGATGCGGACTGGAATGTAATGAATAAATCTAGCGACTTTATACGAAAGATATTTACCCGGAGAAATTTACCCTGTCTCCCCTTGCGACGGAACACATACAATTGTCAGGGATGTGGTATGTGCTGTTATGGTTGCACATCAGGTGCCAAAAAAAGTATGGAAATTTCATACATTCCTAAATCTATCCAGGCAGGATTGTTTTTATTCTATAATGCACGGGCAAAACGCATCCTTTTATCCGATAGGAAAACAGGAAAAGGTGTTTTAGTTGATGTGGTTCATCCAACAACACACAAGGTAATCAAGGAGATTGAGATAAAGGGAGAAAAAATAATAGTTGCGTGTGGGACAATGTTATCTCCTCTATTACTGAAAAGGAGTGGTATTGCTATTGACAATCCTAACTTAGGAGCACATTTGACAATACATCCTGCAAGTAAAATATCTATTGAACTCGAAGGAGATGTTTCGTCGTGGGTAGGAATACCTCAGGGATGCTATAGCACAGCACTCGAAGATGAAGGGATTATTTTTGAAGGTGTATCAATGCCTCCTGATTTAGGTCCTTCTGCCGTTCCTTTTTCAGGTAGTGAATTAATTCATTATTGGAAGAACTATAAAAATATCGCAACTTTTGGTTTTATGATAAAAGATAGCAATGAAGGTTCATTGAGTTTTAATATAAAAAACCAACCCATCTATTCTTACCAATTAACAAATACAGATGTCCAAAAGTTAAAAAGAGCCATCACTTTTCTGGCGGAGTTGGCTCTGGAAGAGAATCCCATTCAGATTTTTGCTATGGTAACAAAACAACCCAATATAATAAAGAATAGAGATGATTTGAATATATTTATAAAACAAGAACATGCACCATCCGATTTTGAATGTATGGCATTTCATCCCTTAGGGACCTGCCGATTATCTGAAACACCTGAAAAGGGGGTCTGTGATTCCAATCATCGGGTATTTGGCATGAACAATATTTTTGTATGTGATGGAAGTTCAATTCCTACCTCACTTGGAGTGAACCCTCAATTAACCATTATGGCATTAGCAACACGCTTAGCCCAGATACTTAAAACCTTTTAATTATTTTCAACTAGTTCGGATGAAGCGTAAAGGAATCAATCCAGATATTTACATTATTAAGGGTACATGGGTCAATACGAATTGCCTTAATTTTTCCGTTCCAATTAGGATGGTCCCGTAAATTAAAGGTATAGGTATAATAACCTCCATCTACACGAATAGGTATTGTAATGGAGTTTTCCTCATTGAATTGTAACCCTTTTGATGACCAATATAACTGTGCTTTATTTTCCATTGGTGCTGGATTTTCTACACGCAATCGTAAAGTGGCTCTTGGAAATTGATTTGCATTAATACCTTTTGTACCATAGTAAAAGAAATAAATAGATGGGTCATCTGTATTCGTTCTACCTGTAAGACTTCCTTCCTCTACTTTTATATCATTCATACCTCTGAATACCTTCCATCCTGATAATGATTCATGGAAGTCCCATGATGTCTCAAAAGCAGGGACAGGAAAGTCATACGGTCCCAATCCTATGTCATCGGGAGAAATATTAACAGGCAATGGTTGTGTATTGGATGAGACAAAAACATTGCGAATGGCTTCATACATTGTAAATCCAAATTCTGTATTAGGCTCGATATAACTACCTTCTCCCCATTCGTTTAATGGGCCTAAAATAATTATTGGTATTTTTTTCTCTTCCGCAAAATCACGAGCGGACAATAACATTGTCTTGAACAGTTCTGAAGTCCTTCCCTCAATAACCAATGCCTTGGAACCATGCCAGGGACGCGAATCCCAACCTGTTTCTACAATGGGATAATAAGTCATTCCTTCACATAAAGCGCTTTTCTCCATCCAAACAGTTGGTATTGTAGAAACAACATCTTCATATTTAGCACGGTTAGGGATTTGGCTCATATAAACTGCTTTATAAAATTCATGGTAATTTGTAAACGATGAATAACCTTCGTTTTTTAATGTTTGCAACTCAGAGGCAGATTGATTGTTGTTTATCGCCATAAATTCAATACCTTCGTAGCCTGCTTCTTTAGCCCATTGCTGGGATTTTTCTAACAATGCCTTTACTGCTTCGGAACTACCTAAATCATGGCGAATATTCTCCGGGGACCAGATGCACACAAGTGGTTTATTATTAACCCTATAATAAGATGGTAAATTAAAATAGTTATCTATCCATTCTCTATTTACCTTTTCCCAGTCTTCGGCAGAGTGGGTATTGGGAGGATTATGGTTTGCCCACATAATTGCTACTTTCAAATAATCTCTATACTTTGCTTTGCGATAGGCTTCGAACCAATGAGTTAAGGATTGTTTTCCCGCAACCCAATACCAATCAACAAGGAAACATTTAATTCCATTCTCTACAGCCCATTTAATCTGCCAATCCACACACTCCGGATTTCCTTCATTATAATAACCCAAAATAGGTTTTCTTATGGGAGCTGTTGTTTGAATACAATCCCATTTTTCGAGAGTATCCCAACCTGGGAAATAAAACGCACATATATCTATTTTAGTTTTAATTGGTTTCGGTTCAGGGACATATTCTGCGGATATTTTTCTAATTTCAGGTAATACCTGTAATTCTCCGGTATTGATAGTTAATACAGTTCCTTTGGATAAAGGTATAACCTCTATGGGATAGATGCCTGATTTTTCTGGAGTAACTTTCCAGTAAACATCTATGAAATCATCATATTCAATTTCATACGGAGGCTCGGGAATGGGTCCTTTTTCTATTCTTAAAGAACCCGGATGATTAAATTTTAGATTATCAATACGGGCAACACTACCTCCCTGATTGGAAAGTCGTAATAAAACAGGGACTTCTCTACCCGCTCGTATACCACCTTGAGCAGAACCGAAATAAGAGACTACGACTTCAGGTTTGTTCAGTGGTTCTTCCCCAATAGACAGAGAATTTATTTTTATATTTGAACCATCGTGAATATAAAATCCTAAGGCAAGAATGGGTTCTTTCCATGTAGAATATTGAGACATGTCAATAACACTAACATGCATTTTGTTATCAGTAACCAATGGTAGAGAAATCGTTTGAGGTCCTAAAATATCCTGACTTGCCCAAATAAAATCTATTGAATTAGCACTTTTACTTGCAGAATACTCAATTGAAAGATATTTTCTCTTTCCAATAAGCAATGATATAGGTTTAAAGAAATAATAGGGGCTATTTTCTGAATCAATTTTCCATGAGGAGATATCCCCTTCGGGGAATTGCCACTCGTAAACATCTGTAACAGGGGGTTCCCCTTTATCCCATGTTTTTACAGAAATTTTCTCTAATTCAAATTCCAGAGCATCACACAAATCCAATCGTATTTTAATAATTTTCCCCTCTTTATGCCAGAATGGAAAAACATAAATATCCTGCCAATCATTCTTTTCTTCAAAACTAAAATTGACAGATTTATCTCCCGATAGCCCTCCGTATTGTCCTTCATTTGTTCCGGACCAAAATATCTGCCCCATACCTCCATGGTTTGTTTTCATACGAATATGTATGTATTGATAGGGAGTTGGAACAAATTCAATTCCTTTGCATAAAAGAAAAGGGTCTGTACCTTGTGTTCTACCCTGCAATTTTCCACCTTCTATTTTTACATCCTGTATCTGTCCATTCGGAACCCATTTCTGTAATACTTCGGGATTATCAAAT
Source organism: Candidatus Hydrogenedens sp. (assembly GCA_049968235.1). Taxonomy (GTDB): domain Bacteria; phylum Hydrogenedentota; class Hydrogenedentia; order Hydrogenedentales; family Hydrogenedentaceae; genus Hydrogenedens. Next base: position 54,247 of record JBMFRC010000011.1, read on the forward strand.
GTCCATTCAGGAAGTTGACAATTTAGGAAATATAGGATAACTAAGGAAGTTAATAACATACAATTATTCCACTCCTATAAAATGAAGGGATTGTTAAATAGATTCGCAAATAAAAGATAAAATTGGGTAAATTATATCATAAAAGAATATACCCGCCGAAATTATCAAATCTCGGCGGGTATAAAACTATGTGTGAAGATTTCTAACTCTTACTTAAGCCCACCACAATAACCATCCTCTTCTTCAGGACATATTCTGTAACCACCCATGTTAAAGAACTGTATTAACCGCAATAATTCATTAAGGCCAATACGCCAATCTTGTGGAGCATAATCGCTGGTATGCGGTGGACAATTGTGGAATGAATCATTTCTTCCAGGGGCATATCCATCTTCTGTCGAACCTTCACAATGATACCCAAAGGAGTTAAATAGTTGAATAACGCGAAGTAGTTCTCCTATTTCAAATTTCCAATTAAAGTTTCTATCCGCAGAATGTATTCCATGTGGGATTTCTCCTTCTGGCGTGCCTTCCGCAACACCTTCGGGTATGCCCTCTGGTGTCCCTTCTACAATACCTTCTGGCTGTCCCTCGGGTATGCCTTCTGGCGTGCCTTCCACAACACCTTCGGGTATGCCCTCTGGGGTTCCTTCAACGATACCTTCCGGTGTCCCTTCTACAACACCTTCTGGCTGTCCCTCGAGGACACCTTCGGCTGTACCTTCTAAGACACCTTCCGGTGTCCCTTCCGCAACGCCTTCGGGTTGTCCTTCCGGTATCCCTTCTGCAACACCTTCCGGTTGTCCTTCGGGTGTGCCTTCAACGACGCCTTCTGGGGTACCTTCTACGATACCCTCCGGTTGTCCTTCGGGTATGCCTTCGGGAGAGCCTTCTACTGTTCCTTCACCTTCAGGAGAAGGTAAGAAATCGGAGCAGTCAAGAACGCCATTATCATTCTTATCTGCAACATCAAACTGGTCTTGTGTAATTTTTGAACTCAAAGCACGCACTTCCGTTAGAGTTAATTCATTATCACCATTCGAATCGAGTTTGGGTAGCAAATTAAATATGGAACTTACTGCTGTAAATTCTTCAAAAGTTAATTGATTATCCCTGTTCTTATCTACCAGATACCATACGCCAGCAATAATTATATCACTCCAACCTGTCAGGGATTTAAATTCGCTTTTTGATAACAAACCATCGCCATTGGTATCTCCAAATAGGAGCATAATCAGGAAATAATGTTCAATATCATCAATATCACAGGTAGGAGGTTCCCCTTCTATAACACCTTCCGGGATGCCTTCAGGAGTACCCTCAACTATACCTTCACCTTCAGGTATACCTTCAGGAATACCCTCTTGTGTCCCCTCTGGTGTACCTTCCGGGGTGCCTTCCGGGGTGCCTTCAGGTGTTCCCTCTGGTGTGCCTTCCGGGGTACCTTCAACTACACCTTCGCCTTCAGGCAATACAAAGTCATTGCAATCAAGAACACCGTTTTGATTTAAATCCACTGCATTTAACTGGTCCATAGTTATATTGGAATTCAGGTTTTGCAATTCTATAAGCGTAAGGGCACCATCGTTATTTCCATCTAATCCTGGCAACAGGTTATACAACCACTCCACCTTAGAGAACTCTTCAAGAGATAACTGATTATCTCCATTCGTATCAACGGCACTCCATAATAATAGGACAGTATCACTCCAACCTGTAATGGCTTTAAGTTCTTCTTTAGATAATAATCCATTCCCATCTGTGTCGCCGAACATAATCAAGATATAGTAGTAATGTGTAATATCATCAATATCACAGGGTGGTTCACCTTCAAAAGTCCCCGGACAAGGTGGACAACCACCACCGTTCAGGGTCTGATTAATATCCAGTGCAGAAAGAATAAAGGTATCTATATCCGTAGGTGCAAATACATAGGCTTTATACTCACCTATATTACAGACTTCATCAAAATCCGGGTCACCGGCGGAAGCAAGGTATTGTCCTGCGGTTAAATCATATCCGTTTAATGTGAATGTGCCCCAGAACATTAATGTATCAATCACATTCACAATAGAATTGATAAACGATTGTTCACCTGTAGTAAGGACCCCAGCAACAACATTGATAAATGTTGTGTTCGAGAAAATCGTGCTTAATAATGGAATAGAATCCCATTTGCTTTGAGCCACAACACGATTATTCATATATGCGTTTTTCACACAGCAGAAAATAGGCAATTCCGGATGTGCAAGAATATAATCTAACAATCTTGCCTGTGCAACATCATACATACCATTACCATCTATATCCGCTGTATCGGGATTTACGCTAAGGAAAGAAGCAATGCCATATAAACTGCGTAATGCTGTTTCAAACCCCGCATTTACTGCAGTTTGATTGCAGTTATCCCAGCACCATTCAGCATAACAAGATTCTGGAAGTGGACCCATAATATCGATGCAGTCGAGATAGCCATTGCCATCAATATCATGTTGATTAAATTGGTCTTGTGTAATTTTGGAACTCAATTGCCTTATTTCAGTTAAAGTTACCTGATTGTCGCCATTCGAATCGAGGTTTGCAGGTAAAAGTCCACCCAAACGATTGCTGGCTACAAATTCGTCAAAGGACATAAAACCATCACCGTTTTTATCAATTATCCACCATCCTAAATCTAAAAGGAACCCTGTTACAAAGGCTTTTAATTCATTTTTTGTTAACTTACCATCACCATTTGTATCACCAAACATTATTAACAATGCGAAATAGTTTTCATCAGAACGCATATTACAGGGAGGTGGACCTCCACCTTCGCCTTCACCTTCAACGGTTCCTTCTGCCCCACATGCGGGACAACCACCATAATAATCTGTAATACTACTATTAATAGCCGCATTCACAAATGCATCAAAGTCCGCAGGTGTGTTCACAACCCATGCTTTGTATTCACCAATATTGCAGACACCGTCCAAATCCGCATCACCTTTGGCATTCAGATAAACAATATTTGAGCCATCCAATTCTAATAAGGAAAGGTCGGGTAAGTTAGGAATTATCCAATTCAACGCTGATAGAATAGTATTAATAATTGCTGTGTTCCCCATTGTTGCCAGTGCTGCGAAGAAGGTTTTCATACCTTCAAGGTCTGGTGGCGTTCCTAAATAGGATGGCCAGCCTGTCTGTATGGCAAGTGCTAACGCTTCCACTTTCAAACGATTGCCTGCATACGCCCAATATATACAATTACGAGTGGGTATCCCACCAATTAATGAAAAACTTCCCATAATTGTATCGAATAAACGTGCCTGGGCAGTATCTTTCATTCCATCAAAATCTAAATCAAGATTATCTGGATTTCCTCCAATTAATGGGATTTTCGCATATAATTCCCGCATTGAATTTTCAAAACTTTCAGTATATACAGGACCGGGTATTAAATTATTGCAATTAGGAATATTGCAATAATCCACTTCTGCATCTGTTTGTGCAACTGATGAAGAAGAAAAAACAAAACATACACTCATGATAAGGAACAAAGTTCCTATGTATATTTTGCTTGTATTAATCTTAATGTTCATTGTGTAACTCCTTATTCTTAATTATTTTTTATAATTAATTCTACCTGAAAAGTTTATCTTATGTAAAAAAATCTTAATAATGGGGGGTATCTAACAAAGAAGAGGGAGGAAAGGTATTTTTGAAGAAATCTTCATTTCTACATCTTTTGAAAGTGAGTAATATTGCTTTGTGATATTTTCCTCTTTATTTTGACAAAAATTTGTCTCAATTAAATTATTATGATTAGTTAAATTTTTCAATAAAAGCGAAGTTTTTTCTGTTCTTAATATAGAACTAAATAAAATCATGTTTTTTAATGTTCTGGGTGTGGGAACTTTTGTTTTTTCATTCTTAATTTTTTGAACAATCAGACACAAATCACGAACATCAATTGTAGAATCCCCGTTCATATCTTTTATTTCTGCAGTAAGTGAGGAGTTCGCTTGATTTAATATAGAAGTTAAGACACTTTGCCATAATATAACATTCAGATTTTGAAATGTGCTTATCATCATTAGGGGATATAAAAATAGTCCCAAAACTGTAAAAACACAAACAAACTTTTTCATTTCAAAACTCCTCATATATATATTATAACATATAAACACATAAAATAAATATCAAATTTGATGTTTTTTTTGTTAAAATATTTTTGGAGTTTTTTATTTATTTTTTAAGAAGTATTTTTAATTATGGGATTTTGAGAATGAATTTAGAAGCAAGGCAATTTTTGCAACAAAGGCAGGAATTACAATTATCGTTGTTCCAACAGCAATCATTACAAATACTACAAATGTCGACCATCGAATTAGAACAATACATTGTACAGGAGGCTGAAAGTAACCCATATCTTGAAATAGAGTATAAATCATTAGATAGCGAAGTAGAATCAAATCTCCCTCTTGAAGATTCAGAATTATCTTCAACAGGTATAAGCAAGGATCATCTCTTTGATAATGATACTACTTATACTCAAGATGGAACCATTGATATGAAGTCTGAGGAGCAATATGCAGATATAACAGAAGAAAAAGATGATATGGCAGAATTATGGGAGCATGAATACAATAGAACAAATACAAATACGGACCTGAGTTATAACCCGGACATAGATGAATGGGTAGAAAGTAAATTTAATAACATTAAAAGTCAGGAGACCCTTAGAAGCCACTTGATGAAACAATTATATATTGAGTTTAATGACCCCCAAGAAATCCAGATAGGTGAAAGTATTATAGCTAGTATTGACTCTCGCGGATATTTTGTTGGAAATATAGAAGATATATCTAAAGAATTTGATGTTACACCTGAAAAGGTCGAAAAAGTTTTGAAAAGAATACAGGGATTTGACCCTTCCGGCGTAGGAGCAAAAGATGTAAAAGAATGTTTGCTAATTCAGATTAATCAAATATATCCTGACAATATCCTTCTGAAAAAATTGGTAGAAGAATATTTTGATGAACTTACCCATCGACAGATTCCCAAAATATCTCGGGGATTGAAAATTGAGCCTTATCAGGTAGAAGCATTGATTGACTTATTAAAAACCTTAAATTTGTTTCCTGGACATTTGTTTCCGGAAGAACCAAATAATATCATCCCTGATGTTATTGTAAAATTTACCGAAGATGATGGACTTGCTATTGAAATACATGATAAGCGTCTTCCCGAAATAAAATATGTGGAACCTATAAAAAAAGAACAGATAAAGATATTACCCAAAGAAGAGAAAGAGCAGATAAAAAAATATAAAGATTCGGCAATTCGATTAATAAAATGCCTTGAACTGAGAAAAAGTACCTTATATAAGGTTGCAAGAGAGATAGCAATTTTTCAAGAAGAGTTTATGCGTAAAGGAGTTGATTATTTAAAACCATTAACTTATAAAACCATTGCAGACCGTATTAATATACATGAATCAACAATCTCCCGTTGTATTGCGGGTAAATACATGGCTACCCCACAAGGAATCTTTGAATTCCGTTATTTCTTTTCAGGGGGCATCAAAACAAGTGAAGGTGAAAATGAAAAATCATCGCGTACAGTTCAGAGCATCATCAAGAGAATTATTGAGGAAGAAGACAAAACAAAGCCTTTAAGTGACCAGCAAATCGCTGAATTCATTCTAAAAAAGGAAGGAATAAAAATTGCACGGAGAACTGTATCAAAATATCGGGAGGCAATGAATATTCCTAATGCTTTTGAACGGAAAGTTTACAAGAAGTAAATCGAAATAAGTATTAATGTAAGCATTTAAATAAGAAATAAGGCACAGGAAAGGTTTCCTGTGCCTTATTTTATAATTTATATAAATAATGGAGCTAATACCAAAGCAATAACGCACATTAACTTAATCAAAATGTTAATGGAAGGTCCAGCGGTGTCTTTTAACGGGTCGCCGTAAGTATCACCAACAACCGCCGCTTTATGTGCTTCAGAGCCTTTACCACCGAAATGACCTTCTTCGATGTATTTCTTTGCATTATCCATGGCACCACCACTGTTTGCCATTTGAATACCTAACATTACACCGGTTATAATAGCACCGACAAGGAAACCTGCCAGAGCGGGGGCACCCAAACCAAATCCAATAACAACAGGGATTATAATGGCTAAAATTCCGGGGACCATCATACCTTTAATAGCAGACTGTGTCGCAATATCTACACATTTCTTGCTATCAGGCATAACATCTTCTTTACCTTCTTTAAGTCCGGGAATTTCTTTGAATTGCCGTCTTACTTCAGCGATGATAGCATAAGCATTTTTGCTTACAGCACCGAATAATAACGAGCAAAAAACGAAAGGTATCATACCTCCGATTAAACAGCCTGCAAGAATTTTCGGGTCAATTAAGGATACTTTTGAAGTGTCTAATTTAGCAGATAACATGAACGCACTCAATAAACCAATTGCGGCAAAAGCGGCACTACCAATGGCAAAACCTTTTCCGATAGCGGCTGTTGTATTTCCGACAGCATCTAAGTTATCTGTAATTTTACGGACACTGGGGTCAAGTCCGGACATTTCTGCAATACCACCGGCATTGTCTGCAATGGGTCCATAAGCATCTACGGATAGAACCATTCCTGTTGTAGCAAGCATACCTAAGGAAGCAAGGGCTATACCATACATTCCACCTACTTTATAAGCGAGGATAACGGCAAGAGCAAGAATAATCGTAGGGATGGCGGTACTTAACATACCTATTGAAGTTCCACCAACAACCGCAACAGCAGGGCCGGATTGTGCTTCTTCTGCTAATCTTTGTACAGGTTTATATTTTCCGGAGGTAAAATATTCACTGGTAAATCCAACAATAACTCCTGAAATAATCCCCAAAATACATGCGACAGGAGGTCCCCACCATTGATATGCAGTCCCATCTAAATTAAAATTTGTTCCAATCATACGACCTAATAAAAGGACACCAATAATTGTAAGTCCAGCACTTACATAAGTTCCCCACATTAAAGCACTTTGTGGGTCATTTTTAGCAAAAAACTTAACATAAAATACACCTATAACTGAGGCAACAATGCCCACTGATGCAGTAAGGAATGGAAATGAAGTGACATACATAGATTCACTTGCAGAGGAAACAGCAATCATACTTGCTACTGCTAAACTAGCAATGATAGATTCAACATACGATTCTAATAGGTCGGCGCCTAAACCGGCAACGTCGCCTACATTATCACCTACATTATCTGCGATAACAGCAGGGTTACGTGGGTCATCTTCCGGAATGCCCGCTTCTACTTTACCAACAAGGTCTGCACCCATGTCCGCACCTTTGGTATAAATACCACCGCCTGACCTTGCAAACAACGCCACTAATGAAGCGCCCATTGCATATCCATTAACAATCTGTGCTTCTCCATTAAATAATTTGTAAACTACAACTAAAAGAAAAGTTGCAATACCAACCACACCTAATCCCATAACCGAACCACCACTGACAGCCACATCAATAGCTGCTTTTATGCCACCGGCACGAGCCGCTTCTGTGGTTCTGGCATTGGAACGGGTTGCAATAAACATACCTAAGAAACCTGCCATTGCACTGGCTACCGCACCTATGATAAAGGCGATGGAAGTTTTCCAGCCCAATGGTAAATCGGGTCTCATCTCCCCTACAATGGCTATTAATACCGCTATAATAAGCACTGTAGCCATTACATAGCGATATTCGCGTAACAGGAAAGCGAGAGCACCTTCCTGAACCGCTCTGGAAATCCGCGCCATTTTTTCATTGCCCTGTGATTTTGTCAACACATACTGAATCATATAGGCAACGACTAACAATGCAAGAACCGACGCCGCTCCTGCAATTTTTAAATAACCTAATCCCATCATAACACTTACTCCTTTCGTTCAATTAATTTTTTTGTTTTAATCGTCTTTACATTTATTTGTTTATTTTCCTTACTCGCAAACTTTGATATTATCTCATACCCATGGTTCTTTTTGTAGGAGGGATAATGCCTTTTGAGCAGCAATCTGTGATGCACTTTTTTTGGTTTTACCCTCCCCTGCTGAAATAAATTTATCTTCAATAAAAATCCCCATTTGAAATTTTTTCTCGTGGTCAGGACCTTTTTCTTCCAGTAACCGATATTCCGGTAAAGGTATCAGGTTCCTTTGACACCATTCCTGTAATTTGGATTTGGAATCTTTACTTCCAGATAAATGGAAATCTTGTTTTAGATATTGTTCAAAAATCTTATATATAAATTTCTTTGTTAAGTTCCATCCTTTGTCTAAATAAAAAGCACCGATGAGTGATTCCAGAGCGTCTTCAAGAATAGTATCTTTATCTTTACCTCCAGCGTTCTCTTCTCCTTTACTCATAATAATAATACTGGAAAGATTTATTTTTCGAGCTACCTGACTTAGGGTCTGACACCTGACAATAGAAGAACGTAATAAAGTATAGTCTCCGGAGGATAATCCCGGGTATGCTTTATAAATATATTCGGTAATAGCCAGTTGTAAAACCGCATCACCTAAAAATTCCGTTGTTTCAAACATACAACGATTTACTTTTGTTTTTCCACTATAGAATGAAGTATGTGTCATCGCCATCTTAAATAAGTAAATATTTTTGGGCTTAAATTTCAAATTTTTAGCCCATGATAAAAATAAACTTTCCCAGTTACCCTCTTTATTTATCTCCATACGATTAATTTATTTCAAAGGTAATACAAAGTTATTATATTTTATCAAATCTATTCCTTAATATCCAATTTAAAAGACAGGTAAAAAAATCCCTGTGAATAAAATTTATTCACAGGGACTATAAGTAATCTTTTTTATTTATTTTATCCGGGATAACACATATTTAACGGCGTCACCCACGGTAATAATTTGATTGGCATCATCATCTAACTGGATATTAAATTCTTCCTCAAGTGTCATTAACAATTCTGTCAAATCCAGTGAATCTGCGCCTAAATCTTCTATGAAACGCGCCTCATCCGTAACTTCGTCTATAGAACGACTCAAACGGTTGGCGATAACTTCCTTAATCTTATTAACTAAAGCATCCGTATCTGTCATTTTTTCACCTCCTTTCATAAAAATAAGAATTAATTCCCACTTTTGTAACATCTATTTTATCAAGTCAGGATGTTAAATGTCAAACATTTTACATTCTAACAATTAAAATACATACAGATATATGTTGGATAGTTATTCTTACAAAAAAGTTTCAAAAATATTACTTTTTTGCATATCTTATTCTGTTATTGTATGATTATGATTATCGTTTGAAAGCAATTAAACATAATTGGAAAGGAGAACAATATGGGTAACTTTCGTTTAGGATTTATTGGTGCTGGATTTATCGCCCGTTTTCAAACAAAAGCATTACAAAGTGTACGTGGTGTAGAACTTGCAGGTGTTTATGCTCTCAAAGGGGCAGGAGAACTTTCCTCCTTAGCAAAACGGTTAGGCGTCGGCGATTGTAAAGTTTATAAGAACATTAAAGACCTTTGTGAAAATGTAGATGCGGTTGCAATATTTGCTCCGAATTTTGCGAGGATAGAAATTATGCAAAAAATTGCTGAGGCAGTTAAGGCAGGAGCAAATATTAAGGGAATTATTTGTGAAAAACCTTTGGGAAGAACTGTAAAAGAGGCAATGGAGTTAGTAAATATTGCAAAGTCAACAAAATTGCCAACAGCCTATTTTGAGAATCAACTTCATATGAAAGCAATCCGCAGTCAGAAAATGCAATTAGCCTCGGTGGAAGAAGTCATGGGACCTATAGCCCTGGCTCGTTCTTCCGAAGAACATTCCGGACCGCATGAAGGTTGGTTCTGGGACCCAACAAGACAGGGAGGCGGTGTCCTCTGTGATATGGGTTGCCATAGTATTGCCTGTTGTTGGTATGTGTTAACTCCTCAGGGGAAACCTGTGAATTATTTAAAACCTATTCGTGTATCCGCAGAGGTGGGTTTGTTAAAATGGGGATTACCCCAATGGAGAAAATACCTGTTAAAAAGGACAGGGGTAGATTATAGCAAGACCCCGGGAGAAGATTTTGCTACTGGCATAGTTACCTTCCAGAACCCTAAAACGGGACAAATTGTTAAAGGGCAGTTCACAAATTCATGGATGTATGACAAACAGGGACTACGATTAATGATGGATGGATTAGGTCCTGGATATGCATTCGAGTTTAATTCACAAATGTCATCCTTGCAAGTATTCATTGGTGACTCGGCAGCGGAAGCCGTTGCCGATGCAGAATCAGCATTAGAAAAATCAACAGCAAGTCGCGGATTGTTAATTGTTGAACCTAACGAACCTGATTTGTATGGATATGTGGATGAGATATGTGATGCAGTAAACTCCTTCCAAAAGGGAAAAGATGCCTTCCTGAATTTTGAATATGGACTGGAAATAACCAAATTATGCCAGGCAAGTTACATGTCTGCAGAACAGAAACGCGTAATTGACCTGACAGATAAAAATATTCAGAAAGAGTTAGAAAATTATGTATCATTAATAGCTCAGGGTAAAGGAAGAGAAGTTCTACAAGTATTAGAATAAATTATAAAATATGTATCCATCCAATAAATCGGAGTTTGCAACTCCGATTTATTGTTTTTATACCAAATTTTCATGCTTATGATCTTTTTATGTTAAAATATATTTGGTATTATTTTATCTAATACATAAAGCAAGGATATTTTGGATGAAAGATTTATCTCTAATTTATAAGATGATAGGTAAAAAAAATTCGTATTCTTTTCTTTTTTCATTATTAATTTTTTTCTTTTTATTTATTTGTTCGGGATTTTCAGAAGTAAATACGGGGCAAAAAACCGTAGAAAAACAGGGGATATTAAACATTACTCAAAGTCTCTCACAAAATCCGGATTGTGCTATAGATTCTTTTCTTGATGTAACTGTTGAGTTAACATACACAGGAGAAGACCCCCTACTCACATTAGGTCTAAGGGAAATAGTGCCAGAAGGACTTGTTTACGAAGAGATTATAAGTGGTTCCGCACCTCCACTCCAACCTTCAAGAGGGGCTTTTGGAACCTTAGAATTTGGTTGGATTTTTGTTCCCTCTTTTCCAGCCTCTTTTACGTTTCGTTTAAGATTTGCACAACCTATTAGTGGTAATCAATTTATTACAGGAATTGGTATTTTTGCATCATTTGGAGACCCTCAGGAAACTGAACCTGTCATTTCCTACTTTGACTGTCCAACTATTGAAGGTCAAACCGAAGGAGAAGGGATAGTCGAAGGTGAGGGGCAAATTGAAGGAGAGGGAATAATCGAAGGAGAAGGGAGCATAGAAACAGTATATTTAAATATATCATCAAAATCAGGAGATATATATGCTCCCGAACAAGAAATGGAATTTGAAGTTAATATTTCGTATTTAAATCCTCTGGAAATCACTGCCTTAGGAGCAACGGTATTTTTGCCTGAGTATTGGCAATTTGTTAAATTTACTGCGGGTTCTCCTCCGCCTATTTATTATTTCGATACGGAAACAGGGAAAGCAGAATTTGCATGGATATTTCTTCCATCTGGAGGAATTACTTTTTCCTTTTCTGTCCTTGTTTCGCCTGAAACAGAGGGTATTCAGGAAATATCCGGTTATGGGATATATAGAACAACGGGAGAACCAATCACCACAACTATTTCGAAAATATATTTAACACCTGTCCCCAAACCAGACCTTACTTTGCTTTCGGGAATAGTTACACCGTCAAACCCTTTTTCCCAGGGGATTATATCAATTAACTACACGGCAAAGAATACAGGTTTTGTAAATATTGACAACAAAAGTTGGAGTGATTGTTTTTACTTATCTAATGATGAATGGCTTGATGAAACAGATGTTGAAATAACCTGTATCACCAATAATACTTCTGTTGCGGTTGGCGGACAATATTCAAATTCATTAAAAGCAAAATTACCTTCTTCTGCATTTGGAAATATGTATCTTCTTGCTTACCTAAATAAGACAAAGACTATTTATGAAGAATCAAGGGACAATAATGTTGGGGTTATAGGAATTATTCAAATACAAGCCAGAGAATATGATTTTCGACTAACTACAGGTATAACAGAAGAGGATGTAGGCACACCTATTCCTATCAAAATATATGCGTATAATCCTGAAACCCTACAACCTGCTGTAAATAAACAAATCGTTTTGCAAATTGCTCATCGAGGATTCTCAAAAACTTACACTTTCACTACTGACCAGAATGGGGAAATAAATTATACATATTTCCCTATATCCAACACAGAAGGAGGGATATATAGCATATCTATCAGAGACCCAAGGGAAGAAGATTATCCTATTACTGAAGAAGTCTTATTGCGAGGACTTGCGATAACCCCCTCCCACTATTTTCTTGAGGTTATACCTAACAAAACATATACCATTCCCTTTAATATTATCAATTTAGGGGATACGGAAGAAAAGCAATTATCATTCATGATAACAGGAATACCTCCTGATTGGAATTATGATTATGTTATTCCTTCCTCAATACAGGGACAATCTAAAGAAACTTGTAAACTTATCCTTTATTCCAAGCCAACAACACAGAATAGCTTCCCTATAATGCTTAATTTACAAAGTAATTCAAAAACTCTTGCAACCGCTCAATATGATATTCTACCCAAACCCTATCAAACGGTAATAACATCTATTCCTGAAGAGGTTTCTTTACCTTTACTTCTCGAGAAAACTCAGTTTTATACGATAGAACTAAAAAATCAAGGAGGAAAAGATTCAGGACCCGCTCGAATACAAATCGAACCTGAAAACCCGAATATTCATTTAGTTACTCCAAACACAGTTTACAATATTCCAGCAGGTTCAAGTTATTTCGTTTCATTACAGGTAGGAATCCCATTTATAGAAATTCCAGAACCTATAGAGACATCCCTATCTATTCGTTTTGAATCGGGATTAAATGTGAGCATTCCTATAAAAGTTATTGAGGATACGACAAAAAGTTTAACAATAAATGTATTTAACAAATATACGAATGAAGCTATCCATAATGCTTCCGTTTCTATCGTTAGTGAAACAGGTATTCTTTCTACTTCTCAAATCAATAATGATGGAATAGTTGAAGTTAATAATCTACCTGAACCTCCTTTTTCTATTGTAATACTAAGTGAGGGATTTGAAAGCCAGACCTATTTTATATCAAATTTAAAGAGCAATCACGAAATGATTGATATTTATTTAGAACCGTTCTTATCTAAACAATTCTGGTCTTACACAATCGATAATAATCAGAAGCTATATCTACTATCAGTATCCAATAGTTCTGCTCTTGAACCAGACAACACTTCTGTATTAACAATATCGCCAGGTTATATTCCTTTTATTACAACAGAAATATCTCATAATTCTACACTTTCCATTACCAATCAAGGGATTAAACCTTTATATGATGTTTATTTATATCCATTCCAAACTGACTTATTAAATATACAGTATCCTGTTCAATACTTAGGAACAATAGAACCGCAATCTTCTGTTAATATTCCTGTCCTTTCACAGATATCAGAATCATTTGATTTTGATTCCTCGTGTTCTTCATCGATCTTGACGGGTATCATTTTTTCGGAACAAACTAACAATTCGGATATATCCCAATTTATGGTAATGCCTTTATGGAATACAGAAGTTTTATGTCCGGATTTTACTCCTATCTATGGGGATTTTTATCAAATAAATAGAATAAATCCTGATACAACCATTGTTCCAGTAAACATTCAAATATCCCTGCCAGATAATCAATCCAATCAAAATGTACCTATTCTTTCCTACGCAACCGGGCAAATGACCTTAGCCACAGGAGAAATTCTACCCATTGTAATGAAAACTGCTACTCGGACAGGGCTTTATGAGCAAATAGATATTCAATGGCAAATTCATAATGCGGAAAACAATGAGGATATAACTTCTCTATTCCAGATATTTGAATTATCTAATTTTGAGAAAACAGATTTGTTTAATAATATAGAGAAAAAACAATGGTTACTTTATCCCTTGCATGAATTTTGGGAAAACCCGATATCGGAAATTCGATTATTCGCACAAATTCATATTATTTCATTACTGGGGACATGGGATATATCCTCTCCCCCGCTACCTTTGAAGATTCTTTCACAACCTATACTTATGGAACATATATTTGCTCCTCAAATTCACGAATTGCAAATTTCTTCCAGTGCGGATAACTCAGGAGAAACGGTTCTACCTTTAGCGATTCTTATTTCTCCAACAGATAATATTAATCTCCCTATAAAATTTGAATGGGAGAATATTCAATATTTACATGAAACAGGAAATATTGCTTCCTTATCCTTAATCCAAACGGCAATAAATGGAATAGGAACGCAATATCAACAAATCACATATAACAACATTTCTTTGCAGAAAGAAAAAACCAACTCTTATTTGTGGTACTTTTTATCTCCACCTCTTTCAAATAAATGGCAGTTAGTTTCTCGATGGACTTACAAAGACAATAAGGGTACTCTTTTACCCCTTATTACCAGGGAACAATATCATGATTTACTGCATACTATTGAAGTTACAGGAGAAAATGCTTCAATAACAACTGGATTACTTAGTAATGATGATAATGATGAACAGAGAATACCTGATATTATCTATTTGCCGGATGGAAAAACCTTAAGTATATCTACACCCTCCAATCCTATCTGGGTGTCTATAAATAATTCCCACAGAGAATATGGTATTGTCTATAGTTCTTCACAACAGTCTGATTATGTTTATTTGCATTCCAATTTTCCGGAGGATGTTCCTGAAGATGCCGTTATCCTCCGTATCCTTAGAAGCGATTCAACTGTTATTCCATCTGCCAATTATTGGGTTAGTAAATCTATGAATATGAGTCATAAACATGACCCTGTAAAACCTTCCTTACATTTTGTTGATAAATCGGGCTACAACTCATATATTGTGGAATTTCAATCCGAATCGTTAGAGAATAAGCCTCCTATCGCTAATGCAGGAGAGGACATAACAAATGTATATCGTCCCTCATCTATAACTCTTGACGGGTCTGGGTCCTATGACCCGAATGGAGACCGAATTAATTATTCATGGCGTCTTATCAGCAAACCTCTTGAGAGTTTTGAATATCTAAGAAACGCAGATACAGCAAATCCCATTTTAATTCCAGACCTTCCCGGAACTTATATTGCACAACTTATTGTTTCTGATGGTTTTGCTCAAAGTGAACCCGATACGGTTGTTATTGAAGTTGTTAATCGTTTACCGGAGATTGTAATTAATGCTCAACAAAAAGCAAGACCTCGCGATATCGTTGTCTTAGATGCATCATCCGTAGTAGACCCTGATGGAGATGAAATAGAATTTTTATGGAAACTGGCAACCAAACCCGATGGTAGTCGTGTATCACTACAGGGAGTTTTTAATAATACAATAACAATTACACCGGATGTATTGGGTCAATATGAATTTATCTTATACATATCAGATGGCTTTGACAACTCATTTGCCCATTGGAAATTAGATGTTTACAACCATCTCCCTGAAATTGCAATCGGGTTTCCACCGACTGTTTATTTAAATACAAATGTATCTATTTCTGCACGGGATACTTTTGATATTGACAACGACCCATTATCTTATCAATGGAGATTGGTTTCTGCACCGGTGGGAAGCAATACAATACTTAGTTCTTTTACTCAGCCCGAAACCAGTTTTGTATCCGATAAAAGAGGCACTTATACATTAAAACTTGAAGTTTTTGATACTTATGAAAAAACAGACAAGACAATTTCTTTACAATGTGTTAATAGGAAACCTCAAACAATTGTAAATCCCAGTGCTATTGAAGTTCCACATGGTAAAACGGTTATTTTCGATGCTACGCAAAGTTCAGATTTAGATAATGACCCACTCACTTTTAATTGGGGACTTCTTTCCCGTCCTATATTAAGTAGTGCGGAAATTTATTTAATTCAAAACAATATAGCTGGGTTAAAAACAGACGCACCTGGAAAATATAGTGTAACCTTACAAATAAACGATGGATTTGAATCGGGTGAGATAGTAATATCTCAAATCACAGCAACCAATAATCCTCCAGAGATACAATGTCCGGAACAACCTATTCCAGGTTCAGTAGGACAACCTTTAACAATACTATTACCCGAAATAAATGACCCGGAACAGGACCCTATCACATATTCATGGGAAATTATTTCAAAACCAGTAGAAAGTATGATAGGTCTCATTAACTCTGTAGAGCCTGCATTTACATTCACACCTGACCGTAAAGGAACTTATGAAATTCAAGTTATAATATCCGACGCATGGGGAGGTAATACATCTTGTGTTATTACAACAGAAATTACCAATCAACGCCCTGTGGCGGTAATTCAATCCGAGACGCAGAGTTTTATAAATACTCCTGTATCTCTATCAGCAGAAAGTAGTTATGACCCGGATGGGGATGTTATAAAAGATTATCAATGGACAATTATCAGCAAACCACAGGGAAGTTTTGCTCAATTGTCCAACCCTACAGGTGTTACAACACAACTGATTCCTGACAAACACGGCAATTATCAGGTGCAACTTCAAATTTATGATGGTAATATGTGGAGTAATCCTGCCATAACAACAATCACCACGGAAAACCGTCCACCTGTAATAACTGTCATTGCATCTGAATATCTTGAAATTGGGGCTTCTAATGTTTTAGATGCTTCTTTAAGTTATGACCCGGATGGAGATGAGCTTTCCTTTAACTGGAAACTTATCGATAAGCCCAAACAAAGTAAAACGGAATTAAATAGCGATAACGAATCTATTTGTTCCTTTATACCCGATTATCCAGGATACTATTCTATTGAATTACTTGTCTCAGACCCATATTCTTCTGTATCTCGTTCCGAAATCGTTCTCCGAACCTTTAATCTTCCACCGATAGCAATCATATCTGCACCTCAAATAATAAAAGTGGGAGATGAAGTAGTATTAGATGGGACAAACAGTTATGACCCGGATGGAGATTTGATTACATACCAATGGCAATTATCTTTTCGCCCTAATGATAGTCAAACTACTTTAAGTTCATTAACAGAACCTATAACACAATTGTATATTGATAAAGCGGGAACTTATACTATCGAACTTCAAGTCAACGATGGAAAAACGACATCGGATATAAGTACTATCTCCCTCTCAACAGGAAATGTTGCCCCTACTGCTGTCGTGGAAAAAGATAAAAATGCTGTTGTGGGAAGACCATGTTATCTCGATGCAAGCGCCAGTTTTGACCCTAATAACGATGAGTTAGTTTACATCTGGACATTCATATCCCGACCTGATGGAAGTCAGGCAGAAATTTTTGAAACGAATTCCCCCAATCCTTACTTCATACCCGATGTCGAAGGTAATTACGAAATACAATTAATTATTTCTGATGGGTACCTGTTTAGTAAACCTGTTGTTATCCGTATTAGTACCACAAACAATCCTCCAGTAGCACAATTAAAACAAGATGAGTTCCAAGTATATGTGGGGGATACTGTTATTATTGACGGTTCAGATAGTTATGACATAGATAATACTTCTATTTACTATGAATGGATATTATTCTCAAAACCTGAAGATAGTAAACTCACAATTCAAAATGCTGACCAACCTATTATTACATTAAACATAGACAAAAAAGGGTTCTATCAGGGAACTCTTGTTGTTAATGATGGATTTTTAAGAAGTAATATAGTAAATTTCCAGATTACATGTATAAATCATCCTCCTATTGCTATTATCAAAGGACCTGAAACTGCATTTATTGGAGATACAATAACCCTGGATGGCTCGGATAGTTACGATTCTGACATGGATGTATCTGAATTAGGGTATAAGTGGTCTATTGTTTCGATGCCAACAGGGAGTTCTGTTACACTGTTAAATCCAAACTTAAAAGTTATTAATTTTATGGTGGACATAGACGGAGTTTATGAATTTCAACTTATTGTAAATGACCAGGAAACCGATAGTAGCCCCGTAACTCACAAGATAATTACAACCTGTAATAAACCTGCACATCCATCAGGGGTTTATGCAACCGATGGAATTTACCCTGACAGGATATTTATTTCATGGAATTCTTCACCGGGGGCTGTGGAATATCGTGTTTATAGAAATGATGAAGATAACCTTGCCTCTGCCGTCCCTATATCACCATGGACAGGTAACCTTTATTATGAAGACACAATAACTATAGATGTTCCGGAACCCAGTAAAACTGCTTGTGGATGTTCTGCTAATTGCAATGAAATGTGCAATCCTCTGGAAACAACCATAACGAAATTTTATTGGGTCATTGCAAGAATTAATGAAAACTGCGTCAGCGAATTTAGTAATTCGGAAAGTGGTTCTATTACGGTTTCTTCTTCCAATCAAAAGTTACCGAACTTTATTTGCAATATTTTAAGAATTTTCATGAAGTAATTTTAGTTATAGAGAATTTGATAGGCTTATAGTCTATATATTTTGGTAATGCGATATTAATTTCAATATAAAAAATGAGATGCAATAGATGAGTAAAAAGAGTCTGATATAATAGAAGAGATAATTCTATACTTTGCCTATAAATCAGCAGAAAATACATCTCTTCTGGAATTAATTTCGAAGAACACGGATGGGATAAATGGGAAAAAAGTGTGTAGCAGGGAAAAATTTTTTAGGATATAGGTTAAAAAAAATTGTTCCTTTTATTTTTTGCAATGAGGTTTCTTTTATTGTTTATAATATAACTGTTAGATATTAAACTGTTTTAATAGAAGGTAAATTTATACGATTAAAGCAAGAGCAGGCAAAGGAAACCTTTTGTTAGGTATCGGAGCCACATTAATTTTGCGATTATTGGGGTGGAGAGTACAGGGACCGCCTCCTCCCTATCCGAAATATGTTGTGATTTTTGCTCCCCATACATCAAACTGGGATGGATTGGTAGGGATTTTGTGTAGTTTTGCATTACGGGTTCGTGGAAACTGGCTGGGTAAAGGTTCATTATTCAAAGGTGTTTTTGGATGGTTTTTAAAAAAGATCGGAGGAATTCCTGTAGACCGTTCTACACCCAACCGATTCGTAGAACAGGCTGAAGAACTTTTTGAAGGAAATGAACAGGTGGTCCTTGCAATTGCTCCTGAAGGGACAAGGGAATTCAGTAACCATTGGAAAAGTGGTTTTTATCATATCGCCTATCATTCCAGAGTTCCTATTGTTCTCGGATTCTGGGATTATAGGACCAAAAGAGTTGGAAATTCCGGTATTGCAGTAATGCCAACAGGAAATATTGAAGAAGATTTAAAGATTATTCGCGACACATATAATCAATTTTTACCGAAATATCCTGAATGTAGAAGCCTTGTTCAGTTCAAAGACACACAAATCCTGCAAATAAACAAAGCATCCCAACAAGACCGCAAATAAAAATTTGTAAAATTGCTATCATTTTTGTAATATTACTCATAAACATAAAATTCAATAAAAACAATTAAAGGGTATGAGATATGGGAACATTATCCTGTCCTTTCTGCAAAACAAAACAAGGTAATATTCAAAACGACATTAAAGCCTCGATTTACTTAAAGGCGGTATTACCAACTCTTGTTGACCTCGTTCAGTTAGATAAACCTGCAAAAGATTTAATTAACTCTGTAAACGAGAAGATACTCTTTTCGCTCCGAAATGGAGAAAAAACCTTTTTGAGGATTGAAAATGGAGAGATTTTATATTCTCCTGAAAAAAAGGATAATCCAACTATCCATATTCTTCTTATAAGCCCGGAACATGCGGTTCAAGTTTTTGAACAAGGGAAACTTCCTTTCTTATTAAAAGGTTTTACACGAATTTCTTTTCTTAAGAAAAATTTTGATGCTCTTACCAAACGATTGGAGTATTACTTAAAAGGTCCCCAAAGTTATACAGAAGAAGAGAAAAAAATATATGCGATACTTCAACTTAAAACCGCTCTTCGTTCTGCGGAAGTTCTTGCCGAAAAAGAGGAAGTATCTAAAAAGATACTTGCAGGTACACCTGAGGGCATATTAAAAGTAGCCATAGAAAGCATTGATTTTGCTGTATATTTTGGGAAAGTAGACGGGAAATGGAGATATATAGACCAACTATCGGGACAGAAATTTAATTCGGTATTAAGCTTAAAGGACCTTGAAACAACAGAACTTTTGCTTACAAACAAACTGGATACATTTGCAGGTTTAGGATTAGGGAAAATTCATATTTCCGGCATTATACCCATTATTGATAATGTAGGACTGGTTTTAGGGCGTATTACTCAATATATTTCTTAAATCATAAAGGAGTTGTATTTATGCAAGTTTTCAACTATACCGAAAATCAAAAATGGTTTGAAAGAGCAACTCGTGTTATTCCCTGTGGAGTATATGGACATTTCAGTCCTGCTCCATGTGTTCCGACGAATGCCTATCCTTTCTTTAGCACTCGTGCAGATGGTTGTAAATTCTGGGATGTAGATGGAAACGAATTTATTGATTACATGTGTGCTTATGGTCCTATGATTATGGGGTATCACAATCCTGTGGTAGATGAAGCATTTATAAAACAATTGAAACAAGCGGATGCAAATAGTATTGCTTCTACCAAAATGGTGGAGTTGGCAGAGTTTTTAGTTGATTTAATTCCTGTAGCAGATTGGGCATTTTTTGCTAAGAATGGAGCGGATGTAACAAATTATGCAGTGATGATAGCACGGGCAGAAACAGGCAGGAAAAAAATTATTGCTATAAAGGGTGGGTATCATGGAACAGCACCCTGGATGCAGGGAATTGGTCATCCCGGGGTTACAGAAGAAGATGTAGTTAATGTCATTCGAATTCCATGGAATGACCTGAAAGCATTGGAACAAGCACTGGAAGAAAACTATGGACAGGTTGCTGGCTTTATTTCTTCTCCATATCATCACCCTGTATTTACAGATAATGAGTATCCTGCAGAAGGTTACTGGGATGGTGTTCAGAAGTTATTAAAGAAACATGGTGTTGTTTTAATCTGCGATGATGTTCGTGCAGGTTTTCGACTTCATTTAGGGGGTTCTAACGAATATTTTAAGTTCAAACCTGACCTGATATGTTTTTGTAAAGCTATTGCCAATGGCTATCCGATATCTGCACTTGTGGGCAAAGAAGAATTAAAAGTAACAGCATCGAAGGTATTTCATACCGGCAGTTATTGGTATTCTGCTGCATTTATGTCTGCTGCCATAGCCAACCTTAATGAATTAAAAAGACTAAAGGCACCGGAATATCTGGAACAATTGGGGAACAAATTTAATGAAGGACTAATTAAATTAGCAAGAGATTATGGATTTAATTTGAAAGTTACAGGGCATCCTGCAATGGCATATTATCGGATTACAGATGACCCGAGTTTACAACTTCATCAAAGATGGTGTGCGGAATGCACACGACGGGGTGCTTTTTTCACTTCACACCACAATTGGTTCTTATCGATGGCGCACACGGATGCGGACATTCAAAAAACATGGGAAATTTGCGAGGAAGCATTTAAGGTAATAAAATCATCTATATAATATTAAAAAGATTTGTAGAGGAGTAATCAATTATGCCCTTAACAGAACTGGAACACAAAGAACTTAAAACTATTGCAAAAAAGATAAGAAAGGACATTGTAGATGTTACCCATTGGTCAGGAGGAAGTCATATCGGTGGGTCTTTAAGCATGGTGGATTTTATGGTTGTTCTTTACTGGAAATATATGCGAATAGATCCTAAAAATCCATCGTGGGAAGACAGAGACCGTCTGGTATTGAGTAAAGGACATGGAGGTGTAGGACATGCTGTTATCCTTGCAAATCGTGGTTATTTTGATTTTGAACTATTAAAAGAATTCAATCAATTTGGTTCTGCTTTTGGTATGCATTTAGATTCTAAAAAAGCCACCGGAGTTGAAGCCTCTACGGGTTCTATGGGGCATGGTCTTTCTCAGGCACTGGGCATGGCTTTAGGAGCCCGGGTATTAAAAAAAGATTGGAAAATTTACGCCGTTATTGGTGATGGTGAGTGTAATGAAGGTTCCATCTGGGAGTCAGCTATGGCTGCAAGTCATTATAAGACTGGCAACCTTATTGGCTTTTTAGACCGTAACCATATGATGATTGATGGACCCACGGAGTCGGTTATGAGTCTGGAACCCATTGATAAGAAATGGGAAGCATTCGGTTGGTATACACAGGTCATTAATGGCCATGATATGTCCCAGATATGCGATGCCATTGATAAAGCACTCGCTTATAACGAAGGACCTTCCATGATTATATGTGATACTATCAAAGGCAAAGGTGTCGATTTCATGGAAAACAATCCGGCATGGCATTATGGCGGACTTAATGCTGAACAAGCGGAAAAAGCAAAACTTTCTATAGATAAAATGTATCCAGATGTCTCATAAAAATTAACCCATTATATTGATAGGAGAAGTAATATGAGCCCTGTGGGAGGTTTAACATGGACGGTATATGATGCCGACAAAATGACCCAAGCAGAAACATACGGACTTGTTTTAAGTGAATTGGGGAAAATAAACCCCAAAATAGTAGGTCTTTCCGCAGACTTAGCCAAGTCCACTAAAATTGGGAAGTTTGGAGAGAAATTTCCAGAGCGTTTTTTTAATTTAGGTATAGCGGAACAAAATATGTTTGGTGTAGCGGCAGGTTTAGCTAAAGTAGGACTTTTACCTTTTGTCTCTACATTTTCAGTTTTTGCATCCATGCGTGCAGTAGAATTTTTAAGAACTGATATTTGCTATCAGAATTTAAATGTAAAAATTATAGCAACGCATGGTGGAACCTCCTTTGGTTCTGCGGGGACAACGCACCATTCTATAGAAGACCTTTCTATTATCCGTGCTATCCCTAATATACAACTTATTGTGCCTGCAGATGCGGTTGAAACAGCATTAGCGGTTCAGGCATGTGTGGAAGTTGAAGGTCCTGTATATATACGAATTGGACGCAGTTTCGAACCTCGTGTGTATCAAACAGACCAATACGGGTTTCAAATTGGTAAAGCGGTAGAAATGAAATCTGGCACAGATGTAACGGTTATAGCTTGTGGTGCAGTTGTTTACCATGCTGTAGAAGCGGCGAATATCCTGGAACGGGAAGATGGTATATCGGTTCGCGTCTTAAATATGCACACCATCAAACCCATTGACCGTGAAGCCATTTTGAAAGCACTTATGGAAACACGAAGGATTGTTACTTTTGAAGACCATAATGTTATTGGTGGTTTAGGTAGTGCGGTAAGTGAAGTAATTGCAGAAAGTGGGAAATCGTGTGCATTTACTAAGGTAGGGATACCCGACCAGTTCACACCTCACGGTTATCCTGAGGATTTGATGCATTATTATAAAATTGATACAGATGGTATTGTAGAAAAGGTTAGAGAATTGCTTGGAAAGGAATTTGAAAAAGAAGAAGACTGGGAGGATGAATACTAATGGTGGAAAATGAAAAGGATATTTTAATTTCAAAAATCATCTTACGAGCGGTTCTACCTGTTATAAAGGTATTATTAGAAGACCATCCTGCATTTCAGAAACGGTTTAAGGATGTTCAAGGCACGGTTCAATTTACAGCCCGAAATGGGGAACAAACCGCTGGAGCCTGTATAAAATTTGATAAGTTAAATTTTGAAATATCTTATGAATTGTTAGAAAAACCGGATATAAGTTTTCATTTTAGTTCATTGAAAAAGATGAATGATTTTTTTACAGGCAAATTAGTTTTACCTAAAATTAAAGGGTTTAAAAATTTCTCTTTACTGTGGAGAATGTTTAGTGTTCTTTTGAAATTAAAATTACTTATGCCGGATGCCAGGCCTAAAAATCCGGTCGATAAAAGAATTAAAGTTAAAATGACTTTATACATGGTGTCAACTGCTTTAAGTCAGTTAAACAAATCCGGTGATGTTGATATGGTCAAGTGGACATCAAAACAGCCGGAACGAATATATCAGTGGTCCGTAGATAACGAAGATATTGCATGCTGGCTGAAAATCAAAGCGGGACAATCCAAAGCAGGAAGGGGGTATTATACTTTACGAAAGCCGTTTGTCCACATGCGTTTTCCGGATATAGACTCTGCGATACCTGTATTAACAAACTCCGTAGATACGGTTCAAGCCATGGCACAGGGCTTACTAATCACGGAAGGTTCCCCGGAGTATGCAGCAAAGTTGGGTGATTTTATGTTAAAAATAGCCGAATTGCTAACATAAAACATTGTAAAAAATTATTTAATTTTTTCTGAATAAACATCCTTTCATATCTTACTTTGTCCATTATTCTTCAAGTTGTAAATTCCATTTTAAAATCAATACTATAATTACACTTTTTACTTAAACTTCAATTTATTTTTAAAGATGAAACAGGAAGTAACATTAAAATTAGCATTAATTCCATGCATTATTCTTATTTCTTTATTAGTCATTAATGTCTGGATATTTGGAGATGAGGCTACTTCGGGACCCTGTCAGGTTGCTCTTCTGATATCCTCCATTATAGGAGGGATTATTGGTCATACGAAATTAGGGCTTTCTTACAGAGAAATAGAACGAAATGCAATACATTCAATTGTTCTTGCGATGGAAGCCATTATTATTCTCCTGGTCGTGGGTGCAACAATTGCTTTATGGATTCAAGGAGGTATTGTGCCAAGTATTATTTACTATGGCATCCAGATACTAACCGCTAAATCCTTTCCTATAGTAGCCTGCATTATTTGTTCCATCGTTTCATTAGCCATTGGGAGTAGTTGGTCCACAATGGGTACGATTGGGGTAGCCCTTATGGGGATTGGAAAAGCCTTAGGCTATTCAGAATCTCTGGTGGCGGGGGCTATTATTTCAGGTGCCTATCTTGGAGATAAAATGTCTCCCCTATCCGATACTACCAATCTTGCACCTGCCGTTAGTGGAACCAATCTTTTTAGACATATAAGGAACATGCTAAACACAACTATACCTGCTTATATTCTGACTTTAATTATTTTTCTTTGTATTGGATTGTTCTCACATACAAAAGGACAGGACATTCTCCAAACAGATGAAATTATTCGGGGTTTGGAACAGAATTTTTTTATTCATTGGTCTTTCTTTATCGTTCCTCTTATTGTTATTCTCCTTGCTATAAAACAAACGCCCGCAATACCGGCACTTACAGTGGGTTGTATTTTAGGAGGAATACTTGCGTTTGCATTCCAAAATAGTTATCCTGAAAATGTCCATCAAATTCCTTCCTTTATCTCCAAAAATTATAAAAGTATCATTTATGTGGCTTACCATGGATACAAATTAGAGAGTGGTATTCCTGTTCTGGATGATTTATTATCTGCGGGTGGTATGGAAAGAATGTTTTCTACAATTTCTCTTATTATTATGGCAATGTTATTTGGAGGTGTGATGGAAGCCACAGGAATGCTTCAGAAGATAGCGGAATCTATATTGAACCATGTTCATTCTGCAGGGGGATTAATGATTTCTACAGTATTGAGTTGCATCATTTTTAACATATTAGCAGCGGAACAATATTTAGCCATTGTTATACCCGGTAGAATGTATCGGGCATCATATATAGCGAGACATCTGGATATGAGGAATTTATCCCGGACCTTAGAAGATGGTGCGACTGTAACCTCTGTATTAGTTCCATGGAATACCTGCGGAGCCTTCGCAAGTTCCGTTTTAGGGACTTCTACATTTCATTATCTCCCCTTTTGTTTCTTTAACTGGATAACGCCTATAGTATCCATTCTTATGTCTATGATAAATTATAATATTATTCCTGCGGAGAAACAGGAAAATGAAACACAAACACACAAAGAATGAGTGTATTTACATCAAGGAAAGAAAATGGCTTTAACCTTAACCCATATATATAAGCCTATTCAGGAACAAATATTAAAGGTAGCAGAAGAAGTTCAAAAAATATGGGAAGATGCATTAAAACTTGTAAATATAGATTTTTCTATGGCACCTAAGGCAAAAGGGAAGTTGCTCCGACCTGCTGTATGTTTGTTATCTGCAGGGGCTATTGGTGAGGAAGACCTAAATACCTATATATCTCTGGGAACTGCCTTTGAATTACTTCATCTGGCATCACTTACACACGATGATGTTATTGACCGAGCGGTTCTCCGTCGAGGTGGACAATCCTTAAATATACTCTGGGATAACCATGCTGCGGTATTGGGAGGGGATTATTTAGTTGCAAGAGCTATCGAACTTTTAGGAATTTACAAAAACTATGAACTTATTATCAATGCAGTTCAATGTGTTCGTGAAATGGCAGAAGGTGAATTAAAATTTTTTGCCAAGCCTATAGAAACTTTTACTCTGGAAGACTGCACAGAGTTAGCCAAGAAAAAAACGGCTATGTTATTTGCTCGTTCCGCTTCTTCTTCTGCTCTTATAAAAAAATCGCCTGTCATGGAGACATTGTTCCGTTTCGGGGAAAACATTGGTATTGCATTTCAATTTATTGATGACTTATTGGATTTAACACAGGATACAAATATTTTAGGGAAACCCAGATATAGTGACATCTACGAACAAAAAGTTACTTTGCCCATATTAACTTTATGGAACAAATTAACAGATAAAGAAAAGGAACAATTTTTACATATTTTTGGCAAATCCATTGAAAAAAAAGAACAACAATGGTTAGAACAAAATATAAAGAAGTATAAAATTGAGGAAGATTTATTACAACATACGGAACGACTTAAACTTACAGCAATAGAAGAATTAAATCGTCTGCCGGATAGTATTTACAAAGATTCTTTAATACAACTATGTTACTTTGTGGTTCAACGAGAAAATTAATTGAATAAAAAACTCGGAATTTTCGTCCATGATAAATAAGGATATTAGAACTTCCAGTAATGAAATACAAGACAAAGAACTTGTAGAACGAATAAAAAAAGGTAATGAAGAAGCCTTTGATATTTTGATAAAAAGATATTATAACATGGTTTATTTCACCTGTATAAAAAAATTATATAATCCGGATATTTCCAGAGAGGCAACACAGGATATTTTTATAAAAGTATGGAAAAGTATAAATACATGTGTAGATGGGACTTATTTTGTTTCCTGGCTTATGACGATAGCCAGGAATCATTGTATAGACATTTTGCGGAAAGAAAGAAACCGCAAAGAACGCGAGATTTCTATAGAATCCTTCGAAAATTCAGATAATATCTCCCCGTCTGCTTTTGAACATTCAAGTATAGACAAAAGTCTCGAATTTGAATACTTGAACATTCTCGTTGAACAACTTCCGGAACCCCAACGTATTGTATTCCAAAAAAGATTGGAAGGTTGGAGCGTTCAAGAAATAGCGGATAACTTAAATTGTCCATTAGGCACTGTTTTGAGCAGGTTTTCTTTAGCCAAAAGAAAAATATATGAACAGATGAAAAAGGCAAATATAACATTTAAGGAACTTTAAGATATAAGGATAAGTAATAAATTACAGGGAAAGTAATATGAAAGATAACAGGATTTTAGAATTATTTGAAGATAATAAAAATTTGATTAACTGTCCTCACTTTGAAACAATCGTAGAACAAATTGAATTATCTCAGGGAAAACCTACACAGGAGGTATTAGCACACATACAGAAATGTACTGAGTGTAGCAATTATTTTTCCTTCTGGCAGGAAATGGAGCAGGTTATTTCCTGGAACAACTCTCAAATGGGTAAAGCAATTATATCGGAATGGGAACAACAACAATCTATACAAAAAATCAAACAATCAATAAAGAAAAAACAATATCAAAAGAAATTACTCATCTGGAGTGCTTTAAGCATTGCTGCGGGGATTTTATTTCTTATATTAGCCCTCTTTTATTTTATTCCTGCTACGCAACCGCCTTCTGTTCAAGCCATAGAACAACCCGCTTCGACACAACTTCCGGTTTCTGGTTATTCAGGAAATTCTATCCCGTATGATACCGCACCTGAGATAAGAACTCCGGATAAAGATTTGTAATTAGCTATTCAAGATTTATAACAAAAGTTCTGTCTTCCTGAAGTCCCTGCACCACTTCTCTCCCTGGAATTAAAGATTGCCGTGCAAAATTTATATTAGATAACCCAAAAGTATGAACTTCTATTTTATGAGTATGTACATAAAATTCACGAAATTCCATAGGATATTCACACAAAGCAGATGTAGTTACCTGAACAATATTTTTAGAATGGATAACATAATTCATGTGCATATGCCCTGAGAGAATAATACAGGGACGAGGATGTTTATACAACAATTCCAGTATTTCTTCTGCATTTGATAAAATACCACTATCTTTATATCCTTTAAATTTACATCTATCTGGAATAGGAAATAACGGGGTATGAATAGAAACAACTATAGGATAATTTTTATGTTCTTTTAATTCTTTTTCCAACCACTGCAAGTGTTCCTTTGATAAAACCCATTGAAAGCCCTTGTGACTCTCTTTCATATTTATATGATGTTCCGGGTCCCGAACTGCATGAATTGTAGAGTCGTTCCACATCCAGCTGACTTCTAACATGCAAAATCGCAAATTTTTATGAGTAAATGCGTAAGTAAACTCACCCTCAGGAAGTTCTGTATCAAAATATTTCAATTCACGTTCGCGAATTTGATGAGTACTTAAATCGTGATTTCCACCCAAAAGATACACGGGTATCCTGAAAGAATTAAACAAATCCTTTATTTTTTTGGGGACAACATCATCTTCACAAGAACAAATATCACCTGTTATGATGATAAATTCCGGAGAATAAACAAGGACATCATTCAAAAAACACTGGAATATATCAAAGGATTTTGTAGTTAGAATACGATTATTCCACATTCCATCCGGGTCATACCCTAAATGTAAATCCGAACATTGAATAAACGCCCATGGTTTCATGTAAAAACTTCCATTTCAAACAATTATCCTTTTAGTCATGAGGTCGTCTATTTAAAACCGCTAAGACGACACCAACAATTCCCACAATCCAAAAAATCCACACGGGACGACTTGATATAATTTGTAAAGATTCCGGTAAAACTCCCATAAAGATAGCCAATCCCGTACCAAAGCCAAAAAGCATAAGTAAAATAGCAATAATCGTCATCTGCCTTCTTCCTTAATATTTCCATTTAGAAATTAATAAACATTATAAAATACAATATTCCTAAGTGCAACATAAAAACAAAATTACAATAAGAGATACTTCGAGAAAAGACATTTTATAAAGGTCAACTTCTTTGGGTAAAAACGATAAAAGAATAAAAGAATTAGAAGAACAAATACGACAATTAACACAACAACTGGAATCATTAGTTCGAGAAAAAGATACAAACTATCATAGCGGGAACATATCTGAAAAGGAGGAATCAGCATTAAATGGATATTCTTCAAATAGTAATCCATTCATAACAGCAACAACCCAATCGTCTCCCCATAATCTATTATGGTCCAAAATTAAATCTGCAACAAAAATTAAATCTAAAGAGGATTTAGAGCAAAAAATTGGTTCTGTATGGGCAAGCCGAATTGGCGCATTATTAGTCATGACTGCTGTAGTTCTGGGGACAAGAACTACTTTTTATTCAGCAGGTATAGGAATACGGGAAAAAATTATTATAGGTTATGCATTTTCAATTATGCTTATTCTGGGAGGATGGTTTAGTCGCAAAAAAAATATCTTTTCGGAAGTTATTCTGAGTTGTGGATTAACAGGGATATATTTCACAACCTATGCCGGGTTCTTTATCGAAGAAACTCACTTATTTCCTTTTTTGTCACAGGGCTATTGCTCCCTCCTTATAGGCTTCCCTGTCCTTTTAGTATGCCTTTTTCCTCTTATTCTCATTGCCCATAAGAGAAAAAGTTCCACCATTGCCGGGATTGGACTTTTTCTGACATATTACACAGTGGCTTTGAGTTGCTATAACGAACCGAACATACGGACACTCTCCTATGCACTGCTTACCAGCATAACGATAGCGTTTATCACCTTTGTATTCCATCTAATTCATAACTGGTTTTTTCTTTCATGGCCCGGGGTTATTGCATCATATGCAACCTATCTTTATGTCTTTCCTTATCTAAATCCCCATACCTACTTCCATATTCCTGAAAAAGCGTATTTTTGGATTTCATTTTTGTTCTTAACAACCTGTTTTCTTTTATTTTCTATAACCTGCATTATGGATGCACGAAAACGAGGGGAATACCGCAAAGGGATTGCCCCTTTAGTAGGTCTTAACTCAGTTATATATTTTTGTCTTACCTTTTATGCTGTGAGAACATACTATTTACCCTACGAATATCTGTTTCGCACAGGTTTTGTGTTAATGTTGCTTACATTCTCTTTAATTGCACATTTCACAGGACCTCGAAATAATTATATTTTTCAGGTATTTATCATAAAAACAATCATAATGATAACCCTTGCTATTCAGTCATACTTTTCCGGGGAAAAACTTTTAATAGCACTTTCAATTGAGTGTCTGGCTTTGGCACTGGCTCATAAACGAAGTGGTTATCTTGTGTATCGTGTAATGAATTTTTTTCTTCTCTGGGTTACTTTTTTCTGGGGTATCACTTATATAAAAACACCGGGGATTGTTTCTTTTGGGGCTTATCATATTCCAGCGAATTGGTTTGCGATATGGGGAGCCTCATTATTTCTGTTTGTTATAGCATGGTTCTATGAACATTTTGTTTCCATGCACCAGAGCAATATTCCTGAATGGACTTATGAAATTAATATTTCCAATATCAAGTGGAGGTTTTCTCCATTATTAATGTCAGTACTACACGCCTGTGTAGCATCATTACTTATCCTTCTACTTACAGTTGTAGATTTTATTGATGACCTTCGTCTCCCTCTTGTGTTAACTACGGAACTTCTCCTATTATTAGGAATAGGCTTCATTTCCTCTACCCCTTCTATTGAATTTAGCGGGGTTCTTTTATTGGTTTCTGCGCAAGCATGTTATTTGTTTTATTTTTTCACCAACCCACAGTCATTGTATGAACTCCCCTATTTTCTATCCATGAGTTTCCCGCTTGCTTTTATATCCTACATTGGCGCTTATGCATGGGAAAAATATTTAAATAGAATTCACCCCAAACAGGATGACGATGTACATTTTACTCTCTCCATACTCCCTTATATTAGTAGCATACTTATTACCCTCATCGTAATAAATCAAATAACCACACTTTCGCTATTCCCGGTAATTGTTTCTATATTAGGAATGGTTATATACGGTGTTAGCACCTACACACAACTTCCCTCTCTGGCTGTATCCGGAAAAGCATTAATATTAACCGCTACTCTATACTTTCTCATCTACCTTTCAAAAATTCCAGAAGAATATGCCCCACTATCTAATTTTTTAGTTTCATTATTTATCTCTGGTATTCTCATAGGTGCTGAACGCATTAAATCCCACCAAGAAAAGGAGCTCTTAAAAACGGATTTCCCTGACATTATGATTCGTATTATGTTTTTGAGCGGGGTAGTGTCGGTTCATTTATCTTTTGCCTTTATTTGTCTTCCTAAAAATTTTCTAATCTTCTATTGGCTTGCTACAGGCTTGACCATTGTGTTTTTGGGTATGTTTTTACACGAATCTTTATACCGCTGGATAGGTTTTTGTGTATTGTTCGTTACCCTCTTTCGGACTTTCTTCGTTTTCCAATATATCTCCTCAGAAATATATCAGGTACTCAGTTTTGCAGTATCTGCATTGGTTTTATTTCTTATCGGATGGATTTATTCGAGAAATCAAACCTCTAATTAATAAAAGAATATGAATGCAAAGAAAGATAAATATTGGGTGTTAGAAAAAGGAGCAAGAAAGATATGTAGCATCCTTCAAAAAAAAGGCTACATTGCTTATTTTGCAGGAGGGTGTGTGCGGGACCTGGTTATGAAAAGGGAACCGGTTGATTATGACATTGCCACGAATGCAATTCCCAAAGAGGTACATTGCCATTTTCCTGATTCCATTATGCTCTGGAAACATTATGGCGTTGTCCGTGTGTTACTACCTGAAGGAGAATATGAAGTAACAACCTTTCGTTCAGACGGTCCTTATCTGGATGGAAGACATCCATCTTCTGTGGTATTTTCTTCTCCTCAGGAAGATGCCCAACGGAGAGATTTCACCATTAATGCCTTATTTTTTGACCCGTCCACAAACGAAATTATTGATTATGTAGGGGGACAGGAAGATATCCGAAAGGGAATTATTCGAACCGTTGGCAATCCTCATCATCGTTTCGCCGAAGACTACCTTCGTCTTTTAAGGTCAGCACGATTTTCCGCCCGATTCAATTTCAAAATTGAAAGAGATACCCTCGAAGCAATGAAAGAACTCCGTGCTGGGATACAAAAAGTACCGGCGGAACGAATACGAGATGAGTTGATAAAAATCCTTACAGAAGGGAATCCGTACCGGGCATTTGAGATTCTTGACAGAACCGGTTTGTTAGAAGAAATTCTTCCAGAAATTTCAGCCCTCAAAGGTATTGAACAGGATAAAGAATATCATCCCGAAGGAGATGTGTTCATACATACCCTTCAAACACTGAAATATTTAAATAATCCATCCCCTAAATTAGCTCTGGCAATTCTTTTACATGATGTCGGGAAAAAACAAACCATCACCTACACAGACCGTATCCGATTTCCTAAACATGAAGCCATTGGCGCCCAGATAGCCACAAACATAATGGAACGATTACGATTTTCGCGTTCTGAAATTGAAGATGTAGCATGGTTGATAAGAAATCACATGACTTTACTTCAATACCCACAAATGAGGGAAAGTACTCGAAAAAGATTATTTAAGAATCCTCTTTTTCCTCTCCTTTTAGAATTGGTAAGCATTGATATTCAAGCCAGCTTTGGGGAATTATCTTCTATAAACTCTATAAAAAAAGATTACCAAATGTTTCAACAAACAGTTTCTGAATATCAACCTTTACTTCGCGGTAAAGACCTGATTGGATTAGGATTTTCTCCGGGTCCTTTATTTCGAACTATTTTAGATGAGGTGGAAAATGCTCAATTAGAAGGTACCATCAAAACCCACGAAGAAGCCATTCAATTTGTTTTACAACACTGGCAACCCTCCTGATTATTGTTTACATACCTGCAAACATTCCCATCTCAAGATTTGATAAAATGAAAAGAAAGAAAGGTAGTATTCATCGATGAATATTGCTCAAATTATTGACTATCTACAAAATAATTCCTCTTTTAAACAAAACCTGACTGCATGGAAAATCCTTCCTGCAGAACCCGCACAATATGATGAATTTCCGGAGGGGCTGGATGACCGACTTATTTCCGCATTGGCTCATCGTGGGATTCACCGTTTGTATACTCATCAGGCGGAAGCAGTCAAATCTGCTTTTCGTGGAGAAAATTTATGTATTGTAACACCGACTGCTTCTGGAAAAACTCTTTGTTATAATCTACCCGTATTGCAATCTATTTTGAACAATCCTAACTCACGAGCATTATATCTTTTCCCGACAAAAGCCCTCTCTCAGGACCAGGTTCATGAACTTAAAGAACTCAATGAAACACTTAAGTTAGGCATCAAAACTTATACCTTTGATGGAGATACTCCCACTACCGCAAGACAAGCCATACGCAGTGCCGGTCAAATCGTTGTAACCAATCCCGATATGTTACATACAGGAATACTCCCTCACCATACGATATGGATACACTTATTTGAGAATTTGAAATATGTTGTCATTGATGAAATTCACTACTACCGTGGCGTTTTAGGAAGCCATCTAACAAACATTCTAAGGAGACTTAAACGAATCGCTACTTTTTATAATTCAAAGCCACAGTTTATCTGTTGTAGTGCAACTATTGCCAATCCGAAAGAACTGGCAGAAAAATTGATAGAGGAACCTGTAACCCTGATTGACCGCAATGGAGCACCTCGAAGTGAAAAACACTTTCTTTTTTACAATCCTCCCGTGATTGATGCGGAATTAGGAATTCGCAAATCTTCCACCAAAGAAGTTACACGAATCGCATCTCAGTTGATTTCCAAAGATATACAAACTATTATCTTTGCTCGAAGTAGGCTCCAGGTGGAAATTGTTACTACTTATCTCAAAGATACGGCTCGTCGGATGAACCTTAATGAACAGCGTGTTTGTGGCTATCGGGGAGGGTATCTCCCTACAGAACGAAGGGCAATTGAAGAAGGTTTGAGAAAAGGAGAGATATTATCCGTGGTGAGTACAAATGCCTTAGAATTGGGAATTGATATTGGGTCTCTGGATGCTTGTATTATGTTAGGTTATTCGGGTAGTATCTCCAGCACATGGCAACAGGCAGGGAGAGCCGGTAGAAGACAGGGGACATCTCTTGTTATTCTGGTGGCATCCAGTTCCCCTTTAGACCAATTTATTATCAGTCATCCGGAATACTTTTTTGGACAAAATGCAGAGAGTGCTACACTGGACCCCAACAATCTTTACATTCTAACCAGTCATTTGAAATGTTCCGCTTTTGAACTTCCTTTTGTCGAAGGGGAAACTTTTGGTATAGATACTCATTCCACGCAGACAATTTTAGAATACCTGCAAGAGCAAAGAATACTTCATAAAGTAAAGGAACAATGGCATTGGAGTGCAGACTCCTATCCTGCTCAGGATATTAGCCTTCGGACTGCGGCACCGGGCAATATCGTTATTCTTGACAGTCAAAATCATGGCCGTGTTATTGGTGAAGTAGATTATTTTTCTGCTCCCTCCGAAATCTATGAAAATGCCATCTATATGCATCAAAGTGAAACCTATACGATTGAACATCTTGACATGGAAGACCGAAAAGCATATGCTCGAGCTGTGGAAACAGATTACTATACAGATGCAGAACTAAAGGTCGATTTAGGAATTCTTAATATTTGTGAACAAAAGGAGGAGCCTTTACATAGACGGGTATGGGGAGAAATAAAAGTTACATGGTTACCTACAATATATAAAAAAATAAAATTTGGGACCCATGAAAATGTCGGCTGGGGAGAAATACATCTTCCGGAGCAAACCATGCATACACTGGGATATTGGATGGAATTGTCCGACTCTCTTATTCAACAGACAAAAATACCTATAGAAAATCTCAGTGATGCTTTAGTATCCCTGGTAAATGCACTACGACAGGTGGCTCCCGTTCAGGTTCTCTGTGACCCTTCGGACATTCGTGCCCATGCTATCTTAAAAGCACCCATTTCACAGAAACCCACTCTTTTCCTGTATGAACGCTACCCTGGTGGAGTAGGGTTTAGTGAAAAAATTTTCCATCAGCACTACGATTTAATATCCGCAGGACTTTCTTTACTTGAAAAAT
This sequence comes from Candidatus Hydrogenedens sp., assembly GCA_049968235.1. Lineage (GTDB taxonomy): Bacteria > Hydrogenedentota > Hydrogenedentia > Hydrogenedentales > Hydrogenedentaceae > Hydrogenedens. The sequence goes on from JBMFRC010000011.1 coordinate 89,822, forward strand.
GTCCCTGTAAGAATGGATGTCCAAGTTGCGTTGGACCTGCCATCGAGGTTGGACACATGGGGAAACAACATGCCTTGCAATTAGCACGAATTCTAATACAGAACCCCAAAGGTCAACATCGTCTTTTGAAGAATTAAAAACAATGGATATGAAAAAAGACATTTCGTTGAATAAATTAGCGGAGAAATTGGGATTAATAAAAGCATCCCAACTCCACACTACCGAAGAAATATCTGAAAGAAGGAACCCAAACTCCAGCAACCCCAGTCCTTCTTCGAATAGTTCTCCAGAACTATCAAAGATTCAAGGGACCTCTTCTTTACTTCAAAGATTACGAGAACGGCTTGGAATAACATCCGTAACCTCTTATCCTACGGAAAAACATCCCGCTCGTACATATAAAAAATCTATAGGTGGAACGCTTATTGATTGTAAAACGAGTCAGTGCCTTTATTTTTCTGAAATATATCCGCATCCCTACACCTATGGCGAGGTTCTTCTTTCGGATGCACTACATTTTTCCGTACATGAAGCAAAAATCTCCTCAGCGGGAAATGAAATCGCAGAATTTAATCCCGAAAAAGCGTTGTTTATTGATACAGAAACAACTTCCTGTTTTGGAGGAACAGGAACCGTTGCTTTTCTTGTCGGTATTGGATATTTTGTGGGTAAGGACTTTCATCTGGAACAATTTTTTATGAGGGACTATGATGATGAACCTGCATTATTAACCGCACTGGATAAACGAATACAGAATGCTTCTCTATTTATAGGGTATAACAGCAAATGTTTCGACCTGCCTTTGTTGCGAAATCGATATCGGATGAATCGTCTACCCTTCCATGGAGAAACGTTATCCCATTTCGACTTGATGCATGTGGCCCGCAGATTCTGGAATCGTCGTTTAAGTGATTGTTCCTTAAATACTGTAGAACGTTTCATCTTGAATATTCGAAGACAGGGAGATGTGCCGAGTTCCCTTATACCCCGGTTATGGCTGAATTATATTAATACAGGACAATCCCACGGGATACCTCGCATTTTAGAACATAATCAAAAAGATATACTATCTTTAGCAGGGCTTATGGCATGGATTGCCCAACGCGTTCAGATACCGAAAGGACAGGGGTTTGAAGAAATCATGGACCGTTGTGCTTTAATAAGACTACAAATGAAATGTGGTCATTATTCGGATGTGATTGAAACAGCAGAGGATTTGCTACAACAAACCGATTACCCTCCTATTCGAACAGAATGTTTAAAAATTCTTTCGGAAGTATATAGGAAATTACAAAAAACAGAAGAACGAGAGCAAACCCTTATTCTCTGGGCAAAAGAAGAAAAAGAAAGTGTATTCCCAAGAATTGAATTGGCAAAATTTTACGAACATCACCAAAAGCAATGGGACCACGCCCTTTACTGGACGGAACAGGCTCTGGAAATTGAACCTAAAAATACCCAGATTATTAAAAGAAGAGAACGACTTTTACGAAAAATGAATTCTGCACAGAATTTAGAATATCTCGATTGAAATCGGAAAAATTGTTTTTTTATATTTGTTAATACGCCCCCTTTTTCCAGGGACAATCCACACATCGTGGATGAATAGAACAACCTGTCTTATACCATTGGATCAATGCTTGCTGTTCAAAAAACTTTAGAGGTTTTTGGCAAAATAGAAATTCTGCATGTGTTTTCATTCTTTTTAATAACCAGTGATTGTTTTCTCCGGGTAAACGATAATACATATCCCATATCCTTTCTTCTCTTTGTCCCCAGAGTCCTTCCTGGATACTAAATATGAAAAAGGGAAACAATATATTCCCTAATAGAGAATACATCCGTTTTCTCCCTATAAGAGCATGTGGGGTTTGATTTCTTTTCATTTCCCAGTTATTGTAATAAGACCAATAGTAGTGATGGGCATAAAAGACTCTTTCCCACAACATCACGGGAGAATTTATTTGCATACAACGATGTGCTAGAGAATATAAAAATTCAGAGAGGGAACCTTCTATTTTTGATAAGAAACTTACCATGTACGCTATTCGTAAAGCAGGGTTCGCATTAGGATATACCGAAGATATAACATAAGTATTATCTTCCTGTATAAGGTTTATGGATGAGTAATCCTGTCCATATTGCTTTCGAATATTTTCCAATACTAACGCATAGGAATTTTTTAAATTTACTCCCTTTTGAAGATATCCTATTGTATGTAACAAGACCGATTCTAAGATACGCGGGTCTTCTTTTAACTGTTCTTTTGCCTGAGAATAGGGGATATATTGTGCTAATTTTAAGTACAAAGGGGCATATTTTGTTCCCATACCCAGTCCATAGAAAAGAAATTCATAAATGAGTTCGTCAAGCGATACCTCCCGGAATCGATAACGCATCTGTTCTACTCGATTAAGAACCCGTTGTTGTGCTAAAACACGGATAAATACTTCATAATCGAATTGAATTTGTTCGAGACAGGGCGGAATTTTTAAAGAGGGAATATGACCGGTGTGTAGAGCATTTTCCGTATCATCATTTTGTTTGTCCCTGTAAAAATGAGGTAATACCAATGTAGGTATAGCATGCCCTTTAGAAGTAATGGCGGTAGTGAAATTCCTTTCTTTATATAACACAATATGCAATAAAACACGGTCATATCGGATATCCTTATGATGTCCATGTTGATACCAGTCCCCTGCTTTCGGGTGAATTTCTATATCTCCTCGGAAAGATAAGCCATTAATTTCCAGTAGAGCATCCTTAAAATCGGGACCTCCATATAAATTATGGTATCCTGGCGATAGAATACGAACCCGATGCCCTTCTTCCGTTTGCCATTCCTTAGCGGATGTTATGTTACGTAGCCATTTCTGTTGAACTTCATACTCATGAATACCCCCCCGTAAAACAGATACCTGGGGGCTTGTTTTTTCTACATATATTTTATAGAGACCCGTTGCCATTCACCATCTTTCCATTCCATCCGTTCACAATGTATGTTTTCTGGTGTTACTTCATATAATAAATAATGATGGATTTGATGTTCTATATTCAACCGGTTTTCCAACCGGGCTCCACCACCTGCGGATATGGTATATCTTACTCCATCTATAATTTTTGATACAAACCCATGAACATGCCCCATAAAAACCTCCGTAACATTATTTTCTCTCATGATTTTATAAAATTTTTGAGTACGATGATGCACCCCTCTTCCTTCCTCTGTCTTTACAAATACAGGGAGGTCTTCGGGCGGTTTATGCATAATCACATAACGATATTTGACTCCCTCTTTTTTCAAATGTTTTTCCAGGAAGTCCAGTTGTTCTCGTGTAAATGACCAGAACGAATTGTTATTAAAACCCACAAATCGTGCTGGACCTAAATCAAAGCAAAATTGGTCGGTCTGGTATATTTTTAAAAATGCGGTATATTTTCGGTCGGGACCCTCTTCATGATTACCGGGAATCGGAATTACGGGAATAGGATATATCAATTCTGCCATACGCAGATGATGGGCTAAATATTCTTCTACACGCCCTCTGCGAACAATATCTCCCGTCATTAAAACAAAGGAGGGCTTCTTTTCGGCTATCGAAAGAATAATATCTCGTGCTACTCGATAATCACCACGGGTATCCCCAAATACTGCAAATCGAAATTGACTTTCTTTTGTCCGTGATTCTTCTTTTAATCTTCTTATTACATCAGGAATATTATGCTTTGGGACATACGTTTCTAATTTTTTTAATTCATCTTCAGTAAGGGCTTCCCTCTTTCGACTCCAAGGAAATCCTCGTTGGATAAAGTCAAACCACACTTTTAAAATTTCCATCTTGTAATTACCAATATTGTTTTAAATATTTTTTATTTTACATACAGGAAATAAAGGACACAGAAAATTTTGACTTTTTTTGTCACTTCTATATCCTTTTTATATCTTTGGATACCTAAAACTTTATTTCAGCATCTTTAATTTTCAGGATTTAACATTCAAAAACGGCACCCGTATCTGCACTTGTAACAAATTTCTGATATCTTTTCAGCCAACCCGTAAGTTTTCGGTCAGGGGGAGGAGGTAATTGTGCTTTTCTTCGCACTAATTCCGATTCATCTACCAATAGATTGATTTTTCGTGAAGGTATATCGATTTCAATCTTATCGCCATTTTGAACCAGGGCTATGGGTCCCCCTGCAGCCGCTTCGGGACTTACATGTCCAATACAGGCTCCACGGGTCCCTCCCGAAAAACGACCATCTGTAATTAAACTCACTGAATTCCCCAAACCTTTTCCCATAATGGCAGAGGTAGGTGCTAACATTTCACGCATACCGGGTCCTCCCTTGGGACCTTCGTAACGAATCACAACGACATCTCCCGGTTTAACCTTATCACTTAAAATACCCATCATGGCTTCTTCTTCGCTTTCAAAAACAACCGCAGGTCCTGTATGTTTCAAAATTGAAGGGTCAACTCCTGCCTGTTTAACTACAGAACCGTTGGGGGCTAAATTTCCAAATAGGACAGCCAACCCACCTGTAGGACTATATGGATTTTCAAGGGTGCGGATTACTTCCCTATCTTTAGAACGACAGCCCTGAATATTCTCCCCTAAGGTCCTTAATGTTACAGTCTTACAATCCAGATGTAGGGAACCCTCTTTAAGGGATAACTCTCCCAAAATGGCAGAAATTCCTCCTGCACGGTCTACATCTTCCATATGATATTTTGATGATGGAGATACCTTGCAGATATTGGGAACACGAGTAGATACCTCGTTAATTCGAGCAAAAGGATAATCTACTCCCGCTTCATGGGCTATTGCTAATGTATGTAATACCGTATTGGTAGAACCTCCCATTGCCATATCTAAAGCAAATGCATTGTCAATAGCTTCGCTGGTAATAATATCTCGGGGTTTCAGATCTGCTTCGACAAGTTTTAAAATCTGTCTACCTGCTTTACGAACCAATTCTTTCCTTTCGGGAGTATCTGCAAGAATAGAACCATTGCCGGGCAGAGCAATGCCAATGGCTTCACACAAACAGTTCATGGAATTGGCTGTGAACATTCCGGAACAGGAACCACATCCCGGACAGGCATTGCGTTCCAATTCCTCCAATTCTGCATCAGATAAATTTCCTTGCATATAACTTCCCACACCTTCAAAAACACTTATTAAATCTACAATCTTTCCATCCTTTAATCGTCCAGCACGCATAGGACCCCCTGAAACAAATATAGTTGGTATATTGCACCGAACTGTTCCCATTAACATTCCCGGAACAATCTTATCGCAATTAGGAATACATACCAATCCATCAAACGGATGTGCCTTTACCATAGTTTCAAGAGAATCAGCGATTAATTCACGGGAAGGAAGACTGTATTTCATACCCCCATGTCCCATTGCAATCCCATCATCGACACCAATTACATTGAACTCAAAAGGGATTCCACCTGCCTCAATTATGGCTTCTTTAACAATCTGACCCAATACATTAAGATGGACATGACCGGGAATAATCTCAACAAAACTATTACATACACCAATAAAAGGCTTGTTAAAGTCTGATGAATGTTTTATTTTACCCGTAGCCCATAATAATGAGCGATGGGGAGCTCTTTCAAAACCTTTTTTAAAAATATCACTACGCATATCTCGATTCCTTGTTTTACAAGTTTATAAATTTAGATTTGAAAATTCTATCATATATATAATGTTAAAATAAAAGAAAAGGAAATATATGGAATGCCATTTACTCCAATTAAAGAACTCCCCGCCAATTTTAATCTCTTCTTAAGAAAAATAATTCATAATGAATCGTATCGTTTCGGTAAATATATACATGAGTTTCTTCCTTTCTTGAATCCACTCACTTATACTCGCCTTATAGAACTTCCCTATATTGAATGCTTGCAGGATTCTTATTCCGGAAAAAATCCCTCCACTTTTATTATTGCTTCTTGTAATAACCCAAATACTCGTCGTGAAGTACTCTTATTGGAACACCTTGAAAATGATAATCGGGATAACTTTGAACTTTTCATAAATGGACTTCTTCAATACTGGAGGGACCATCAGATACAGGAAATCATTTTTGATATTCCGGTTCCTATGTACTATTTTTTAGACCAAATTTTATGCCCATTATCTTTTCAATCTATACCCCGTCTTATCATGATTCGGGAATTATCAAAATCTGACATCACTGAAATTCAGGATAAAAACATTTCTATTATTTCTGTAGGAGAAATTCCTTCCGCTTTTCAGTGTTTATCATCTGCATACCAGAATACAACATGGAAATACCTTCATCCAGAAGTCAACTATACTTACGATGGATTTAAGTTTCTGGAAAACTTAATAAATATCCACAAGGATACGGGGTGTCCTGCGGTCCTCCAATATAAATTAAATAATCAAACCATTGGAATTCTTTTGGGGAACTATACTGGGTTACAAAGTGCCTGCCTTATCCATTTAGCAGTTCACCCATCATACCGCCGGCAGGGGATTGCCACACTACTTCTTCGAACATGGTGTTTTTTAATTTACCAACAAGGTATAAAAAATATTTTTCTCTGGACACATCTGACCAATCCTGCATTAAAACTTTATCGAAAAGAACATTTCCGTTCTCTGCATGCTTATCCAGCATTCTACTATAACTCACAAAAGGATTCTTTATGAACACAATTTTAAATACAATGAGGAAGCCTCTCTTTTTGCTTCTTTTTCTCTTCTTCTTTTTATTATTCTGGCTTTCCTGGATATTTATTTCACCTATCTTCTCACGGGCAACAGCATATAAACCATACATTCAAGAAACTACAACGGGATATATCATCTTGCAACCTTATAAAATTCAGAAATACATTCGGAAATTAGCGCCCACAGCAACCCGTTGGATAAAACAAATACCCCGATTTACATCATTACAACCCGGCCCCATAAGGTTAGATTGGTTTCACAATCTACCCCGGGAATTCTCACTACTTTTTGACTATATACCGGGCACCGGATTTGAAACCCATCTGATTATTCGAGAAAAAAGAAATAGCACCGCTTTTATGGAAGAACTCAATGCTTCTCATTTCCTGAACGAATTCTGTTTTATTACATGGAGAAGTCCTTTATCTTCTCATATACAAAGAGATTTATGGGTAAATGAAGGAGTCGTTTATAAAAAAACATCTTCAATTTCCATTAGCGATTTTAATTCCTTTCCTCCTTCAGAATTGTTAACGAACAAACATTTTTTTGAATTCCTCTGGATAAATCGGGAACAAAATTCTATAGATATTCTTGAAAATCTTGTTCCATGTTTTCCTCGATTGAACACTGCATACTTACCGGGATGGCGAAATGCATTAACTAATATAGAGTGGATTTATCTTAACTTAAATCTTATTGAAGACAACCTTATTGCAGGAACCATCAGCATACAGCCCTTAAATCCCACTACTACAACGGAAATAAAAGAAGGCATGCTTACCTTAAAAGAATGGATACAATCTCAACTTCCATCACCCCTTCAACTGGAAATAAACGAATCTACAAGTTCAGAGCATTTGAATTGGGAAATTCGTTTTTATGATTTTGAAATACAATTGAAAAGAGCCCTCGGTAATTTTTCAAATTAGCGTCTATAAAGTTGGAATATTATTCAAAACTTATGTAAAATGTGTATTCATTTAGAGTTAATATATTTTCCATTTCAACCGAAGGATGATAACCATGAGTCCACAGTTAAAAAAAGGATGCCTTATTTCAATTATCGTTTTTGTAATTACATTAATTCTTTTTGGAACCATTATTACATGGCAAATCAGCAAAAGCTACGGTTTGACATCTGCTCCTTATACCCCTATCCCCGATAAAATTTCGGACCATGCAAGTTGTCAGATTGTCGTTCGTATACCGCCTGCCTCTCCCATTTTAGAACGAGTGCTTCCCTGGGAACAATTGAAAAAAAATACTCCCATTCCTCTACCGCAAACGACTATCCCAATGGCACTTCCTTATGAATTAGGGTTCTGGGCAACAACAGAATTTGCACGAAATCGAGTTTCATTTACACTGGCTATCAATGAAAAACGACTCGGGCCTATTGCTTACGAAATACTTCAGAGTTCTCAACCATGGAAAGATGTTCAACAAATTGAATGGGATAAAAATGGATTACAATTTCCACAACGAGGCTATCTGTCCCTATCGGGTTCAATTAAGATTCCAGAAGGAGTGGAAGAGCGTGTACTAAAAGACTGGAAAGTCGAAAACAAAACTATTCCGAAATTAGATTCCCAATCCAAACATCTTTGTGAAATACAAATGGATTTAGTTAACGGTGATTTTCTCGTTTGGACAGCATGTATCTTGAATGCTCAAGGAACAAATTGGGAAGAAGAACTAAAAAACAATAAATTCGCTGAAATGATATATGAAATAGCCAAAAAACTTCGCAAATTAAACATAATCATGGACACTACACCAACACCAGATGAAATGGATGTAAAGGTAAGTTTACAGGCAGACCCTGAGGTCCAGGGACAATTAGAACTCTTTCTCGGAGGAATGGGTTTCCCAATGTTTCAGGATTATTTAAAAAACCAATTCGGAATGACCTTAGAAGGAAAACTAACCTGGGATTCCAATCAAAATGCATTAACAGGTAATTTGAAATTGAAAAATTTTGAAAAATTCTTAAAAACACAACTTACTTCTCTCATCAAATAAAAATACCTTCCTAAATATTTTTTCATATCGAAACAAAATATATCGTAATAAGTATATACGGTTGAGAGATAAGATATAACGGTTATTTTTAGAAAAGCAAAAAGAAAAATATATACCCGCAATTAAGTATCCCGCAAATACTAAGGCTATCACGCAAATATAAGGAAAAAGGAACCCAACTTCTCTCCCAGACAAGGTAACTATGATATCCTTTACATTCGCTATCATTCGTGGATTCATGACTTGAATTTTATAATAACATACGCATCCCAGTTACGATAATTTCTTTATATTCCGTAGCATAGGCATTCTTATCTGTGTATAATAGCAGTATTCTATTCCTGTGTTATCGATAGCTTTGCTACCCCCTTCATAGATAAATACAAAACATCGTATATTTGATATTGCGGTGAATAACTATTCGCACCTACATAACAAATAAAATGATTCCTGTCATGGAATACTTTGGTTCTTATGCTTTTTATTTTCTTATGCTTCATATTTAAAACCCTCTGTTTGGGAAATTGTTAATTCCGCAATATTATAAGGAGCGAAGTATTTTTAACCTAAATGTAGCACAGGGATTCCCGTTTGCGTTTCTGCAAGCACAATCGGGACGGTTGTGTCATTCTTTCACTTCATTTTCTGTTCGCAAATTCGTGCTCAAATTATTGTGTAGGGGGGG
>JBMFRC010000012.1:0-97365 GCA_049968235.1 Candidatus Hydrogenedens sp.
CTGAGATAATACATGAAGAAGAATTTACTAGAAAAACATCTGGAGAAGAAGCAAAGAAAAAAAAGAAAGCAAAAGAACAAAATATTGGGATTAGTATTGGAGCAGCTGTAGAAGAAGAACCTGTTGTAGAGATTGTACTTTCTGATGGCACAAGGGCTCGTATTGATGATATTGATTTAGAACAAAAGTTATCAGCAACACACCCCCCAGAAGATATAACAGCCGAAGAAACAGATGTTATTGATGAAGGGGACGAGTATGAACTCGATTGGTATAAGAAACGTAAGAAATTAATAAAACATCCCCCTATACCTGACCCTGAGGTGGTAGCAAAAGTAAAGAAGGAGTCTGAGGAACGATTAAGGAAGAAAAAAGAGAAAAATAAAGGGAAAAGTGTTGTTGTAATAGATAAAGAAACATTATTTGCTAGGAAAGATGAACGAAAAGGAAAATTCGATAAAAAAGATAAGAAGAAAGGAAAATTGGCAAAACATGAACTCCTAATGGATGATGAAACAATGTTAAAAGAGGCGGCTGCAGCAGTAAAAGAATTCGAAACTTTTGGTTCATCTCTTCATTTGAAGAAGCGAAAAAAGAGAAAGGAAAAAACATCATCTTTTGATGAAACTATGGAAAAAATTGAAGTTCCAGTTATAGAAGTCTCCGGTCCCATGACCGTTGAAAATGTTGCACAGTTGTTAGAAGTATCATCGTCCGATATTATTATGGACCTGATGGACTTAAATATAATGGCAAATAAAAATCAATTAATTGACCTGGACACTATCCGATTTATTACTAAAAAATACGGTGTGGAAGTGCAGTTAGTAATTCCGGAAGAAGAAGAAGTTTTATTAGAAGAACCGGACAATCCCGAAGATTTAGTCCCCAGAGCCCCTGTTATAACAGTAATGGGACATGTTGACCATGGAAAAACATCATTGTTAGATAAAGTTCGTTCTTCCAATGTAGTTGCTACAGAATCTGGAGGAATTACGCAACATATCGCCGCATATGAAGTTCAAACATCCAGCGGTAAAGTTGTTTTTCTTGATACTCCGGGGCATGAAGCCTTTACACAAATGCGGGCAAGAGGTGCAAAAATTACAGATATTGTAGTCCTTGTTGTTGCAGCAGATGACGGAGTTCAACCTCAAACAATAGAAGCCATTGACCATGCAAAGGCAGCCGAGGTACCAATTATAGTGGCAATAAATAAATGTGATAAACCCGATGCCCAGCCCGACCGTGTGCGTCAGGAATTAATTGCTTATGACCTCGTGGATGAAGCATGGGGGGGGAAAACAATAATGAAAAATATTTCTGCCAAAACAGGGGAAGGAGTAAACGAACTTCTAGAACTTATTATATTGCAATCTCAAATGATGGAACTTAAAGCAAACCCCAAAAAAAGAGCGAGAGGTTCTATTATTGAAGCCGAAATAAGCCGTGGTTTCGGACCTGTAGCGTGGGTTTTGGTGCAAAATGGAACTTTACATGTCGGAGATGTATGTCTTGCCGGATGTACTTGGGGAAGAATCCGAGCCATGTTCAATTCACAACAGGAACCTATCCGTGAAGCCCCCCCATCAACCCCCGTTTTAATATCCGGATTAGAATCAGTTCCAGAAGCAGGAGATACTTTTGTCGTCATAGAAGATGATAGAAAAGCAAGATTAATTGCAGAAAAAAGACAAGAAATTAAAAAATTCCAGACAGGTGAAACGGCAAAAATTATTACTCTTGAAGATTTCCATTCACTGGTCGAAGCAGGAGAACAAAAGAAACTAAATATTCTTATTAAAGCGGATGTGCAGGGTTCTGCAGATGTCTTGAAATCAAGTTTATCAGGATTAGGTAATGAAGAAGTTGGAGTTGAAATAATCCGTTCCAGTGTAGGCGAAGTAAACGAGTCAGATATACTGTTAGCTCAAGTAAGCAAAGCCATTATAGTAACTTTCCATGTGGGAATAAATCCCCGTGCTCAGAAATTAGCCGAAGAAACAGGTGTAGAAATACGCAAATATGAAGTTATTTACGATATTATAGAAGATGTAAGAAAAGCTTTATCAGGGCTGTTAAAACCTATTGTTAATGAAGTAGTAATAGGGCATGCAGAAATTCGTAAAGTATTCCGTTCCTCTTCATTCGGCAATATTGCAGGTTGTTTCCAACTGGATGGAACAACCATTCGAGGTGCTTTGGCTCGTATTATTCGTGATGGAAATGTCTTATGTGAAGATAAGATTGGTTCTTTGAAACGAAATAAAGATGATGTTCGTGAAGTTTCTGCTGGTTTCGAATGTGGAATAAAATTAGAGAAATTTGAAGACATTAGGGAAGGGGATATTATTGAAGTTTACAGGTTAGAAGAAGTAAGACCTTCCTTAAACTGATTATAATGAATAAAAATTAAACAGAGGAGATTGGTTTTGGGGTAGCAATAGGTATATTGCATTTAGATTTTTTTATACACGGTGCCAGGTCCTTAAAGGAAAAACGGCGCGTTGTAAAAAGTTTGATTGGTCAGATACGAAATAAATTCAATTGCTCTATTGCAGAGACAGATTATCTCGATTTATGGCAAAGAGCCCATATTACCGTTTGTGTAGTTTCAAATAAAAATAAATTTACAAATACCCAATTAAATGAAATTGCAAAATATGCATCAACACATGCAGATGCAGAAATACTGGATTATAGGATTGAGATGTTATGACACCCAAAGGAAGAACAGAAAGAGTAGCCGAATACATTCGAGAAGAAATTGCTAAACTTTTAATTGATGGAATAAAAGATCCCCGATTGGGTTTTGTTTCTGTAATGGGGGTAAAGATGTCAAAAGATTTACGATATGCGAATGTGTATGTAAGTCTTTACGGGGACGAAAAACAGCGGAAAAGTTCACTGATAGCCTTACAAAATTCAGCAGGTTGGGTAAAAGCCATGATTTCTCAGAATCTCCACATGAGATATATTCCCGACATACGCTTTTTCCCTGATGACAGTCTGGATAGAGTTTATGCGATGGAAGAAGTTTTTAGTATGATTCATCAAAAAAAGATAGAACAACCCTTTATAAAATTAGACCTATCTACAGTTATCGAAGAAATAAAATCTTCAGACCGTATTATGATAACAACACATGAAAGACCTGATGGAGACGCTCTGGGAAGCCTTATAGGTCTCTGGTATTGGTTAGAGTCGCAAGGGAAAAGTCAAATAATTCCATTAATAGAGAAACCTGTCCCTAAAATGTATTCATTTCTTCCGAGAGCCAATAAAATATATCATTTAGAAGATGAAAAACTTCCACGAATTGATGTGGATACTGTAATTATTGTAGATGTCGCATCATTAGAAAGAATTGGAGGAGTTTCCGAGAAGGTTCAAGCAAAACATAAGGTATTGGTTATTGACCATCATGAGACATTAGAAAATAATGGTTTAATGGGTTTTGCGGATCCCTCTTATGCTGCTTGTGGAGAAATTATCGCAGAATTGTTTATTAACACAGAAACACCTTTTACCGAAGAATCAGCCACTTGTTTATATGTAGCACAGGCAACAGATACAGGAGGTTACCGATTTTCTAATACAAATGCGCGTTCCCATAGAATTGCCTCCTCCCTGATGGAAGCAAAATTTGACCTTGAAGAAATAAATGCAAAAATATTTGATACAATATCTATCCCTCAATTTGAATTGCTAAAAAGAATGTTAAGTAGAACAAAATTAGAAGTTCAAGGAAAGGTATCTTATAGTTATTTAACGCAGAAAGATTTCCAACAAATTGGAGCAACAATAGAAGATTGTCATAATTTAGTAAATACTCTGAGAGATATAGAAGGTGTTTCAATAGGGATATTATTCACAGAGGTAAATTCCGAAAAAATAAAGATTAGTATTCGTTCTCGAAAACATTTCCATGCAGGCGAATTTCTAACTAAATATGGAGGTGGTGGGCATCGTTGTGCAGCAGGTGGAACCTTAAATTTACCATTGGAAAAAGCGATAGAAGAAATACTACAGGCAATTGAAAGAGAAATGAATGGATAGAGTTAATAAGGTATTTATGAATGGAATTCTATTAATAGATAAACCTTCAGGAATAACCTCTCACGATGTTGTAGATTATATAAGAAAAAAAACAGGAATAAAAAGAATCGGTCATACTGGAACATTAGACCCCAATGCTACTGGACTGCTTATTCTATGCTTAGGTAAAGCAACAAAATTATCCGAGTATTTTGTAGATTTAGACAAGACTTATGAGGGGAAAATGCGATTGGGTCTGGTCTCAGACTCGCATGATATCGATGGAAATATCAAAGAAAAGAATACATGGGAAGATATATCCGAAAATAAAATAAAAAAATATATTTCCCAATTTGTGGGAGAGTTAGAACAAATTCCTCCGATGGTTAGTGCTATAAAAGTAGGAGGAAAAAGGTTATATAAAATGGCAAGAGAAGGTTTGACTGTAGAAAGGGAAGCAAGAAAAGTTATTGTCTATGAATTTTTAGTGCTTAAAATAGAATTGCCGGATATATGGTTTCGGGTATCCTGTTCTAGAGGTACTTATGTTCGAACTTTATGCCATGATTTCGGACAGAAGATAGGATGTGGAGCGATTCTTACAGAACTTAAAAGAACAAAAATTGGAAACTATAGTGTTGAAAATGCAATTCCTCTTGAAACACTTGAAACAAAAGAAGAAATTCAAAAACAACTTATAAATATAGAACAATCTCTCGATTTACCGCGTGTTATTCTTTCATCTTTTGGGGAAAATTTATTTGTTCATGGAAACAAAGTTCAGTCTGACGAGATTTTAGAAATGAAGGATGGAACTAAAGAACTTGTTCAGGTGTTTAATAAACAAGGTATATTTTTAGGAGTTGCAAGTGTTACACGAACCGCTGTAGGTCCTTCCCTCATCCCCAAAAAAGTATTTATCTAAGTGAAGATAATATGATAATCATTGAAGATATACGCAAGACAAAAATAAAAGATAACAATGTTGTCCTAACAATAGGTAGTTTTGACGGTGTTCATTTGGGCCATCTCGAAATATTAAAAGAGGTAGTATCTTTAGCCCACATTAATAATGGAACTCCATGCGTTATGGTGCTTCGCCCTCATCCCCGAACTTATTTTTCTCCAACCATTCCCTTAAAAATACTTACAAGTGATGAAAAACAACAAAGTTTATTCAGTCAAAATGGAATTGAAATTACAACCATTCTTCCATTTAATCAAGAAACAGCTAATTTATCTGCCGAAGAGTTTATAACAAAAATCCTACTTAACTTTGAACATCTCTATGCAGTAGTAGTAGGGCATGATTTCCGATTTGGGAAGAATGCCGAAGGGGATTTCAATTTATTAAAAAGATATGGGAAAAAATATGAATTTAAAGTAAAACAAATACCTCCCTTAATTATTCAAGGAGAAAGAGTCAGTAGTTCTCTTATAAGAGAATTGGTGTTAGATGGAGAAATGGGAAAAATAATTGATTTTTTAGGGAGAAGATATTCTCTTTCAGGAAGAGTAATAAAAGGGAGAGGGATAGGTCAACAATTAGGTTTCCCCACTGCTAACATTGTACCATTTCATAGTGCCATTCCTCCACATGGCGTTTATTCTGCTGAATGTGTATTAGAAGATGGAAGGATTTTCCCTTCTGCTGTAAATATCGGAATTGCCCCTACCATCCGACAAGAGGATTTCGCAATTGAAGCCCATATAATTGATTTTAATGAAGAAATATTAAACAAGAAGATAGAAATCGTTTTTCATAAACACATAAGACCTGAAAAGAAATTTGCCAGTCGAGAAGAACTTATACAAGCCATCCGGGAAGATGTGGAAAATATTAGACAGTATTTTAGTGGAAATATGAATTCTATAAAACCATAGTAGGAATAAAACAGTCTTTATACAAAACATCAAATAGAAAAGACCATGACAAAACAAAATCAAATTCTAAATATATCAAAGATATTGCTGGTTTTATCTATGTGTGTAATTATAGCACTGTCCCTTTCTTCCTGTTCTAAAGATAGATACAAAAAATCTGCTGATAAAGAAGCACTCCAAATAATTAAAGCAAAAAGTGAAGAAGTTCCGGGTATGTTAAAAGATTTTAGTATAGAAACAAAACAGGATTATAAACCATTAGAAAATCTGCCCATATATATAGAAACTGATGAAGCCTTTGGATCGAGTAAAAATCAATCTCAGGAATATTACTTGCTTTCCCTTGAAAAAGCACTTGAAATAGCAATGAATTGTAGTAGGGAATATCTAACACGGAAAGAGACATTATATCTTTCTGCACTGAGTTTGACTTTAGAAAGATATAAATATACTCCAATATTTTCCAATAAAAATAAAGTTAGTGTTGCCCAGCAAACCTATGATAAAAATATTCCTTCGGATTATACCCGTGCATTAGATGCTTTAGAAACATCAATACCCAATATCCATGCTCTTACAGGGACATCAGCACAATTATTAAGACAGTATCATCAAATATTAGAGCAAGCGGGAGATGTCGCAGGATGGACAAAACCGGATGTTGAAATAGTAGATAGACAATCTGCAAAAGGTTCCTTGCAAACAGGGGTATCAATGCTGTTACTAGGGGGAGGAAGATTGGCTTTACAACTAACCAACAACTTCTTCCGATTTTTAAACAGTAATGCTAATGAAGAAGCAGGAAGTATTTTATCTTCTTCGTTTACACAACCTTTATGGAGAGGAAGAGGCAGGCAGATTTCTGCAGAACGATTAACACAAGCAGAGAGAGATGTCTTATATGATTTGCGCGATTTTACCCGATATCGCCAGGAGTTTGTAGTTCGAATATGTAAAGCCTACTATTCAGTTTTGGAACAGCGAGATATTGTAAAAAATAACTATCAAAGTTATTTGAATTTCAAAGCAAGTTATGAGCGTGAAAATGCTTTCGCACAGGAAGGGAGAAAAACTCTAACAGAAATTGGTCGTATTCAACAAGCCTTATTGAGTTCAGAAGATACATGGATAAATTCGTTAAGAAGATATAAAGAGTCATTAGATGAATTTAAAATATCCATTGGTTTATCTACAGATAGTCCCGTAATGCTTGATTCTAATGAATTAGTAAAACTAAAAGAAGAAGGATTAAAACATCCTAAAATTACCGATGATGAAGCAGTAAAAGTTGCTTTGGTTACACGATTAGAAATATATACACAGAAAGATATTGTGGAAGATGCCGAAAGAAAGATAAAAATTGCAGAAAATGCCCTAAAACCAGGTGTAGATTTATTTTTAGAAGGAACTGTAACCAATCACGGAAAAACCAATTTTGAAGATTTAGATTTTAGAAGAGGAGTTTATAGTGGTGGAATAAATCTCGATTTACCGCTAAACCAGAAAGAAGAAAGAAATGCATACCGAACTGCTTTAATAAATTACGAAAGAGTAAAACGAGAACTATCTTTGAAGGAAGACGAAGTGAAACTTGATGTTAGAACATCATGGAGAAATCTTGAACAAGCACGTAGAAATTACGAAATAGCCCAAAAAAGTGTCGAACTGAGCCAACGCCGTGTAGAGGAACAGAATCTACTTGCCGAATTAGGAAGAGCAACAGCATTAGATTTGGTAGATGCCCAGAACGATTTAACAAAAGCACAAAACAATTTAACCTCTGCAATAATAGCCCACAATATAGCCCGTCTCGAATTCTGGAAAAATATAGGAATTTTATATATCAAACCAGACGGCAAGTGGGAGGAGATAAAAGATGTTAAGTAATGTGAAAAATAAAAGAAAAAAATATTGGTGGTTTACAGTTCTATTAGTAATTATAATTGTAATCTTCTATCCTTTTCTTAAAAGAATCTCTAACAAACCTCAAATGGATGTTAATGTGGTTTTTCCTGTTACTAAAGGAAATTTTGAGGTAACCATTTTAGAAGGGGGAAGTATAGAAGCAAAAGAATCTTTACAGATTAAATCAGAAGTTCAAGGAGAAACCAAAATATTAAGTATTGTAGAAGAAGGGTATTATATTACTCCGGAAGATGTCCAGGCAGGAAAGGTATTGGTGGAATTAGATGCTAAAAAATTATTAGACCAGCAAACAGAAGAGGAATTGCGATTTCAGAATGCAAAAGCAAGTTTAGCCAACGCAGAAGAACAATATGAAATCCAGAAAAATCAGAACGAAATTGATATTCGACAAAATGAACTGGCTATGAAATTTGCTCGAATGGATATAGAAAAATATTTAGGTATTGATACAACAAACGAAATTACAAAAAAAATAGGAATAGATGAAGCAGGTATTCAAAAGTTAATTCTTTTAGAAAAAGAAAAGCATAATACCGGAAATGAAGAAAATGGATTGAAAGAAAAGAAGAAAAAAAATGGGAAAGAGAATATCACAGAACCAAATCAAAATAACACTATAAAAAATTCTATTGAAAATAATGAGGGTATAAATATAACTTCTGAAGAAAGAGAAGAGGATAACTCTGCAACACTCCTTATTTCTTCAATAACTTCTGAAGGTATTGACTTTAAAAAATATGCTGATTCCGCATTGTTGGGTGATGGTGTCGCCCAACAGACATTACAGAAATATACAACAGATGTGATATTGGCAGAGGAAGATGTAAAACTATCACAGAAAAAATTAGAAGGGACACGAAGATTATTCGAAAAAGCGTTCGTAACACAAACTGACCTTGAAACCGATGAGTTAACATTAAAAAGAAAGGAGGTCGCATTAGAACAGGCAAATACCAATAAATCCCTTTTTATCCAATATGAATTTCCAAAGCAAGCAGAAAGACTTGTCTCTGAATATATTGAAGCAGTTTGGAAATACATTCGAATACAAAAACTGGCAATATCGCGTTTAGCACAAGCGGAAGCAAATTTAAACTCAGCAAAAGCCCAATTTGCTCTTGAATCCCGTAAAAAAAGAGAACTTGAAGAACAAATACAGAAGTGTACTATACGTGCAACCAAACCGGGATTGGTTGTATATGGTGGAGAAGAAGACCGTTTTATGCAAGAACAAATAAAGGAAGGTACTACTGTGCGGGAAAGACAAATTATAATCACAATACCCGATACCTCTGTGATGCAGGTGCGTTCAAAAATACATGAATCGAACATAAAGAGAGTAAAACAAGGACAAAAGGCTAAAATACGGGTAGACGCGTTCCCCGATGAATTATTAACAGGAAAAGTTGAAAAAGTAGCGGTTTTACCCAATGCCCAAAATAGGTGGCTCAATCCGGATTTAAAGGTATACGATACATTTATCCTTATAGATGGAACACATTCCTGGTTAAAACCCGGTATGACTGCACAGGTAGAGATACAGATTGCAGAACTAAAAGATGTCCTGTATGTGCCATTACAAAGTGTATTTAATATTGACAACCAGCAGGTATGCTATGTGCAAAAAGGAAATGAAATAGAAATGAGGGTTGTGAAAACAGGTGAATTCAATGACTCTTTTATTGAAATCAAAGAAGGGTTGAAAGAAGGTGAAAAAGTTCTTTTATATACACCGGGCAAATCAATTCCTACAAGGACGAAAAAGAATCAGGAAATATAAGAAAGGACACCCTTGAATAACTGTGTAATAAAATTAGAAGAATTAAGGAAGAATTATAAAATGGGAAGTGTTGATATTTATGCATTAAGGGGGATAAATATGGAAATATCGGAAGGGGAATTTGTTTGTATTATGGGACCCTCCGGATGTGGAAAGTCCACATTGTTGAATATGTTGGGTTGTCTGGACAAACCTACAGAGGGAAAATATTACTTGAATGGTTGCGATATTTCATTACTAGATGATGATACTTTATCCAATATGCGGTGTAACTATCTTGGTTTTGTTTTTCAATCCTACAATCTCATTCCACAACTGTCTGTGGTGGAAAATATAGAAATACCCCTATACTATCAGGGTATTTCGCCTAATGAAAGTAGAAAAAAAGCAATTGAAATGGCATCACGCGTTGGATTGGCAGAACGGTTATATCATAAACCCACAGAACTTTCCGGTGGTCAGCAACAAAGGGTAGGTATTGCCCGTGCTTTAGTGAATAATCCATTAGTCATTCTTGCTGATGAACCCACAGGAAATCTGGATTCAAAATCCGGAAAAGAAATTATGAATATTTTTATAGAACTTCATACACAGGGGAAAACGGTTATTATGGTAACACACGATGAAAATATAGCTCGATATGGTGAAAGAATCATACGTTTAAAAGATGGCTTAATAGAAAAAGATGAAAAAGTACTATCAAGAATAGGTGTCTTAACATAAAAAAATAAGAAAAAATGTTTAGTTTCTTCTCCATATATCGCTGGATACGAATAGTTAAAATGGGCTTTAAAAGTCTATGGCTACACAGACTACGCTCGTTGTTAACTATGTTAGGAATTGTGTTTGGTGTGGCTTCTGTAATTGCTATGTTAGCAGTTGGAGAAGGAGCAAGTCAGGTAGCCCAGGAACAAATTCGCAGGTTAGGTAGTAAGAATATCATTGTGCGTAGTGTTAAACCTTCTTTAGAACAAAAAGCCACTGGACAACGGAGCCGTGCAATTGAATATGGAATAACATGGGAAGATGCAACAAGAATACGCTCATCCATCCTGGATGTGGAAGTTTTGGTCCCAAATAGAATTATTCGAGATGTCGTCTGGAATACACAATGGAGGGTAGATGCACAAATTGTAGGAACAGTAAATTGGTATCCCGAGATGAGACAATTAAAAATTATTGAGGGACGATATTTTACAGAAACAGAAGTTACAAATGTAAAAAATGTGTGTGTTTTGTCAATAGATACTATAAAAACTTTGTTCCCCAATGGAAGTCCTGTGGGTAAAAGTGTTCGTATTGGTTCAGATTACTATAAAGTAATTGGAATTATTGAAGATGAAGGAGGAATTGGAATAACGCCTCAATCACAAAACTTCCTCATGCAAACTTCAGAAACTAAAAATACAAAAGAGACAAGAGATAATATCCCGTCTCCTAAAATAGAAATGGAGAAAAGTGACGGAAGAAAAGGACCCTTAGCCACGCCTCAATCTCGAATTTATATTCCTATTACTGCTGCACAAAAAAGATTCGGTGAAACATTAGTCCGAAGAACAACAGGAACATTTGAAGCAGAAAGAGTTGAATTACACGAATTAATTGTAATGGTAAATGAAGAAAATAGGGTGGAGGAAGTTGCAATGATTATCGATAATATACTCCAAAAGTATCATAAACAGAGAGATTATGAATTAACAATACCGTTAGAACTTCTACGGCAGGCAGAACGAACCAAACAAATTTTTAATCTCGTTTTAGGAACCATTGCCGGTATATCATTGTTAGTTGGGGGAATAGGAATAATGAATATCATGCTTGCCACCGTTACAGAAAGGACTCGAGAAATAGGTATTCGAAGAGCATTAGGAGCAAAAAAAAGAGATATTATCCTTCAATTCCTTGTAGAAACAATCATTATGTCAGGAACAGGTGGACTTATGGGAATTGGTTTGGGTTTATTTATTCCTTATCTCATAACCTATTTTGCTTCAATGCCGACTATTATCCGTTTATGGAGTCCTTTAATAGCATTTGGAATATCAGCAGGAATAGGAATTATTTTCGGAATATATCCCGCACTTCGTGCTGCGAATATGGATCCTGTTGAAGCACTTCGACATGAATAAAATAAATTAGCACTTCATCCCTCCTTCTTATATAATTAGTAAGTAAAACAAATTATTAAATAAATAATAATAATACATATGTTGTCAGAAAATATTGAAATAAGAGGTGCCAAAACACAACAGGAAGTAAATGAAGCCATCCAATTAATGGCAAGTATATCCCGACAGGACTTCTATGTCGCCAGTGATTGGTTGGCAAATATCGGGGCAAATTATCCGAACTTCCAGAATGAACATATCCGTATCGCCTTATATAAAGGGAAGATTATATCTACACTAAGAATTACAACAGATATAATTCGTATCGGCGAAGCAAGATTAAAAATGGGGGGAGTGGGATGGGTGTCAACCGCAGGACATTTTAGAAATAAAGGTATTGCCAGCAAATTAATTCAAAATGCAGTGCAATACATGAGAGCCAATGCTTACCATGTTTCTATGCTTTTTGGCATCCCCAATTTTTATCATCGCTTTGGCTTCGCTACTACACTACCTGAATATTATGTAAACATAACAACAAAGGAGGTTCTAACAATTCAGCCTGTTCCACATAAAGTACGAAAAGTAAAGCCAGGGGATATTGTTCTATTGCGAAAGATTCACCATGAGAATGATGAAGATGTCGCATGTTCTTTAATAAGAACACAGGCACATTTTGCTGTTAAATGGAGAGAATGGGAACATGGGAAAACAGTGATGGATATGAATGGAAAAATATTAGGATACTTTTTGCCAAGAACGCAGAATAGCGATACATTATTTATTCAAGAAATGGGTTCAACAGATATAGAATCATCAAAAGTGGTGTTATATGCTATTGGTAAATTAGCAGAAAAGGAAAAAGTAGGTAAAATACAACTTGCCACTCCTCCATGTCATCCTATAGCTCGACTCTTGATAAAACATTACTCGATTCAAGAGATTCACTATAAAAGAAATGAAGGAGGAATGATGGCTGTTGTAAACGAAGAAGAAACATTAGAATGTATGATTCCTGAATGGGAAAAACAAATACAGCAAAAAACATTTACCCAACAGGATGACGAAGTAACGCTACTTATTTCAGGTGTCCCATATTGTATCCATTACCGAAAAGGTTCCATTAGCGTCATTAAAAAATCAGGGAAAAACAAGGTTTCTATGGATAAAGTAGATTTAGCACAACTTTTAGCAGGATATATCTATATCGCAGATATTTTAGACAAAAAACGATTTTCAATTTCCGCTGAAGCGAGAAATTTTTTATTCACAATATTTCCAAAAAGGTTTCCATATGTGTGGCAGATGGACCGATTTTAGTGAGGTAATACATGAAAATAAATAATAGTATCAAATTTAGATTTATTGGTAATCTGATTATCGTTTTTATTTTCTTAACATTACTTATCTCTACTTTACAGGTTATTTTGATAAACAACCTTGTTATTAAGGCTTCCAATGAGAGAATAAAATTAAATATAAGGTCGGGTTGGTATTACTTTGAAGAAAAGAAACGAAAATTAGAGATGATTCTTGATTTTTTACAGAACAATATACTCTTAATACAGGGTAATGTGGAGACAATTCTTGAAAATATGCAGAATATATTGGTTAAATATGCGGAGAACAAGGATATGGATTATCTATGGATAATTCCAACCGATATGTGCGAATTAGATAAAAATATATTGCAGGAAATAAATGATTTCTTTAATAAAAAAAATCCAACGAGTTCATCAGGATACATAAAGAAAAATTTTAAAAAGTTAAGTGAAAAGGTTCCCTTTATTTTCCAATCCCATGCCAATATTCCAGAAGGAGAACTGATTTCTATTTTTTCAAGTAAAAGGTTCCCTTTAGAAAACTCAAATAAAGGACATAACACAGAGATAATTTTAATTGCGGGTAGTTGGTTAGACGGGGCAAATTATTTCGTTGACCAGATACAAAATCTCGTATTTGAAGACCGCTTTTATAAAGGACGAAGAGTCGGTACCGTAACAATTTTTAATGGTTCTCAACGAGTTGCTACTACCGTATTATTACCTGATGGGCAGAGAGCTATAGGAACACAGGTATCCGAAGAGGTAAAAGAACAAACTCTGATAAAAGGTATTCCATGGATAGGTAGAGCAAAAGTTCTGGATAATTGGTATTTAACCTGTTACCAGCCCATTCGCGATATTCACGAGAATATCATTGGTATGTTATACATGGGCGAATTAGAAGCGGTAACAAAAGATACCCGAACTTTTGTTGTTCTGACAACCATAGTAATTATTCTATTTATTATGACTATTGCTCTTGTTGTGCGATTGGGACAAACTACCCGATTATTAAAACGAATTTATAAACTAAGAAACTCTGCTAATGAGTTCGCAAATGGCAATTATTCCATTAGAGTAGAAAATGATACTGTCGGAGATGAATTATCCGAATTGATTGCAGTTTTCAATTCTATGTTAGAGACTATTGAGAAAGATAGAGAACAACTCATTAAACAACAAGAACTAATTGAAGAAGCAAATGCCAACTATCTCGACATGTTAGGATTTGTAACTCATGAACTACGAAATAGTTTAGGTTCAGCTCTATTCAACATAGCCTCCCTAAAGGAAGGGGCATTCGGAGAAGTTTCCCCGGAGGTAAAAGAAGGCATTGATATTGTTGAAGATAGCCTGAAATACTTAAAGGAAATAACCAATAACTACCTACAACTATCTCGTTTAGAACAGGGAGATTTATACTTTGAGAAAAGCGAAGTAAATCTACTAAATGACATAATTCAGCCCGTTTTAAGTGAAGTTTCAAAACTACTGGAAACAAAAAAAATGAGTGTCATAAATGAGGTAACAGAAAAATTTACTATGCCTGCCGATATAAATTTAATGAGGGTTGTTTATGAGAATCTATTGGGGAATGCTATTAAATATGGAAAAGAAGGCGGGAATATCAAAATTTCAGCAAAACGAATGGATGACAAAATTCAATTGATTATATGGAATGATGGAGTACCTATCGAACCTAAGATAATAACATCACTATTCCACCGTTTCAGAAGATATGATACACAGACCACAGAAGGGAAAAAAGGAACGGGTTTAGGGTTATTCATTGTAAGACGGATAATAGAATTACACGGCGGAGAAATTACCATCCAATCAACTCCGGAAAACGGGACCTATTTCATAATAACCATCCCATGTTGATTTAAAATAATTCAAATCAAAATACAGACCAATTAAATTATTGCATAATATTCAACAGGAAGAATTTTATTACAATTGTGCTCTAAATATAAGCATTTTCTGAATTAAAATTTACCCCATATAAACATTTGATATTCTGGGGATGGTAGGTAAAAGAATAGGTAATGGTTTGTTTTTGAAGTTATGTGTCTTTTTTAGAAAATAGATTCCTTATTATGTTTAGTGCACCACCTGCTTTGTACCATTCAATTTGTATGGCATTGTAGGAGTGGTTTGCTAATATAACCTCGTTTGTGCCGTCTGTATGGTGAATAATGACGGTTAGCGGTTTTTGCGTAGAAAAAGTATCGAGACCTAATATGTCGATTTTATCATCTTCACAAATTTTATCGTAGTCATTAGGGTCTGCAAAGGTTAGAGCGAGTATTCCCTGTTTTTTTAGGTTTGTTTCATGAATTCTGGCGAAACTACGAACAAGGATAACTTTTACGCCTAAATATCGCGGTTCCATTGCTGCGTGTTCGCGTGAAGAACCTTCTCCATAATTTTCATCACCAATTACAATTGTTCCTATCCCTTTTTGTTTATAAAATCGTTGAACCTCCGATACAGTTCCGTACTTACCTGTTATTTGGTTTTTTACATAATTTGTTTTATTGTTGAATGCATTAATAGCGCCCATGAAACAATTGTTGGAGATATTATCAAGATGTCCACGATATTTTAACCATGGTCCCGCGGGTGAGATATGGTCTGTGGTGCATTTTCCTTTGATTTTTAATAGTACATTCAAACCTATGAGGTCTCCATTATTTGGTGGGAATGGTTCCAGTAATTGTAATCGTTGTGAGTCTGGTCTAACATCTACTTTTAGGTCTTTTGATTGCTCAGCAGGGGGAACATAACCGGGATTGGAACATGTAAAACCATTTTTGGGGAATTCATCACCTACGGGAGGTTGCAACATTACTTCAACACCTTCTTCATTAAGTAATTTATCGGTTAATGGGTTGAAAGTAATATTTCCGGCTAAAACTAATGCAGTTACTATCTCCGGGGAAGCAACAAAAGCATGTGTTTTAGGATTACCATCATTTCTTTTTGCGAAGTTTCTGTTAAATGAGGTTACGATTGTATTCGGTTCATCTTCGGAACCATAACGATGTCTTGCCCATTGACCAATGCAGGGACCACATGCATTAGCAAGAACAACGCCATGGATACTTTCGAAATCTTTAAGTATGCCATCTCTTTCAATTGTTTCGCGTATTTGTTCTGACCCGGGAGTGATTATAAATTCTGCTTTTGCCTTTAGCTTGTTGGAGATTGCTTGTCGTGCAATGGATGCTGACCTGCTTAAATCTTCATAGGAAGAATTTGTGCAGGAGCCTATTAATCCCACTTCCACTTTAATGGGCCAATTATTGGTTATAGCCTTCTCTTTAATTTGTGAGATAGGAGTGGCTAAATCAGGTGTAAATGGACCATTTAGATATGGTTCCAGAGTGGATAAATCTATCTCTATTACCAAATCGTAATAACTTTCAGGATTTAGCACAACTTCTTTATCGGGACAGAGTTCATGGCTTAATACTTCACATAATTGTGCCACTTTTTCTCTGCCTGTATGAATTAAATAATCCTTCATTCGTTCGTCGTAAGGGAAAATGGAACATGTTGCCCCTACTTCTGCACCCATATTGCATATTGTTGCTTTTCCCGTGCATGAAATAGTTTCTGTGCCAGGTCCAAAATATTCAATAATAAATCCTGTTCCTCCTTTAACAGTAAGAATACCTGCTAATTTTAGTATTACATCCTTAGGGGATGTCCAGCCATTTAATTCTCCAGTGAGTTTAACACCCATAATTTTGGGGAATTTCAATTCCCATGGCAGACCTGCCATAACATCTACGGCATCAGCACCCCCTACACCTATGGCTATCATTCCTAACCCGCCTGCATTAGGAGTATGGGAATCTGTTCCAATCATCATACCTCCGGGAAAAGCGTAGTTCTCTAAAATAACCTGATGAATGATTCCTGCCCCCGGCTTCCAGAAACCTATCCCATATTTTTGTGAAACGCTATATAGAAAATTATAGACCTCTTCATTATCTGTCAAGGCTTTTTGCAAATCAGATGTTGCCCCTTTTTCTGCTAAAATTAAATGGTCACAGTGAACCGTAGTAGGGACTGCAACTTTAGGTCTACCTGCTTGCATGAATTGTAATAATGCCATTTGTGCGGTAGCATCTTGCATAGCAACACGGTCGGGATTAAATTCAATATATTCATTGCCTCTCTGAATTTCACGAATATCGGCTCTATTAGGTACATGGCTAAATAGAATTTTTTCTGTAAGGGTTAATGGACGATTTAATTTATATCGAATTTCTTTTAATGTGTTCTGATAGTTATTTAATGTGTTTGCAATTAATTCAAAATCAAATAACATAGGAGTATCTCCATTGAAAAAAGGGGAACATTTATAGGAAATAATGACAAAATTATAAATGATAAAACTACTCTTTTTCTAATATATAAACGACTTCTTCTGCTGTAAGATTATTGAGATAATGAACAGTACCCTTAGAATTTAGAGAAATTTCTTTAAGTATTTTTATTTTCATATCTTTACAAAGAGCACGAAAATCTTTCAATGTGAAGAAATGCCTATTAGGACTTTCATACCAGGAATAAGGAAGATTGGGTGTAACAGGAGAAGCACCTTTAAATAAGATATAAGAGCGTACTTTCCAGTGTCCGAAATTAGGGAAACTTACTATTCCTCTTTTTCCTATACGGAGCATTTCCTTTAGTACAAGGTCAGGTCGTTTTATAACCTGCAAAGTCATGCTCAATATAACATAGTCGAAGCAATTATCAGGTAGTTCGGAAAGTCCTTCATCAATATCTGCCTGGATAACGGGTAGTCCACAAGAAATGGCACTTATAACATTATGCTGATTGTTTTCAATCCCCAATCCATTAGTTTTCTTCTCACGGTCAAGGCGACACAAAAGTGTGCCTGCACCACAGCCAAGGTCTAATATTCGAGCATTATATTCTATGAGTTTAACTATCAAATCCAGGTCAATTCGAGACCCCGAGTAGATACTATTTGATACAACTTGTTTAGGTTCGACTTTTTCTTGCCTGTCGTTGGCTAAACACTTGGGACAGGGTCGGTCAGGAAAATAGACATGTTTAAGGAAACCACTGATAAGTTCTGTCGTACTTTTGTAGTCAATAAGAAAAGAATCATGTCCATAGGGAGATTGAATATTGCAATAACTGACATTTTTTCTCTGTCGTGCAAGGGCGAAGACAATCTCTCTTGACTTTTCCGGAGGATATAACCAGTCCGAAGAAAATGAAATTACTAATGTTTTCCCTTGAACTCTATTCAAAGCATCATCTAAATTATTATATCCTCGAGAAATATCAAAGTAATCAATGGCTTTTGTTATATAGAGATAAGAATTAGCATCAAAACGATTAACAAATTTTTCGCCTTGATAATCTAAATAACTTTCTATGGAAAATTCTTTATTCACATCATAACGAAATTGTTCGCCGTTCTGGAGTTTCCTGCCAAATTTATTCTTCATCGAGTCGTCCGAAAGATAAGTAATGTGGGATAACATGCGTGCAACAGCCAATCCATTAGTTGGACCGGGTGATGGATAATATTTGCTGTTGGTAAATTTTGGGTCAGAAAGTATAGCATGCCTTCCTACTGCGTGAAAAGCAATCTGTTGGGTTTCACTAACAGGAGGTGCAGAAATTACAACAATCGACTTTGTTCTATCGGGATAACGGACACTCCATTCCAATGCCTGCATACCGCCCATCGAACCACCGATAACACAAAGCCATTTAGAAATGTCTAAATATTTCATTAGTTCATATTGGGCTTTGACCATATCCCCAATAGTTACAAAAGGGAAATCTGTGCCATAAGGTTGCCCTGTTTCGGGATTGATGGACATGGGTCCTGTAGAACCAGCACATCCTCCCAATGTATTGGAACAAACAACAAAGTATAGATTGGTGTCAAGTGCCTTTCCGGGACCTATCATAGGGTCCCACCAGCCGGGTTTAGTATCTTCCTTGCTATGATAACCCGCTGCATGAGCATCGCCGGATAAAGCGTGACATACAAGGATGGCGTTATCTTTTTTTTCGGATAAGACCCCGTAGGTTTCATATGCAATTGTAACTGGACTTAATTTTGCACCACTCTCCAGAGTAAGATACTCCGGAGGATGGGCAAATGTATAGTATTTTGTTTCAACAATTCCTACACTTCCTGTTTCCATAACTTAATAAAACCTGGAATTTACTCCTGTGATTTATTTAAGGCTTGTTCTAAATCTTCAAGTATATCATCTATATCTTCAATACCTACAGATAATCGGATAAAATCAGGAGTTACACCTGCTGATTTTTGTTCCTCAGGTGACAATTGCTGATGAGTCGTCGATGCAGGATGAATGACCAATGTTTTCGCATCTAATACATTAGCAAGATGAGATATGAGTTTCAAATTATCAATAAACTTTTTAGCGGAAGGAATATCCCCTTTTATTCCAAAACCTACAATAGCCCCCTGTCCGTTAGGCATATATTTTTGAGCTCGTGCATAGTCAGGATGGGAAGGAAGTCCGGGATAATTGACCCATTTTACCGCTTTATGTCTCTCTAAAAATTGTGCTACTTTCAGAGCATTTTCGCAATGTCGCGGAACTCGTAAATGAATAGTTTCCAATCCTTGCAATAGTAAGAAAGCATTAAACGGAGATAAGCAAGGACCCATATCCCTCAAAAGGGTTACACGGGCTTTTATAATATAACTGATATTTCCCAAAGGTTTGAATATATCGTTAAATACCATACCGTGATAGTTCGGATTTGGAGATGTAAATTCAGGAAATTTCCCATTATCCCAATCAAATTTACCACTATCTACAATAACACCCCCAAGGGATGTTCCGTGCCCGCCAATAACTTTTGTTGCACTGTGTACTACAATATCTGCGCCAAAATCAAAAGGCCTAAATAATATAGGTGATGTAACTGTATTGTCTACTATAAAGGGGATACCATGCTCATGTGCAATTTTAGCTATACCTTCAAAATCAACAATATCATTGGCTGGATTTCCGATAGATTCTACATATAGAAAACGGGTTTTATCATCGATTTTCCTCTTAAAATTTTCAGGATTACTTGCATCAACAAATCGGGCTTCAATGCCTAACTCAGCAAGAGTATGAGCAAACAGGTTATAAGTGCCTCCGTATAGGGTACTGGAGGAAACAAAGTTTTGTCCTGCATGGGTTATGTTTAATACTGCTAATGTTATAGCAGAAGAACCAGAAGCCAGAGCAAGAGCACCGACACCTCCTTCCAATTCTGCAACTCTTTTTTCAAAAACATCTACCGTTGGATTCATAATTCGGCTATAGATGTTTCCAAATTCCTGTAAAGCAAATAATCGAGCTGCATGTTCACTGTCCTTAAACACATACGAAGTAGTTTGGTAAATAGGTACTGCACGGGCACCTGTTGCAGGGTCTGTTACCTGTCCTGCGTGAAGTGCTAAAGTTCCTTGTCGATATTGATGTTTTGTCATAATTTTACCCTTTCATTTATTTTTTTATTTATTGTTTTTATTGTCCATTAAATAGAGATGTAGATAAATAGCGTTCACCGGAATCGGGAAGGATAACTACGAAAGTCTTATACTCAAATTCTTCTCTCTGTGCTAATCGAAGAGCAACAGCCATTGCAGCACCAGAACTTATTCCAGCAATAATCCCCTCTTCTTTTGCTAGTCGGCGAGCCGTTTCGAAGGCTTCTTCGTCTGTTACGGTTTCGATACGGTCTATCAAATTTAAATCCAATATATCGGGTTTAAATCCTGCTCCAATTCCTTGTATTTTGTGAGGACCTGGAGAACCACCGGATAAGACAGGCGAACCTGCAGGTTCAATACCCACACTTATAATTTTTTTCCCACATACTTCCTTTATATATCTGCTTACTCCTGTTATTGTTCCACCGGTACCTATACCTGCCACAAATACATCAACAGTCCCATCCGTATCATTCCAAATCTCCGGTCCTGTTGTTCTAAAATGTATAGCTGGATTTGCTGGATTTTTAAATTGTTGAGGCATAAAGTAGTTTGGATTTTCACGGGCAATTCTTTCTGCTTCTGCGATAGCACCTCGCATTCCTTTATCACCGGGAGTAAGAATGATTTCCGCTCCAAACGCTTTTAACATAGCCCTGCGTTCTAAACTCATAGTTTCGGGCATGGTTAGAATTAAACGATATCCGCGTGCTGCAGAAACAAAAGCAAGGGCAATACCTGTGTTGCCCGATGTAGGTTCAATAATAGTACCCCCAGGTTTTAGTAGCCCTTTATTTTCAGCATCCCATATCATTGCGGAACCAATACGGCATTTCACAGAATAACCCGGGTTTCTTCCTTCAATTTTTACAAAAATTTTATCTGTTTTTGCCCCCTGATTGAGTTTATTTATTTTTATCATAGGTGTATTTCCAATGGATTGACTGTTGTCTGTAAATACTTTCATTTTAAAATCCTCCTTAAATTTATAGATTTATAATTGATTGCAAAATTAGTTAAAGAAGAAAAAATAGGAGAGAGGAAAACTAACACATGAAGGGGGTACATCGGCAGGAAAAAACGAAGACATCAAATTTTACAAAATATATGTGTTCCATTTTTTTGATTTTGATACCTGTGTTAGTTGTTTTAATAAAAATATTTTTTAGTTTAACATATTTTACTTTTATAAACAAATTTTAATAAATATATATTTCCGAAGAATAAAAATTTGCAATTGCAACTGGTATGTGATATAGTATGACTTGTAATTGAATATGTCAAAGGGGTTTATTAGTTAGGGATGTACTAAAAATCCTGTGATTCATTGGTTCCCCGCCTGAATAAAGCAGAGTGCTATATGATAACAGGTTTTGAGGGTACAGGCTGGTAAACTTCTGTGACAGAATGTGTATGTTTTAGGAGATGCACAAGTGAATATTTTTGTAGGAAATCTGCCGTATTCATCCACCGAACAGCAATTAGAAGAAATGTTCGGAAGATACGGCAAAGTAGACTCTGCGCGAATAATTTCAGACCGTAATACGCGTAGGTCTCGTGGCTTTGCGTTTGTAGAAATGCCTGATGACAATGAGGCAAAATCAGCAATCGAAGCACTCAACGGTACCAGTTTAGGTGGAAGAGAACTTAAAATTAACGAAGCTAGACCTAAGGAGGAATTTGCACCGCGCAGAAATCGTAATCGTTATAGACAATAACTCAAAAAGAGTTTATATAGAACGATTATAAAAATATGCTCACTTCCAAAGAAGTGAGCATATTCATTTTTATGATAACTAATCTTATTTTTCTTTTCCAGGTTTGTATTCTTTCGTGATATGTTCTTTTAAATCATCAAAGTCCCAATGAACCGGTCTCATCTTTCGTTGAGCAAAAAGATATGACTGGTCTGCGTAATGGGGAGAATTTTCATCCTGTGTAGCAGTTCCGAATTGATGTAATGCCTGAGAATGAACTTTACCATCTTTATCCCATATTACTAGAAGAATGTAAGAATCTCCTGCCCTTCCTTCCAGATATTTACCTGTCCATTCTCCATATACGCAATATAATAAATCGGGTCCTCCACCCAAACCGATATTTACTTTACCCCGAACGAGACGGTTAAGCTCTTTCCACGGAACATCAACTTTGCCGTGTATTGAGTGAATTAAACGAATCTTTTCTTTAAATGTGACAAATAAATCAGGGATAGGACGATTGAACATTTCTGCACGAACTACAGGTTCTAATGTTAATATGGCAATACCTGCAGATAAATTATCGGGGTCTGCTTTTAAGTCCCAATTTTTCAGAAGTTCTAATGCTTGTTGTTCAATATCATTTTCGGGCTGAAATTCATTTAATAATTTCTGAATATATTTTTTGGCTATTGAATTTGTAGAGTATGTCCAATCAAATTTATATTCATAAAATTCTTCTTTTGTTATAGAATCATCTCCTCCCAGAAGTTCTAATAATCGTAAAGCACGGTTCGTCATATGGTCCACTGGTTCAATTCCAAATGTTGGGGAATAGTCATTAGGGTTAGGGTTATCGGCACCTATGGTTGTCTGAAAAGGTGTAGAGTTACAATTCTGTATAAAACCGGATTGAGGATTTTTTACTTGAGGTAATTTCTCAAGGGGCAAATATTCCGTCCAGAGCGTTTCAGATGTATCTCCCGGTAAATAGCCTTTCCAATCATATTTTTCAGAACGGATAGGTAAAAGGGCATTATATATATACCAGATATTTCCTTGATAGTCTGCATAACCAATATTGAAAGAGGGTATACCACGTATTTTCAATGCTTCTTCAAATTCTCGAATATTTGTTGCTCTATTCATTCGATACCATTGTTCTACCTGTTTTATATTTTTATATCCTGCATAACGAAGTGCATAGACCCCGTGAGAACGGCGTATAGCAGGTCCGTATTTACAAAAAAGTATTTCTCGTGGGATTTTAATTATATATTTTTCAAAAATTTTAACGGGAATATAAATTACCTTCCTTTCAAAGTTTTCCCACTGTCCATCGAAACGATACTGGCCCGCGTTATCAGGGTTGATAGTTAGTTCATAAACATCTACAAGGTCTGGCATATTAACGGTATGTGCCCAACCTAAATACGGATTATGTCCATGAAGAATAACAGGAGCCCCGGGAAAAACTCCTCCTGTAATGTTCCATCCTTCTTCACTTTTAAGGCGTGCTTCGTACCATGCTACAGGACCTGTCCATGGTTGGTGTGAGTTTATATCTAAAAAGGTAAAGCCATCTGCACTCCGTTTGGGACTTACTGCAAATGTATTAGAACCTAATGGAAAATTTTCAAGAATCCCTTTAATAATCATTGTTTCATCGTTTCTCCCTAACATTTTAGGTCGTGCAATTTGGGGCTTTTGTCGGGATTTAAAAAGAGGTTCGATATAACGGTTTAGTCCAAAAAAGAGAGGTGCTTTTAATACAAACCCCGCAACAATATCTTTACCGGTGGCTGGAAATACATTCCAACAGATAACTTTGTCCAGATGAAGTCCTGCATAATGATTAACTCCTTCCGCATAAGCCTCACAAATATCTCGTACTTCAGGAGATAAATCTGTTTCATATTGTTTGTTTACAATGTCCCACACATTTAAGAATTCCAGCATATAATCAAAAATAAATCCATTAAATCCATTTACTATTCCACTTTTCCCTCGAATTAAAATCTGTCCTTCCTGTACTGTTTTAAAATCGTCTTCACATTGAGCATATGCTAATCCATAGGCAACATCTATATCCCTTTTCCCATATATATGAGGAACACCCCATTCATCGCGATATATCGTAACATCGTATTTACCTTCGGAAGGGATGAGTTGTTCAAGAGGTGGGGGGGATGCTTTTTCAATTTTTTCACAACCTGTGAATAAAATAAATAGAGTAAGAAAAATTGAAGATAATAAAAGAAAAAAAGGTCTGTTCATACGGTCTCCTTTGTTAGTAAAATCCTAAAAACTCTGGTTAGTATGACAAAGAAAATATGTAAATAGTTTCAGAAGGTAGGAAGGAAAAGAGAAAATTTATTTAATAGGAAAAATAGGAAACCAGATAGATAGTTTTTGTCGGGGAGACAAAAACGCCCCATTAAAATTTGCGTTTGTTATAATGGCACCTTCAAGGAGAGCATCTTTAAGAAAAGCATTAGAAAAGTTAGCACCGCTTAGATTTGCACCTCTCAAATCTACCTGTGAAAGGTTTGCCATGAAGAAATCTGATTCACCTAAATAGGCTTGCCGGAAACTACTTCTTGTTAGGTCACAGCTTTTAAATATTGCCCTGTATAAATTTGCCCCGGAAAAGTCGAATTGTTTCATTATGCGATTTGAAAAATCTACTTCATTAAGAACGGTATGGGAGAAAATACATCCATCTAAGATGGTATCTATAAACTTTACCATTGTTAAATCTGCTTGAGAAAAATTAGTGTCTCTTATATCAGACTTTATAAAAGATGCAGAGTGTAAATACGCCTTCTGAAAATTGGCTTGTCTTAAATCTGTTTCGTTAAAAATACACTGTCGCAAATCGCACATCCTAAAATTTATGCCTGAAAGATTTTTTTTTGTAAAATGTAATCCACTTAAATCTGGAGAAATAGCCGGGTCTGATGCTCTCCATTGATTCCAAACTTGAATACCCGCCTCTAATATTTTTATATGTTCTTTATATGCCATTTGTTATTTCCAAAAAAAGATAAATAATTAATATGTAATATTATTCTTATAATAATATATTTGAACAGTATTTTTAAAATGGTTTATAAAAATAAATAATGTTTAACATACAGAAAGGATATTTTTTATAACTTTTTATTGCTGTATGTAATTTAGATGTTCAAATGATAATAAATTAGGGCGGGAAATGGATGTTATTAATGAGATTATTTGCTGTTCTTCTATTGATTTATGTATTCCTTCCATAATCTCTACGATATGTAACGCCAATTCACCTGTGGCACAATAAGAGGAATTTGTTTGTAAAGCATGAGCCATATCGCTAATACCCAATCCTCTCATATTTGTAAAATAATTAAAACAGGTCGGGAATTCGGACCATTCTTTCTTAAACTGATTATAGAAAAGTATCTTTCCCCCAAATTGATTTGGGTCAGGAAGGGATAAAGAACCTGTTTCGCCATGTATCTCTATATATGGTAGATGATGTGACCATGTATCAAAACTCATAATAAGTGAACAAATAACACCAGATTCAAAAGATAATATTGCATGAATATCCGTTAAAACTTCTACATGTATTTTTTGTCCATATTTTGGTGGGCTTGTAATTGTTCGCGTATTGAAATTTATTTTTCCCTTTGCAAAAACTGATTTTACAGGTCCTAATAAAAATACAAGCGATGTTAAATAATATGGACCCATATCAAATAAAGGACCACCACCTCTTTGATAGTAAAATTCGGGAGAAGGGTGCCACGATTCATGCCCTCTGCACAGCATAAAAGCGGTTGCAGAAAGGGGAGACCCTATCCAATTATCATCAATAATTTTTCTTGCTGTTTGCCAACTTCCTCCTAAAAAGGTATCTGGAGCACAACCTATAAACAAATGGTTCTTTTGGGCTGTTTTCAAAAGTAGTTGGGCTTGTTCAAAAGTAAGAGCAAGAGGTTTCTCGCTATATATATGTTTGCCCTGTTCTAATGATTTTAAAGAAACATCGAAATGGGATGATGGATTGGTTAAATTAATAATTAATGGAATATCATTTGATTGGAGAATATCATCAACAGTATATACTTTAATATTATATTTTATTCCTTTTTCTTCGGCTTTTTCTCTAATAGCATCAGCACAAGCAATTAAATTTAAATTGTCAAATCGCAATATATTCTCAATATATAATTCAGATATATTCCCACAACCGATAATAGCACAATTTATGGGTTTTAATTGCTGTCCCATATCTTTTACTTTCTTTATTAGTTACTTTTCACAAATATAAACATGGCATGGAGGGAAGTTTTTGAATATAAGAGGGGAACATGAATACTTGTTATTGAATTTTTTAGGAAGTTTGTATTTCAAAAACTTTTTCCCCGAAGGAACCCATGGACTAAAAAAATAAGCAAAAGTTAAAAACTTTCCTTTATCGCGAAGACATTCGTAGGTAGCATTTAGTAGTTTGTCCTGCAATTCATCCTCAAATCTTGTCCATGGTAAACCAGAGATAATTACATCACAGGAATCATATCCTGCCTCTTTTAAGTATTTCAATGTGTTTTCAGCGGAATCCTGAACAACATTAACATCTGGGCATCGCTCTTTCGTAGCCTTAGCGAAAACGGGATTAATTTCCATTGCAAGAAAATAAGCATCAGGTCGTTTTTTCTTTTGAATGTATTCAGTAAAAATTCCTGTTCCAGGACCGAATTCAACAATTACTTTTGCATCTTCTAAGAATGCTAAGTCTGTTATACAATCTGCCAGAGCAGGACCACTGGGTGCTAATGCCCCAGTTGTCTTATTGGCTCTAAAAATCTCTCCTACAAAAGTCCAAAATGACATGGGTCCACCTTTCTTGTAAGTTTAAATTGTTTGGAAAAGTAAGATATAAAATTATAATAATTTTGAATTCCGTTTTCATAATTTTTTTCACTCTAAAAAAACTTGATTTTTTTAAAGAAATATGGTAATATCATCTAGAGGAAAGTTATGAATAAGAACGCATTAAAAAAATATTTGACTTTATCATTGATTGTTGGGGTATGCGCAGGGAGTTTTTATCCTTTACATCAAAAAAATATGGATATAAATAAAGATGGGATTATAGATGTTTGTGATGTTCAACAGTTAGTATCCGCTATTATTTCAAATGATATAAATGTTCTCCCGGATATAAATAATGATGGAAAGATAGATGTAAAAGATTTGCAAATCCTTATGAAAAATATGGGTAAGAAGCAAACAACAGGAAAATTAAAACCTGAAATACTTAGCAACATCCCAAGAACAAATTATAATAACCAGCAATTAAAAAAGACATGGACATATAATTCTTTTATTAATTCCAATTTAATATGTGAAAGTAAAAAATTTGATGTTCTATCAAAAAGATTTGCACAAAATAGAGAGGATAGAGAAAGTATTGTTTCTTCAAAATTATATGGGGAAAAGTACCTCGCCTACCATATCAGTGCAAAATCCCCTCCCAACAATTAATATACATTTTTTATTGTAATATTTAGTTCGAAATAATTTAAAATAATAAATATAAATCATAAGGAGAACAAGATATGATTAGAACAACGCATAAAAGTATTATGGGGGTTGTGCTGTTAACCGTAACAATAGTATTTACCCCATTTATAAGTAGAGCAGTAGAACCATGTCCTCTACCGTCTGATAATAGTGCCTTATTAGATTTACTATGGCCTATGTTTGACTCCAATAAAGATGGAGGATTATCAAAGGGAGAATTGTCTGCAATTTATTCAGTTCCGGATCAGTATTTTAATATGTTAGATACAAATAAAGATGGAAAAATTGACCGTATGGAGTTTCAGCCTATCCTTGCTCTATTGCAAGTATATTTGCCCGGTGGACTTTTATCCCTTGTGGACGCTAACAGGAACCAACTTATTGAATTCCAGGAAGTATCCAGTTATGTAAATCAACAGCAGTTTCAATTGTTGGATAGGAATGGGAATGGTGTTATAGATTGTGGTGATATTGGTGAATTGCCACCCGTGGAGGGTGAACCCGGTGTAGAAGGTGAAATTATTATAGAGGGTGAACCTCCTGTTCCCGAAACAGACCCTTGTGATTGGGTAGAGATGGCATTAAACGAATTTGTAAACCTTGACCAGAACAATGATGGTGTAATTACCCGTGATGAGTTGAATTTCCCTATTATTATGATTTACCCCCCTATTGTCGATTTCGATGTGTTATTCCAAGAATTTGACCTGGATAGCAATGGTGCTATTACAAAAGCCGAATTAGAAGCATGGGCGGATATGTGTGATATTGATACAGGAAATAATGGTGAATGTCCACTACCTACAATGACACTTCAGTCAATATTAGAATTAGTCTTTCCATATATTGACCAGAATGGTGATGGAAAGTTAAGTCCTGATGAGGTAAGAAACATATACCCGGATGTGGATAATGCGTTAAGTCAGTATAATTTTACATTGGAACAAATTTATTTCATAGTAGATGGAAATCATGACGGAGGAGTAACAATTAATGAATTAATGCCGATTTTGAGCATGTTAGCACCTCAAATAGGACTTGACCCCAATAATGTTCTCTCTATAATTGATAAGAATGGAGACTTAATGATTAGTTATGAAGAAGTCTCCGAATATGTAACAGCAGAACAGTTCGCTTATGTAGATTCCAATGGTAATGGTTATATAGATTGTAATGATTTGGACCAAATTGTCATTCCTCCATGGGAAGGCGAACTTCCTCCATGGGAAGGCGAACTTCCTCCATGGGAAGGCGAACTTCCTCCATGGGAAGGTGAACTTCCTCCATGGGAAGGCGAAATGCCACCTATAAACTGGAATACTTGTGAATTAGGAGCAATTGCTCTTCAATATTTTGATATTCTTGATGTAAATTCTGATGGTGCTATCACATTGGAAGAGTTATTGTCTACTCCTGTGATTACCGTAATTCCACTACCTATTGACCCTGCTATTGTAGGAAAAGTATTTGACATTTTTGATGTGAATGCGGATGGGAAAATCATCAAAGATGAGATTAAATCCATTATAGATGCCTGTCCAGAACTTCCTCCGATAGAGGGAGAACCTCCTATACCTATAGAAGGTGAGTTTGAAATTCCAACGGACCCATGTGTAATTGCACCTCTTGCTCTTAAATACTTTGATTGGATTGACCGAAATAAAGATGGTCGTATTACTATGGATGAACTTACAGGTCCTGTAATTATGACAGTTTCATTACCGATAGATATTTCTGTAATATCGGAAGTGTTCAGGAAATTTGACCTGAATGGAGATGAAGCCATCATTAAGGATGAAATAAAATCTGTATTAGATACATGTAGCGGAGGTCCCGTCGAAGGTGAACCGACAGATGAGGGAGAAATTGTAATATTCCCTGACCTATGGAATCCGTGTTCTCTGGCTTTTTATGCAATCCAAATGTTTAATACTATAGACCAGAATAAAGACGGGGTAATAGATATGAACGAGATAATAACCGCTATTACATCCGTCTATATGATGCCTATAGACCAAACATGGCTAACACGTATTTTAAGTATGCTTGACCTTGATAATAATGGTGCGATTACTTTAAATGAATTGCAATCTATCAGTGAAAGATGTCAGTCACAATCTTCCGAAACAGGTGGTCCAGGACCCGGTCCAGGTGGTAATGAACCACCTACATCTTTGATTTTAGAACGAGCAGTTTCAGGAAACCGCAGATATTGGTCTGGACAAACATTGACAGTGATCCTGACCATTAGAAATCCTATTCACTTAAATGTTTCTGCTTTAGGTTTGAAAGAAACACTCCCGACAGGGTGGGTATTACAATCTGTCGTGGAAACCAGCAATGCAGTTGTTGTTCCTTCTAATGGTGCAACAGGCACATTAGAATTTGCATGGATGGATATACCCCCATTCCCTGTTAAAGTTGTATATAATGTATCTGTTCCTAATGATGCCGATGGACAGGCTGTAATTAGTGGATATGTTCTCTACAGAACTGTCGATAGTGAAGAATTATCTTCTCCTGTCGTTGATACAGTCCTGTTAAAAGGCTGGTCACCTGATAGAGCCCACTCTGCTGATTCCAATCGTGATTGGTCCATATCTCTGACAGAAATGTTACGAGTAATACAAATGTTCAATTTCGGTGGTTATAGCTGTGATGACACCTCTGAAGATGGATTTGGACCTGGTGAAGGCAAGAATAGAAATTGTGTTCCTCATTCGGGAGATTATCAACCTCAGGATTGGAAGTTTAATTTGTCCGAATTATTACGGCAAATTCAATTGTATAATGCACCTGGTAAAGGATATATTCTTCAGGAAGGAACAGAAGATGGTTTCGCTCCACTTCTAAACTAATATATTAAAAAGGATATATTTGGGAGATAAGATTCATTTCTTATCTCCCTTTTTTATTAGTAGTATTGAAAAATAGGAATACCTTCAGGGTATATCTCTTTGGAGATGTAAATACCACACGCTCCTCCTGTTGAAAAAATGTGCCCCGAAACTTCTTTTATAGTTAATTCCCCCGATAAAAAAACGCCATCTTTCTTGATATATGTCCTCAATATTCTTTCAAGAATAAGTGGAGTAAAGCCCGAAGAATAACATGTAAAAAGAATAAATAAAGGAGAACCCTTACAAAGAAGCATTAAATCTTCAAATAAATGTGAGATATGTTGTTCTAATTTCCATATTTCGTTTTTAACACCTCTTCCAAAAGAAGGTGGGTCGAGAATAAATCCATTATAAAATTTGCCTCTTTTAATTTCTCTACCAACAAATTTTTTTACATCATCTACTATCCATCTCACAGAGTTTTCGTTCAAATGGTTGAGGGTTAAATTCATTTTCGCCAATTCAACCATCCCTTTTGAAGAATCTACATGGCATACTTGAAAGCCTTTTTTGACACTTGCTATCGTTGAAAGACCTGTATATGCAAAAAGGTTTAAAACATTTATTGTATCAGTGTTTTTTATTTTGAGATTTAACAATAAATTCCATAAACGAAGATGTTCCGGGAAAAAGCCAATATGTCCAAAACCTGTTATTTTTGCATACATATTAAAATCATGAATACAGATGGGGAATTGCTGAGGTATAAGAGTCTGATATTCCCAATGTCCTCCACCTTCATCTGACCGAACATATATAGCGCCTATTCCTTTTTTCCATAAATCCGGGAAACTTTTAGGATAACATGCTTCTGGTGCTGGACGAATAATCTTATATGGTCCTATTTGTTCCAACTTAAGTCGTTCACCCGAATCTATTAAACGATAACAATTATTATTTTTAAAATTTCTCTCTATATCTTTTAACATGGTCTTTTTTTTGTTAAAGTTTCACTACAAAATAGTTGAAAAAATACATAAGATATATTATACTATTTTCAGGATTAGGGTTGGGGAGAAATGTGTAAACTATATAACTGTTAAAGAAGGAGTGTGTATATGAAGAAGTATGTAGTTATTCTGATTGTTGTTGGTATTCTTTTAGCATTAGCTTTTCCTATAATAAATCTTATTGTAGGTCCTCCTGTTGGAACAACGATTACAAACCAAAAAGTAAACGACCCTGCATTTGCAAAGGTATTACCCATATTAGAGAAAAAATGTGTGAATTGCCATACTCAGGAATATAAACTTCCTTTCTATGCCAATTTTCCCATAGCCAAAGGAATTATAGAAGCAGATATTAAATTGGGTCTATTTTATATGAATATGGTAAAGGAACTATTTCCGGGAGAGAACAAACCAACTACAGAAGTAGCATTAGCAAAAATAGAATATACAACATTAATGAACGAGATGCCTCCATTACGATATGTTGCTTTACATTGGGATAGTATGTTGTCGAAAGAAGAACAGAATTTAATTTTAACATGGGTGAAATCTACTCGTGCCAAATATTATGCTACGGAGGGTATTCCCGAAAATCTAAAGGAGGAAGTTGTCCAACCTTTACCCCAAAAAGTAAGTGTTGAAGAGAAGAAAGTAGCACTGGGAAATAAACTGTATCATGATAAAAGATTGTCTAAGGACAATAGTCTTGCTTGTGCAGGTTGTCATGATTTAGGAACGGGAGGCGTTGACCGCAAGAAAACATCAGAAGGCGTTGGAGGAGCCATTGGTCCAATAAATGCTCCCACAGTTTACAATGCACTATTTAACTTTGTCCAGTTCTGGGATGGCAGAGCAAAAGATTTGCAAGACCAGGCTGATGGTCCCGTTAATAATCCTATCGAAATGGCTTCCAATTGGGAAGAAGTAACATCGAAACTTAATCAGGATGCGGAATTTACTCAGGCATTTTTGGAAGTCTATCCATCAGGGTATAACAAAGATAATTTTACAAACGCTATTGCAGAATTTGAAAAGACATTAATAACTCCTAATTCCCGATTCGACCAATTCTTATTAGGTAAAACAGATGCTTTAGATGCCGATGAAAAAGAAGGATATGCTCTTTTTAAGAAATATAGATGTGCTACCTGTCATGTTGGCAAAGCCATGGGTGGACAATCCTTTGAGAAAATGGGTTTGAAAGCAGATTACTTTAAGGACCGTGGTGGAGAAATAAAAGAAGCCGATTTGGGAAGATATAATGTAACGAAAAGAGAAGAAGATAAACATAAGTTCAAAGTGCCATTACTTCGCAATATTGCAGTTACACAACCATATCTTCATGATGGTTCTACCGATGACTTACAAAAAGTTGTAAATATCATGCTGAAATATCAGGTAGGTAAACAAGTTCCCAAAGTAGAAGAGGAAAAAATCACAAGGTTCTTAAAAACCCTGACAGGAGAATATCAAGGAAAATTATTACAATAAAAACGCTTTTTATATCGCACCTTGTCAGTATATGAAGGATATATCAGTATATTTGATGACAGAATCAAGTATAGTGGTATTGTATTACAATATAAGTTTATTCCGATAAGTAGTTAGAGGGGCAGATTATATATCGCCCCTCTAATTTTTCTGTTATCAATGATATATGAGATATTTAACTTATTAAGTAGCATTGTAATTATTAAATAAACATACCTATGACTTCAGCCATGCCTGCATTTACAGGAGGAGTTCCGGCACCAGTTGGGTTTAATGGGTCTTCCGCAACATAACGGATAAATTCCACATGCCCATCCATATATAGAACATTGGAACCTCCGGGGATATGATTAAATCCTTCAGGTTTGGTAGAAACATGGTCAAGCATAATCCATACAGAACTCTGCGCCTGTGCGGAAGATGCTGGATTATTAATATCTGTAATTAAGAATCTTTCAATACCTTCTCTTAGGCGATATACAGTACTACCACCACCATTACCATTACCTGCCGTTACAGTTACAT
This sequence comes from Candidatus Hydrogenedens sp., assembly GCA_049968235.1. Taxonomy (GTDB): domain Bacteria; phylum Hydrogenedentota; class Hydrogenedentia; order Hydrogenedentales; family Hydrogenedentaceae; genus Hydrogenedens. The sequence goes on from JBMFRC010000012.1 coordinate 33,724, forward strand.
CCTTGTCAACAAGATTAGGCCATTGTGCAGGATTCGCAAAAACAGGAACGAGGGTATTTAGTGCAAGTTCAATAAATTGACCGGGTCCGGTTACAGGCTGATTAATTAATGGAGGAACTGCAGGTAGTGTCATCGGATTGTCTGTAGTTTTAGCACGGTCTAAAACCCAGCCGATATATACATAACTTTCGTCTATTGCAGCAGCACCATAGTGTTCGTTAGTGCATAGCCAGCCTGCGGTGTTTTCTCCTGTTGCATCATTAGTAATATCTTTGATTGTGCTTTGTGCATCGGATGGACAAAAAATTATTGCCGGATCAGTTAAATATTCCGGATACAAAGTCGTTAAATCGGGACCCATAGCAAGGAATACAGACCTTTGAAAAGTGGTGTATGCTGGATTGGCAACATCACAATCTCTATAAATAGGTTGTGAGCCTTCCCTTACGAGAATTCTTGGGAATCTTTCACCTTTTGATTCCCCACAATACATTTTGAACACTAATCCCCATTGCTTCAAGTTATTTTGACAACTTGACCTTCTTGCCGCTTCGCGAGCCCTTGCTAACGCAGGCAGTAAAATAGCAGCAAGAATTCCGATAATAGCAATGACGACTAACAATTCGATTAAAGTAAAACCTTTTTTACTTTTCTTCATATAGGACCTCCTATCGTTAGTTTGTTAATTTTTTAATGAAACTATTTAAGATTAAAAATAGAATTATTATAAGAAGAAAAATATGAAAAGTCAAATTTAAATTTTCTTTTCTTTTATAGTTGTATTGTAGATATTATTATTTGTAAAAGTGAAAATAAGTATCTTTTTTGTTGAAGATTCTTATTTGTTGTATTTTAATAATATTATTATAAATTGATAAGAATAATGTGTTTTTTGATTATTTTTAATTTAATTAATAGGAAAATTTATTAATGCAAAGAAGAGAACCTATATATTTAAATATTAATAAAGATAAAGAAGAAGAGTACCTTGAATGGGCAAGAAAATCTCTTCAAAATTGTTATGCATGTCCAAGACACTGTGGTGTTAATAGATATAAAAATCAATCGGGTCATTGTAAGATAGGTCAGTATGCACGAGTTTCAAGTGCTTTTCCTCACTTTGGGGAGGAATCGTGTTTAGTCGGTTGGCATGGTTCCGGTACAATTTTTTTTAGCGGATGTAATTTGAATTGTGTTTTTTGTCAAAATTATGAGATTAGCCAGTATCCATCAGGAGCGGAGTGTTCAGCAGAAATTATTGCAGAGATGATGTTAAACTTACAGTCTTTAGGTTGCCATAATATCAATCTTGTTACTCCTTCTCATGTAATTCCTCAAATTATCGAAGTGCTGATTATTGCCAAACGAAGTGGATTACAAATCCCTATTGTTTATAACACAAATGCTTATGATAATATTGAATCATTAAAAATCCTTGAAAACTGGATTGATATCTATATGCCTGATATAAAATATTGGGAAGAAGAAACAGCATGTAAATATTCGAATGCTAAAAATTATCCGGATATAGCAAAAGAGTCTATAAAAGAGATGCATCGTCAGGTAGGAGATTTAATTATAAATTCTGATGGAATTGCTCAACGGGGATTATTGGTGAGGCATCTTGTGATGCCCGGATTAATTCATGAAACGAAAGAGATTCTGAAATGGATAGCATCCGATATTTCTAAAAATACATATATTAATATCATGGGACAATACCGTCCCACATATAAAGTTCCTCATAATCCCTGTTATCTTAAAATTTCTCGAAGACCAATGCGTGAGGAAATTGAAGAAGTTATTCATTTTTCCAAATTATGTGGATTAACGAGAATTGCAGAATAAAAACCCCTTAAACACAAAGTATATTTAAGGGGTTTTTTTTTCTGATTTTTTATCTTACATATTGTTTTCTGATATGTAATGCAGAACAGAAAGTCATTACACATACAATTAATACAATTGTTAATGTTGAACTAACAGGAACTTCATCTGAAATGATAACATGAAATTCATAAGTAGCATTGGTTTTCTGTCCATCATCATATTCACAAATGTATATTCCTGTATCCTCAATTTGTGCGTTGGGAATCCAGAGGGAACGGCAATGAGTATTTAATCCTCTTTCTTCTAAACTACCATTTAGTTTGGACCAATTAAATGAAGAATTCATAGATACAGGTTCCGGAACACGCAAGCATATATCAGACCCTGCTTTGAAAATTCCGCCCAATGTTGAAGAAGAATGGCATTCTTCACAATCCGAACCGGGATATACAACAGGATTTAATGCAGAATTAATATATGCCTGTTTTTTCTCTTCATAACTCATATGTGAACGGACAAAATATTCATATTCCTGTTTATTTGTCCAGCCATCCCCATCCGCATCACCATCAGGACCGAAAAATTGAGGTAGAAGTTGATAGAAGGTAGGAACAATGATATTTACATGTATATTGAAACTGGGGTCTATAGCCTGTGCTGCTATAGAAATTACAGTCGGTATCATCGTGGATTCTTGATTACCTAAGGTCATGTATCCTGCTAACATTTGTGGCAAACCATAAAATATGGTATTTACGATACTTCCTTCACCACCACAGTCTGTAATCATTCGTTGCATGTTTTGGTTGAAAGCATTCACAGCAATTTGATGACTTATACCGCCATTGGCAGTAAAATCAATAGATGTATTGTTATAACATTCCGTGATAAGTGAAAATTCTAACGAATCTAACATGCCATTTCCGGAAATAACAATAGGGTCTATAGATATTTGTCCACCATTCAAATCACATTCTTCAGGACTAAACGAAAGTCCTTCTGCTCCCTGGTCTCCTAATAAAACATAATATGCACTTAAATTTTCATGTAAATATTGCATACCTGCTACAATTTCATGGTCAGGTTGCCTTATAAAATCATGATACTCCCAAACGCCGTTATAACAAAAATCTCCATTGCCTTCTGTATTTCCCGTGCCGGGTCCTCCTAATGGTTTTGAAGTGCTATCTACAATAGTATCATCATCAATTACACAAAGTGTAACATTTCCTACTGCCCCTGCAGTATCTACAACCACATTGTAAACTTGATTACCCTGAACATTATTGACAGATAAGATAGAAAGGGGAGAGGATAAACTATCCTTTGCATTAAAATCAGATGTATCAACATTAGAAACAGGTTCACTAAAAGTTACAGAAAAAGTCATTGTATTTCCGTTAGAAGAAATACTATTAATTAAATAAACTTTTGGATAATCCAACCATTGACTAATGAATTCCGACATGCATCTCTGGGCTAATATTTTATAACCTGCTTGAGATAAATGTATATCCCCATCAAACAGTCCATCAGGATGAACTAATGAACATGGGTCTCCTCCGGGAAAAGGTGTATAGGTGGGATAATTACCTGGATAAGGGACAGAATGAGGGGGCAAATTTGTGGGAGTTGATGTCCCAAAATGATATTGCATTAACCCAAGATTATGAACATAATAAACTCGTGGCTTGCTATCTGCCAGAGCCTTTTTGGCTTGTTCAAATCTTACAAAAGCATTTTGCTGGTCACATATTGAACAACCACCACGGTCTCTGCCTGCAAAAGTATATCCACAAAGAGCAACGCGAATATCGGGACGAACTGAAAGAATTTCATCAATAATACCACTCATATAATTTACAATCGTATTAATAATGTATTCTTCCTGGGATGGATTAGAAAGCATATCACAATTCCAACGAGATGTTTGTGGAGTTCCTCGAAGGAAATCATTTCCTCCTAATGTTATCAATACAATATCAATTGTAGGATATTTTGCTAATTCTTCCTTTACATTTTGAATATAATTATATTCTTCAGGGTAAAATTCAAATGCTCGTGCTCCCATAATAGCAGTACGACTACCTATCTCTCTTAAATGTTCCATTCCAGGTGTTTCGTTAAAAATTTCTTTAAAGGTTCTAAATGCCCACATAAAACCAGTCCAACTATCACCGACTAATAGAACCCGTGGAATTTCCTCTTGAGAAAATGCAACAGAACTATCTATGAGAATAAGTAAAGATAAGAAACAAATCAAGAATAAACTTAAAATACTATGTTTCATTTTTGTCTCCTTTTTATTTATGTTATGTAATAAAAAACAATAATTAAACTAAATAAATTATAGCAATAAAAAAAGAAAAAAATCAATAAAATATACTTAAGAGATATTTTTTTAATAAAAGAAAAAATTTTAATGAAAAGTATTTTAAATTTGACAAGGAGTAAACAGTGTGCTATAATTTGTTCATAAATTCACAATTATACTTACAGGTAAGTATATAAATTTGTTTGTAAATTCACAATTAAAAGTATAAAGTATATGGTATCTGAGAAAACAGTAGAAAGATTAAGTTTATACCGCCGAATACTTCAACAATTGAGGGTCGAGAGTAAAGAAACTATAATGTCCCATGAACTTGCGAATATGTTACACATAAAGCCAGCACAGGTACGCAGGGATATTATGCAATTAGGTTATTCAGGAATACCTAATAGTGGTTATAGAATTCGACCTCTTTTAGAGAGTATTGCAAATTTTTTAGATTCCCCGTTGCCTCAGAGTGCTGTTTTAGTAGGTGTTGGACATTTAGGACTTGCGTTATTGGCTAACTTTGCAGGACGATGGAGGCAATTAGCTATTCGTGCCTCTTTTGATAAAGACCCTGCAAAAGTAGGACAGACTTTTCATGGTTGTCGTTGTTATGCTATGTGTGATTTGCAAAAAGTAATTGCGGAGACAAAAAGTGTAGTAGGCATCCTGGCAATACCGGGTGAAAGTGCCCAATCTGTTTGTGACCTTCTTGTTCAGTCAGGTATTAGTGGCGTATTAAATTTTTCCCCATTGCGAATTAAAGTGCCTGATAATGTCTTTATAGAACATGTTGACCTTTCCGCTACGTTTGAAAAAGTTTCGTTCTTTGCAAGAAGAATGAAACATTATGCAGAAGAAGAAAAACGGAAAGTAGAAAATGAAATTACTGAGGGTGAATACGAAACATTAACAACCAATCAATAAATAAAAAATTTTGTAGGAGATAGAATATGAATGAAGAATCAAAGCATGCGTGTATGGAAGAAGCAAGTGAAGAAGAACTGCTTGCTCGGCTTGATGAAGTAATTGCAGAATATAAGGACAAGCCCGGTGCTCTTATTCCTGTTCTGCAGATTGCTCAGGCTATGTTTGGTTATCTACCCGAAAGTGCATTAAAAAAGATTAGTTTGGGACTGAACAAACCGTATAGTGAAGTTGCAGGTGTGGTAACATTTTACTCATTCTTTTCAACCCAGCCTCGTGGAAAACATATGATTCGTGTCTGTTTAGGAACTGCTTGTTATGTCCGTGGTGGCAAACAGGTTCTTTCTGCAATTAAGGATAAACTCCATATTGATGTTGGAGAGACCACGAAAGACCGTATGTTCTCTTTAGAGGTGGCTCGTTGTTTTGGTGCTTGTGGGCTTGCTCCTGCCATTATGGTGGATAACGATGTGCATCAACGGGTAAAACCTGCCCGAATTCAGGCTATTTTAGACCAGTATTTAGACAAAAACACAGAAAAAAATAAATAAGAAATAAATAAGGAGAAAAGCCATGTCAAATATTATTCATTCTCCAGAAGACCTTAATGCTTTACGAGAAAAGGCAATTAAGGACATTGAGATTCGTAATTCACATAAAGATTTGGTGATTACTGTTCACATGGGAACATGTGGTATTGCTGCGGGTGCCAGAGAAGTATTAAAAAATATCATCTCTGAAATTTCTGCTATAGGTATAACCAATGTTACAGTCCGTCAATCTGGATGTGCAGGTCTCTGCGACCGTGAACCCATGATTACGGTTACTCATAAATCCTCCGGTTCTGAATATCGTTATGGAAAATTAAACACGGAAAAGATACGAGAAATTGTGAAACAGCATATTGCAGAAGGTAAACCTGTGATGGAATATTTAATTTCCTGATGAAGAAATACAGGGTAAATTCGGATTCCCATAAAGTGGTTGAGATGAACATGTATAGCAAAATAAGAAAGAATGATATAGAAATGAAAATGAACATATTACATCTATTTCTTATTTTATTTTTATGTTCATCCGCAACCTTTACTGAAATATCTGATTGGGAAACCATCTCACTTTCGGATACAGGAGAAGCATTACAAAATCCCGGCATGGGATGGGTATTACATTTTTACGATAATGTTCCTGAAAATTATGGTTCTAAATTAGCCCCTTCAGATACTGTTGATGAATTCCCTGCCCTTTCAGTTATTTATTTGCGAATAGCATGGTCGTTTTTAGAACCTGAAGAAGGAAAGTATAACTGGTCTATATTGGATACTCCTTCTCAACGATGGATTTCTAAAGGGAAACAAATTGCTTTGCGCATTACCTGTAGTGAAACTCCTATTCCATGGGCGACACCAAAATGGGTTTATGAAGCAGGAGCCAAAGGTAATTTCTTCATTCCTACCCAGGGGATAAAAGAAAATGGGACACATTGGGAACCCGAATTTGATGACCCTGTTTTCTTGGATAAGTTGGATAATTTTTTAGCAGTGTTAGCAAAGAGATATGATGAAAATCCGGAAATAGCCTTCATAGATATGGGTTCATTAGGAGTGTGGGGAGAAGGTCATGTATGGCATTCCACACAAAAACATATTTCGACGGAAACCATAAAAAAACACATTGATTTGCACATAAAGCACTTTAAAAACACAATAATTGCTCTAAATGATGACCTTATCACAAATGGGCAAAAATTGGATGTAATTCCCGAAGAGAAAAAAGAACTCCTCAATTATGCTATCAAAAATGGGTTAACACTTCGCGATGATAGTATTCTTGTTCAGGGTGGAGATAATGTATATTTTAGTGCAAGCCTTGCGGAATACTTCTGGCGAAATAGACCTATCATTTTAGAATCTGAACATTATGGACCATCAAAGGCTGAAAGGCATTGGGGGGACGGAAGTAAATATTTACAGGCTGTAGAAGATTACCATGCAAGTTATACTTCTATTCATTGGTGGCCAAGGGAGTTTTTACAAGAAAACAAAGATTTGATAGATAAAATCAATCTTCGTTTGGGGTATCGTATTGTCCCTACCGAAGTTAAATGGCAAAAGACAGTAAAAATATCCGAGAAAAAATGGGATATATCCTACCGTTGGGCAAATAAAGGAGTGGCACCTTGTTATCGGGATGTATATCCCATTATTACATGGAAAGATGAGAAAGGAGGAATTGTTGCTGTTTTTACAGATGAGACATTTAATCTCAAACAATTACCAATAGGGAAGCAGGATGAATTAAAAGAAATTGAGGTAAAAAAATCTTTTTTTATTCCTTTTTTATTGAAAGAAGGAAATTATACAGTATTCATTTCAGCGGGTTCTATTACGGGCACGCCTGAAATTCAATTACCGTTAAACAACACAGACCATGAAAAAAGATATGTTATAGGTAAAGTTAATGTTGTTTTGTGAAAAAAAATATAAAGATATAAATAAAAACTTCAGAAATGAAGCATACACAAGTTATGGAAAGGAGAAAAAAAATGAGTCCATTTCGAAGTCATGTATTAATCTGTGCAGGTGCAGGATGCGTGGCATCAGGTTCGATGGAAGTAAGTTCCGCCTTTTCGGAGGCACTTGCCAAACATGGGCTAAATGAAGAAATTCAAGTAGTCCATACAGGATGTTTAGGACCCTGTGCTATTGGTCCCGTGGTCGTGATTTATCCAGATGCTATTTTTTATCAAGGTGTTAAAACAACAGATGTTGAAGATATTGTTGTTGAGCATCTGTTAAAAGGTCGGCCTGTTAGTCGCTTGAATTTCAAATCTACTACCACATCACAAATTATTCCTGCACTGCAGGAGATTGGTTTTTTCAAGCAACAGACAAAGATAGTTTTAAGGAACTGTGGTATTATAGACCCTACAAAAATTGAGGAGTATATTGCGAGAGATGGGTATCAGGCTTTAGCAAAAGTACTGACAAAAATGACTCCACAGCAGGTAGTAGAAGAAGTGAAAAAATCTGGACTTCGGGGAAGAGGTGGTGCAGGATTCCCAACAGGTATAAAGTGGGAGTTAACTCAAAAAGCCCACGGAGATAAGAAATATGTTCTTTGTAATGCTGATGAAGGTGACCCGGGCGCATTTATGGACAGAAGTGTTTTGGAAGGTGACCCCCATAGTGTTATTGAAGCTATGATTATAGCAGGATATGCCATTGGTTCTGACCAGGGATATATTTATGTTCGAGCAGAATATCCTTTAGCGGTAGAGAGATTAAATATAGCGATAAAGCAAGCCAGAGAATATGGTTTGTTAGGTAAGAATATTATGGGAACGAATTTTAATTTCGACCTTGAAATACGAATGGGTTCAGGTGCTTTTGTGTGTGGAGAAGAAACCGCATTGATGCGTTCTATCGAAGGGAAACGCGGAGAACCCAGACCCCGTCCACCGTTCCCTGCATATAAAGGTTTATGGGAAAAACCCAGTTTATTAAATAATGTAGAAACCTATGCAAACATCCCTGTAATTATATTAAAAGGTGCTGATTGGTTTGCTTCCATAGGAACAGGTAAAAGTAAAGGAACAAAAGTGTTTGCCTTAGCAGGTGCTGTAAACAACACAGGATTGGTCGAAATTCCGATTGGTACACCATTAGGTGAAATTATTTATGATATTGGCGGTGGAATTCCGCGAGGCAAACAATTTAAGGCAGCGCAAATTGGAGGTCCTTCCGGCGGTTGTATTCCAAAACAACATCTGAATGTGCCGGTAGATTACGAGTCATTACAGGAATTAGGAGCGATTATGGGTTCCGGTGGATTAATTGTTATGGATGAAGACACATGTATGGTCGATATGGCTCGTTTCTTCCTTGACTTTGTTCAGGATGAGTCATGTGGAAAATGTGTCCCATGCCGGGTCGGAACGAAAAGAATGTTGGAAATTGTGACAAGGATTTGTGAGGGTCGGGGAGAAGAAGGCGATATTGAAAAACTTATTGAATTAGGACAACAGATTAAAGATGCATCGTTATGTGGATTAGGGCAGACAGCTCCAAACCCTGTTCTTTCTGCAATACGGCACTTCCGTGATGAATTTGAAATTCATATTCGTGAACATAAATGTCCGGCGGGTGTCTGTCCATCTCTTGTTCGTGCTCCTTGTATGAGTGCTTGCCCGGCAAATGTTTACATTCCGGGTTTTGTCTCATTAATATCTGAAAAACGATATGCGGAAGCACTTCGTGTGCATCGTGACCAGAACCCCTTTGCATCTGTATGTGCCCGTGTGTGTTTCCATACTTGTGAGGACAAATGTAGAAGAGCTACTCTGGATGAAGCGGTATCCATACGCGGATTGAAGCGATTTATGGTAGAGCAAGAAGTTACAATACAACTACCTGAAATTCGTGAAAATGAACAAAATCTTCGCAAAAAGGTGGCTATTATAGGAGCAGGTCCTGCAGGTCTAACCTGTGCTTATTTCCTTGCACGATTAGGCTATCAACCCCGTGTTTTTGAATCTGCACCCAGGCCCGGCGGTATGTTAGTTCAAACAATTCCCGCTTATCGGTTACCCCGAGAAGAATTGGCTCGAGAAATTCGTATGATAGAAAGAATGGGCGTTGTCATAGAAACTGAAAAAGCCTTAGGTCGTGATTTTACATTACAAAGCCTTCGTGATGATGGATATGAGGCTATTTTTCTCGGAATAGGTGCTCCATCAGGTCAAAAATTGAGAATTCCAGGCGAAGATGCGGATGGCGTTGTCGAAGCCATAGACTTCCTTCGTGAATACAATCTCCGTGGTTCTGTTCCTGTAGGGAAAAATGTTGTTATTATAGGAGGTGGTAATGCAGCTATTGATGCGGCAAGAACTGCCATTCGTTTAGGAGCAAAAAAAGCAACGATTCTTTACCGCAGAACAAGAGAAGAGATGCCTGCGTATAAAGAAGAGATCGAAGAAGCAGTTAATGAAGGTGTTATTTTAAAAATGTTAGTAACTCCACTGGAGATTTTGACAGAAAACGGAAAAGTTGTTGGTGTAAAATGTCAACACATGTGGTTAGGAGAATATGACCGTTCCGGTAGAAGAAGACCTGAAGCCAAAAAGGGTGAAGAACCCTTTGTTGAAGAAGCAGACCAGGTTATTGCAGCAATAGGGCAAACTGTTGATTTAAAACGTTACCTGGATGGATTAAATGTTAAGTTAACACCTTCTGGTTTCTTGTGGGTAGACCAATTATATGGTCAGACCTCTATTGAATGGTTATTTGCAGGTGGTGATATTAGTTCAGGTCCTTCTTCCGTAGCAGAAGCAATCGGTGCTGGTGAAAGAGCTGCAGTTGGAATTGATAAGTATCTTACTGGAGAAGAACATGCTTTCTGGCGCGAACCCTATATGGTAGATACAGAATTTGACCCAGATTCCGACCCGGTAGATTTCCCAAGAGCAAAAATGAAACTTTTACCTGTTGAAAAGAGGGTACACAACTTTAATGAAGTTGAAATCCCGTTTACGGAAACATTAGCGGTAAGAGAGGCACGCCGTTGCTTACGTTGTGATTATCGTGAAACAAAAATAAGTTTAAATACACAACAATAATAAAAGGAGAATAAGCCATGCCAAAATTAACTATAGATGGAATTCCCGTAGAAGTTCCGGAAGGAACAACAATACTTCAAGCGGCAAAGCAAATAGGATTAAAAATACCGACACTTTGTTATCTTGAAGAAGTTCAAGCCATCGGTGCCTGTCGTGTTTGCGTTGTTGAAGTTGAAGGAGCACGAACTTTGGTCGCTTCTTGTGTTGCTCCTGTTGCGGAAGGAATGAAAGTCCATACAAATTCAAAAAGAGCCCGTGAGGCACGAAAAACAGTTGTAGAATTGTTACTATCCGACCATGATGGCGATTGCCAGATTTGTGTTCGAAATGAAGATTGTGAACTTCAGGAATTGGCACGAACACTTGGGATAAAGGAAATTCGCTATCAAGGTGAGAAGAGAAAACGGATTGTGGATGAAAGCACTCCCGCTGTTGTTCGTGATACATCGAAATGTGTCTTATGTAGAAGATGTATAACGGTTTGCAATGAGGTTCAGGGTGTTGGCGGACTGTTCCCACAAAATCGTGGCTTTGAAACGGTAATAGGTCCCGCATTTTGTAGTGATTTGGATGATGTCGTATGTGTTCAGTGTGGTCAATGTAGTGCGGTTTGTCCTGTGGGTGCTATTGTAGAAAGAGACCAGATTGCGGATGTCTTTTCTGCATTAGATGACCCGACAAAAACAGTCGTTGTCCAGACAGCCCCTGCAATTCGTGCCGCATTGGGAGAATGTTTTGGTTTACCACCCGGAACTTTAGTAACAGGGAAGATGGTTACCGCACTTCGTAGACTGGGTTTCCATGCCGTTTTTGATACTAACTTTGCCGCTGACCTTTGTATTATGGAAGAAGGTACAGAACTGCTAACTCGATTGAAGAAAAAACTGGTAGATGGGGAGAATATTGCTCTTCCTATGTTTACCAGTTGTTCTCCGGGGTGGATTAAGTTTTTAGAACATTTCTACCCGGATATGATTCCAAATGTATCTACATGCAAATCCCCACAGCAAATGTTTGGTGCTATAGCAAAGACCTATTATTCCAAGAAAATTGGTAAGAAACCCGAAGATATTGTTGTTGTTTCTATTATGCCCTGTACAGCGAAGAAATATGAACATCAGCGTCCCGAGATGAACAGTTCCGGTGTTCGTGATGTGGACTATGTGCTTACAACGCGTGAATTGGGTCGGATGATAAAACAGGCAGGCATTGATTTTGTAAATCTACCCGATGACAAGCAAGACTCACCATTAGGACTATCCTCTGGTGCTGCGGATATTTTTGCGAATACCGGGGGTGTTATGGAAGCGGCAATTCGAACTGTTTATGAAATAGTAACAGGACGCGAATTACCATTCGATGGACTTCATGTTGCTCCTATCGAAGGATTAGAAGGAATCAAGGAAGCCTCCTTGAAGATAGAAAAATGTGTGCCTGAATGGTCTTTCTTAGAAGGGGCTACCGTAAATGTTGCTGTGGCTCATGGATTGGGTAATGCCAGAGCATTAATAGAGCGAGTTCGCTCAGGTGAAAAGGCGTATCACTTTATAGAAATTATGACCTGTCCCGGTGGATGTATTGGTGGAGGAGGACAACCTCGCTTTACAGATAATTCAGTTCGTCTTGCTCGTATTCAGGCCATATACAAAGAGGATGAAGGGAAACAACTTCGTAAGTCCCATGTAAATCCTGACATACAAAAATTGTATAAGGAATTTTTAGGACATCCGAATAGTGAAGTTTCACATCATCTATTACATACGCATTACAATCCGAGAACAAAAGTATAAGATAAGATTTAATAATAAAGGGGAGTGTGAGTGAGCACTCCCCATACAATCCTATGAAGTTGTATAATAGGAATATAGGTAGGAGTAAGTAGGTTTATGAGTGTCTAATATTTAGGAAAGAAAAAATGGAAAATAAAATTATAATGGTCGTTGATGATGATATTGATGTTCAGGATTTCTGTAAAATTGTATTAGGAAGAGAGGATTATCAGGTTATAACATTTTCCAACTCAGAGAGTGCACTCGAATATTTATCGTCGAACACTCCCTCTGTAATTATTACCGATTTAATGATGGGTGGAATTGATGAGGGTGTCCAATTTGTTAATAAGATTAGAGGATTCGATAATGAGAAGGCAAAAATTCCAATTATAATGATTACAGGCATAAATTCAAAATTAGGATATGACATCACTCCCCGTTCCGATGAAGAAAAAAAACAAATGAAAATCGATGAATTTATATCAAAACCTTTAAATCCAAAACAGTTAATAACAGCACTAAAAAAAGTAATCAAATAGAAATTTGTTTCGTATAGATACTGTTTAATTTATAAATATAAGGAAATGAGTTATGAGTTCAAATGTAGAAACTGTTCCTATTAATGAGGAATTTATTTTTGATACTTTAAAAAATAGTGTCAAGAAAGATGCGGTTTACATCAAAGAAATTCTTGCAAAAGCCCTTGAATTAAAGGGATTAGATGCGACAGAAGTAGCCACGCTTGCAACAATAAGTGACCCTGACCTGTTAAAAGAACTTTTCGATACAGCCCGAAAAGTCAAAGAGGAGATTTACGGTAAACGATTAGTTCTTTTTGCCCCACTTTATGTATCAAATCTTTGCAAGAATGAATGCTTATATTGTGCTTTCCGTAAAAGTAACAAGATGGTTCGTAGAAAAGCATTGACACAAGAAGAAGTCCGTAGAGAGGTTGAAACATTGGTTGACCAGGGGCATAAACGCATTCTATTAGTGGCAGGCGAGTCCTATCCTTCCGAAGGATTTGATTATGTTATTCATTGTATCGAAACAATATATAGTGTAAAGCGGGATAGGGGAGAGATACGACGCGTAAATGTGAATATAGCACCCTTATCGTTAGAGGAATTTAAAAGGCTGAAATCAGCAAAAATTGGGACATATCAGTTATTTCAAGAAACATACCACAGAGAAACATACCAAAAAGTCCATGTAGGTGGACTTAAAAAGGATTTTGACTGGAGAATTACCGCTATGGACCGTGCTATGAAAGCTGGCATTGATGATGTGGGTGTTGGCGTTCTTTTTGGCTTATTTGATTGGAGATTTGAAATACTTGCTTTAATGCAACATATTAAACATTTAGAAGATACCTTCGGTGTAGGATGTCACACGATAAGTGTACCTCGCCTTGAACCTGCTATAGGTTCAGACCTGGCTTCACATCCCCCTTATCCGGTATCAGACCTTGATTTCAGAAAAATTGTAGCTATACTAAGACTTGCTGTGCCCTATACAGGAATAATAATGTCCACTCGTGAAACTCCCAATATACGAAGAGAAACCTTTGCACTGGGTGTATCACAAATATCAGCAGGCAGTAGAACGAATCCAGGTGGGTATACAGGCAGTGAAGAAGAGGATATGAGCCAATTCTCATTAGGTGACCATCGCAGTCTGGATGAGGTTATTCGTGATGTTACAAAATTAGGTTATATCCCATCCTTCTGCACGGCTTGTTATCGTTTAGGCAGAACAGGTGCTGACTTTATGGACCTTGCCAAGCCGGGTCTTATCAAGAACCATTGTGAAGTTAATGCTTTAAGCACTTTTGCTGAATATCTGGAAGATTATGCATCCTCCGAAACAAAACAAATAGGTTGGGCAAAGATTGAGGAAATTTTAAATACAATGCCTGAAGTTCGGAAAAAACGTACCGAAGGGATGTTGGCTCGTGTAAAAGCCGGTGAACGGGATGTATATGTGTAAATCTTATGTCAGACTACCGAATTGAAACCGACTTATTGGGTGAAAAAAAGATACCTGCGGATGTCTATTGGGGTATACATACTGCTCGTGCAGTAGAAAATTTTCCTGTTTCCCGACTCTCGGTTCATTCAGAATTAATCCAATCTTATGGAATTGTAAAACTTGCATGTGCAAAAATAAATTATTCGTTAGGATACTTATTACATCCTCCTGATAAATCATCTGCCATATTTAACGCTTGCGAAGAAGTAGCAATTGGTAAATGGAATGACCATATTATCGTGGATGCTCTACAGGGTGGAGCAGGAACCAGCACAAATATGAATATTAATGAGGTTATTGCCAACCGTGCCCTAGAAATATTGGGCTTACCACGGGCAAAATATGACATTATTTCCCCATTAGATGATATAAATCTTCACCAATCGACTAACGATACTTATCCTACCGCCCTGAAACTTGCTACGATAAGGATGTTAAGAAAATTAGAATCAGAAATTATTCTTCTTTTAGAGACATTTCAAACACTTGAAAAACAATTTTCGGACATAGTAAAAATTGGAAGGACAGAACTTCAAGATGCAACGCCTATTACATTAGGTAGGGAGATGGGTGCTTATGCAGATGCCCTAGTAAGAGACCGTTGGCGTATCTATAAGTGTGAAGAAAGATTGCGAGTAGTTAATTTAGGAGGCACCGCAATAGGAACAGGTTTAGGAGCACCAAGGGATTATATTTTCCGTGTTGTAGATAATCTGCGAGAGTTATCAAATATCGGTTTTTCGCGAGCAGAAAATTTAGTAGATGCAACTCAAAATCTCGATGTATTTGGGGAAGTATCAGGTATCATTCGTTCCTATGCCATAACGCTTAATAAAATAGCCAATGATTTGAGACTAATGTCATCCGGACCCGAAGCAGGTCTCCGTGAAATTCAACTTCCACAATTACAAGCGGGTTCATCTATTATGCCAGGGAAAGTGAACCCTGTTTTGCCTGAAGCGGTATGCCAGGTTGCAATGCTAACATTTGGATTCGACCAGATTATCACATATGGCTGTTCTTCCGGAAACCTTGAACTAAATCCTTTTGTCCCTTTGATTGCTCATTGTTTGTTAAATATGATTGAAATGTTAACAAATGTAACAAAATTATTTACGGAAAAATGTATTAAAGGAATTTCGCCGAACCGAGAGGTTTGTGTTTCCTATGTGAATAATTCTACAGCAACTCTAACCGCACTTATACAGAAGATAGGATATGAAAAAGCATGTATGATTGCTAAAAAAACAAGTAATTTGAAAAAGAGTATTCGAGAAATTGTATTGGAAGAAGGAGTTTTGACTCCTGAAGAATTTGATACTCTTTTAAGTCCTGAGTCCGTTTGTAAATTAGGATTTGTTGACACCAGTAATGAGATAGATTAGGAAGGAAATATGCTTAGAGCATCACCAAAATCATTTCGACTGCATATTGGTTTTTTTGGTAGAAGGAATGTTGGAAAATCCAGTTTACTTAATGCAATTACACGACAAAATGTCTCAATTGTTTCTGAATCCGCAGGAACCACAACAGACCCCGTGGAAAAACCTATGGAACTACTACCTTTAGGTCCTGTTCTATTCATTGATACTGCGGGCATTGATGATATAGGTGCTTTAGGAGAATTACGGATACAAAAAACAAGACAAATTTTTGACCGAACCGATGTTGCGGTTGTTGTTACAGAAGCCGGTATATGGGGAGAATTTGAGGAAGGCTTGTGTAATGAGTTTAAGTCAAGAAATGTTCCTATCGTAGTTGTGTTTAACAAAGTGGACCTGCATGAACCTGATGAAACATTGTGTAATAGGTTGAAAAATGAGAAAATTCTATATGTAAAGACTATTGCATCAAAGCAGGATGGTATTAGTGAACTCAAAAATGCACTTATTTCTTCAGCCCCCGATGATTTTATAAATAGTCCAACGATTTTAGGAGATTTGGTAGCTCCTGGTGAATTGGCTGTGCTTGTCGTGCCTATAGATAAAGAAGCACCTAAAGGAAGACTTATTATGCCTCAGGTTCAATCCATCCGTGATTTGTTAGATAACGATGCTATGTGTGTTGTCGTAAAAGAAAGAGAACTCCGGCGAATTTTAGAACAATTAAAAATTCTTCCAAAGATTGTTGTTACTGATTCCCAGGCATTCTTAAAAGTCGTCGCAGATACTCCTTCCAATGTATGGGTTACAAGTTTTTCAATATTATTTTCAAGATTCCGCGGAGATTTAATTACACAGGTGGAAGGAACACTTGCTATCGAATCATTGAAACCCGGAGATAAAATACTTATTGCAGAATCATGCTCGCATCACCCTATTGCCGATGATATAGGAAGGGTTAAAATACCAAGATGGTTAATGCAATATATCGGTGGAAAATTAGAATTTGATACTGTTCAGGGAAATGATTTTTTTTCAGATTTAACAAAATATAAAATGGTTATACACTGTGGAGCATGCACACTCAATCGCCGTGCTATGTTAAATCGTATTATGCATTGCAAAAAACAAGGGATACCAATAAGTAATTACGGGTTAACTATAGCCTATTCTTTAGGTATCCTCGAAAGGGCATTAGAACCATTCCCATCCGCATTGGAAATATATAAACAGAAAACAACAAAAAAGTTGCAAAACATTAAATAAAATAAAACATGGATAAAAAAAATATTATTAATTGGCTTCGTGAAAAAAACGAAGATAAATTAAACGAACTATGGGAATTGGCGGATTCTATCCGCAGTAAATATGTAGGAGAAGAGGTGCATCTTCGAGGTTTGATAGAAATATCAAACTATTGCAAAAAAAACTGTCTATACTGTGGAATACGAATTTCTAATAGAAAATTAACCCGATATAGAATGGAAGACAGCGAGATTTTGGAATGTGTGGAATTTGCCAAAAGAAATGGCTATGGAACAATAGTCCTTCAATCCGGCGAAGACCCCGATTTTACAAAAGAAAAAATCGCCGAATTAATTAGAAAAATAAAAGAAAATGCAAATGTGGCTATTACATTAAGTTTAGGAGAGCAGGAAAAACACACATTAGAATTATGGAAATCTGCCGGAGCCAATCGTTATCTTCTTCGTTTTGAAACCTCAGATGAAATCCTATTTAAAAGAATCCATTCGTCAGAACAAGCAAAAAGTTTAGAGAATAGAATTAAACAACTAAAAATACTTAAACAATTAGGCTACGAAGCAGGAAGTGGGATAATGATTGGAATACCCTATCAAACTTATGAAAGCATCGCTAATGATATCCTACTTTTCAAACAATTAGACCTTGATATGATAGGAATAGGACCATACATTCCTCATCCCGATACACCTTTAGGACAGGAATATCTTAATAAATATAAAAAAGATGATGAAAAATTTGTCCCAAACACAGAATTAATGACATATAAAGTCCTTGCATTAACCCGAATTATATGTCCAACCGTAAACATTCCTGCCACCACTGCCCTTGCAACTGTGAATACACGAGAAGGTCGCATTTTAGCCCTGAAGAGGGGAGCCAATGTTATCATGCCGAATCTCACTCCACCAAAATATAAAAAATTGTATGAAATTTATCCAGGTAAATCGTCTGCTGATGAACCTCCAGAAATTATTCATCAAAGTATAATGAAGATTATAGAAAAGGCAGGAAGAAAAGTAGGAACAGGGATGGGAAATCGCAAAAAAATCATAGATATTTAATATAAACATATATTGATTAATCAGCAAAAAATAATTGCTAACATTCAATAGAATATCTTTCTACGTAACACAAACGCCCTACCTGTTTTTTTTAATGTTCAATTCTTTCCTCCATATCCTCTGTGATTCATTTATTTTCCAAATGTAAGTGTAGTGGGAGCATCCCTGCTCCCTTAAAAAAATAAACATTGATATGCAATCTATCCATTTGGTAGCAAGGATAAGTCTGTTACATACATTCACTCTTCAGGGCAGACGCATGGGTCTGCTACTACAAATAATTCCTCACGGGCAGGAGTGCCTATGGTAATTTATAAGACATAATTTTTTTTAAGTTGTTAGGAATATCTGTGTTCTTTTTAAGATTAAATTGTCTCAAAACTTTATTCTTCATCTTTTATACATCTACATCCTCCACATAAAGAATTATGCCAAGAAATACGCAAATTGTAATATATGAATTACAGAAGAGCTTTGGACATAAAGGATAAAGAGAATTTATGGATAGATAACAAGGTAATTTATAAAAGGAAAGATATGATTAAAGTTTGTTATAATATTACCCCTTCTTGATGAAATAAAATTGTAAAGAGTAAGATTATATTTATAAATAAGAAAGGAAATGCAATGCCAAAAAACATTTATGAAAAGATATGGGATGCACATTTGGTTCATACACCTGATGACCAGGACCCTATTATCTATATCGACAGGCACTATATCCATGAAGTAACATCACCGCAAGCATTTGAAGGACTAAGAATTACTGGTAGAAAAGTGCGTCGTCCTGATTTGACTTTTGCTACGATGGACCATAATATACCGACAACGAATCGTGATAAACCGATTGCAGACCCGATGTCTGCGTTACAGGTAGAGACATTAAAAAATAATTGCAAGGAATTTGGTATCCAGTGTTTTGATATGTATGACCCACGAAATGGGATAGTTCATGTTGTGGGTCCGGAGTTAGGATTAACACAACCAGGGATGACGATTGTTTGTGGAGATTCTCATACTTCAACACACGGTGCTTTTGGTGCACTTGCGTTTGGTATTGGAACAAGTGAAGTGGAGCATGTCCTTGCTACGCAAACATTATTGCAAAGAAAATCTAAGACAATGGAAATTCGTATCACAGGCAAACTACCTATAGGTGTTACTGCAAAAGACCTTATTATGCATATTATCGGGAAAATAGGAACAGATGGTGGCACGGGTTATGTAATTGAATACACAGGAGAAGTTGTTAGAAACCTTTCTATGGAAGGTCGTATGACTTTGTGCAATATGACCATAGAGGCAGGTGCACGAGCAGGGCTAATTTCTCCTGATGAGACGACTGTGAAATATTTATTAGGAAGACCTTATATTCCAAAACATATCCCCGAAGAAGAACTGATAAAACTCTGGTTGTCATGGGCATCTGACTCTGGCTGTTCTTATGATAAAACAATAATTATTAATGCTAAGGATGTAGAACCGCAAGTAACATGGGGAACATCTCCCGAAATGGTTGCTCCTATTTCAGGCAGAGTTCCTGTGTTAAATGAGATACAGGATACAAACCGCAGAAATGCGGTTAACAAAGCCCTCCAATATATGGGTCTTGAAGAAGGAACTCCTATCGAAGCCATCGAAGTCGATAAGATATTTATTGGTTCCTGTACAAATGGAAGAATTGAAGATTTACGAGAAGTGGCAAAAGTTGTGAAGGGTTATAAAGTTAACCAAAGAATAAAGCAGGCAATAATTGTTCCAGGTTCGATGTTAGTAAAGGGACAAGCAGAACAGGAAGGATTACACAATATTTTTATAGAAGCAGGTTTTGAATGGAGAGAACCAGGTTGCTCCATGTGCCTCGCAATGAACGATGACCGATTAAATCCGGGGGAACGTTGTGCCTCCACTTCAAATCGTAACTTTGAAGGTCGTCAAGGTAAAGGAGGACGCACACACCTTGTTAGTCCAGCCATGGCTGGAGCCTGTGCTATTACTGGACATTTCGTTGATATTCGCAAATGGAAATTTAATGAATAAAAGGAGATAGAACAGTGGAGAAATTTACTGTATTAAAAGGAATTGTCGCACCTTTAGATGCGAGAAATGTGGATACAGACCAGATAGTTCCGAAACAATTTTTGAAACGAATACAGAGAACAGGTTATGAAGATGTCCTTTTTTATGATTGGCGTTATCTCAATGATGGGAAAACACTCAATCCGCAATTTGAGATGAACGCACTACGTTATAAAGGTGCTACTATTTTATTGACACGTGACAATTTCGGTTGTGGTTCATCACGCGAGCATGCACCATGGGCATTAAAAGATTATGGTTTCCGTTGTATTCTGGCTATTTCATTTGCTGATATTTTTTACAATAATTGTTTTAACAATGGAATTTTACCCATTACTCTTTCTCTGGAAGTTATTGAACAACTTTTTATAGAAGTTCGTTCGCAAGAAAATTATATGTTAGAAATAGATTTAGTAAATCAATTAATTACAAAACCGGATGGAAAACAGATTCATTTTGACATCCATTCGTTTCTTAAAGAGCGTTTATTAAATGGATGGGACCAGATAGGTCTTACATTACGATATGAACAATTAATAAGCGAATTTGAACAAAAGCATCCACTGAAATTGTGAAAAACATGATTTAAGAAAGGAGAAAGGAACATGCCTTTATACACATATCAGGTAATTCACAAAGATGGTAGCGAAGGTGAGATTATCGAGGTGTTTCAAAAGGCAGGTGAGCCTCCTTTACAATTTCATCCACAAACAGGCGAAAAAGTAATTCGGATATTTAAGCCTGCACATATTGCAGGTTGGGCTAATGAACGGATGGCAAAACAAATGTTAAGTGACAAAAACCTTGCTGAAAAAGGTTTTGCAAAGTATGTTCGCTCAGGTAAAGGTTATTATGAAAAGACAACAGGAAAAGAAGGACCCCCAACAATCAATATAAATGACTGATACTGAGTTTGATTATACACATATTACTTTTATATGCTTTATTAAAATCTACATGAATACCAATTTAGGAGGATAAAGAATGAAAAGTATAAAAAGATATTTTTCAACAGTAGTAATTATAATGTTGCTTTCTACTTTACTAATGTCTTTGGGATGTGGTTCTATGCCATGGAAAAAGAAAAATGAGCAACCTCCTCCTGTCGAATTATTAGATGAAACAAAAACGGAAAACACAAACACATTACCGGGAGAAGGTACTACTCTTGTTCCGGGACCACAACGATTTAAAGATGTTCCATTACCGGATAAAGTAAAAGAAGATTTTGACCGCTCTTATGTCTATGAATCAAGCACATTACAGGTAGGCAGGATGGTGTATTCTATTCGTGCCGATGCCAATGATGTAGCACAATTTTATGTAAAAGAATGTCCCAAATATGGTTGGAAATTAGATAATGTAATACAAGGTGATGGAGTGCAGTTAAATTATTCTAAAGAAGGTAAAAAATTACAGGTAAATGTTCGACCTCAGGGAATTGGAAGACCCAAACAGTTAGTTTTAATTTTAACACCGTCAGAATAAAATTACTTCGATGAAAATAATAAGAAATAGAAAATTAAGAGAATCATATTTTAAAGGTGTTCTATTTGTTTTTTCTTTACAATTATCTCTTTTTCTTTTCTCCTGTGGAACCATAAAAAAAATAGATATTCCTCTTATAAATAGAAATTCTTCTACGGAGCAGGAAAAAATCGCTACCATTTTAGATACAGTAGAAAAACTAATAGAGCGGAAACAGGTAAAAAAAATAATGGTTTATGTTTCTCTTGAATATCGAGATGAACAAAATCGAAAATATAATGATATTAGAGAATATCTTCAAAGTATAGTTAGAGATTACAGAGTAATTCGAATTACAAGAGCAACTCCGGATATAAAAATAGACGGGAACACTGCAACGGTTATAGATACCTTTGGAACAGTTGCAGAACCTTATGACCCGGTTCAAGGCGTTCCTGTGAATGTGCAGGGTAAAGTTATTATTTCCCTGCAAAAAGAGCCTGATGGCTGGAAAATTAAATCGTGGAGTCCACTTTTGTAATTTTATTCTGACCACTCTTAATTATTATAATCCATAACCTTAGAAACAATAAAAGAAGGGAATTTGTATCTATGCCTATTCGCAGACAGAAAAAAAGAAAAACGGAAGTAAAAGACATTATACCCAACATTGATGAACCCAAGAATCAACTACTTCTTTGGTGGTCACACATTAGAGAAAACTTATATTTATATATCTTTTCAACATTGTTTATCCTTTTATGTGTTGTAATAGGGCTAATTTATGGTTCATACAATAATTGGAAAAGTAAGGACATTATGACCCGCTATGCCAGTGCTGTCCTTAAAGAAGATTTACAGGAAAAATTAGATGCTCTAAAACCTCTTGTGGATACAAATTCATCGTTAACCCCAGAAATTCTTTATGTTTACGCAGAGACTGCTTTTACATTGGGAAAAATTGATGAAGCGGAGACTATATGGAAAAAACTTTGTGATAAATACCCTCAGTCCGAATGGGTTCCCAATGCAAAAGAAGGACTGGGCTATTTAGAAGAATTAAGAAAGAATTATGATAATGCTATAAATATTTACAGAGAAATAAAAGAAAAATGGGGTAATTCGTTTATAGCAAAAAGACAATCTTTTAATATTGGACGGGTGTTAGAAGCAAAACAAGATTTACAAGGTGCTATAGAAGCATATAAAAAACAAGAAGAGGAATTCCCTGAATCATCAATTGGAAACAAGGCAAAATCGGCTCTTGAAAAAATAAAAAGTGAACACCCGGAACTATTTCCTGAGGAAAAGAAAGAAGAAACCCCACAAGATACAACAAAGAAAGAGTTAAAAGAAAATACTGCCAGTTTACCAGCAGATACTACTACAAAAGAACAAGAAAATACTCCACCTCCACAACAAAATCAGCAATAAAATTAATTTTTCAATATAATCTACATTAAATAAAAACATATCATCAGGGGTCTTTACGATTATGAATCAAGAGAAAAAAACTATTCATGTAGTTGTCAACACACATTGGGATAGAGAATGGGTTTATCCATTTGAAGAAACGCGATTATTATTGGTTGAGTTTATGGACCAATTAATCCAAATTTTAAAAAATGACTCGGATTTCCATTCTTTTACATTGGATTCACAAACGGTGTGTCTTGAAGATTATCTCGAATTGAGACCTGAGAAAAGAGAAGATATTGTAACCTTGGTTAAATCTGGAAAACTTATAATCGGTCCGTGGTATTCTCTGCCAGAAGAATTTATTGTTAATGGCGAATCATTAGTTCGTAATCTATTAATTGGGCATCGTGTCGCTCAATCTTTCGGAAAAGTTTCAAAAATTGGATATACTCCTTTCAGTTATGGGCAAACTTCTCAAATGCCACAAATTTATAACGGGTTTGGTATAGATACCATTATTTTTTATCGCGGGATTAATACCCCTAAAAGCGAATTTATTTTTGAAGGAGCCGATGGTTCAAGATTATTAGGGATGCGCTTTGGGTGTTTGAGTCGTTTTAGTTATTACATTTATGTTTATAGAGTGTTGCGATACGGTTCAGACGATGTTTATGCTTTTTATAATTGGGATAGGGGGGCTGGTCCTTTCCGTCTTGCCTCATCTAACAGACCTCGGGCTCATTATTATATTACAGACCCTTCCAACAAAATGTGGAATGTAGAACCCATTCGGGAACAACTACAGAAATTAATTAAAGATGAGTCCCAACATTTCACTACGCCTCATATATGTTGTATGGAAGGGTTTGATAGTTCAGCACCGGATGAAAAAGAGTCCGAAATTATTAAATTATGTCAAAAACTTCTAACAGACCATGAAATTCGTCTATCAAATTTAGAAGAATTTATGAACGCAATGCGTAAATATGTAAAAAATCCCCCAGTAATTTATGGGGAAAGTAGAGACCCGGGAGCAACAGGGAAATGGACACACCTTATGGGAGATGTTATTAGTGCCCGATTCCGTGTTAAAAAGGCAAACCACCAATCGGAGATGATTTTACAAAGGGGAGCGGAACCTTGGTGTGCCATATCAAATATATTAGGTAAAGAATATTTTAGAAGTGCATTGACAAGAGCATGGAAACTTTTACTACAAAATCATCCCCACGACACAATCACAGGTGGTGGTATAGACCAGATGGAAAAAGATGCTATATCAAGAGCAGAGCAAGTGTCTATTATAAGTGATGGACTAATGCGTCGAGCACTTCAGCATGTTTATTCCCGTATTAATTTATCTGATATATCACCTAAAGAAAGTGTTCTGGTTGTTTTTAACTCAAGTCCTTTTGAGCGACAACAAGTCATATCCACATATATTGATATACCAGATAATATGGGTTATGAATCATTCCAGATTATAAATCCAGATACTAACACACCATGTAAGTTACAAATACAACAACAATTTGAAACAGGGACACTTGTAAGAAATCTTCAGGATATTTCTATTGAATTGAGGTCAAAACGATTCTTAACTTATATAGATGTGGGAAATATACCAGCATTAGGTTATAAAACTTTCTATATTAAGCCTGCTGAAGATACGCCCGTTACGGAGGACAACAATATCTATAAATCTCCATTTATACTTGAAAATGAATACCTTTTAGTTTCTTTTAATAATGATGGAACTTTTGACCTTCTAAACAAAGAAACAAATGATAAGTTTTATAATTTGCATTATTTTGAGGATACCGGAGAAACAGGACATTCTTGGATACACATGGAACCTGATGAAAATGAAACGATATATTCTCATGGAAGCCCTGCTAAATTTGTTGTAGAAGTTACGGGTCCCTTATTATCTCGTGTTAGAGTTGATTATGTGTTAATGATACCATCCGGTCTTGAAAGAGATATAACCGAATTGGACAGAGAAGCAGAGAAAAATCATACGCAAAGAAAAAAAGAAAAAGTAGCATTAGAAATTTCAAGTTATTTTACTTTAAGAAAAGGTAGTCGTCAATTAGAAATTATCACAAAAGTAAAAAATAATGCTAAAAACCACCGATTAAGAGTTATATTCCCTACAGGTATAAAAAAAGCGACACATAGTTTTGCAGAAGTTGCGTATGATGTCGTTAAAAGACCTATTCATATTTCTCCGGAGAATCCCTATTACGGTAAGCCAAATCCCCAATACCCGATGCATCGTTTTGTAGATGTATCAGACGAAAGGATGGGGCTTGCAATATTAAATAACTCGGGGTTAAGAGAATATGAAGTTATGGATGAACCTATACATCCAGTTGCCATAACACTTTTCCGTGCATTTACATTCAGAAATGCACCTATTTTCGGAAGGTGGGATGTCTATCCGGAAATGGAATTATCTCAGTGTTTAGGAGAACTTGAGTTTTCTTACGCTGTTTACCCACACAAAGGAAACTGGGAAAATGGTGTTATTAAGGAAGCGGAAAAACTAAATGTAAACTTAGAACCTGTTCAGGCAGGTCCAATAAAAGGAGGTTCATTGCCTCTATCCTATAGTTTTATAGAGATAGAAGGAAGTAATTTACAGGTTAATGCCATAAAAATAGCAGAAGATAAAGAGAAAACTTTGATTGTAAGATTCTTTAATCCTTCGGATAAAGAAGTGATAAGCACTATAAAATTCGGTTTTCCTGTGCAAAGTATATGGATGACAAATTTGAATGAAGAAGCAATCAAAAAAATCTCAGAAAAGGAACAAACAGTAGAAATAAAAATTAAAGCGAAAAAGATAATTACTTTAGCGATTGAATTTATTTAATAAAGATATTATTATCCAACTTCTACCTTTTCGGTGATATTCAAACAGTTTAATATTTCCTTTTCATTCGGTTCTACGGTAATGGGCTGTTCAGCCACAGCAACGGCATTATCTGGGTCTTTCAACCCATGTCCAGTTAATATACAAACAATTTGCAGTTTCTCGGAGGCAAAAGGTTTCTGATTATCAAAATATCCATTTTCTGCAAGTTTAATAACTCCTGCAATACTTGCAGCACTTGCAGGTTCTACAAAAACGCCCTCAGTTCGCGCTAATAATTTATAAGCATTGCGAATTTGCTGGTCGGTAACCATTCCAATAACGCCACCCGACTCATCCCTTGCGTTTTCTGCACCTTTCCAACTTGCGGGATTCCCTATACGAATAGCCGTTGCAAATGTTTGAGGATTTTCAACAGGATGTCCGAGGACAATGGGTGCAGAACCTGAAGCTTGAAATCCTAACATTTTAGGTAAGTTTTTTGACCTTCCTGCTTGATAATATTCTTTATATCCTTTCCAATATGCCGTTATATTCCCTGCATTACCTACGGGCATACATTGAAAATCAGGAGCAAAACCATTAAAAGAGTCAACTATTTCAAAAGCACCTGTTTTTTGTCCTTCAATACGGTAGGGATTTACAGAATTTACAAGTGCTATGGGGTGGTCATTACATATTTTACGTACCAATCGTAACGCATCATCAAAGTTCCCTTTTATCTGTATAACTTTTGCTCCATGTATCATGGCTTGTGATAATTTACCCAGAGCAATTTTCCCTTCAGGTATTAGAACTGCACATTGAAGTCCTGCCCGTGCTGAATATGCTGCTGCAGAAGCAGATGTATTTCCGGTGGACGCACACATAACTACTTTGTACCCCTCCTCTCTGGCTTTTGTAACTGCAACCGTCATACCTCTATCTTTAAATGAGCCTGTTGGGTTCATGCCTTCATATTTTAACCAGATATTTATATGAGGGTGTATCGCAGAACTTAATGCAGGAGCCTGGATTAAAGGAGTTCCACCTTCATTTAAGGTAACAATGGGTGTGTTAATTCCTACGGGTAGAAATTCACGATAGCGTTCAATGATACCGATGTTTTGCATAAAATTACTCCATTATATATTTATTGTAATACTCTTATTACATGTGTCGGTTCAACAATACAATCTAATTGGTCTATATCTGTTACAGCACTTTGAAGACTTGATTCAATCGATTCATGAGTCATAATAATCACATGAACAGGAAGTTCTTTATGGTATGATAAAGTCTCTTTTTGGTGACATGAAGAAATACTGACTTGATGTTTTCCAAGAATCGTGCATATTTGCCCTAATACACCGGGATAGTCCTTAGTTGTGAAACGGAGATAATAGCGACTCCGAAGCAATCCCATATCACGAACATTGAGATTATGATAATAAATAAAAGGCGGAAGGGAAGGGGATTCTTTACGATAAGCAAGGTCTAACAAATTGCTAATTACCGCCGTTGCTGTAGGGAATCTTCCTGCTCCTTTGCCATAATATAATGTGGGTCCAGCAGAATCACTTTCAACATAAACTGCGTTAAACTCATTTCGAACCGATGCTAATAAATGGTTTTGTGGAACAAGAGTGGGATGGACACGTGCTTCA
The DNA here is from genome assembly GCA_049968235.1 of Candidatus Hydrogenedens sp. Taxonomy (GTDB): domain Bacteria; phylum Hydrogenedentota; class Hydrogenedentia; order Hydrogenedentales; family Hydrogenedentaceae; genus Hydrogenedens. The sequence continues at coordinate 61,416 of JBMFRC010000012.1, forward strand.
ATTTCCCCATTTACTTTACGGATAATTGCAAGTAGTTTAATGACATATCCCATTTCGTTGGCATAATCAACATCATTATGGGTAATCTTTGTAATTCCTTCTACATAAATTTTATCAAAGGGTACAGGAGTACCAAAGCATAAACTTGCAAGAATCTGGCATTTGTGTGCGGTATCAAATCCTTCTATATCCAAATCAGGTGGTGTTTCTGCATACCCATTTGCTTGTGCTTCTTTTAACACAGGTTCAAAATCCAATCCCTCGTAGGTCATTCGGCTGAGGATATAATTACATGTCCCGTTAACGATTCCATATATAGATTCTATATGAGTAGTGGATAAAACTTCTTTTAGTGTTTTAATAATTGGAATAACACCGGCTACTGCCGCTTCATATTTCAACTCTTTTCCTGATTCCTGTGCTATTTTACATAATTCATCACCATATTTAGCCAGAAGCATCTTATTGGCGGTTACTACATGTTTTCCTGATTTTAATGCTTTGATAATAAAAGTTTTTGCAGGTTCCAATCCTCCTATAAGTTCACAAACGACATCAATATCCGGGTTGTTTATAAGTGTATCAATATCGGAGGAGACAGTAACATTGCTTAAATCAAAAGGCTTTAACAAATTGGGTTTTATTTCAACGATATGTTTTAATTCTAATTCTACCCCTGTTTGATTTTTTATATGTTCATAATGATTCAAAAGAAGGTGGATTACCCCACCTCCTACAGTACCTGCACCAATAACACCAATTTTCAGTTTCATTAAACAACTCCTCATTCATAAAGCAATTATTAAAGGCAAAGTTATTCTTCTTTAATATTTATTATACATATAGGATTATCAGGACTAAAAAACTGCCCCTCCTCAATAAAAACCTTTTTCAGTATTCCGGATACCGGTGCTGTGATAACATATACTGCTTTATCCGTGCATATTTCTACAAGTTCCATACCTTTTTCCACAGATTCTCCTACTTTGAACAACCATTGGGATATTTGAACTTGTAAATCATTTTCTTCAGGTTTGGCTTCTTCTGGAATATAAACCTTATAATCCATGATTGCTATTCCTCTTGTTCTTTACACCAAAAATCGGCATGATACGAACTTCTAACTTCGGGACCTGCAATAACTTTTAATGATAGATTCTTTCCTGCCCACTCTTCATAAAAACGAAATTCATCAGGGGATATAAAATTAGATACAGGCAATTGTCGGGGTGTAGGTTGTAGATATTGTCCAATAGTAACTATTGAACAACCAACACTGTCAAGGTCTTTTAATGTTTGTAAAACTTCATCCTGAGTTTCAGATAAACCTACCATAATACCGGATTTTGTCTTTGTTACCCGCGATATTTCTTTAACTTTATTCAGGACAGATAAAGAAACCTGATAGGAACATTTTTTATCTCTTACAATAGGGTGTAATCGTTCAACAGTTTCGAGATTATGAGAAAAAACATCGGGATTTGCTTTAAGAATCGTTTCTAATGAAGACATATTCCCTTGAAAATCAGATACAAGAACTTCAACTTTTCTTTTGGGGAATACTTTTTTGAGAGATGAGACAATCTCAAAAATATGATTAGCTCCACCATCTAACAAGTCATCTCGAGTTACCATTGTTAAAATAATATATTGTAACCCCATTACCTCGACAGCCTTTAATATTTTATCTTTTTCAAAAGGGTCCGGTGATAACGGTTGTCCTTTTTTCACTGCACAAAATGAACATCTGCGAGAACATATATCACCAAGAAGTAGAAAAGTGGCTGTTTTACGCGACCAGCATTCTGCTCGATTAGGACATAAAGCACTTTTACAAACGGTAGATATTCCTAACTCTTCTAATAAAGAAGAAACCTGCTTTATTCCATTTGTATCAGGAACTCTAAAACGTATCCATTTAGGAAATGATTTCTTTGTATATGTTTTGCAGTCCATAGGTATGTCTCGTGAGTTGAATTGAAAAGGAATTATATCATGAATATGTAAAGATGATAAAATGTTTCATATTTGATATAATTAATATCCATAATACAAAATAAATTTAAACTCGTCTAAAAGGATTTGATAATGAGCAAGGACGAGGAAAAAAAAGAATCAAAAAGTTTATTTGGGAAACTACGGTTTGGGAATTTAAATGAGGTCTGGTCTGCAAATCGCAAACCTCAAGAAGAGATTGTAAAACCACAGGAAAAAGTAGAAGAGAAAAAGACCGTAGTTCCACAAGAGCCTACTCGTCAGATAGTTAAAGAAAATGAATCTATAACAATCTCAAAACCCCAAAAAACAGGACTTAAAATTATGGTTATTCCCGAGAATGTTTATATTGAAGGTTCCATTAGAGGTGAATGTGATTCGGAAATATATGGAAAAATAAATGGAAATATCCAAATAAAAGGAAATCTCGTGTTGGGGAAAACAGCAGAGGTAAAGGGAAGTATTAAATCGATGTCCGCTTCTATTGATGGTATTGTCGAAGGAAAAATTGAAACTACCAACGATGTAGAAATTGGTCCTAATAGTAAAATTCAAGCAGAATTAATATCAGGACAGAAGATAATTGTATCCGGACAGGTCAATGGAAGTATTTGTGCAGAAGTTGGAGTAAAACTTCAACAATCTGCAAAATTAAATGGTGATATAATAGCGTTAAAGTGGTTTAGCATTCAGGAAGGGGCTGTTTTTAATGGAAATTGTTCTATGAAGCGAACAGAACAGACCCCAAAACCTCAACCAACAGAACAACCTAAAAATATTCAACAATCCAGTCCTTCTGTTCATGTCAATCTACAAAATCAACAAATAAAAAAGTGAAATTAGGGGTTACTATTAACTTTTTCTATATCTTAATCGTATCTATAATAAAATATAGAAAAAAGAAAGGAGAGAAATATGCCAATATATATGTTTCATCCTGCTGATTTGTTGATTATTCCCGCTGCATTATTTGCAATCTGGGCACAACTAAAAGTAAAAAGTACCTACCAGAAATATGCTTCTATGCCTACACAACGAAAAATAACAGGTCTAGATGTAGCACGATGGATACTTCAAAGAGAAAATATCCATGATGTTGATGTCGAAATTACAGAAGGAGAATTAACAGACCATTTTGACCCAATAAGCAAAAAGGTCCGTTTATCTGAACCTGTATATTATGGTGATAGTATTGCTTCAGTAGGAATTTCTGCCCATGAATTAGGACATGTTATACAGCATGCAAGGAATTATGCTCCTATGCAGGTTCGACAATTTATTTATCCAGTAAGTTCATTAGGTTCAAACCTCGCTTTCCCGTTAATTATATTTGGTATTCTTTTAACTTATCTAGGTATTCATGCACAATGGCTAATTAGCGCAGGAATCTATATGTTTTCTTTAGCAGTTTTGTTTACAGTTATTACCTTACCTGTTGAATTCAATGCGAGCAAAAGAGCCATAAAAATACTATCCGATGGAAGATTACTTACAGAAGAAGAGTTAGATGGAGTTCGTGCAGTATTAAGTGCAGCCGCATTAACTTATGTCGCTGCAGCCGCAACTGCAATATTACAATTAATTCGACTATTAATAATTTTTAGAGGCCGTGAATGATATTCCTGCAAAAATGCAGAGAAAAAATAATAATTCTTCTTACGATTTTAATTTTAACTGCTATTTTTATTCCTGTAATAGGCGAAGAAGTATCCGAAGCTATCCGTATTCGTGCTGAAGGTTATGCAGAAGGTCCTTCGTATCTGGTTCGACAGATGGCATTAGGGGAAGCACAAAAAAACGCTATAGAAAAGTATCTCCTTTCAATCTTATCTGAAGAGCATCTAAAATATTTAAATCCCTTACTTAATAAATCATCTCTTTATATAATATCGTTTAAAATCTTAAACGAAAATACAACAAATGATAAATCTGTTGTCGAATTAGATGTTGAGATAAATGATGAATTAATAAACAAAGATATTACAACACTATTAATCCCTTACAGAACTGACCTACCCACAATTTCAATGTACATACTTGATTTATATACACAAGATAAGAATTCAAATTTTTTAGAGTGTATAAATGCCTATGAAGTTATAGAAAAGAAACTAACTAACCTTAAATTTTCAGTTAAAAAAACAAATATTGAGAACAATTATAGTAAAAGTGACATTTTTCAATTAATAGAAGATGGACTGGCAGGGAAAAAAAAGATTGCTATGAGTCAGGATTCTGATGTTTTTGTTCTGGGAGTAAATCAATACGAAATCATTGGAGATATTTATAATACCCAGATGCAAAAAGTTCGATGTAATCTTACCTTAGAATTATTTAGAGTATCTGATGGGAAACTATTGGATGCTTTTACCGTATCTGCCTCTGTTCAAGGTAAAAATTCTTCAGATGCACAGAAACAATCTGCGGAAGATTGTGCCTTAAAATCAATTCAAAAAATAATTACCTGCTCTTTTTTATCAACACTGAATTGTCCAAAAAACATAAAAGATGTCTTTCTTTATTTTGATAATTTTAACGACAAAAATCTAATAAAGAAGATTATAGATTATCTGGAAGTAGTTACCTATGGAGGTAAAACAGAACTGATTTTTGAGACACCTAAAAGAACAAAGTATTTATTAATGTTTGATGGTCCTATAGTTCATATAGTTGATTCCATTTATAATAACAACCAACTAAAGAACAAGATTATTATAAAAAAAGTAGTAGACCGTGATATTTATTTGATAAATTCTAATAGCAATTAATTTCTATCAAGTTCACTTTCTATGGTTTCAATAACTTTGGAATCGTCAGGCTTTACTTTGGGTTCAAAACGGGCTACTGTTTTACCATCTTTGCCAATGAGAAATTTTGTAAAATTCCATTTGATACTTCCGTCAAAAGGAGCATTATCTTTAGATGTAAGAAATTTGTACAGAGGACAAATATCGGAACCGTCAACAGAAACTTTTTCAAATAAAGGAAATGATATTTTATAGTTAATGTCACAAAACTTTTTAATCTCTTCATTACTTCCAGGTTCTTGATTCATAAAATTATTTGCAGGAAATCCAAGAATAACAAAACCACGGTCTTTATATTTCTGATATAGACTTTCTAATTGTTGATATTGCGGTGTAAAACCACACCGCGACGCAGTATTAACAATCATGACAACTTTCCCTTTATATTGTTGCAAATCTACCTCTTGACCCTCTATGGACTTAACCTTAAATTTAAGAGGTGTGTCTTGAGACCTTTGTTCTGCAGTTATATTCTTTTGTGGTAGGAAACTAAACACAAAAGAAACTAACAAACTGAATATAAATCTGTAAAGTAAATAAATATTTTTCATTATTTTTTCTCCTAAAATATTTGACTTCTCATATAGTAACAAAAAACTTATAACTACTATTTCACAATAAATAGAAAGTTACAAATAACATCAACACAAATATAAATGATAAAATTAGATATAAAAAAAGAAGGGAAGAATATGACAGTTAATAAGAAGACAATACATTTAATTGGACATGCCCATATAGACCCGGTATGGTTATGGAGATGGACAGAAGGTTATACTGAAGTCCGAAGTACTTTTCAGAGTGTAATTAACTTAATGAAAGAATACCCCGAATTTAAGTTTACTTCAAGCAGTTCCTGTTTTTATGAATGGATTGAAGCATCAGAACCAGAATTATTACAAGAAATTAAGAAAAGGGTTGAAGAAAGAAGATGGGAAATTACAGGAGCTTTTTATGTAGAACCCGATTGTAATATTCCTTCCGGAGAATCATTTGTTCGACATGGTTTATATTCCCAACGATTGTTCCAAAGATTATTTAATAAAAAACCAAAAGTTGCATTTGCTCCAGATAGTTTTGGACATGCAGGAACATTGCCCCAAATATTGAGTAAATTAGGAATAAAATACTATATTTATATGAGACCTTCACCTGGTAAAGAAAAAGAGTATCCTGATGGGACCACATTTAAATGGGTTTCCCCTGATGGCACACATATAATTACATCAGTAATCCCTGAGAGTTATGGTGGTGAGTATGAAGAAGTATTCCAAAAAATTGAAAATATAGAAAAATATCCGTATTGGAATAAAAACCAACAAGAATTCTTATGCTTTTTTGGAGTTTGTAATCACGGAGGAGGTCCTACACGAATAACATTAGAAAACATTCAAAACAAACAAAAGAAAATAAAAAAATACAAATCACAATTTTCTACACTTGAAGAATATTTCAATCAAATAATAAAAAAACAAAAAAATATACCTGTTATAAAAGATGAACTACAACATCACGCAAGAGGATGTTATAGTGTCCTATCAGATATAAAAAAATTAAACAGACAATTAGAACATAAAATACTTATGGCAGAAAGATGTGCCACAGCAGGATGGTTATTGAAAGAGACAAAATACCCGGAAACAGTATTTGAAGCAATCTGGAAAGATTTGTTATTTAATCAATTCCACGATATTTTAGCAGGAACAAGTATTATAGAAGCCTATCAAGATACAAGAGACCAGTTAGGTGCGGGAAGGCATAGAGCAGATATAATTATCAATCTAACAATACAGAAGATTGCGAAGAGCATCAATACACAAGGTGAAGGAAACGCTATTGTTGTTATAAATCCTCTTGCCTGGCCTGTTAAACAACCCGTAATTGTTTCTGAAATAATATCTCGCAATATATGCACCCGGGAGGGAGATATAGAATTGATAAATGATGAACAAATCTGCTGTTCTATTCAAACTATACAATCAAGTAGACCTGGTTCAAAGAAGTATGTATTTATCGCAGAAGTTCCTTCTTTGGGGTATAGGGTGTATTATGCCCGACAGGAGTGTGAAGAACATAAGAAAATTCACAAATTAAAAATTAAGCCCCATACTATTCCATGTCCACCAATAATAGATAAGAACCGTTTAGAAAATAATTTTTGGAATATAGAGTTTGATTTTGTTCGTGGAGGTATTTCTCGTTTATATGATAAAACACATAAAATTGATGTAATTAAACATTTAGGAATGCCTATTTCTTTAGTAGATGCTTCAGATACATGGAGCCATGATGTATCAGAATATCGTGTAGAAACGGGGAAATTTACTCTTACGGATATGGTAATAAAAGAAAGAGGTGAGGTCCTTGCCAGTATGGTTCAGGAATTTCAATACAATCAATCAAAGGTTATACAAGAAGTTATATTATATAAAGACATAGAAGATATAGATATTCATTTGACTATACTCTGGTTAGAAAAATATAAAGTATTGAAATGGCTTGCGGATACAAATATTCTCAATGGAATAGCTACTTATGAAGTTCCTTATGGTATTCAAATTCGTCCTTGTAATGGGGAAGAGGAGGTAGGGCAACAATGGATAGACCTATCTGGAGATATTGATGGGAAATCCTATGGGCTATCAGTTATTACCGATAGCAACTATGGTTACGATATTAAAGAAGGTATTATCCGAATAACACTTTTACGTAGTCCTGCTTATGCGCATCATGACCCAGAAAGATATCACGTTTCGAGTAATTACCCTATTATAGACCAGGGATGGAAAGAAATGAGACTTAGGCTTATTCCACATACTGGTAGTTGGAAAGATACGAGAGTTATAAAATCTGCATGGGAACTTAATGTTCCTCTAATAGCACAATATGAGCATTCCCATCCGGGGAGAAGAGGTCTTCAAGCCACATTATTAGGAACAGAAGCAGAGAACATTCTTATTTCTGTTGTTAAGAAAAGTGAAGATGGCAATGACTTAATCATAAGGGCTTATGAAACTCATGGTAAAGAAACATTTACAAACTTACACCTTACCTTTGCACAATTTGTTCATCCGCTCAAATTCAGCCCTTTTGAAATTAAAACAGTGAGGATTAATCTCAGCAAGAAAGAAGTAATAGAAACAAACCTTTTGGAAGAGATAAACAATGGAGAAGATTGAAAGAATTGAAGAAATATGCTTATCTGTTCTTAAAGAAAGCCAGGACCCCTGGGTTCCCTTAGATATATTGATTCAGAAATGTAAGGAAATGATAGGAGAAGATAGAGTTGATGAATCGATAATTGTTTCATTTCTAAAAAATCATCCTGAAGTAAAGATATTTGCCCCGCTTTTTCCGGATATTCAAGAAATGAAAAGTGTATTGGTAGAGAAGGGATTAAAAATACAACCCATAGTTATCTTAAAAAGGCGATTACCTGACGAAAAAGATATTTTTTTATGGATGTATAAACATTTAGAAAATTTATTGGTTATGCTTGGGAATATGGAAAAAGAAGCAAGAACAGAAACAAAAAAACAACAAATCGGTATAGTTATAGATAAAACAAAAAAATTATTAGAAAAACTGAAAAATTTAGCCAGTAGAAAAAATACATAGAATATGTTATTAATGGGTTTTTTATATACATTTATTTTCATGGAACCGGAAGTAATAACCTTGAATTTGTCTCCAGTAATTCGTGATATTATTGTAGAAGATATAAATGGGGATGATAAGAAAGATTTGATTGTCTTTTCTTCAGAAGAAGATGGATACGAAAAGAAATTAACAATTTATTATCAGCGAACAGAGACGCCCAAATTTGATAAAAACTATTCATTCAGTTCCCGGATAAATGTGCCATGTTCTGTGATATTTCCAACAAAAATAAAAAACAATCATAATTTTCTCGTTATTGCAAATAGTGAAAATCTTCATGTTTACAAGTTTGAAAAAGATGTAATGTCGTTGGAGGACACAGTACAGTATCTCAATGCCTTTTCATATAACGCAAAAGAGCCTGTAGTTATGCGTGATATATCGTTTGATTTAGATAATGATGGTACTGATGAATGGTTTATTCCAACTTCAAAAGGGGTTACAATATTTAAAGATTTATCACCAATTTCAGAAATAGATTTCCATATATTCCATGAAATCTATTCAGGTAATAACATGACACTTTTTTATCAATTTCCTGTAATATATCCACTAAAAAAGAGTAAAGAAAATCCAAAACCGGTCAGTTTTTTAGGTGATAAAGAAATAACGTTTGCATACGGAGAAAATTGGAAGTTAACAAAAAAAATAAAGATAGAAAGAAAAAATCCAGAAAAGTGGGATTCAACATATAGATTGGGAGATATAAATAATGATGGGTTCCCCGATATTTTATTTACCGAAACACAAGGTACAATAAATTTAAAGACAATACTTTACATATATATATCAGAGGGAGCGTATAAATATCCAGCAAATCCACAATTTGAATATAAAATAAAAGGTGCAGTTTCTTTGCCTATTATAAAAGATATAAATAATGACGGTAAAGATGATTTAATACTTTTCAATATTCCTTTAGGTTTGACAAATTTCATAAACTTCTTTTTGAGAGGTAAAATGTCTGTTGAGACAAAGGTATTTTTAGCAAATACTAATTATCTCTCTTCAAAACCTGATTACCAGACAACGATGACTATGGATGCTCCGGACGGAAAAGACCAGATTGCTTACGCAATAGATGACTTTTCAGGTGATGGTATTCTTGATATTGCCTATGGACAATCTCAAAATACAATACAAATCAACATAGGTCTGCAAGAGGGAAATTTGAAAACGAAACAATGGACAAAAGTGAGTGTTCCTGCATTCGGTATTATAAGAACAAGTTATATAAATGATAATAAGAGTAAAGATATAATTATATACCGTCCAACAGGTAAAAATAAGGAACGAGTAGATATTATCCTTTTTTAAAGCTCGTAATAAACCATAGTTAGGGTGTAGATATGGATTTATTTGATAAACCATTTGAAAAGGCAAAAGAAAGACACGAATACCTTTGCAAAGAAATAGAAAAACATAATGAACTTTATTATGTTCATGCAACACCCAAAATATCCGATTATGAATATGACATGTTAATGAAAGAATTAGAAGAAATAGAAAAAGAATATCCTCAATTAAAAACACCTTATTCTCCGACACAAAGGGTGGGAGGGAAAGTTATAGATGAATTTAAATCTGTAGAACATACTGTCCCAATGCTTTCAATAGATAATACATATAACGAAGGAGAAATAAGGGAATTTGATAATCGGATTAAACGAATTCTGGGTATTGAAGGAAACATTCGTTATGTAGTTGAGTTAAAAATAGATGGAGTTGCCGTTGCTTTAAGATATACCGAACATATTTTCATGCAAGCAATTACAAGAGGTGATGGTTTTCGTGGAGATGATATAACAGAAAATGCCCGAACAATACGCACAATCCCTCTCCGACTAAAAGATACTGCTCCAGATTCTCTGGAAGTTCGCGGAGAGATATTTATGATGAACAAAGAGTTAGAAAGGCTAAATCAAATTAGAGAAGAACTCGGAGAAGAACCTTTTCGTAATCCAAGAAATACAACAGCAGGAACATTAAAACTAAAAGACCCGGGGCAGGTTGCTCAGAGAAAACTTAGTGCATTTTTCTATGAGGTCATATTGGATGAAAAAAACAAAAATCTTATTAAATCGCACACGGATACATTAACCAACCTAAAAAAATGGGGATTCCCGGTAAATCCTTACTGGAAGGTCTGTGAAGATATAGAGGAAGTTATAGATTATTGCAATTCCTGGCGAGAAAAGAGGTATTCACTGGAATATGAAATTGATGGGATGGTAATAAAAGTAAATGACCATATAATTCGTGAAGAGTTAGGAACAACAAGCAAAGCCCCACGCTGGATAATTGCATATAAATTTCCTGCAGAAACTGCATATACAAAATTACTAAATATAAAAATACAGGTTGGAAAAACAGGGACACTAACTCCTGTCGCAGAAATGGAACCTGTACCCCTTGCAGGGACTATTGTGAAAAGGGCAACATTGCATAATTTTGAAGAATTGGAAAGAAAAGATATTCGAATTGGAGATACTATTGAGATACAAAAAGCAGGAGAGATAATTCCACAAGTAATAAGACCGATTATGGAATTGCGTCCTCCTGATGCTAAACCTTTCCCTCTACCCGAATTATGCCCTATATGTGGTGGAAAGGTTCAAAAAGACCCTGAAGGTGTTTTTTATCGTTGTTTAAGTGCTAACTGTCCAGCACAATTGAAACAAAAAATACAACATTATGCGCAAAGAAGAGCCATGGATATTGAAGGTTTGGGACCTGCCTTAATAGAACAATTAGTAGACAAAGGATTGGTAAAAAATATTGCGGATTTATATCGTCTAACTAAAGAACAATTAGTTCAATTAGAGAGAATGGGAAATAAATCTGCGGACAATCTCATAAATGCTATACAGGAAAGTAAAAATAGACCCTTAAATGCCTTTTTATTTAGTTTAGGTATCCGACATGTTGGACAACATCTGGCAGAAATACTTGCAAAGCAATTTAGAAATATAGATGATTTAATGAATGTAGATATAGAAAAACTAAAGGAGATAAATGAAATAGGACCTGTTGTAGCAAAAAGTATTAAGGATTTTTTCTCTACCCAGGAAAATATAAAACTAATAGAAGATTTAAAAAAATTAGGTGTAAGAACTTATGAGACAGAAGAAAATACAGACCTTGTGAAAAATATTTTAGATGGGAAAACTTTTATCGTAACAGGAACATTAAAAAATTATACCCGTGAACAGATTGAACAACAGATAAAATTATTCGGCGGTAAGGTTACATCTTCTGTGAGCAAAAATACCGATTTTGTTATTGTTGGAGAGAATCCCGGAACAAAATATGAAAAAGCAAAACAATTGGGATTAAAAACGATTACAGAGTCAGAATTTATGAATATGATAAAAGAGGGTATCGAATGAAAACTGTAAATATACAATCACCACAGACTATTAATTCTCAAACAGGAAAAGAGTTGTATGAGAAGATAAAGAACAACAGTAATAAAAAAATAGAGCAAATTATTTTTGATTTAGAAAAAACAGAGAGCATAAACACATTGGGTTGTGCATGGTTACTTCGTATTGCAGAAGAATGTAAAAAGAATAAAATTTCTTTTTCCTGGATAGGAGCCAATGAGAAAGTAGCAGAAATGTTAGCGGTTGTTTCCCCAGCATTTGAGTATAGGGGAGAAAAAAAGATTAAAAAGGACAATATCTTTATAAAGTTTTCGGATGATTTTGATAATATTTTTCGAGAAGTAAAAGATTTTATAAACCTTTGCATAGACGCTATCTATTGGACCGTATTAGCTCCTTTATCAGGGAAAAAATTCAGATGGGGATTATTTATTGAAGAAATACATGAAATGGGAGTTCGTGCTGTTCGTATCGTTTGTTTAATGAATTTTTTATTAGGTTTAATTATCGCTATGCTATCATCCGCCCAGGTTGCAAGTTTCGGTTTAAGTATATATGTTGCAAATCTAATTATGATAGGTTTTGCGCGTGAACTTGCAGCAATAATGACAGCAACGGTAGTATCCGCAAGGACAGGTGCATCCATTGCTGCTGAAATATCGACCATGAAAGTTCAGGAAGAGATTGATGCACTTCGGGGTATGGGAATTAATGTAATACAGTATTTAGTTGCCCCTAAAATGTTAGCTCTTTTAATAGTCTTGCCCTGTCTTTCCGTGTTAGGTCTTATTTGTGGATTATTAGGAGGTTCTGCATGGGGAATATTTATACTGCACTTCAATCCTGCTGTATGGTTTAAACAAACTGTAAACTCCGCACATTTTGAAGACCTTTTGCAGGGAGTATTAAAAACTTTTGTATTCGCTATTTTCATTGTTTTAATTGGTTGTCATAATGGCTTCCGTGTATCCGGAGGTTCAAGAGGGGTAGGACTAATGACAACCCGTGCTGTGGTCATGGATATATTTATGCTAATTGCTGTAGATATTATTTTCGCAACTATATTTTATTATCTGATATAAAAGGAAAAGACGGTGTCAAAAGAAGTTATTCTTAAAGTAGAGTCACTGCAGGTACAATACGGAGATAGAGTAATCTTAAAAGATGTATCCTTTGAAGTCTACTCAGGAGAAATATTTTTAATCGTAGGGGGTAGTGGTTGCGGGAAAACAACATTACTAAAAGCAATATGTGGCTTACTGAAACCAACAAATGGTAATGTCTATATCCAGGGACAAAATATAACTTTGCTGGACGAAGAAGAATTACAAAAAATACAGCAGAATATTGGTATCGCCTTTCAATCAAGTGGTTTAATTAATTCTATTACTATAGGTGATAATGTAGCATTACCGCTTAGAGAATATGGTATGGTTGACCCACATATTCTTAATGAAGTAGTCCGCATTAAGTTAAGTTTAGTTGGATTGGCAGGAATTGAAGATAGGATGCCCGAAGAATTATCAGGTGGAATGAAAAAACGAGCAGGATTAGCACGTGCATTAGCATTAGACCCCCCCTTGGTGTTTTTCGATGAACCTTCGGCAGGTTTAGACCCTATTATTGCCTGCGAATTAGATGAATTGATTATAAATTTAAGAAATCTTTTAGGAATAACCTTTATTATTGTAAGTCATGAACTTGAGTCCATTAAGAAAATTGCTGATCGTATTCTAATGCTTGATGAAGGACATGCAATTTTTTGTGGTACTATGGAAGAAGTAAAATATACTTCTATACCAAAAGTTAAACAGTTTTTTGAAAGAAAACCTAATGAACAAAAATATGTATTTATACACTAATTATTATTCATATAAAAAATCACAAGGATAAAACAGTGGCTACCCGTAAACAAAAATTTCAGGTATTTATATTTCTCTTTGTTTGTTTGTTAATAACTCTTATGATTATTTATTTCGTCTCAGGTATGTACAGTAATTATGGCATTCAATACTGGATTGAATTTGACGAGTCGGTATTAGGGGTGTATGAGGGTGGAGTTGTTGAATATTTAGGTGTGCCTGTCGGTAAAGTGGAAGAAATTAGAGTAAGTTCTGAAGGCAAACCAATTGTTGTAGTTAACATAGACAGCAAAAAAGTAACGCTTCATGAGGGAGTTGAAGCCAATATCGTGATTTATAGTCTTGCAGCAGGAACAATGGCAATTTCACTCAGTGGAGGAAATCCTCAATCCCCAATCCTTCCGCCGGGGAGCAAAATACCTGCACGCCGTTCTACAATTTCAGCAGTGAGTTCGAGAATTGAAGAACTTATGGATGACATGAAAAATATATTGTCACCATTAAAAACAGGCCTTGAAGGGATAAAATCAGGGGATATAACAGAGATAGCAAAAAAGGTAGATAAAGTATTAGAAAAAGGAGAAACTCTTTTAGATGATTTACAAAAGACAGTGAAAAATATTAATGCAACGATAGAAAAAATAGAACCCCAAATAAGTCAAACGATGAATAGCGGAGAACAGACTGTCCATAAAATCAAACAACTTTCTGAAAAGGCAGATAAACTTGTTACCGTTATTACAGAAAAAACGGAACAATTAGATATCCAAAAGATGCAGAATAATCTGAACTCAACAATTGAGAGAATAAAAAATCTTTCCGATAATGTCGATGGATTAGTCTCTGAATTAAAGGATATTACAAATACAGCCTCTTATAAGGCAGATAACATAGAATTTTCTTTCCAAAAAACCTTGCAGGAGATTAACTATACATTAGAATCGCTTAGAAATTTACTCGAATCAATTCGCAAAAATCCTTCTTCTCTCGTTAGAGGTAAGGTAGTAGATAAGGAGGGAAAATAATCATGAAAAAGAAAATACCTTATAATTTTATTTTAGTGACCCTTTTTTCTATAGGGTTTAGTGGATGTTTAACACCCGTAAAAACAGAATATTCTATTAAATATTATATCAATCCTAATATAGGTGAAATGAAAGGGGAGTATACAGGGCTAATTCTTGCAATTCGAGGATTAGGATATACAAGGTCGATTACAAATTATGTGACATTTTTAGAACAAGGAAAATTATATTATAGAGAAGGATTGGAATGGGCAGAACACCCTGTTGAAGTTATTGAAAGACTTTTAATTAAAACTATCGAAAAAACAGGTAGATTTCAAGATGTATCCAACAGTATAGAAATTAAAAATCCAGACCTAATTTTAACAGGAGAGATAGAACAGTTTTACTGTGTGAGAGAAAATAATTCAGAAAAAGTTCTTGTATCCTTAAATATAAGAATAAGGGATAGAAAAACAAATAAGATTGCATTTAGCAAAGAATTTGTAGTCGAAAGACTATTTGATAGCAAAAATGAGTATATTAATGATGCAATAAACAATGCTCTTGCGGAATTGTCCCAAAAGATACAGGAAGAAATTAATAAGGCAGAATTTGAAAGAATATAATCGGATAATTATTTGTTTAATTATAAAAGTTAATAATTGTTTGAGAAAGAATAGTAATGTTATTTGTTTATAATTTTATATATATTATTAGTGAAATGGCTCCTTACCTGCTATTTGGATTTTTAGTAGCCGGCGTTCTGTCTCAAATTATCCCAACTTCATGGGTCCAACAACATCTGGCAGGTAGAGGATATTCACCTATAATAAAAAGTGCAATGATAGGAATCCCTTTACCACTCTGTTCCTGTGGAGTAATCCCTGTAATGGCTTCATTACGAAAGCAAGGTGCTAATATTCCCGCAATGCTATCCTTTATCTTATCCACACCCCAGACAGGTGTGGATTCCATACTGGCTACCTATGCTTTATTAGGTTTACCTATGGCGATATACCGACCCTTTATAGCATTAATAACAGCCCTTTTAGGTGGTTCTATTTACTACTGGACAAGCAAAAAAGAAATAGAACAAGAAACAGAAAAATTAGAGATGGAAAAAGAAACAATCCGTAAAGATACATATATAAAATACAAAGCCAATATAATTCATATCCTATCTGAAAGTATCCATTATGGCTTTATCACCTTACCCCATGAAATTTCTCGGACGCTTCTCTTTGGTATTTTTATAGCAGGTATAATAACTACCTTTATTCCACCCGGCATTATTACTAATTTTTTGAATATTGGAGTATTGCAAATATTTATAGCAATATTAGTAGGTATTCCTATTTATGTTTGTGCAACAGCATCCATTCCAGTTGCACTTAGTCTCATTTATTTAGGGGCTTCTCCCGGTTCGGCACTTGCTTTTCTTATCGCAGGACCTGCAACAAATATTGCAACCATCTCCGTAGTTAAACAGTTTTTAGGTAATAAAGCAGTAGTAATATATATACTTACTATGGTTTTTTCTGCCCTATTTTTTGGTATTACATTTGATTATTTAGTTGATTTATTCCCATTTTTTAATATTTCACATATACAACATATTCAACATTCGAGTGAAATATTTCATCATCCATTAAAAATATCATCATTGATATTGTTTGTTCTTATACTCATATTAAGTCTTCTCAACATAGACCCATGGGTCTATATAAAAAAAGCAACAAAGGAAAATTCACAGACAAACGGTTATATAAAAGTAAAAATCAACGGAATGACATGTAACCATTGTGTTCAAAGAATTTCTACATTAATAAAAAATATTTCTAATGTTGTGGATATAAATATATCTCTTGAGGATAAAACAGCAATTATTTATGGAAATCCATCATTAGAAGAGGTTAATCGCGTTCTTAATCTAGAAGGGTATTCCGCCGAAATAGATGAAAATAAAATAGCATGTGATTGCAATTGCCACTAAATATAAAATTCTTATTTCACTTCTAAGATATTCGGAGGAAGTTCCTGCAATATAGATTTAACGCCACTTTGAAAACTATTGTTTATAGTTTCTTTAATAAGAATATTTGAAATTTCATTATTTATCTGATTTAATGAATTTAATAAATCAAAATTAGGGTACTTTCCGGAAAAATTCTTTGCACTCTCCAGTAATTGCCCTTTCAGTTCTTGAATTCTTGCATTAACAATACGAATTCCCTTATTTTTTTGCTGATTTTCTAAAGGAAATTCATCAGATACTTCATCATAAGTAGCTAAAGCTTGCCTTAGAAGAACGATAGATTCAGCAATTCTTCCAGTTAATGCCTCTTGTTCTGCTGTGCTTTGTAGTTTTTCTGCTCTTTCCAGTGCATCTTTTGTTTGTGCTAATCGTGCATCTCGTTCTTTTATACTATGTTCTGCTTCCAGTCGTAGTCTTTCTGCTTCAGGATGTAATGGGTCTGCAGAAATAGCATTATTAAATAATTCTAAAGCCTCTTCTAATTTTTTGGTTTCCAACGCTTTATTCCCCCGCTCCACATAGAAATCCGCTATTTTCCTTGAAATATCTTTCCGATTTGGATTTAAAGCCAGAGCATTTTTGTATAGTTCAATAGCAAGTTCATTAATATCCATTCCAATAAGAACATCCGCTATCTGGATATACATATCTTCTGTAAAAGGCACTAAATCATTCAATTTTTGCATATTTGCTTTTATCTCTTCCTCATTTCCCCTTTTAGCATAAAACAGTCCACCCTGTAAGGCATAATCCCTGAGGGTTACCTCACTTACATTACTTACTACCTGCCCCGGAATTAATATAGTAAACCATACATCCGCTACAGCATTTAATGATATACTAACGCATTCAGAAAGGGTAGTAGATGCTGTTCCCTTAAATCCAATATTGGATTTATATTCCTGTTCAAATATCTTATCTCTTGATAGAATTTGCCGTTTAAGCTGGGAAAAATATACAGGAGGGTTTACTTTTTGTCGGGCAGTTGTACGTAATGAAACATTTTCTATCATTTTTTCGACATCAGAATTGTAAAGGATTCTAATGGTTGGGTCTGCATCTTGTAGAGGAGATGTAGCCTGTACTATCAGTTTCCCCAAAACACCAAGGCGGAATGCATAATAGGGGTCAATTCTTTTCGGTTTAACTGCAATTAATAAATTCATTTCTGATTCAATGGCTTGAATAAGGTTTGTTTTTGCAGTTGGGACAATCATATAAAAAGTCTCATCTGTAATAGCCGCTCCATTTTTTATTTCATTTTCCAATTTTTTTAACGACGCATTTAACTCTTTATCAATTAAATGTATTGCATTACTGACTATTGATATTTGAGAAGTGGGACCCCATGAATAACATGTAAAAGAAATAAGAAAGAAAATAAAGAAAAAATTATATTTTATTTTTTTCATAATTCTACAATCCTTATTGTGTTGTAGCATTTGTTTGAGATGGAGTGGGATTATTTACAAGGGTTTGTTCTATTTGTTCAATTAAAACTTCGATTTCTGCAGTTGAATAATTGGGAACTGTATTTTTAACAATCTGAATATATGTCTTTAAGTGTTTTAATCCTTCTGAAAGAACACCCTTTTGGATATAAAGCAAACCATTTTCTAAATAAGCCGGTGCATAGTTGGGGTCTTTTTGAATTGCATTCGCAAAACATTGTTGAGCAAAGGTGGAGTCGTTATTTACCAATGCAATTCTACCCTCAATAAGATAACACCGGGGAGTTTGTTGTCCCTTATTCTTTATACTTTGTATCAATTCAGTCGCTTTACTTATATTATCCTGCTGGAAATATATTAACGCCAGGTCTAAAGAGGCATCATTGGAATAATTTCCTTCCGAATTTTTTATTTTTTCTAATTCTATAATAGCTTCCGTTGTAAGTCCTGAATTAAGCAATGTTAAAGCATATAAATAATTGAGTACGGATGGAAGTTTTTCCCTATTTTTTAATGACTGTAATATTTGTAAGGTTTTATTGTTATCACCCGATTTTAATACCTGACACGCAAGAAGAGCCTTTTCCGTATCACTTAATTCCTGAATATTTTTTTCAATTGTTACAAGATATTCTTGTCTATTCTGTTCATTTTTCATTTTTTCAGATAAAATCAAAAGAAGTAATGCAGTTCTGGGAGATATGTCCTTATCCCTGATTAAATTTAATACTTCACTATAGTTACCTTGAGAAAGTAATAAAGCAATAATACCACTTTTGTTTATTTCTGAACCAGCGGATAACGAAAATAATTGTTCAAAATTAGTGATATTTGAGATATTTCCTTCTCCGAGAAGATTTAGAAGTTTTAAATCATTTCTTTCCGGATATTTCTCAATTAATTTTTTTATATATTTTAATTGTTGTTCCTTATCATTCTTCTTTGTTGAAGCAAGCAAAGCGAGCCAGATAACATCATTGTCTTTATCATTTATAGTTATAACCTTATCAAATTCTGTCAATGCCTCATCTATTTGATTGTTATTCAGATAAAGTTTTCCTAAAACCAGATGTGCACGAAGACTTTGAGGATTTTTAGCAATGTATTTCTGCAAAATATCAATAGCACCTAATACATTTGTTTGACTGAGGTTTATCGCACTTGCGATAGGGTCGTAAGTAATGTAGATAATCCCAAAACCTACGATTAGTAATAAAAAAATAACAACAAGTCCATATAAGAAATATTTTTTGTTGATAGATGGTAAGATATTCTTTTTATCCTTAGGCGGTTCTGCTAATATTTTTGTTCCTGTAAGAAGGTTTGTCCCGCAGTAGATACAAATTATATCTGTTTTATTAACGGGTGATTTACAATTGGGGCAGATACCCTGCAACTTAGGTTCGGTATTGGTTTGAATAGGTATTGTAGATGCTTTGATAGGTGCTCCACAGTGGGGGCATTGTGTTGTGTTTTCATTTATTGGTTTTTCGCAAAACGGACATTGGGACATAAGTTATTCCTTTAAATCTTTGTGAGAATGTTCTGTTTGATGAAGCATAGAAGTATAATCTTGTTCAATCCTTTTATCACAGTGTTTACAATATGTCCTGCTAATAACATTACGCTTTCCACAAAACTTGCACTTAGGGAAGAAAAGAGAAGGTACAGTTATAAAGGTAATGAATAAAGTAATGCTAACCATTATAAACAAGTAACCTAAACGCATTTCTACATTTATTCTCCTTTTATATTCTATAAAATCTCTTTACAGAATTATAACTCTATATGTATATATCAAATATAAATATTCAGGGAATTATTTCCTCAACAGAATTAACAATTCGTGTTGGGAGATATGGATATTTCTCTACATCTTCGATTTTTGTTACCCCTGTAAGAACAAGTATTGTCTCTACACCTGTTTGAATACCAGCAACAATATCCGTATCCATGCGGTCTCCGATAATTACTGTATTTTCTGAATGCACCCCCAGGTAATTCATAGCACTTCTCATCATAAATGGATTGGGTTTACCTATGTAAAAAGGCGCCCTACCCGATGCTTTTTCTATAAGTGCGGCCATAGCCCCACAAGCAGGAACAATCCCCGATTCCGTCGGACCTAAAGGGTCGGGATTGGTCGCTATAAACTTTGCTCCATTGCGTATCAATCGGACAGCCCATGTAATTTGGTCAAAATTAAAGTTGGAGGATTCACCCAGAATTACATAATCGGGATTATATTCCGTAATAACATATCCTGCCTGGTGTATCGCAGTAGTAAGTCCACTTTCACCCAATACATAAGCAGTTCCATTGGGTTTCTGCATTTTTAAAAACATACCTACCGCCATAGCGGATGTAAAAATGTTGGTAGAAGGTATTTCAAGTTTATGAACTTTTAACCGGTGAGATAAGTCCTCAGGTGTAAATTTAGGATTGTTTGTGAGAACCAAAAATTTACATTTATTTTCAATTAATCGTTCTATAAATTGATTGGCACCTGGTATAATTGTATTTCCCTTTACTAAAACACCATCCATATCAATAAGATAGTTTTTTGTAACTTTATTTGTGATATTACTCATTTATGAACTCCAGTTATATTTTAATAAGACATTTGATATAATCAATAAAAAAAGATGATGATATATTACCAAATTTTCACTATAACACCAAAAGTTTTTGTGGGAGATAGAAAAATGAAAGTAATAAATATATCAGCTTTGATAAGTATAGGAATAATCCTACTTTTATGCTGTTCTGCTTGTAGAACTATCGCAGGACAACCCTCTATAAAAACTGCTGAGATTATCCCAGTGGAAATATCTCCTGGAGAGAATGCAATCATACAGACAGTTATAAAAGATAAGCATCATTTAATACAAAAAGTAGAAGCAGTAATAAAAGAAGACCCCAGAATAAAACTTAAACTTAGAGATGATGGCGTTGAACCAGATAAAAAAGCAAATGATGGAATATGGGTTTTGAAAGTAGATGTTCCTCAAGAAGCACCGTTAGGAAATTATAAATTAGAAATTATGACCTATACGAAAGATGGTTCACCAGTTAAAATAAAAAATAAAAATGGAGAAGTAGTAAATTTAGCGACAGAAATACCTGTAATCATAAAAAAATGAAGAATATAAACATATCGGATGTATATTAGTCTTATTATATACTTTTGTGTATTTGCTCAAAATGCAGGGAATACTACTTGTTGCCCAAACATATTAATCATATCTGTAGATACCCTTAGGGCAAACCACTTATCTTGTTATGGTTATGAATATCTCACTTCACCCAATATAGACAAACTTGCCCAGGAAGGAGTTGTATTCGATAATTGCATTACTGAAGTTCCTCTTACATGTCCTTCTTTTTCTGCAATGTTTACCTCTAAATTCCCCAGAACAATCGGTGTAACAAGGAATGGATTAGGCATTTCAAAGGGTGAAATAACCATCACAGAACTATTTAAAGAAAAAGGGTATTTCACTTTTTGTGTGCAGAGTAATTGGACATTAAAAGCAAAGTTAAGCGGATTAAATAAAGGTTTTGATGTTTATGATGATGATTTCCATGTAAAAAGGTGGGGAATTTTTTCACCGGAACGAATCGCTGACGAAGTAACTCGGAAATCTATTGATATTCTAAACAAACTTCCTGAAAATAAACCCTTTTTCGGTTGGGTCCATTATAGTGACCCTCATGCTCCGTATCATTTCCATAAGGAGTATAATGTCCACCGTGAGAAAAAGGAAAAAATAAGTGATAAGAAATATAATAAAGTAAAATCTTATGATTCAGAAATAAGGTTTACAGATGAACAAATCGGCGTTTTACTTAAACACATTCCTGAAAATACAACAATTGTCTTTGTTGCAGACCATGGTGAAAGTTTATACGAACATAATTATCTGGGACATGGGAGAAAACTGTATCAGAACGAAGTAAGAATACCTTTTATAATCGTTTCTTCGAAGATTAAAGCAAGACGGACAGATATACCTGTAAGAGGAATTGATATAGGTCCTACAATTTTAGGTATAGCAGGTATACACAAAACTAAAAGTATGTTAGGAAAGGATGTGCTTAATGAAAATATAAATAAAGAAAGAGTTAGGGTAATTGAGACTTATGGTGGTGCAGTTCCCAAGATACCTATTTTAAGGTCTTTAATGAAAAAATCCGGTCCAATTATGCAATCGGTTATAGTTGAAAATTGGAAGTTAATCGTAAAAAATGACAGAAAAGAACTCTATAATATTGCAGAAGACCCCGAAGAACTCAACAATATAGGGAAAAAATATCCAGAAAAAGTTTTGGAACTTCAAAAAGTAATTAAAAAATGGACAGAAAACACACCTATAAATACAAGAAAAGATGAACAAAAGTTATCAGAGGAAGATTTAGAAGTTCTTCGTTCTATGGGTTATTTACAATAAAAGACTCTTTATTTGCCTCGCCACCCTTTATCCGGGATACTACAAGCAGACCATTTGTTCACATATGTCCCTTCTTTCTCTCTTGCACGAATCCAGTAATAGTAAACGACAGGGATTATTTTACTCCCTGAGCAGGAAAAGCCTTTTTTAATCACAGGGATTTCTGCTGTATAGTCACAATAATAGGGGAGAGAGGATATTCCAAGGGAGATAGCGGTATTACAATTATCTTCCTTGTTTCTTAAAACTTCAAACTCATATTTACTTTTATCATTATCTATTTCCCACTCTATTAATACATATTCAGAGTATTTGCCATCGGATGCAGTAACATGATACGGAACAGGAATAACAGAAGGGACTTCCCCTTCTTTTTCCCCTTCTGAAATTCCTTCCAACTCACCTTCTTTAAGAATAGTTCCTTCACCTGAACTATCTCCTTCCATAACTCCTTCATTTATCCCTTCATATATCCCTTCACCTATACCTTCAAATACACCTTCGGTTATTCCCTCATGCGTTCCTTCCCATATCCCTTCTCCCTCGTTTATTCCTTCATTTATTCCTTCTATTACTCCTTCTTCGGGACCTTCGGTTATACCTTCATATCCACCTTCCACTGAACCTTCTCCATCTGGATTCCCTTCTTCAATTACAGGCTCTGGGTCAATATAATCCGGAATACCATTGTTATTTTTATCTTCGGTCCCTTCTATATAATCCGGAATACCATCATTATCACTATCGATATCGAGAAGATTAGGTATGTTATCACCATCGGTGTCGTCAATTCCCTCTACAATGTCAGGAATTCCATCTTTATCTGTGTCTTCAGATGTAATAATAGGTATAAATTGTAATCTATTATTTTTAGGATTATGCGTGATAAAAGAAAGTAAACCATAAGTATTGTATTTAAAATAATTTTCATTAATGATGGATATATAAGCAAATAGGTTATTATGTGCGAAGGAAAATACATTTGATATATATTCTGATTTAATTTGAAAAGACTTTTCTTTTAGGTTATATATAAATCTCTTTTTAGGTTGGCTGGGTATTTGCTCCGGTACCTGGTCAATATTTACAGGTATATCTTTAATAAATCTTGATTCACAAAAAAATCCGATAGTGCTATTATCGTTATCTAATTTTAAATCGCTTGCTTTAACACCGAGAACCATTACATTAGATTTAAATAAATTAACATCAAATTCGGAAGCATTAAAAATATTTAATGGATATTGGACTTTAGCATCATCTTTTAAATTGGAAAGGACAGAAACAAACACATCAGAAGAAAGGGGAGGACTATCCCCGGAATAGGTTGTGGAATTATAAAGAGAATAGTCTGTTTTTCCGTCATTGTCGGCATCAATATAAATTATAAAATGAACCTGATTCGGAGAACTCCATGATGAATAAGTAGAAACTAAAAAGTAAATTGAGGCATCTTCAATATTTCTCCCCTCAGGTAAATAAAATAAATTATCAGTAACTCCTAAATATTGAATATCTGCACAGGACATATATACAGGAAGATAATTTTGTCTTTTACTTATACCTTTTGATTCAAAAAAAGATATAAATGCACTTAAATCATAAGGGAAATTTTCACCTGTATATAATTCTCTACCCTCAACAGATAAGGATGCTGTATTTGATGTAGATAAATCTAAATAGGATGGATATAAATTCAGGTTGGCAGTAGGTTGAATTTGAGCATATAGCGGAAGATATAAGATATTGTTGTTGGTTGTATCTTTTAAAGAAAGTATTCCACTCAATTCACTAATCCACGAGCGATTGGGTTCATTATAACGGAAATCCAGAGAAGGGTCTCTATCATGTTTTAGCAACGATATATTTATATTTAGTAGAACCGGTAGGTCGGCAAACGAACCTGGACTTATAGTTGAGGAGATATTTTGGGGTAAAACAATATCTACACCTGAGATTGTTGTTCTTGGTAAATAAGATAATTCAAAACTTTTAGGTTGCATTGAACGATTTTCAATACGAATCCATCTCTCTTCCGACATTGACTCATAGACCTCCTGAGTATCAAATGTAAGAGAGACTAAATAAGGATTATCTTTGTCATAAAATAAAAAATCTGTGATTATACCATTAGAAAAATTGTTTCTACCTGCTCCTCCTATTTGTGGAGGAGCATAAATAGTCTCTCCTGTTTTATATAAATAAGTATCATATGTCGCATTATTTATCAATATCGTTTTTATATTCTGGGCAGTTAATTCAGGTTTAATTTCCATTAACAAAGCGGAAAGTCCCGAGATATGTGGGGCAGACATGGATGTTCCCGAACTTAAACGATTAATAGGGTTAGAACCTAAATTTGCCGAATAAATATGTAACCCGGGAGCAGATATATCCGGTTTTAATACGATTTTCCCTGTGGAATACATAGCAGGTCCGCGTGAAGAAAAATAGGCAATTCGCGAAGGGATATTTCCTGTTAAACTTGTATCAGCATCTTCACATGCGGAAACTGCAATAACACTTTCTGCCGAAGCGGGTGTCCCGAGTGAAAAGAAAGCATCCCCTCGATTTCCTGCAGAGACAACAATTAAAATGCCTACTTTTGACGCATTATTACAAGCAACTGCCTCAGGAGTATCCGAAAAACCGAAGTCTTCACCTAAAGATAAATTTAATACATCTAAATGGTCTGAGAAATCATTATCCTGATTAGGGTCAATAGCCCATTCAATAGCAGGTATCAATATTTCGCTTTTAGGTGCATTAGAGAATATTTTTAAAGCATAGAGTTCTGTTTGGGGTGCAACACCGGGATAGACAGAAAAAGGACAATTGATAACTTGTTGTGTGTATCCTGATGTATAAGTTATACCATTCAATACGCCGTAACCACCAATGATGCCAGCGACATGTGTCCCATGTCCATGTTGGTCAAAAGGGTCAGGGTCGGGAATAGGTATATTTTTCCCATATACTTCAGGGTCATAATCTTCCCCTACAAAATCGTATCCACCTGCTATTTTCTTTGTAGGAAATGGCACATCCCCTATGATAGTTGGGTCGTTGTTCCTATAATCTTGCTGTATCCCAGAGCCTCCAAAATCTTTATGTATATAATCAATTCCCGTGTCAATAATACCGACCTTTATCCCTTTTCCTGTGGCTCTATAATTACTCCATACCGTAGGTGCCCCTGTAAAAGGCAAACTCTTTGATAAACTAATACTTACACGGGATAAAGGATAAATTGCTTTTATATCGTTATCTGATTGCAATTTTTGAACATGGTCTAATTCCAGATATGCACCAATTCCGTTAAATACTTTTTGAACAGTAAAAAGTATATTTTCTTCAACACTTTTCTTTTTTGTAATTTTGTTTATAAATGCCTTTTGTTCGTCTTCGATTTTTTTTATATATTCTTTAATCTGTATAGAATTTTCAGTTGATAATGTTTTGTCCATTTTTAATTGAGAAAAATATTCGACGCCACATGGAGTATTTAACTCAATAATAACGGGGATACGATCTGTAGATGAAGCGTTATATATACTAAAAAAAAGTACTAATATAAAAGCAATAATTAAGATTTTTGCTTTTGAGAATAAGCAGTGGTTTTTCATGCTATAATAAAAAATTCTATTTATTGTAATTATATAAACAATAACTATCACTTCTACATTATGCCACAAATTCACTATGATAAGAATTATAAAAAACAGTTAACACAAGTTACATTATTAGGTTTAATACTTAATATAACACTGGTTGCTTTCAAGGTTTGTGTAGGTTATATTACACGAAGTCAAGCCCTTATTGCGGATGGTATACACAGTCTTTCCGACGCAATAACAGACCTCGCTGTGATACTGGGAGAACCTTTTTGGACAGCACCTGCTGATATGGACCATCCCCATGGACATGGAAGAATAGAGATGATAATCACAATACTCATTGGCCTTTTACTTGGGGCAGTTGGTCTATTATTGGGTTTTCAGGCTATAAAATCTATTATTTCGTTTGAAAAAGAAAAAATTATATACTCTTTACCTATGACGATTGTTGCATTTATATCTGTAGTTACAAAAGAAGCATTATATCAGTATACCGTCTTTGTAGGTAAAAGGATACATTCTTCGGCGGTTATAGCAAATGCATGGCATCATCGTTCTGATAGTCTGAGTTCAATCCCTGTGGTAATTGCAGGGATTGCAATTATGGTTAATCCTGCATATAGTATTTTAGACTCCATAGGTGCTTTAATAGTCTGTGTTCTAATTATATACTCTGCATATCGGATAATTATTCCCATGTTGAATATTTTGGTGGATAGCGGTATTACAGAGGAAGAAATGTCACGATTAAACGATATTGCTTCATCTATAGATGGAGTAAAAAGTATCCATGCAATAAGAAGTCGTAATATCGGCGGGGGATTTGCTATAGATTTGCATGTATTGGTTGACCCCCAGATGTCAGTCTTTGATGGGCATATCATAGCAGGAAAGGTAAAACATGCACTTTTAGAAAAAGGTCAAGATATTGTAGATGTTCTTATTCATATTGAACCTTATGAAAAAAAATAACAATATATTGATAAGTAAAGATTAAAATACTTGAAAAATAGCACATTTAAGATATGATAATTCAGGCATGATTAAAATTTCGGGATGGTCCGGTGAAGCACCATGCTGTTCTAATAACCGTATATCTCTCGACTCATTTCTCGATGCCCTTTTAATAATCTCACGAAAATCGGAAAATGAAATAAAATGAGAACAAGAACAAGTAATAAGAAACCCTCCCTTTTTTATATGTTTCATTGCTATAGAATTAATTCTCTGATATTTCAAGAATGCTTTTTTAAAATCGTTTTTTTTCTTTGCATAAGCAGGTGGGTCTAATATAATTACATCAAAATCTTCTTTCAAATTTTGTTGGAAATATTCCTCAACATCAATATTATAAAAATCTGCATAATGGATATATTTGTTAATTTCTAAATTTTTTTTTGCTATATCAATGGCTTCTTTAGAAGAATCTACTCCTATAACATATTTTGCGCCCGCCTGAATACTATGACATGTCCACAATCCCACATAACAAAAACAATCAAGAATTTTTGCTTCTTTTGTATATTTTTGTGAATAGAGGTAATTAAGTCTCTGGTCAAGAAAAAGCCCCGTTTTTTGTGCCTTTTTGATAGGAACAATAATATTGAGTTTATTTATATTGCATACAATCTCATTGGGGATATCTGGGAATAAGTCTTCTTGTAGTTTGTTGTATACATGTTGGATACCCTCGAATTTTTTTATTGCTTCTAATAAATAATGACTATAGACATTGTAAAACTTACATTGAGAATTTATAATGACTATCGATTGGTATCTATCAACAATAAGCCCTGGCAGTTTGTCACTTTCTGCATGTATCCAGCGATAAATATCGGAATTACTGAATAATTTGTTTCTAAGGTGTAGAGCGGTAGATAATCGCTTTAAGAAAAAATGGGTATTTATTTCTTCTTGATGATAGGTTAATACGCGGGCAAAAATATTTCCTTCTGCCTGGTAAAACCCTCTACAAATGAAACGACCCTTCAAATTATATATATCAACAATATCTCCGTCATTAACAGGTTCATATTTTAATATTTCATTTTTATATACCCATAAATGTCCGCGCAATATTCTTTTTTCTTCATTTTCTTTTATACAAGCAGTTGGTATATGTTTATTCATCAGTTTGATAAATTGCCTGTTCTATGGGTTTTCTGCCATTTTTTTATTGTGTTAATAAGATAAAAACGAATTTGGTCCTCTTCTTTTTTCTTTTCATAAGAAATGCTTTTAGTCCACTGGTTGAAGGTCATCTCATCTTCAGGAATGTTTTTACCTTCCTCATAAGCATTGGTATATATTACTACACGATTTTGTGTAATCTGAGCAATCCCCCCCATTACCGCAAAGAAAAGTTTATTAGTGTCTTCTCGTTGAATAGATACGATACCTATATCAAGTGCTGTGATTAAAGGTGTATGCCCCGGTAAAACAGTAATAGTTTCTTTATAAATTACAGGCAAAGAGACGGATGTTGCTTCTAATGTAATAGGTTTCATATTCAAAGTATAAATCTGGAAAGTAAAAGTTGTGACACTCATACAGAAAATCCCATTTGTTTCGCTTTCTCCTGAACATCCTGAATCGTTCCACAATAAAGAAAAGCTGATTCAGGATAGTGGTCATATTTACCTAGAAGTAATTCTGAGAAACTTTCAATAGTTTCTTCTACACTAACATACTTTCCGGGCATTCCTGTGAATTCTTCAGCAACAAAATTAGGCTGAGAGAAAAACCGCTGAATTCTTCTCGCACGATTTACAATTTGTTTATCTTCATCTGACAATTCTTCCATTCCAAGAATAGCGATAATATCTTCAAGGTCCTTATATCTTTGTAATACCTGCTGGACCTCTCGAGCAATTTTGTAATGCGTTTTAGTTATATAACGCGGGTCTAACAGACGACTGGTTGAATCTAATGGGTCAACTGCCGGATATATACCCATTTCCACAATTTTACGGGAAAGAACGATGGTAGCATCCAAATGTGTGAAAGTATTTGCAGGAGCTGGGTCTGTAAGGTCATCGGCGGGAACATAAACTGCTTGTACAGAGGTAATAGACCCTCTTGTCGTTGACACAATTCGTTCCTGCAGTTCTCCCATTTCTGTGGCTAATGTAGGCTGGTACCCAACTGTGCTGGGCATTCTACCTAAAAGAGCAGAAACCTCTGACCCTGCCTGCGTAAAACGGAAAATATTATCTATAAACAAGAGAACATCTTGCTGTTCCGTATCTCGGAAATACTCAGCAACTGTTAACGCCGTTAAAGCCACTCTTGCCCTTGCTCCCGGAGGTTCTGTCATTTGTCCAAATATTAAAGCAGTTTTGTTCAATACCCCGGACCTTTTCATTTCTAACCATAAATCATTTCCTTCTCTTGTTCTCTCTCCTACACCTGCGAATATAGAGACGCCTCCATGTTTTATTGCAACATTACGAATTAATTCCATAATTAAAACAGTTTTTCCTACTCCTGCTCCTCCAAAAAGTCCAATTTTACCTCCCTTAGGGAAAGGGGCTAACAAATCAATTACTTTTATCCCCGTCTCAAAAATTTCCATTTTGGGATTTATATCACGATATTCAGGGGCTTTTCTATGAATAGACCAATAATCTGTAGCGTTTATAGGTTCCAGGTTATCCACAGGTTCCCCTACTACATTCAAAATTCTACCAAGCACCTCTTTCCCAACAGGAACACATATAGGTTTCTCAAGATTTATAACCTCCATTCCTCGATATAATTTGTCAGTACTTTGCATAGCAACGGTTCTAACAATATTATCTCCTAAATGTTGCATCACTTCTAAAACAATTTTCTGGTCATCTTCCGTTGTAAGCTCTAATGCAGTATAGATTGAAGGTAATTCACCTTCATCAAAACGAACATCAACAACGGGACCACTTATTTTTATTACATGTCCTTTGTTCATAGGTTAAATCCTATTCCATTGATTCTGTCCCACTTATTACTTCCAACATCTCTTTCGTGATAAGTTCTTGCCTGGTTTTATTAAAAACTACTCTCAGATTTTGTAAAGTTTCCTCTGCATTTTTAGTTGCAACTTCCATGGCTTGCCTTCGGGCTAATTGCTCGCAGGCTAATGATTCATGAAAAATACGATGCATCTCGGAAATCAAAAATAATTCACAAGTTCGCGTTA
This sequence comes from Candidatus Hydrogenedens sp., assembly GCA_049968235.1. Classification (GTDB taxonomy): domain Bacteria; phylum Hydrogenedentota; class Hydrogenedentia; order Hydrogenedentales; family Hydrogenedentaceae; genus Hydrogenedens. Next base: position 91,864 of record JBMFRC010000012.1, read on the forward strand.
CGACATCATCGATATGGGGTTCTATAAGCCAATTATATTGCTTTATATTTTCAGGATTATCCTGATTTCCCTTAATAGTGAGAGGTAGTAATTGCTCCATTTCTATTTTTGTAGTATAAGAAAGACCTAATTTTGTATAAATAATAAATACAGAATCGGTAACACCATTTATAACATACCTTGATAATTCATGAACCAAAGATGAGACTTTATCCAGAGAATAATCTTCAAAAAAATTACGATATGATTTCTTTACGGATATATGGTGGTATTTAAATGCGTCATTACCTTTATTACCTAAAGAAATTAAATCTATATTTTTACCGTGAAACATATTTTTTAATATATCTTTTGTCTTTTGGACAATAGCAGTATTAAAACCACCGCATAAACCGTGGTCACTTGTGATTACCAGAATGGATATATTTTGAATTGTTTTTCGGGGCGAAATTAGAGGATGATTGGGTTGAAAGTCAGATAAAGTATTAAGATATTGCCATAATTTATTTAATTCATCAGGAAGAATCCGACTTACAATAAGGGCGTTTTGGGCTCGTTTGAGCCGAACCGTCGCAACCATTTTAATTGCTTTTGTTATTTTCTGGGTGTTTTCGATTGTATTTATTTTGTTCCGTAACTCTTGGATGCTACTCATAAATGTGCACCTTCTTTCCATTTCTCAGAAAGGAAACGATGAATAAGGTTATCCATCTGATTTTGAATTTCATCTGTCCATTTGTTATTTGTTCCGAGATATTCATAAAGAGAGGGATTTTCTGTTTTTATATAGGCAATTAATTCCTTTTCAAATCGAGGTAATGCATTCACTGATATATTATCAAGCATTCCGGAAATACCAGCATGAATAATAATAATTTCATCGGCTAATGGAAGGGTTTCAAAACGATTTTGAACCAAAATTTTTGTAAGCCTTTTACCCCTTTCCAATTGAGCCTTTGAGGATTCATCAAGTTCACTTCCAAATTGAGCAAATACCTCTAATTCACGGTACTGTGCCATTAAAACACGCAATGTTCCCGCAATCTTTTTCATAATAGGGGTTTGTGCAGAACCACCTACACGGGATACACTAATTCCAGGATTTATCGCTGGTCGTATCCCTGAATGAAATAGAGATGATTCCAAGTATATTTGTCCATCTGTTATCGAAATCACATTTGTTGGAATGTAGGCAGAAACATCTCCTTCCTGGGTTTCAATAATAGGAAGAGCAGTTAAAGTTCCCCCCCCTAAAGAAGGGTGAAGACAAGCAGATCTTTCCAGTAAACGGCTGTGTAAATAGAAAATATCACCCGGGTAAGCTTCCCTTCCCGGTGGTCTCCTTAGTAATAGAGATATTTGACGATAAGCACTTGCATGTTTTGATAAATCATCATAAACAATAAGAACATGCTTACCTTTATCACGAAAATACTCTCCAATCGCACAACCTGAAAAAGGAGCCAAATATTGCATTGGGGCAGGTTCTGAAGCCGTTGCGGAAACAACAACTGTATATTTCATTGCACCGTAGTTTATAAGGTCACTTACAATTTGTGCCACTGTTGAACGCTTTTGTCCTATAGCCACATAGATACAAATAATATCTTTATCTTTTTGATGTATGATAGTATCGATGGCTATGGATGTTTTACCTGTTTGTCTATCTCCAATTATTAATTCACGTTGTCCTCTACCGATAGGTACCATAGAATCAATGGCTTTTATACCTGTATGTAGGGGTACAGTTACGGGTGTTCTATCAATAATGCCCGGGGCAATTCTTTCAACTGGATAATGTTCTTCCGCTTGAATAGGTCCTCCAGTATCAACAGGCTCACCAATGGCATTAACTACACGACCCAAAATGGATTCTCCAACAGGAACAGAGGATATTCTCCATGTTCTTTTAGCAACATCACCTTCTTTTATTAGTTCGTAATCGCCGAGAAGTATAATCCCTACATGGTCTTCTTCTAAACTAAAAACAATTCCTTTCACTCCATGGGGCAAAACAATTAATTCCCCTATAAAAGCATTTTCTAATCCAAATACACGAGCAATCCCATCACCGCTTTGAATAACTGTTCCTGTTTCTGAAACATCAATAGCACTCGAATATAGACTTATTTGTTGTTTGATAAGGTTGGTAATCTCATCAATTCGCGGATTATATGACATGGATAGAAATTTCCTTTTTCATAATTTCTTCTTTTAACTTTTCCAATTGCGTCCTATAACTAAAATCGAAAGAAAAACCATAGAAATGGATAATAATTCCTCCTAATATACCCGGATTAATATGCTTTATCAGTCGCACTTTTTTTTCAGTAAATCGTTCCAGTGTTTTAATAAGCGATTTTTCAGATTCTTCAGGTAAATGTGTTGCAGTTGTAACTTCAACTTCAATTCTATTTAACCAGGGGTCAATTTTATCTGAAAATACTTTTGATATTTCTCTTATTATTCCGACACGATTATGTTTTACAAGAAAGTTAGCAAAATTTCTAAAATATTCAGGAGAATCAGTAATGTCAAGAATTTGATTTAGTACCTTCTTTTTTAGTTCAAAAGGAATAACTGGATTAGTTAGAAAAGTAAGGAGTTTCGGTTCTCTTTTTAATAAATATGTAAGTAGCTGATAAGTTTTATTCACTTTAATGAGGTCTTTTTCGTCTTTTATAAAAGACTTCAGAGCCTCTGCATATCTTTGGGCTAATCTATTTCGTACTGTAAAGTTCATTTCCTTTTCCCAAATTTATGAAATCATAGTTATCAAAAAATTGAATTTTTCAACGGTCTGTGCCAATCGTTCTGGTGTCTCTGTTGCCATTAATTCTTGTTCAGCCTTTTTTATTGATTCTTCTATGAGTTGCTTTTTTACTTCATTAATACAATGCAAGATTGCTTCTCGTTTTCTTGTTTCCAATAAAAATTTAATTTGTTCTAAAGCCTGTTGGTTTTGAGTTTCAATTTCAGATAGTCGTTGAGCCAGAAAGGATTCTTTGTAATACTCCTTTTCTTTTATTACTGATGGTAGCGTTTGGTAAACATTCTTTGCCTCTTCCATTTCTTTACTACTTTGTCGTATACGATTATCAATTTCATTTTGTTTGTCTAATATATGCCTCTGGTAGGTATGTATGTAATCCAGTAAAGGTTTCCAGCCAAAGTGAAAAACAATAAAAATAATAATAAAAAAATCTAATGTTTTGAACCACAATGTGTAATAAAAAATTCTGTTTTTCTCTTTAAGAAAATCAGGACTTTTTTCATAGTTTAATGCAAAATGAAATTTATCCAATTCTTCAGGTGTCCCTTTATATAAATGGGGTCTCTGTAAAAATTTGTAATAATTAGCATTTTTACGAATTTCTTTATAAATACCATGTTCCTTTTCATATTTTTGCAAATAATTTTTTGATAAATTAGGTGAATGAAAAAAATAAATTCCCCCTATTATACCTATAAGGTAAAATATTAAAATCCTTATAAAGAATTTCTTATGTTGACCTAAAAAATTCGTTTTTGTTGTAACAGGCATTGGATTATCTTCTCTGATAACATTTCTGCATGTGTTTTAATCTCTATATTATTCATACAAAATTGTTTTTCTAATTCATTTCGGAAAAGGATTAGTTGCTCATGTGCTTTTTTTTGTTCCTTTTCAATTAATGCTCTTTGTTGAATGTAGGCATCATGTATCGTATTATCTATTTTGAGATCAAGTGCTTTTTGAACCTGTTCTATTTTTCTTTTGTAATCTTCCCTAAACTCTTTTGTCTTCTGATTTATACTTTCAATTTCAGTTTCTTTTTTTTGGAAATAATCTTCTCGTTCTTTAATTGTTCGCAAAAGGGGCTTCCAGATATATTTCCTTGCAACAATAAAAAATAGAAGGAATAAAATAAATTCAATGAATAATGTTAAGTTTATACTAATCATATATCACAGATTTACACCATAAAGAAAAGGATAATAATTGCTATTACCAATGCATATATAACAACCGATTCTGTAACGGCTTGACCTATTATCATTGTTCGTGTTACAAGTCCCGTTGCTTCAGGATTCCGTGCTACTCCTTCACACGCCTTTCCTGCTGCATAGCCTTCGGAAAGAGCTGCTCCTAAACCTGCCACTGCAATAGTCAAACCCGCAGATATGCACGCAAATATTACTCGTAAATCTTCCCCTGTAATAGGAATAGCAGAATTCTGTTGGGCTGTTTCTGCCGTTTGGACGAAAACAAAATCTAGCATGTTATACCATGTGTGAATACCCATAAATTATCTCCTTATAGTTAATTATTTTCTGCTAAGTAAGATGAAATATATACTGTTGTTAAAGAAGCAAAAACAAATGCTTGAATAAATGCCTCAAAACCGGTTAATAACATATTAAAAATAATAGGTACAAAAATATAGAAAGTGAGTGTCGCAATAACAACACTTACAATGCCTGAACCTAAAGTGTTTCCAAAAAGACGACATGAGAGGGAAATCACCTTAGAAATTTCCTCTATAATTTTGAAAGGGAAGAAAAAGAGGACAGAAAGTTTCTGTAATGTACTTTTTTGAGAACCCTCACTTTCATCATTATATAAAGGTCCTTGAAATTCGCGAATAAATCCACGCATTCCTTTATATTTTAGAGCAGTAATCCAACTATAAATAAGAGAGAAGAGAGCCAGAGCCACGGTGCAATTCAAATCGCTTGTTGGTTCTTCCATATAGGGAAGGGGAATTAAAGAAAATAAGATAGCAAAAAATATAAAAGAGAAGAGGGAAGAGACAAATGGTAATACTTCGTATAAAATATTAGCGTTGGAGGTTTCTAAAATTGGTTCAATTAAAGACTTAAACCATAGAATAACTATTTCAAGTAATGACTGTGTTCTTGTAGGAATGTGTTGAAAACGATGAGAAAACATATAACTTATAAAGAGTAAAGTCAATACTATAAAAAATGAAGATAGCACAGTAAAGACATGTATTCCCCCACCCGGTATCAATATATCCGTACCGGGTATGTAATACAGAACCCATCGTCTTCCTATTTCTTCCATTATAAATGCCTGCTAATGTAATAATATATAAAAATACATCAGATATTTCTACAATATGTAATCACAATAATTTATGGTAAACTTGTATAATATGATACAACTCTTATTGTAATAGGTGCAATGAGTAGCCCTAAAAAAATTAAAAAAACCGTTGAAATTTCTCTTTCAGAAAAGTAAATCGTTAATGTAAAAAAAGATGTAATAAGAAACAATTTCATAACGCTACATAAAACAAAAAAGTTAACTTTTTTTGACAACAAATAAGATTCAAGATATGTATTATAAAGAACGGTTAAAGTTATATTAAATAAAGATGAAGTAGCAAAATAAATCGTTTTCAGTCCCAAAAAAATAGAAAAAAATATCGTAAAAAGAAATGATATAAATATCCCGGTAATAAAAAATGTCGAAATAAATTTTTGCCTACTCATTTT